>JAOAEE010000014.1 GCA_026416955.1 Ignavibacteria bacterium | reverse complement strand
GGTCGTAAACTTGCAGAAGAATTACTCGAAAAGTGGTGGCGGGAGTCGTATGATTTATCTAAAAATACAATTACTATCGATATAAAAACCGCAACAGAATTGTTTTTGAATGCTAAACTTGGTATTTCAGATAGAACTCGGCAAAGTTATTTGTATTCAATTAAAAGAATTCTTAGTATTAACACACCATTAAAAGAAAAAGAAATAGAGCGTCAAATTCAAGACTATATTATTTCAACTAACGACAAGCCAACATCGATAAATATTAATTTACGTGGTTTACGTGTGTTTTTACGGTGGTGTGTCGAGCAAGGGTACTTAAAATCTTACCAGTTTATTCGCAATTATTTCCAAAAAACACCTAAAATAGCAACTAAAAATTACACAGAAGAAGAAGTTAAGCAAATAATCGAGTATTTCGAGGTAAAAGATAAACAATTTGCGAATTTAATTAAGTTTTTAGTTTATACTGGATGTAGAATTGTAGATGCTTTGACATTGGAATGGGAGCAAGTAAAGGATGGAAAAATATTTTGGTTAAACAAAATCACAAAAGAATTTGAACCAAGACGGTATTTACCGATAGTAGAAGAAATTTTAGAGCAACAGAAAAAGTTAAGTCCAGAAAAAGTATTTCCTTGGCGATATTCAAGCGTGTCGAGTTTAGCTCACAAGTTAAAAAAGGCAAAACAAAGATTGGGAATATATAAAGAAGGTTGCTCATTTCACGGGTTTAGAGTATATTTTCGTATGAAGTTGTTAAGAAGTGATTTTCCATTGGAATATGTTGTGTATTTGATGCGACACAGCAATGCAACGGTAACATTACAGCATTATACTCATTTTTTAGAAGAAGAAATTATTCGAAAAGCGGGGGAAATTTTAAAATAAAATCGAACAAACGACACACTTTTAGCACATAGTTTGCGTAAGTTTAAAAGAACCAATAGCAATAATTTAACTTCGGATCAGAGGGTTGGGGGTTCGAGTCCCTCCGGGTGTGCACATTACAAATAAACTTACAATGTGAATTTTCTGGGAATTTATTTTGATGTTTAACGACATATTGAAACTTGTTTCTTTGATTTTTCTTGATTTTTCTTGATTGATTTTGACACAATTTTGACACACTTATTTTACCTTATCACCTATGATTTTTTTATTTTGAACTGAAAAAGTATCATTGTAAACTTCAACGGTTGCGAACCCGTGGTTCCAAAAAGAAATTGGACGGTAAGCGGGTCTTAAACCACAAAGACATCCTACAGTCCAGCCACCAATTGGTTTTCCACTAATTGTAGTCCAAATATCCTCTTGTGTGCGATGGAAATGGCCAACAATAACATTTTCAAAGGCTTTTAGTCGCATATTTCGTGCTATATTAACCATTCCAGCACTGGCATAAATTTCGTGGCCGTGGGCAACGAAAAAGTGTGTTCCTTCAATAATTTGAGTTGCTGTAACTGTGGAGATGCCAAATTTGTGGAATTTTAGTAAATATTCCAGTCTAATTTCTTCTATATTGTTCAATTCTTCTGCACGGTTCCAAATGTAAAATTGTAAGCGTTCCTCGTGATTACCAAATTTGTAAACAATTTGAGGAGTTGGAAATTTAGAGCGAAGGAACTCTAAAAATTTCAATCCTATTTGAATTTCTTGATTATAATCTTTTAAATTCGGATTTCGAGAATATCGTGAAATTGAGTAACAATCCAAGATATCGCCATTTAGAATAATCAAATCTGGGTCGAAGTTTACAACATATTCTATTGCAGTATGAAGGGCGTTTTTATCGTGAAAAGGAATATGGATATCGTTTAAGATGGCAATTCTTGAAAATTCTGGGTCGATAATATAATTATTTTCTTCTTCATATAAAGATTCTGGAATTTCTAAAACTTCGGTGTTTTTTTCGAAGTCTTGTGATGGAGCAACATTTCGGATGCGGGCAATAATTTTTCGAAAAGTATCGAATTGATAGGATAGTTTTTCTCTTTCTAAGATGATTTTTGCTAATTGTCGATGCGAAAGATATGGGTATTTGTTATGATATTTCCAAATTAAATCCTCATAGTTTTTCATAACAAACTAACAATTAATCGAACTTTAAATTTCACAGAACTTGCAAAAGGATTAGTAGTTTGTGTGGTTACTAAAACTCCAAATAAATTTTGAGTTCCATCGGATTTAAAGTGAATAGCTTGACTTGTTAAGTCGACTATTGCCATTGCGTCGGCAATATTAGGAACGGTATGTTCGAAAGTCCAGTTTGAAGATGAAATTGAGATAGGTGTTAATTGGTTTTCCAAAGGATAAGTATCGTCAAAAATATCACTATATTGAAAACTATTCCTTCTTGTGATTGTTGGTTGGGATTTACATTTCGGGAAAAGCAAAAGATTACAACTTGGTTTGACTAAATTTCCAGTACCACGAATTTGTTCTAAAAGAATAACTTTTTCTACTTTTATCCACGAATCCACCAGTTCTGG
>JAOAEE010000076.1 GCA_026416955.1 Ignavibacteria bacterium | reverse complement strand
GGGGACCTTGGAGATATACTTTATTATGATTCAGTAAGAGTAAACTTGGGATTATTTCAGAATGATGTAAATGTGATATGGGATTTAGCTGCCCATGATATTTCAATTTTGAATTATGTGATAAAAAAAGAAATAAAAGAAGTAGCAGCTCATGGAATTGCGAATTACTATAATCATGAGAATATTGCTCATATAGCAGTATATTTCGACAATAATTGCTTTGCTCACTTTCATGTTAATTGGACATCCCCAATCAAAATTAGAAGAGTTTTGATCGGTGGAACAAAGAAAATGTTAGTTTTTGATGATTTAGAGTATAGTGAAAAAATTAAAGTATATGATAGTGGTGTAGAAATAAATACAAAAGAGGGAATATACCAAGCATTAGTTCAGTATAGAATAGGTGATATGTATTCACCTAAGGTTGATCAAACGGAGGCTTTAACATTAGGAGTTGAAGAATTTATTAAAGCTATAAATGAGAATAGACAACCACTAACGAATGGTTATGATGGATTAAAGGTAGTGAAAATTTTAGAAGCTGCGGATTTTTCAATTAAAAACAAAGGTCAAATAGTGGAGATAAAATAATGAGTGAAAAAATCAAAATTGGGGAAACTGAATTCGAAAAAGAATATTTAGAAAAAAACTTTATAAGAATATCACCTAATGTGAAATTAGGTAGAGATGTAAAAATTTTTGGTTTCGTAAACCTATATGGTTGCGAAATTGGAGATGGTTCTAAAATCGGAACTTTTGTGGAAATACAGAAAAATGCATTTATCGGTAAAAATTGTAAAATTTCTTCCCATACTTTTATATGTGAAGGAGTTCATATTGAAGATAATTGTTTTATTGGTCATAATGTGACTTTCATTAATGATAAATATCCAAGGGCTACGAATGAAGATGGAACATTACAGACAGAAGAAGATTGGAAAGTTGTTGAAACTTATATTAAAAAAGGTGCCTCTATTGGTTCGTCAGCTACAATTTTATGTGGAGTTACAATTGGTGAGGGAGCGATAGTGGGTGCTGGTGCAGTTGTAACAAAAGATGTTGAACCATATACAGTAGTTGCGGGTGTCCCAGCAAAAGTAATAAAAAAGTTAAAATGATGGTAAATATATTAAGAAGATTAATCATACTACTAATTTTTTCATTCCAATTTACCTATTCATATAATAAAAATGATAGCACAAGATTTTTTGAGAAGGAAGGTAATTTTTTTAGTGTATTTAGATATATAGATAAAAATATTGATATTACAGGAAACCCTATTCTTGGTCTATCACTGGAAAATTTATTTAATCATAAACAGATGACAACCACTTGGGGTATTAATATTGTTGGTAAACATAATAGTGGTGTTTCTTTCTCTTTTATTTTTCACGATAATATAGTTTATGGTTCTGATTATTATAATAAAATTGATTTTCTTAATAAACCGGGTCGTGTACTAACAGTTAATACAAATAAAAGGTCTGAATTCAGTGAAACAAGGGGACATATAGGTTACGAAAATGATTTTGTTACAATTAAAG
>JAOAEE010000056.1 GCA_026416955.1 Ignavibacteria bacterium | reverse complement strand
ATTATGAATTTTCCAAAGCGAACTGCTACTTGTGGTGAATTACGTTTGAGCGACGAAGGTAGGGTAGTCGTACTTAATGGCTGGGTTCATTCTATCCGCGATATGGGTGGATTAATATTTATAGACCTTAGAGATAGGTATGGAATAACACAACTTGTTGTCAGCCCAGATGTCAATCAAGAACTTTCTGCAAAAGTAAAAGAATTGAAGCAAGAATTTGTTGTTTGGGCTAAGGGGAAAGTTAGAAAAAGGGAAAATCCTAATCCAAAATTGCCAACGGGCTTAATCGAAGTGGAACTTGAAGAATTTGGGATACTAAATAAAGCGGATTTGCCACCATTCGAAATTTCGGACATTGTTGATGTAAGCGAAGAAAATCGTCTTAGGTACCGTTTTTTAGATTTAAGAAGACCATCTGTTCAAAGGAGGTTCATAATTAGAAACCAAATATATCAAATTATTCACAAGTATTTTTACGAAAATGGATTTATCGAAGTCGAGACACCGTTCCTTACAAAATCAACACCTGAAGGAGCCCGGGATTTCCTTGTCCCTTCTCGAATTCATAAAGGAAAGTTTTATGCTTTGCCTCAGTCCCCGCAATTATATAAGCAAATATTGATGATTTCTGGTTTCGATAGATATGTGCAAATTGTGAAGTGTTTCCGAGATGAAGATTTGCGAAGCGACCGTCAACCCGAGTTCACCCAAATTGATTTGGAAATGTCTTTTGTCGACCGGGAGGATATCATCAATGTTACCGAAGGTTTATTTAAAAGTTTGTGGAAAGAAATTTTAGGTATTGAAATAAATACACCCTTCCCACGCTTGAGTTTTTCCGAAGCGATTACTAGATACGGAAGCGATAAACCCGATACACGGTACGATTTGGAAATAGTTACTCTAACCGATGGTCTTGTTGGAACAAACTTTCGTGTATTTGATGAGGCAATTGCTTCGGGAAAAGTTATTGCTGGGTTGAATGCAAAATACTGTGCAAATTATTCCCGAAAACAGATTGATGAATTGAGCGAACTTGCACAAAAATACGGTGGTAAAGGACTATTGTGGATGAAAAAAATTGATGGTGAAATAAATTCCCCAATTGCAAAATTTCTTAATGAAAAGGCTATTAATTCAATACAAGAAAAGGGGAAAATAGAAAATGGCGATTTATTCCTGATTGTTGCAGATGAATGGGAAAAATGCTATACAATTCTTGGTGCTTTGCGCAAGGAAATAGCAAAACGAACAGGAATCTTAGAAAAGGTAAATGGGAAGTATGAATTTCTTTGGGTTGTCGACTTTCCTATGTTTGAATTTGATAAAGAAGAAAATAGATTCGTTGCTAAACACCATCCATTTACATCCCCATTAGATGAGGACATTCATTTGCTTGATGTTGACCCTTTGAAAGTTCGTGCAAAAGCATATGATGTTGTTGTAAATGGTGAAGAAATAGGTGGGGGAAGTATACGAAATTTTAAACCAGAAATACAAGAAAAGATTTTTCGTTTGCTACAACTTTCTGATGAAGATATTAATGTAAAATTTGGTTTTTTGCTCGAAGCACTAAGATATGGTGCTCCTCCACACGGCGGGATAGCAATTGGGTTAGACCGCTTGGTGATGACACTTACCGATACTGACAATATACGTGACGTCATAGCATTTCCAAAAACAACCAGTGGCCTTGCCCTGATGGAAAATTGTCCAACCTTTGTCGAAGAAAAACAACTTCGTGAGTTAGGTATTAAAATAGACATATAATTTTACATATTATTTGTTGCTATTTGTATACAGTCTTCATTTCTAATTCATTTTCTAATTTTCTTTTTCTTAATTTAGTTATTTTTAATTTGAATGAACCTATGACAGGTAAAAAAATTGAGCCAGCAAGTAGAACCCACGGAATTGCATATGCTATTCGCGATATTGTAGTCCTTGCCGAAGAAATTTCAAAGAGTGGCAAAAAGATGCTTTATTTAAACATAGGAGACCCAAATCCATATGGTCATCGAACCCCACAACATATTATCGATGCTGTTTACAAGGCAATGAATGAAAATCACAATGGTTATTCTCCTTCTTCTGGAATTAAAGTAGCAATTGATGCAATCCAAGAAGATGCTCGAAGAAAAGGAATTAACAATATTCTGGATACCTTTATTACAACTGGAGCAAGCGAAGCAATTGAAATTTGCTTGACTGCATTGTTAAATCCTGGCGAGAATGTTTTGATACCAGAACCGGGGTACCCACTATATTCAGCAATACAAAGTAAACTTGAACTTGTTGGAAATCCTTATTATCTCGATGAAAACAATGGTTGGCAACCTGATATTGATGATATTAAGCGAAAGATTAATGATAAAACAAGAGCAATTGTTTTGATTAATCCAAATAATCCAACTGGTTCAGTTTTCACAAAAGATATTCTACTTGAAATTGTTGATATCTCACTAAAACACAACTTAGTGGTTTTTGCCGATGAAATTTACGATAAACTACTCTTTGATGATGCCAAGCATATAGCCATCGCTTCTTTGTCCGAGGAACTTCCTTGTATCACATTTTCTGGGTTATCCAAGAATTATATTGCACCGGGGTTTCGTATTGGTTGGGGGATTGTTAGTGGCCCAAGTTCTTTACTCGATGACTATATTGATGCGATCAACAAAATTTTGCGGGCTCGATTATGTGCTAATCATCCGATTCAATACGCAATTCCAGTTGCTTTGCTAGGAGACCAAACCCATCTAGCGGAACTTAATGAAAAATTGAAGAGGCGCAGAGATTTAGTGAAAGAAAAGGTGTCGAAAATTGATGGAATTGATTTAGTTGAGCCCCACGGTGCCTTCTATGCTTTTCCTTCGGTGAATGTAAATGACGATAATCATTTTGCCAAAGAACTTATGAAAGAAACTGGTGTAGTTGTGGTTCCTGGTAGTGGATTTGGGCAAAAGCCTGGAACGCACCATTTTAGAATTGTGATACTCCCATCCGAAGAAATTCTTTCCGAGGCATTCGACCTTGTTGCTGAGTTTTATCAACATTACAGAGAAAAATATCTATGAACCAAGAAAAACCCAAAATTGCCCTGATAGGGTATGGAAAAATGGGTAAAGAAATCGAATCATTGGCAAAAGCTAGAAATTTTATTATTACAGATATTTTTGATATTGATTTTCCAATCGATACGACAAAAGAATACAGTTTTGAAGTTGCAATAGATTTTACTACGCCTGAAAGCGTTGTCGATAATATTAAAAAGGTGGCCACTCTTGGTAAAAATATTGTAGTTGGGACTACCGGTTGGTACGATAAAATCGAAGAAGTAAAAAAAATTGTCGAGTATTATCAGATTGGTCTAATTTTTAGCCCTAATTTTTCGATTGGAATTCATATTATTCTTAAATTAATTGATGAAGCTTCCAAAATATTAAATGAAATAAATAACTATGACATTTTAGTAGAAGAAACACACCACAGACACAAGAAAGATTCCCCAAGCGGAACTGCCTTGAAAATTGCTGAACATATTTTACACAACTTCAAAGCAAAAGAAAGAATAGTAACAGACCCAAGGGATATTGATTCGAAAAGTATTCAGATAGCTTCATTGAGACTTGGGGAAGTATTTGGTATTCACCGTGTAATTTTGGATTCCGAATTCGATACTCTTGAAATTTCACACACTGCAAAAAACAGAAAAGGCTTTGCAATTGGTGCTTTGCTTGCTGCAGAATTTATTCATAGAAAAAAGGGATTTTACGAATTTAATATCTGATTATTATCTTCTTCAGATAATGTCAATTAGTTCATCTTCTATATTATCGTATATCTTGTCTATTTCCCATTGAATTTCCATAGTTTTTTGAATTGCTGTAACTATTTGGCAGAAAGTTTTGATTTCGTCCAAAGTTAGGTATCTATCTTTCCGGTCGTTCAGCCATTTTTCCAATATTTTATATCCCCCAAATCGGTAGTTCCATATTTGCTGGTTAATACCTTCAAAATATGATTGTTTGTTAATAAATAATTTATTGGACTTGTATTCGAGTTTTTCGATTAAGTTATTTCCTTCGCCTTGAAGTTTTGCAATTGAGGGATAAATTTCCTTAGATTTTAACAAATGAACACTAACGAGCCTTTTACCTAATTTAACCAACTTAGAAAATAAATCTTTATTTTTGGGGAAAGGAATCTTTGGGAAGTCCAACTTTAAGTTCTCGTTGTAATTTTGTCTATACTTATCAGAATACAAGATTGCATAAATGAAATAAAATATATCTTCAGGTAATGGTTGATAGTTATAATTCCTTGAGAGTAACAGTAGTAAATTTTCGGAAAGATTAGGTATTTTGTTAAAATAATCTTGTTTAGGTTCGAACAAAAGCCAAGAACTTAGTTTGCCAGAGATTTTAGTATTTTTCGTAGATGTTTCTTTATAAAGGTAGAGAGGAAAGATATAATTAATGTCAAGAGAACTTATTGCAGTCGACCCAGAAATTATTGTTTCCGAGACAAAAGAGAAATTCCAAATCTCAGAACTTCGTGACCTACGAATAGTAATTAATGCTAAGTTGTCCTGGATTTTTAAAATATGTTGCATTATTTCTTTTCGTGGCATGCAATGAAATCCGCGGGACTTCCCAGTGTAGTAAGTATATCTAATGTCAAAAGGTCGATATAAAATTGGTACTATGTTCTCTTTAGTAAGACCGCTTTCAAGTAAATCTTGTTGTGCAAGTTCAACTTTCCAATCTCTTGCGTCTTTGCCCAAATCGTATGATTTGCGTGCCATTTCGATGTCGAGTTTCGTAAAATTTAGTACAGTGGTCCAAACTTCATCTTTAGTCCAGCGAATTGTAAATTTATCCCGAGCAGTTACAACGCCGACATTTTTTTCTTTAAAGATTTCTGTTATGCTAATGAATTTCTGATATTTTTGTTTGTTTTCTATTGAAGTTGGAATGAAAAAATAATTATTTGAACTTGGGTGCAATTCTATCCAGTCGATAGTAGAAATATTGTTGCTTTTAAGAAATTCATACTTTTTCGAACGATTTCCCCACAAGTCGTAATAATATACCTTTGTTTTTCGTTTTTTTATTGGTCTTTTAACAAAAATTGTAATTGCAACACCTTGTTTGATATCGAATACATTTTCATCTTTTAAATTATTGGGTGCCTTTTCCTGTTTTAGTGAGTTTCCGTGAAGGTTTAAGATGTAAATTTCATTGAAGGTTTTCATTAATGATTGTCGCATACCTCGAAATGTGGGATTATCTAAATAACTGTGATTAGTAATGAATCCAACTAAGCCTCTTCCTGCTTTTTGGATTTTCCATTGTGCAAATCTAATAAATTTTACATAGTCGTCTTGTAGCCATTTTGGGTTCTTTTCTCCAAGTGGTTTTCCGTCCACTTCATAATAACTTTGTAAGCCATCTAAGTTTACTTTTAAAAAGTTTATCATTTCTGGTTTTGTATTTGCAGAATGCCCAGAGTATGGTGGATTTCCTAATATTACAAGGATTGGAACTTCATTTTTTATTTTGCTTGCTGAGTGTGACTCTTCGGATAAAACCTTTATCCCGGGCAAAGTTGTTTCGGGTAATTCTGTTAAATCTAATGTGTTTGTTAAGTAAAGTTTAAATCTTTCTTTGTCTTGCATATAATAACCAAGTTCTTCCAAGAGTAGGGAAATTTTTAAGTGTCCAACTGCATAGGGTGCCATCATTAATTCGAAAGCATAAAAGTTTTCTAAAATATGCTCTTTAATAAAGCGAAGGTTACCACCCTCCCCATAACTTGAAATATAGTTTTCCACAGCAAGTTTTGTAGCGTATGCAAGGAAAGTTAATGTTCCAGCCGCAGGGTCTAAGAGTGTGACATTACTTGTTGAAAAGCCATCTCGGCAGTCGAATTCTTTTCTTAACAAGTTGTCTAAAGAACGAACGATAAACGATACTACTGGTTCGGGTGTGTAATAAACTCCTCTCTTTTCTCTTGTGCTTGGGTCGTATTCAGAAAGAAAAGTTTCGTAAAAATGGATAATTGGGTCTTCGCCTTCCTTAGATATTAAATATTCTTTCAGCAAGCTTTTGACATCTGTTACTGCGAGGACATTTACGATATCGTCGAGAATCCACTCCATTTGTTTTGGTAAATCACCAAGAGAAATAAAACGAAACAAATGGCTTAGAATACCAATTGTTTGGGGTATTTTATAGAATGCCTCTCTCCGAGTAAAATTGCCGTTTGAGCGTGTTCTTGCAATGAAAAGACCGTAAGTAACTGTTTGCGAATATAAATCAGCAAATTCATTTGGTGAAAGCCCACTAATGAGAAATTTCTTAAATGCCTCGTAAAAACTTGAAATTTCTGAATTCGTAGGATTAGTTGTTAATTCTTCGAAAACAACTTCTTTTAAAATGTTTGTTCTTTTGGCTAAATCCTTTGCTAATTCGGACGAGGTAAATACTTTTGGTAAGGAAAATGAAACAAAAACTTCGAACAAATTCGAAAATTCTTTAACATTCTTTAAAAAAGGTTGAATTTTAAGTTTTTCTAAAACGAAAGGTTCGGTAATTCCAACTTTCAATATTAACTTTCCTTGTCGGTAAAGCCAGAATTCAATAAAATTGGTTAGAATCAAATTTGGAAAGGTATTTCGATATCGAAGCAATTGTTCCGTATTTTCGATTGCGTCTAAATGGACAGAAGGGTGCTTTGCCTCGATGTACCCAATAATATGACAATTTCCATCCCAAATTCTAAAATCGGGATTACCTCCTTCTGTCTTTTTAGGAAGTAATGTTACAAAAGCGTTGGACTTGTTGAAATACTCCAAAAGGGATTTCAACAATTTTTCAAGTACGGGATAGAAACTTTCTTCTCTTGTATCTGGGTTATTATAAATAAAAAAAATTTCTTTGAGATAAGAACTAAGAAAATTTTCCAACATTATTTTAGCAAGTTACTCGCTGCCCCGCCAGGGTTCGAACCTGGAGTCTTCTGATCCAGAGTCAGACGTGTTGCCAGTTACACCACGGGGCAATATCAATTACAAAATTAAAAAAATAATTTTATTTATTATTTCGAATATATTTATTTTTGCTTATTAACAAAATTTACTTTGAATTTTATGGAATTACAAGAAATAATCAAATGGTTCGAGTTAGAAAAAGAGAAGAAACAACCAATACATATACCTCCACAACTATTAACCCAAATTACACCTGAAATTGCTTTCGAACTTGTTCGTAGGTTTTCCAATGATACTTTAGTGTATTTACCCGAGAAGGAGATACAATTTTTCGAGTGGCTTAAAGAAAATGATTATGATGTTTGGGAAGATTTGTGGGGAAATGTTGACGAGGAACCTTATGTCGTTTCTATTTCCTTTCTCCCTCTGTTAGTAAAAAATTTCGGTGGTTTCCCAATTTGCGACCTTGTTAATAATATCAATTACTATTTTACAGAGGAAATGATTATCAAAAAAACTTCGCACCTTTTGCTTGAAACTCTACGAGAAAAGTTTCTACGCAACGAAAAGCTCACAATAGCACAAGCATTACTTTTAGAAATTTCAGTAACCCCCCAAGATATTTGGCATTTTGCTTATTATCATAAAATTTCAATAAACGAAGCAAAAAAGGCTGTTCAAGAACTTGTTGAAGATAATTTGATTGTCCACTTCAAAACCGCCGAGGAATTGGCAGATTTTGTACAATTCTAATAGAATTATGAAAACTTCTGACGCAAAAGCTAAAATCATTTGTACAATTGGACCTGCTTCTGAAAGGGTAGAGACAATCTCCCGTTTAATTGAAAAAGGAATGGATGTTGCAAGGTTGAACTTTTCGCACAATTCACACGAGAATTACAAAGAAATTATTTCAAACATTCGTAAGGCAAGTTTAAAAGTAGGAAGAGAAGTTGCAATACTACAAGATTTGCAAGGACCAAAAATCAGAATTGGTAAGGTTAAAAGCGATGCTGTTCATTTACAAGATGGAGATGTATTAGAGATTACTACTAAAGAAATTGAGGTTGGAACGGAAAAAATTGTATCCACAAATCATAAAACAATAGTAAACGAAGCAAAAGTTGGTTCTTTGGTTCTTCTTGATGACGGATATATTATATTAGAAGTAGAAAAGATAAAAGATGATGGATTGGTTACCAGGATAATTAAAGGAGGGGTACTTAAAAGCAACAAAGGAATTGTTATCCCAAAATCAAAATCTTCTGCACCTTCGATAACCGAAAAGGATATTTCCGATTTGAAATTTGGTATCGAGAATGATATCGATTTAGTTGCTCTTTCGTTTGTTCGCTCGGAAAAAGATGTTATTGAACTTCGTGCAATGATGAAAATTTTTGGGAGAATACTTCCAATAATTGCTAAAATAGAAAGGGCCGAATCATTAGAAAATATTGATAAGATAATTAACGAAGCCGATGGTATAATGGTTGCACGCGGTGACTTGGGTTTGGAGATTGAAGCAGAAAAAGTCCCAATTATTCAAAAGGAGATTTGTCGAAAATGTAGGTACTACGGAAAACCAGTAATTATTGCTACTCAAATGCTGGAATCAATGATAAACAATCCCCGACCTACACGTGCCGAAGCAAGCGATGTTGCAAATGCAGTACTTGATGGTGCCGATGCTTTAATGTTGAGTGGAGAAACAAGTGTTGGCTCCTTTCCTGTCGAGGCAGTTGATTATATGAATAGAATTATATTGGAAGCGGAAAAAGAGGAATTTTCAGATCATATTAATAAAACCGGGTATTACTACAATGCGGATATATACGACGCAATTGCTAATGCTTCAACCATAATTGCAGAACAGTTGAAGGCAAAAGGTATTATTGCACTAACAAGGAGTGGCTTTACAGCTATGGCTCTTTCAAAATATAGGCCTAAAATTCCAATCTTAGCTTTGACAGAGTATTTGGAGACATACAGAAAATTATCTTTTGTTTGGGGGGTTGAACCATATCGTATTCCACAAAAAGAGGCAGCTTATGATACAAATGAGATTGTTAACTTAGTTAAAAGTAAGAAAATTGGGAAAAGTGGCGACAAATTTGTTCTTGCTTCGTTGACAAGAGTTGAGTTTCCAAATAGTGAAAATTCTATTAAAATTATTGAAATTCGCTAAAAAATTATTTAACAAGGGGTAAAGCACCCCTTGTTTTTTTGTTAAAGATTTAAGATTGCAAAATTTAGGTATTTGTTATTAATCTACATTTTAATCAATTGCATTCCTTCCTGTATGACTTTTCGAACGTGCTCTACAGACTTGTGGAGCAATTCTTTTTCTTCTTCATTTAATTTCAATTCAATTACTCTTTCGCATCCACCTTTACCAAGTACAACTGGTACACCTACAACCACATCATTGTATCCATATTCTCCTTCGAGCATTACAGAACAAGGTAGGATCCGTTTTTGGTCTTTGACGATGGACTCTACCATTTGAACAACTGCAGCCGAAGGCGCATAGTATGCGCTGCCAGTTTTCAAGTATGCAACAATTTCTCCGCCGCCACCAGCTGTTCGCTTTACTATAGCATCGAGCCTATCTGGTGGAATTAAGTCGGTAATTGGAATACCGGCAACAGTAGTGAAACGAGGGAGTGGTACCATTGTGTCGCCGTGGCCACCAAGTATCATACCTTGAATATCTTGCATAGAAACACCAAGTTCCATCGAGATAAATGCTCTATAACGTGCAGTGTCTAATATTCCAGCCATACCAAATATTTTACTACGAGGTAACCCTGTAATTTTCATTGCAAGGTAGGTCATAACATCGAGCGGATTGGAAACAATTATGTAATAAGCATTTGGAGAGTATTTAAATGCTTCTTTAATGCAAGAAGATACAATATTTGCATTTGCTACGAGTAAGTCGTCCCGCGACATTCCCGGTTTTCTTGCCATTCCAGCAGTTTGAATTACAATATCAGAATCCTTTGTTTGTTCATATGTGTTTACACCATAAATCTTAGTATCCGATTCCATAATTGGCATAGATTCATACATATCGAGTGCTTTCCCTTGGGGAATACCTTCCAAAATATCAACAAGATATATTTCATTGGCAAGTTCAGCGTTTGCAAGTAGCTGAGCAGTTGTTGCTCCAACATTTCCAGCCCCAATAACTGTTATTTTCATAATATTTCCTCAAAAAATTTAACATAACTACAACTGAGTACTTTCAAATGATTTTCTTACTTATTGCTCCGCCTCTACAAGCTTTTTGTAACTTGCGGTGGTAAGAGATTTTGGTCTTGTTATTGGATAACCCATAGCTCTTGCAACCACTGCTTGAGAGCAGATTCCTAGTGCACGCGAAATACTGAATAATACAGTGTAGTAACTGAATTCAGTCATTCCATAATGGTATAGAGTGGCACCAGATGCAGCATCGACGTTAGGCCACGGGTCTTTTATCTTTTGTACTTGTTTCAAAACATTTGGAACTACTTCGTAAACCCTGGCGACAGTTTTAAATATTGGGTCTTCTGGGAAGTATTTATTGCCAAAAGCAAGAAAGGCATCAAATCTTGGGTCTGTTATTCTAAGAACTGCGTGGCCATAGCCGGGAATCACTCTACCAGAGTTCAATGTGTCCCAAGCGTATTTTTCTAAATCTTCGTGTGAAGGAACACCACCAAATTTTTCCACAACTCCAATTATCCAAGCCAAACATTCTTGATTTGCAAGACCGTGAAGTGGTCCGGCAAGACCATTGAGACCACCAGATAATGCATAATATAAGTCTGACAAAGCAGAATTTATTGTAGCAGCAGAAAATGCGCTAACATTTCCCCCCTCGTGGTCGCAATGCAATGTAAAATAAAGTCTCATAAGTTGTGTTAGTTCTTCATTTGGGTCTGGCAACCCAATCATATGCACAAAGTTTTTAGCCCAATCTGCGTTTTTGTCGCTTTCAATTCTTGGACCTTTGTTAAATCTCTTACGATATACATAGGCACCAATTGCAGGAAGTTTTGCAATAATGTTGATTAAATCGTCGTAAGTTGCTTCCCAATATTCATCTTTTTTCATTCCCTCTGCATATCGTTTCGCGAAGACAGATTCTCTTTGCATTACGAGAATTGCAGTGTTGAACATTGTCATTGGGTGGGAGTCTGGGGGCATTGTATCGAGCACGTTCCATACATATTCTGGGACTTCTTCGTGAGCCTTCAATTCTGCTTGCAAATCTTTCAGTTCATCTTGGGTTGGAAGTTCACCAGTCAAGAGCAACCAAAGAATTTCCTCGGGCCACTTATCGAACAAATATTTTAGTTCTATTCCTCGAATAATTAATCCTTTATCGGGTGGCACTTCACTCGTGTCGCAAACTAAACATTTTACTCCACGCATTCCTCCATATGCCTGGGCAAGTGTTACTTGCGAGACAACTTTGTCGCCATATTGTTTCACAAATGCTTGAATTTCTTGTCGAAGTGGTGGAAAAATTTGGGCTAATTTTTCTTTAAGAAGAGACATATCACACCTTAATTATTGTTATTAATACTCACAAAAGCCCTCCCAACTGGGGAGCAATTTGCAAATTAACAAATAAAATTATGTTCTAATATTTGGTAGGAAAAAAACAAAGCAAAATTGAAAAATTGTAACTTTCGTGTTTTTAAAATAAATAGAATTAGTATTCGTTAAAAAAAGTTTTATGTCATATTAATCAAAGGTGTATAAATGCCCAAAGGTAAAGTGAAATTATTGCTATTAATTTTCGTTTTTGCTTCTCTTATAATTAATGTTTCTTTAAGCTTTGCCCAAGATACCTATAAACTTGATACTAAAAAAAGTAAAATTAAGTGGATAGGGAAAAAATTCTTGGGAGCTCATTGGGGTTGGGTTGCTTTTAAATCTGGTTCTATTGTGTATGATGGGAATAAAATTCTAAAAGGGGAATTTGAAGTTGATATGAATACTATTGAAAATGAAGATTTGAAAGACAAGGAAACAAATGCAAAACTTGTTGGGCACCTTAAAAGCGACGATTTCTTTTCTGTTTCGAAATTTCCAACGGCGAAATTTGTAATTTTACATTCTACACCACTTAAACAAGAAAAAGCTCGAGACCCAAATATTGCAATTACAGGAAAAATGACAATAAAAGGAAATACTCAAACTATTTCCTTCCCAGCTACTATTAAGGTCGATGGAGACAAAATTAAAGCAAAGGCAAAGCTTGAAATTGATAGAACTAAGTTTGATGTTCGTTTTGGCTCTGGCTCCTTTTTCGAGAACCTCGGAGATAATGTAATTTACGATAACTTTACTCTCGAACTAGATTTAATCTTTTCAAAATAATACAATTTTTCTTTTAATATAATTCCCATTGCATAATGCAATGGGAATTTTTTTTATTATTATAAAGTTTTTATTATTTTGCTTTCGTATAATGTACATTTTCATATGTTAACCTTAAAAGAAATCGAGAAATTGGTGGAAATTGGGAGAATTTTAGATGTTGTTGATGATATTGTTGCAATTTCGGAAGAAAATGGAAAGATTATCTATCTAAATAAAAAGGGTAGAATTCTTTCCAATATTGATGAAAATTGTACTGATTTACCGTATTGCTATGAAGTTTTTAATTGCTCTCATTTGTCGCAGATACCTAAATTTTGTCCAGGTAAAGAATTCTCTTCCCAGCGTGTAGAACAAATTTTTCAAATGTTAACTAAAGTTGGAAATAGATATTTTAAAGTTAATTGTACCCCCACTTTTGATGAGAAGAATAATTTAAAATATATAGTTCATATTGCAAAAGAAGAAACCGAGACGGTTTTAAAAGAAAAAAAACTTATTCATTTTAATAGTTTATTGAAATCAATAAGAAATTTGAACCAATATTTGTTTCTTGAGCGGAATCCAGAAAAAATTCTCGAACAAGCTTGCCAAATACTATACCAAACAAAAAATTATGTTTTTGTAGGCATATATACAAGCGAAAATACACCATTCCAGAAGAAAATTTTCTATAAATCGAAATTCAAAATTGATTTGGAAACTGATTTTATTGATGAAAATTTGTACATTATTTTAAGTGGAATTTCAGAAGAAAAATTGTCATTGAACCTTAAAAACCAAAAAAAAGTTGTCAAATATGAAAAATTTAGTTTTACAATAAATGGTACTGTCTTTTTTGGAATAATGCTTCCCCTATTTTTCGAAAATTTATTTTTTGGCAGTCTTCTAGTAATTTCGAATTATCAAGAAGACTTCGATAATGAAGAAATTACTTTTTTGCGGGAATATTCCGACGATATTTCCGTTGCACTTTACACGATATATATTGAAAATGAAAAAGAAAAAATAGAGCGAGCTTCTCGGGAAAAAGAACGATTTTATTACCGTCTGTTAAGTAATCTACCCGGTTTTGTCTATCGTTGTAGAAACGATAGATATTGGACAGTGGAATATGTTTCCGAGAATTTTTATAATATAACAGGTTACAAGCCCGAAGAAGTGATTGGGAATAAGATTTTATCTTTTAATGACTTAATCCACAAAGACCACCAAGAACGACTTTGGGTAAAATGGCAAATTTTACTTCGTAAAAAGCAAGTATTTCAAGATGAATATCCCATTATTACAAAGAACGGTGATTTACGATGGGTTTTTGAGCAAGGTCGGGGAATTTACGACGAAGAGGGCAATGTGGTTGCTTTAGAAGGATACATTACAGATATTACCGAGCGTAAACTTCTTGAAGAAAAAGTTACAGAAAGCGAGAGAAGGTATCGTGCCTTATTCGAAGGCTCTTCTGATGCGATTTTCATTATGTCGGGCGATACTTTTATCGATTGTAATTTTTCTGCGTTGAAAATGTTTAGATGCGAACGAAGTGACATTATCGGCAAACCACCATATGTTTTTTCACCCGAATTTCAACCCGATGGTCAAAGTTCTCGGAAAAAAGCAATAGATATTATTAACAGGGCATACAAAGGAGAAGAATTGAGGTTTGAGTGGATGCATAAAACATTGGATGGAACAGAATTTGAATGCGAAGTAACATTAAACAGGGTCACGTATTCTAAAAAGACTTTTCTAATTGCAATTGTAAGAGATATTTCAGAAAAAAAGAAGTCTTACTATGAAATATTGAAACTTGCTAAGGCTTTGGATTCAATTGGAGAGGCAGTAACAATCACTGATGTTTCCAATAAGTTTATTTATGTTAACAAAGCGTTTGAGAAACTTTATGGGTATACACTTGAAGAAATTAAAGGAAAAACTGTTTATTTACTTCGAACTCCAGAGTCGTTAGACCCATCCATCGATGCAGAAATTTTTGATACTCTATCAAAGAATCAAATTTGGCGTGGAGAGATTTGGAGCAAAGATAAGTTTGGAAGGAAGTTTATTGTACAACTTTCTGTGAATACAATATATGACGAAAATGGAGTTCCCTTCGCTTACGTTGGAGTTGCTTCCGACTTGACTGAAAGAATCAAATTTGAACAAGAACTAAAAGAAAGCGAAGAAAAATTTCGTTCCCTTGTTTCTTCAATGGACGACATTGTTTATACTCTCGATACTGAACATAGGCATACTGGGCTTTATGGGAAATGGGTTCAAAATTGGGGTCTAAAAGAAGAGGATTTTCTTGGAAAAACTGCTCTTGAAATTCTTGGAGAAGAGGATGGAAAAATTCATATTGAAATGCAAGAAAAATGCTTGAAAGGAGAAATTGCTGTTTATGAATGGGCAAGGAAGTTGGGAGAAAACACTTTTTATTTTCAAACAAGATTTTCTCCAGTAGTAAATGAAAAAGGAGAAATCAAAGGAATAGTCGGCGTCGGAAGGGACATAACAAAACTTAAAGAACTTGAAATGAATTTGTTAAAGTTTAATCAAATAGTCGAACAAACCCCAACGGGTGTTTTTGTCTTAGAACCAAATGGAACTTTTTCTTATATTAATAGAAGTCTTGAGAAGCTTGTAGGTGTAAAAAGGGAAGAGTTGGTTGGGAAAACAATTCAGGATATTCATTCTCCTTTTTACTCGAAAGAATTTTTTGATAGCCTATTCGAAAAAATTGAAAACCAATATGTGGTTGATTATGAAATGTTTTCCGAGAAATTAATGAAATGGTTTCAAATACAAATTTATCCCACTCGGGATGAAAATGGAAAATTAATCAATTTAATTGGGTTAGTTCACGATGTTACCAAAGAAAGAGAATTTGTTCAGCAATTAAAAGATGCTAAGGAGAAGGCAGAAGAACTAAATGCTTTGAAAAACTACCTACTTTTGAATTTTTCTCACGAATTTCGTACCCCGCTTAATGGGATAATGGGTTGGGCACAAGTTCTAATGTACGAAAGAAATGAACCTGAAATTAACCAAATAGGGGAAATAATTTATCGTAGTGGTGCTCGACTGTTAAATACTGTAGATATGATTATTGATTATTCCAAAATTGAAGCGGGCCTACTAAATGTCCAAATCCGAGAATTTGAACTAGTTGAAATTGTTAAAGAAATTGTTGAGTTGTTAAAAGACTATTTCAAAGAAAAGGGATTGAAAGTTAGTTTCGCATCCGAACGAGAAATAATAGTTGTGCAACTTGATGAGTATATGGTTAGAGCAATAACTAATTCCATAGTTCACAATGCTTTTAAATTTACCAGAGAAGGGGAAATTTCTATTTCTTTAAGAATTATTAATTTAGAAAACGACAAAGAGTTCGTAGAGATGGTAGTTTCCGATACTGGTATTGGTATTCCAGCGGAATATATTAATCTTATTTGGAAAGAGTTTTTCCAAGTAAGTCAAGGGCTTTCCAGAGAGTTCGAAGGGCAAGGTCTTGGATTGTCCATTGCAAAAAAATTTACTGAATTGCTTGGTGGAAAAGTATTTGTCGAAAGTACTTTGGGCAAAGGTAGTAAGTTTACAATTCTTTTACCAATAAGATATAATAAAAATGTAGAATAAAATTTGAATTTCCAATGGGAAAAAGAATACTTGTTGTAGAAGACGATATAACAAATAGTATGCTTATTAAGCAGATTTTAACAAAGAATGAAATTGAAGTAGATATTGCAAATGATGCTATATCGGGTTGGGAGAAATGCAGCCAGAAAAATTATGATTTATTTATTGTGGATTTAAATTTGCCCTTCGGTGCAAACGGATTTGAATTTCTTATGCGAATTCGTTCTACCCCGGAATATAAGAACACACCAGTTATAGCAATCACTGCATACATTGGTATTTTCGACCGT
Source organism: Ignavibacteria bacterium (assembly GCA_026416955.1). Taxonomy (GTDB): domain Bacteria; phylum Bacteroidota; class Ignavibacteria; order Kapaibacteriales; family UBA2268; genus Naka2016. Next base: position 32,629 of record JAOAEE010000056.1, on the reverse strand, counting down.
GACGAGACATTGAACAAAGGTTTTAATTATTATGTACAAAAACCCTTCGATATCAAATATTTTGCTAGACTTGTCGATAAAATTTTTGAAGAAACCCAATAAAATTCTACATATCCTTGTATGGGTTGGGACCCAGTTTCTCAATCGTTTGTGCAAAGTTATTGAAAATAGTTGGGATTTTTTCGAATTCATCTATTGATAATGTGTGGATTTCTACTCTTTCGGGCTCCAAAACTAATTGCTTTAATTTTTCTTGAACGTTTTCCATTCTTTTATTTGCAAGTTCACTACCCCGAATGAAATGGCATTGGTAATCCTCGCCATATTTACAGCCAATTAAAATAATTCCATCAAAACCCATTGAAAGGGCATCAGCAATCCAGATAATATTTACAGAACCTAAACAACGAACAGGAATTATTCTAATGAAAGGAGAATATTGGATGCGCTTCTTTGCAATAATATCCAAGGAAGGATAAGCGTCGTTTTCACATAAAAATGCAAGTATTCTGGGTTTTTCTTCATCACTTTCGGGAATTTCTAGGGACTTTATCATTGAAGAAATTATTTGAGGTGAATAGTTTTTGAAACTTATGATTCTTTCTGGACAAGCCCCCATACAAATTCCACATCTTCTACACCTATTTGGATTTGGTTTCGGAGTGCCTTTATCATCTTCATCGAGTGTTCCAAATGGGCACTCTTCTGTGCAGCGCTTACATTGTGTACATCTTTGCAAAAAGAAGTCTGGGTAAGAGGTGTCTCCACTTCTGGGGTGAACAGCCTTCCCAACTCTTACACTTTCGATTACTTGTATTGCTTTGAGTGCTGCACCATAAGCATCGTTTACACAAGAAATTCCATCCATTGGAGAACGGACAGTACCAGCAGCATAAATCCCCGTTCTTCTTGTTTCGTAGGGGAAGCAAATGTAATGGGAATCGGGAAATCCGTATCTTAAAGTTGGTAAATCCGTTCCTTGTCTATAAGTTAAGTTCAAAATTTTCGCACCTAATTCAGCCCCTGCCGCAACTTTCTTGCCGTCGGCAGTCGTTGTAACTTCTTCGGTTTCTTGGGCTTCTACAAATGTAGTCGGTACCATACCAATTGCAAGAACAACTAAGTCTGCTTCTATCTTTATTTTTGAGGCAATGAGAGTTTCCGAAACTTCCAAAGAAACTTTGCCGTTTCCATTTTTTTCTATTTTAGTAACTTCCCCTTTGGTTAGGAAAATATTGTCCTCGCTTTGAACGCGTTTATAAAATTTTTCGTATTGCGCAGGAGTGCGGATATCTTTGTAAATAATATAACTTTTTGCATCAGGGTTAATTTCTCGGACATATAGTGCTTGTTTCAAACTTGCATTACAGCAGTATGTTGAGCAATATGGCAAATGATTCGGGTCCCTAGAACCAGCACATTGAATAAAAACAACATTTTCGATTTTTTTCCCATTAAAGCTATCTTTTATTTTGTCTTCTTTCACTAATTGCTCGAACTCAATGTTTGTAATCACATTCGGAAGAATACCATAGCCAAGATGGTTCAGTCTATTTGCGTCATAGGGTTTCCAACCAGTTGCTTGAATTATCGCTCCAACTTGGAATTGTATTTTTTCGCCATTTTGCTTTACCTCGACATCGAACATACCAGGTTGCCCAGAAATTTTGTCGATAGTTGTATTTAACAAAACTTCAATCCTTGGGTTTGATAAAACTTTGTTGATGGTATCGTTAATGTTATTTGTTTCAAGTAATAGATATGGTGAACTTTTAGGCACTAATTTATGCAAGTTCTTATAAAAACCACCAAGTGCTTTCTCTTTTTCAATTAGAATAACATTGTAACCGGTTTCTGCACAAGCTATTGCAGAATTCAAGCCCGTGATTCCACCTCCAACAACAAGTATCGTGGAATTGACATCGAGAACAATAGGGATAGGATAGGAAGAATTTACTGCCTTCGAAATTCCCATTTTAACATAATCAAGTGCAAGTTCGTTTGTATGTTCATCGTTGGGTGGATGTGTCCAAGCAACTTGTTCGCGTAAGTTAACCCTTTCTAAGACTATGTTTTCAAATCGAAATACATCTGAAAGAAATCTTGGGGAACAAGCAGCGATAACCACCTTATTTACTTTATTCTCTTCTATTTCTTTTCGTATTTGCTTAACAAACTTATCGTTGCAAACCCAATTATTCAATTTGCAAATAGCTGGCTTGAATTCTTTTTCGACATTTTCAAGGAGTTTATTGCAATCAATTGAAGAAGCTATATCACAACCAGAACATATATATACGGCTAATTTTTCAGAAGTTTCCATTTTTTCCCTCCTTAACATTAACAATTGCTTTCATTGCTGCTCCAGTTGCTTCTTGGACTACTGTGGCTACATCTTTTGGGCCAACACAAACTCCGCAGCCAATTATTCCATCGTTATGGTCATTTCTAACAAAGCCGTTTTCATCAATAATATTATCGAGTGGAATTATTTTTTTACTTGTTGTAGGTTGCATTCCAGTGGCTAGAACCACAAGGTCTACTTCTTTTTGGATTAGAACACCAGTTAAGGTATTTTCAGCTTCAACAATCAATCGATGATTGGAAGAGCTTTTTGTTACCTTTGCTACTTTCCCTCGATGAAATTCAATCAAAGGGTCACTTTTAGTTTTTGTGTAGAAGTCTTCTAAAATTCCACTTGCTCTTAAATCTATATAGAAAATGTGTATTTTTGCTTTTGGGTAGTTCGTTCTAATGTAGTGTGCTTGCTTCATAGACGCAAGGCAACATATCGATGAGCAATATTCTAAGTGGTTTTCGTCCCTTGACCCAGCACACTGAACAAAGGCAATTTCATCAATTGGGTAATCAAAGTTTGGTAATTTAAGAACGCCATTGGTTGGTCCGGTGGGCGAGGCGATACGTTCCAGCATCATATTTGTTATAACATTTGGGTATTTTCTGTAACCAAGGTTTTCGAGTTTAGAAGCGTCGTAGGGGTCCCATCCTGTTGCCCAAATTATTGCCTTTGCCTCAATTTCATATAGTTTCTTCTTTTCATTCAAATCTATGGCATTGTATTTACATACCTCAACGCACATCTTGCAGTTTTCAAATCGGCAGAAATTTTCATCAATTACATATTTCTGAGGATATGCATTATTGTAGGGATAGTAAATTGCTCGAGTTGTATCCAATCCGAAATTGAATTCGTTTGGTCTACTAACTGGGCAAACTTTTACACATTCATCACATAAGGTGCAGCGGTTGTTAACATAACGTGGATTTTGTTGAACAAGTAGTTGATAAGTTCCATTTTCTTTATTTATTTGCTTTATCACTGAAAGAGTTAGTAAAGAAATTTTATTATTTTCTCGAAGTCTTCGAATATTTATTTCTAAACCACAAGTTGGGGGACACAGTTTTGGAAAATATTCATAAAGTTGGGCTACTCGCCCTCCAATGTATGGATTTTTTTCAATCAACAAGACATTGTAGCCAGTTTCGGCTGCTTCTAATGCGGCAGATAATCCAGCAATTCCAGCCCCCACAACTACGATATCTGTTTTCAACTGTTCGCTTAATTCTTTATGGGAACTCATATTTATCCCAAATTTGTAAAACAATAAAAAGCAAACTGTAAATTAAAATTGATGGGTTTGCTTTGAAAATGCTTAAAAATAAATGTATTCTTTTTGTTGTAAGTGTTTACCAGATTGAACCATATTTTAATTTAATTTCCCAATCCTTTTGGTTCCTTTGGATACTTTGGGTAAGGCTTGAAGTTCGACTAAGTTGAAGAATTATGTTTGGAAAACTAAAAGGAAGAACAGTCCCGATAGGTATTTCAACGCTGAGTTCGTTGTTGTTTATCAAATCTGCCATAGTTCCTCCAAAGTTCCAAGTCATCCCAAGAAATCGGCCACTGACTTTAAGGGTTGCCCGGTCGAGGGATGATGCTGTTGGGGGAAGAATGATATCAGCACTGGAAATGAAACCTGTTGAAGAAAGAGCATCCGAAACTAATTTGGAAAGAAGAGCAGAACTTCCAGAAGTAGAAAACTCGCTAAAGTTGAAATTCTCGCTTAAACCACCCTTTTCGACTTCACTTTTTGTCCTTCCAAATGCCAAGAGAAAGATAGCATCTTGTGCAACTTTCGAGGAATCATCGCTTGCGGGTTGACCATCTATTGTATAATCGAACCTTAAGTTTGGTTTTTCGCGAGTTCCAGTGATATGTATTGTCACTGTAAAATTTCTAATAGCATCGTTGTATACACTTTGTCCAGAATAATAGGCTTTAAGGTTTAATCCCGGGTTATCGATAGAACCAGTGGGGAAGTTTATTTTTCCTTCAGTATTTAAAAGTTTAATAAATTTCAAAGTTGAGCCTTCACGCAGGACCAAGTCATTGCCAGTTAATAATGAAATATTGTTCTTGGGGTCGGAATAGAATCTTAAGTTCGAGAAATTATCTTCTAAACTAATTACGGCATAAATTTGACCAATCGAGGCAATATCTAATGTTAATTCTACAGGTTGTACGAAACGCAAAGTTAAATCCAATTTAAGATTTGAAGGTTGCGATTGAATATTTTCGTCTTTTTGCTCTTCGTTGGTATCTTTGCTCTTTGAACCAGAAATTTCATACTGTACAAAAGACTCTTGTACTGTTGAATTTGTCGTTGTTTCAGGCATATATAATTTTCCACTAAGGAAGTTCAGAGTCCCAGAAAGCGACATATCGTTTCTTGTATAATAAAAGCGTAAAAAGTCTGGTGTTGTTGAAATTACAAGGTCTCCATAAATTTGTGGTAATGACTTTGAAGATGCTTGGCTTAGCACTTTCAGCCCCGAGGATGATAGTGTTAAATCAATGTTTTCTAACCTATTATTTGCAAAAATGATTTTGCCAAAAATTAATCCATTACCATTACGGAAGTCTTCTTTTGTATTTGAGATTTTTAATTCGTTTAATAAAAACTCTGTTCCATTTAAATCAATATTACCAGCGAGAAAATACTTTAAGTTGTTTGCTTTTGGGATAAACGATGCATCTAATAAGCTTATGTGACCATTAAACCTTAAGTCTTCGGGAAGAAATCCGGAAACAGAAGTAGAAATTTTTGCATTTCCTTTGAGCTCTTCCAAAGAATTTTGTGTAAAGAGAGAAAGTGGAGCAATATTTAATTTTTCGCAATCAACAAATGCTTTGAATTCTTTGTTTTTAATAAGACCAAATTTCATTTCTTCGAGATTGATTTCAAATGGTATTTCGATGAGTTTTATTTCCAAAGGAGCATCAGTTCTATTTTTTAAAGTAACATTCCCTTCAATATTATTATCAAAGTATAATACTTGAGCAAATATATTTCCTAATTCTACCGATTCAAATTGTAATCCCGAAGAAAGTAGCTCTAAATTTATTTTTGGATTTGCAAGGGTGTTTCTAAGTTCAAATTCAATTTTGTTTACCTTACCCGAAAAGGTTTTTATTTTTGAAAGAGAATTGCCCTCGGGTAGTAGTTTTTGAAAGTCGTACAAGGGAATATCAAAAATAGAACATTTAAAATCCAATGTATCATTAAAATAGTAACTACCTTTGATATTAATAGTTTCAGCATTTTCCCTAACAAGTTCTAATTTATCTATATTAATCGACTGTGCATTAGCAAATAGTACAAATGGATACTCCAATCGCCATTGGAAAATATTTTGAAAGGATAAATCGAGTTTTTCAAAATTTGAGATGATTTGGTTCTGGGAAATTTTTGATATTCCCTTTATTTTTGTAGCAAAAATAGAGTTAACACTTGTTTGCAAATCGAAAATTAATTCTTCGTTTTTGTAGATTAGTTCAGCATCTATATAATCGAAATATGTGTTTCCAAAAACTATTCTATTTTCAGTAGATGTTTTTAGTGTAAAGAAATCCAATGTAGGAAATGAATCTAACGATTTTGAATAGCAACGTGCATTAGCAAAAAGGTTGGAGAGACTTATTTTATCTTTACCTCTCTCATAAGAAAAGTATTTTATGTTTAATGAATCCAGTACTAAGTTACTTTTTGTTTCATCAATTTCTGCTCTAATTTTTAAATCCCCAGAGAAAATGAGATTAGTATTTAAAAAAATACTTAATAACGAGAAATCTTTAATTTCAAAGTCCGCCTCGAAATTTGCTTTTTTTGAATGAGGTGAATTTTTTTTACTACTTTGCAAAGTATTTTCTAATGTACTTGTAACATTAGAACTTGAGTCGCTTCCTAAAACACTATCTATTTTATTTAAAATAGTTTTTTCAATAATGGTGAATTGAGTTACTAGGTTCTCGGCGAGAGTGGAAATTTGGTAATTACCATTGACCCTACAATTTAATATGTCCGAGCTTATTGCAATTTCCTTGTTTAATGGATTGCCGAAATTTATGGTTAAATTTATTTTGAAAGGAAAAAGGGCTCTATCCGAAAAAGAGAATTCATAAAAATTTCCAAAAAAGTTTAATTCTAAAGAGTCGAGATTTATTCCTTTTCCTTCGAAGTAAAATTTACCCGAGATATTTTCTGGTACATTGTTATTATTTGAGAAAAATTTTTTTAGAGGAAGATTATTTAAAACTATATTACCAGTGTACTCTGGGTTCGCTGGGTTTGAAAAATTTAAAGTTCCTTTTAACTTCAATTTGTTATCTCGTGTAAAGTTTGTAGTGTCTCCTACAAGATAAGAGAAATCAAGACTGTCGATTTGAATAATACCATTTTCGATACGAGAGCAAGTGGAAAGTTGAAAATCTTTAAAACCGTCAAGTTCAGAATTCCCTTTAATTATGTTTAAAACTAAGTTTCCGTTTAATTTCCTAATACTTGTTAGTAATAGTTTTCCATACGTGTTGCCATCAAGTTCTGTTACTGGAAGTTTGTGTTGAATGTGATTTAAATTTAATTTCCGAAAGTTGATGTCAAATTGTAAATAGAAATTTGAATCAATAACTAATTTAGAGGCGAAATTCCCAGGATGCGACACAAAACTACCTTCTAAAAAAATTGTTCTGTTAGCGTATTTAACTTTGTAATTTTGCGAATAAAAATATGTAAATTCAATTGGAATGCTGTTTAATATGTTTGGAAATAAAGGTCGAATTTCTCGCTCATAAAGTTTTACATTATTTAATGTCAAGTCTAAAAAAGGAGAATAATGTGTTGGGTCAACTTTTCCAGTAATATTCAATTTAGAATTGCCAGGGAATTGTAAGGTTACATCATTAATTGAGATAGCCCTTCCAATTTCTATTTTTCCAGAGATTTTTATTTCTTTGTTTTCTGCTAAGGGTAACTTTGCAAATTTCAAAATGTCGCTTGTGTTTACATTAGATGGTTCGATATTAAAACTAACATTGTGAGATTTAAAATCATAATAAAAGTCGATGGACAAATTTGTTTTGGGTGTTTTTAAAAGAATTTTTTCGGCTTGAATATTGTTTGTGTCTATTCCTACAAATGTAGATAACTTATCGATTTCAATTCCGTAATTCATTTCGTATAGTGAAAGGTGTTTGAAATCGAAATCAAATTTATTTTGAAATAAATCAATTTTACCTTTAAGTGAAATACTTAAGTTTTGAACCAAGAGATTTTCGGGTTGAAAAGTGTTTTCTGTGTTTATGTGATTTTCATTTTTTATTCTGACGCTTCCTTGAGTGATTTTGAAATTGTTTATGAAAACAACAAGATTTGTTTTAGACTTTGCTTTTTCTTTCTTGGAAGGTTTGAAAAATCTTTCGATATTCCATAGGTCTTCACCTTTTCCTTTAATCAGATTGATATATGGTTTTTCTAATTCGACATATTTGATTATTAATTTATTTTTGAAAATTGGACTAAAGTCCCAATCTATTCTAACTTTAGTTGCAAATAAAATTGTATCTGAATTAAGCGAAAAAAGCACATTATCTATTATAATGCCTTTAAAGAGATTGAAATGGACTTTTTCGAACGAAATTTTTCCGTTAAATTCTTCATTTACTATATTCAAAGCAGTTTTTAAAAGATAAGTTTTGGAAAAGTTGAAAGTGAAAATTAACGTAATTAATAAAGAACCAGCAAGAAATACCAAAACAATGATAATTGGAATTTTCCAAAGGAAACTTTTTTTGTTCGAATTATTTTTCCCTTTTATTTCGACTTCATTTGATTCCATTTTTCAGCAAACTTTTTAATAATTGCAATTAGTTCATCGCGACCTCTTCTGGTAATAGCAGAAAAAGGCAAAAGTTCCACTACAAAATTGCAATATTGCAACAAAAATTCATATTCTTTTATCAGTTTTTTTAATGAATTTTCTCCTACTTTATCTGTTTTTGTTAAAACTATTACATAATTTTTCATTAGGTTTTCCAGAAGTTCTATTTGTGCGAGGTCGGTTTTTTGGGGTTCTATTCTTGAATCGACAAGTAAACACACCAATACCAAGTTTTCTCTTCCTTTGAAATATTTTGTGTTTAACTCGACCCAAGTTTGTCTTTCTTCTTTCGAGACAGAGGCATATCCAAATCCGGGCATATCGGCGAAAATGTATTTGTTTTCAATATTGTAAAAGTTTATTTGTCTCGTTCTACCCGGTTTAGAACTTACTTGTGCAAGGTTTTTTCGAAGTACAATTGTATTTAGAAGAGATGATTTACCAACATTTGACCTACCAGAAAATGCAAATTCTGGTAAATTTGTTTTTGGGAATTTTTCTGGACTATTTGCGCCCACTATAAACTCTGCGTCGAATACTCTCATTTTTCTAAAAGGATAGGAAATACCAAGTTTGTTGTGTCGTTGTAGACCCTTATGAAGTATAATCCAGAAGGAAGTTGGTCAAGATTTATTAAAATTTTATTTATGTTAGGAGTTCCTTGGTTTTGTTGATTGAATATTTGTTCTCCAATTTGGTTGAATATTTGAACTTTTACTTCTTCTTGGGAATAAGGAATTTCCACAATAATTTGTTTCGCGTTTGAAGCAATTATCCGATATTCTATAGAATTTCTTCTTGTTGAAAATTGAACAGTCTTGCCAGTTAATTTAACATTGCAAGAGCTTTCTGCATCGTAATAATTTGGAATTCCCAATCCTACAAGGAAAACGTATTGGTCCCAACACTTATCGAAAATAATGATAGTATCTTGTTCTTGCCCTATTTTATTTGGTGCAAAACAAATATGAACAGATTTTGTCTCCTTTGGTTCCAAAACTAATGGAAATTCGCTGGGAATTGTGGAAAAAGATGTATTTCCCTTGATAAAAATATAATCTAAAACTAATTTTTCATCTGTTCTATTTTTAATAGGAAGTTCTAAGCATTTATTATTTCTTGCATTGACACTATCAAAATTCAGAATAAATTTAGGACTCGTAAGAAGAATTTCGAAAGCATTTGTTTCCATCCGAACGTTGATAGTGATAGTGTCGGAAACTACCACGCAACCCTCAATTGCAAATGCTTTTGCGAAAAAGGAACCGGTCTTTTTTGCAACATATCTATTTCCAAATCCAATTGGTATTGTGTCCGAATTGGAAAACCATTCAACTTTGCTAAAATTTCCTTCAATAAAAAGGATAACTGAGTCCCCTTCGCAAATATCCAGCCTACCAATACTTTGTATTTTTGGCCTTGAAATTAATTTAAATTCGACGAATGCACTATCGGTACATCCATATTCATTAGTTGCGTATGCAACATATCGACCGGGGGAGGTAACATATATTGTATCTTTTCTACCATCAGACCATTTCGCATTTCTTTCATTGGTAATATACCACAATGGTACAACATTGCCTTCGCAAATGTATGCTACTCCTTGTTTGGATAATGAAATTTTTGGTTTTGGGAAAAACTTAATGTTTACTGTTGCTGGAATAATAGTGTCACAATCTGTATCCCAAGAAATTAACTCATAAGTCCCACTTTTGGTAACTTTGATTTCTTTGGTAACGGAGTTGTTCGACCACCTGTAAAATTTTGCACTGTTTGTGGCTTTGAGAACGATTGTGTCTCCTTCGCAAGCTGTTGTGTCTGGAAATACATTGATTTTAGAAACAACTTTTTTAACTCCTACAAATTTGTAAATACCGCTTCCAACGACCCAACCAAGAGTATCGTTAATAAACCAGAAGTCGTCGAGAGAAACTCCGGGGTCAATTCCACAATTTAACAGGGTCCAAGTGTCACCTCCATTTGCAGTGTAGTAAACTGCTCTGTCCCAGCCACAAACCCAGCCTCGTAAAGAATCGTGCAAGAAAGCTCCAAACATCGAAGTACCAGTTGGGAACTGTTTCCAAGTCTTTCCAAAGTCCCTTGTGGAGCGAACACCACCTGAGCCTCCATCTCCACCACAACCTAGAGAGTAAGGAACAATTATTGTGTTTCCAGAAATCCAAAGGTCTTCTTGCCAGTCGTTGTTTCCCGAGCGAGAAAATACTTGCCAACTTTTCCCTCCATCGGTAGTTTTCCAAATGTAACCACTGCTGGTAGCGTATCCCAAACCATTTCTTGAATAAATAATTACATCTGTGAGACCAGAATTTGGGAAGTAGTCGATTTCAGTAAAATAATCCCAAGAGTTTCCACCGTTTGTTGTCAGAAAAAATCTTTGGGGTGTTATACACCCGCCACCAATAACAACTCCATAATCTTTATCCACAAACCAATGTCCCCATAAGTCTTCTGCCCTAAAAGGAGTGATATCGAACCAAGTAACTCCACCGTCAGTTGTTTTGTATATTTTCCCAAAACCATTGGAACCAATTCCAGATGTAAAGCCAATTTTCTCGTCGACAAAGTGTATGTGTTCCAATTGATAAGCACCGCGTATCGTTGTTCCATTCCAAGTTCTTCCCATATCGGTAGTTCTAAGTACCTTACCATCGTAACCGCAAACCCAACCATAATTGGGTTTGTCGGGTAAAAAGTACATTTCCAACCAGTAAGAATTATCGTAACCAGCGGGTAAGTTTTTTACCTTTTCCCATTGCGCCAACAAGGTCGTTCCACAAAGGGTAAAAAGAAGGACAAATGTATAAATAGTTTTCATAAACTGCCAAAGTATTCAAAATAAAAATCGTAAAAAATTGGAAATTATTTCATTTTACTAAAGATTTATACATTTCCTCTGGTATTTTCCATTTCTTGTAAAAGGCTTTCTAAATTGTAGACTATTGTGAAAAGATTAAACTTTCGAAATCTTTGGCACACCATTTCTGCAAATTCTTTCGAATAGAATGTTCCAATAGAAAAAACCCTTCCGCCGAATGTTCTTAGCTCTTGGCTATCGGGTATCAATTCTTTAACTTTTTCTTCTTGGACCTGATTTTGTGGGACGATAATTACTTGGAAGATTTGAGTTTGTTTTTCTTTTTGTAAATATGAATCTATCATTCCATTTAACTCATTGGAAATTAATTTTTCTTCGTTAGTAACTTTTTCATCGGCTAAGACCATTTCTTTAATTAAATCCTTCAATTGTGCAACTTGTTCAACTGGTGGGTCCCTTTGTAAATAATCAAGCAATTTGTTTCTCAAATAAACATATTTTTCGTCGGGTTTTATGTTTTTTCGTTCTTTATTCTTTTGTTCCAAAGAGTATGGAATGTTCCACTCCATTGCAAAATAATGAATTAATTGTTTTTCTCGTTCATCCAATTCTTCATCTATCATTGCAATTTGATGGAGAATATCCAGTATGAGTTCTGCATTTTGGGGTTTGAAAAAGCGTTTCAATAAGTAATTTGCTTCTTTTCGCTCTATTTTTAATGCATGTTTTAGTAATGTCCAAAACCCTTTTTTCCTTTGACCTCGCACCCAAAGTCCTGTTCCAATCAAAAGAAAGACTACAGATTGGGCAATTATTAAAGATGTATCAATAATACTCTCTATATCTTTTTTCAGTATATAGGAAATTAACCATATTAAACAATTCAATATCAACAGAGATAATCCAGCAATAGATTGGCTTTCTGCAACAACTTGCTCGTGTTTTCTTTTCCATATCTTGTTAGTTTGCAGATAAACTTGAACTAGGCTCATCAATAACGAAATCCAAATGAAAGCATTTATTAAGTTTTCAAGCAATTGCATATTTATTCCTTAAAATTTCTACATAAAGAAAATTAAGAAAGTTTTTTACAATTTTGCAAATTATGAATTTTAATTTTTGTTGATGCTCTATTATGAGAATATTAGTAGACGAGCAAATTCCATTTCTTGCTGACTCTCTTTCAAAAGTTGGGGATGTTGTAACATTTTCTGCAAGAAATTTGTCGAAGGAATTTATTTTAGAAACTAATTGTAAGTTTCTTTTTGTTCGCTCAAATACCAAAGTTGATAAAGATTTGCTTGATGGAAGCGAAGTTCTATTTGTGGGTACTGCAACTTCTGGAGTTGACCACATAGACTTAGATTACCTTAATTCAAAGGGAATTTATTTTGTCGATGCAAAGGGTTCGAACGCAAATTCAGTTGCTGAATATGTAGTTTTTTCTATTTTGCATTGGGCTTTGGAAAAAGGTTCGAATTTATGTGAACTAACCATTGGAATAATTGGTTTTGGAAATATTGGTTCGTTGGTTGGGAAATATTCCCATTTGTTAGGATTAAAATTGTTGGTGTACGACCCTCCACTCCTCGAAAAAATCGAATTTGGAAAAGAAAATAATTTTCCAGAATACGTTACTTACTGTGAATTAAAAGAGCTATTGAGCAAATCAAATATTGTAACTAATCACGTTCCTTTGACTTCTACTGGAAACTACCCAACGGTTAAGATGCTAAATAAGAATATGTTGGATTTAATTCAAGAAGATGCTTTGTTTATTCATACTTCACGGGGGGGAGTGGTGTCGGAAACCGACTTGTTGCAAATTCTTACAGAAAAAAGAGTTTCGGTTGTTATTGATGTTTGGGAAAATGAACCTCAAATTAATTCAAACTTGGTGGACCTTTGCGATATTAGTACACCACACATTGCGGGGTATTCTTACGAAGGAAAGTTGCGGGGAACATTGAAAATGCTACAAAGTTTCGAGAAGTTTACTAATGTTACCCCTAATTACTCAATTTTGGAAAAAGAAATGCAAAGATATGTGCCTCTGGATAAAAGAGTATTTAAGAGCCCTAAGTTACTTTATAATAAACTAAAGGAAACTCGGAAATTACTCGAAGATTCTTTTTTTCTTAAATCCATAATTTATAATACAGATGAAGAAGGAAAAGCAAATTATTTTGATAAACTAAGAAAATTTTATCCAAAGAGACACGAAATATTAGATTGTTTATGAAAAAAGACTTATTGGATAAATTGTTTTCTCTAAGGAGATTTGGAATAAAACCTGGATTGGAAAGGATTAATCGGATTTTGGATAGAAATGGTAACCCCCACCAAAAAATCAAGGTAATTCATATCGCCGGTACCAATGGCAAAGGTAGTGTTGCTTCGCTTCTTGCCTCGATATTTATGGAAGCTGGTTTAAAGGTCGGGTTATATACCTCGCCGCACATTTTTTCTTTTAACGAAAGAATAAAAGTTAATGGTATTCCTATATCAGACAATGATTTGGAACCACTTGTAGAAAAGTATATAAAATTCAGTGAAGAACTAAATGCAACTTTTTTTGAAATCACAACAGCAATTGCTTTTGACTATTTTTCGAAAGTTGGTACTGATGTTTGTGTAGTTGAAACTGGAATGGGTGGTCGTTATGATGCTACAAATGTTGTCGACCCATTGCTTTCAATAATAACTCGAATTGACTTGGACCACGAAGAATATCTTGGTCGCACTATTGAAGAAATTGCTTTCGAAAAGGCTGGAATAATTAAACCAAATCGTACAGCAATTGTGTCGTATAATGATTCTAAAGTATACCAGTATTTACAAAATTTAAAAGCTAACGAAGCTAAACTAATCTTTGTGGAAAACAAAGTTAAAACAAAAGTAAGCGGAATTGAACCACAAATGATGAAACTTCAAGTTTTGACCGAAGAAAATTCGTATTCTCTTGTTACACCATTGGTCGGTAAACACCAAATTGAAAACATTGCTGCTACTATTGTAGCAATTGAGTATTTACAGAAATATTTCAATATTTCGAAATTTGCAGTAATGAATGGGGTAGAAAAAGTTAGAAAAAACTCTGGATTATATGGAAGGTTCGAAATAATCAACAATTCTCCATTGATTTTAGTAGATGTAGCACATAACCCAAATTCGGTGGAAAAAACTGTAGAACTAGTTAAAGAAATTTTTCTCGAAACTAAGTGGAATACCATTTTTGCTTCTATGCGTGATAAGAATTACATAAAAATGCTTGAGTTTTTATTACCCATTACTAAAGTTTTATTCTTACCAAATTTAAAGTATGAGAGAGCAGAGAGGAACAATATTGTTTATAAAAAATCTCGGTTTGAATTTGAAAAATTTTTTCCAAATGGATTGGAAGTAGTTTTGACCGAAACAAGTGAAAACGCTTTCCAATTTGCATACAAAAAAATGGAGCCCATCTTTATTATTGGCTCTTTTTATCTTCTTGCAGAACTTGTACCTGTTTTGAAAAAGGAAACTTATTGGGATTTTCCAACCAATTTCGAAAAATTAATAATATAACAAAGCAACATTCAATAAATAAAAAGAGAGGCTGCTTATTTCGAAAAGCAGCCTCGGAAGTTTATTTTTTATTGGGGATTATGGTCTTGTACCCGGTCCGGAACCTTTGCCACCTCGATTGTTTTTGAATTTTGCTATTAATTCTTCAAACAGTGCTTTTTGATTATCATCAAGTATGCTCTTTATGTTTGCAATCAAAGTTTCCCAGCACTCCTTTAATTGTTGGAGAACTTGCTCACGAACTGGATTATTCATAAGTGCTTCACGAGTTCTTTCATTGATTTGCTTTAGTAATTGACGTGCTGTTTCTTTGTCGATTTCGCCATTTTTCAGTTGTTCCATAACGTTTTGGCGAGCTTGATTTGCACCCTCAATAATTGTTTTTTCACTTTCACGAAGTGCCATCAATGCATTTTTGACACAATCGCGATATTGACTAATGAATTCACGAACTTGAGTTTTTTGTTCATCGGTTAGATTTAGCTGCTTTAAAATTCTACCCAATGGAACCATAAACTTAATGGGTCTTTCTGGATAAAGAGGGTCATCTTTTGGGAAAAGCAGCATTGCTGGTTTTTCGATAGTTGCTTCGCTTAATGTGGAGGGAATATTCATTTCATTTTCAAAAGGAATGTTGGAGTTGTAGACAATTCCTTCTGTGTTCGGGTCCACTGGATTATCCAGCTTGTTGCAAGCAGTAAAGATTAGTATTCCAAAAACCAAAACAAGGCTTGAAAGAACCGCTAACTTTTTCATAAAACTCCTTTAGTTTTGTTTAACATCCGTTTGTTCAATTAATTTGACAAATAACTTTCAATAAGGTTTAATAAAATTCAAAACAAATAACAAAATAAAATACAATTTGTTACAAATTATTAAATAATTTTTGAATTTTTTGGTTATTAGGCTTTTAGCAATAATTTAATAATTCATAAGCCTTTCAAATTCTGAACCTTCTTCTCTATCAAGATATTTATAAGTCATTAAACCTTCGCTTATCGACGAGAATTTAATAGATAGTAAGGCTTCGGAATATGCTTGTCGAAGGCCATATTCTGCACCGAATAAATCTTCTGAGTGTGAGAAAATTTCAAGTTTTAAATTGAAAAACTTTGCAATTTTTTGTGCGAAAGTTTTTAAAGAAACATAGTCAAATCCTCCGAAGTGAAAAATACCAGTAAGGTTTCTTTCAATAATTTTTAATATTCCCCAAGCTACATCTTCTGAGAGAATTGGATTGGTGGTGTAATTGTAAGGCAAAAAAACTTTCTTGTTTTGTTTTAACATATCAATTATTCGAGCAACAATGTCTTTTTTCCCGTGCGCGCTTACACCATAGACCAATGGAATTCGAATTATGGAAAAGTTATTAAGGTTAGAGATAATAATGTTTTCCGCAGCTAGTTTAGTTTTGCCTAAATAATTTTTGGGGTTAGGTTTGTCTGTTTCGGAGTAGGGGCCGGATGCTCCGTCAAAGATATCTTCACAGGAGAATGAAATTAGATGGGCATTTAATATTTTCGAAAGAGATACTAAGTGTTCTACCAATTGTACATTTACTTGCCAAGCAGTTTTTTTATTGCTTTCTGCTAGGTCACGGTCGCTTATTCCAATCGCATTGATAATTACATTGGGTTTTACCTCTAGAATTTTTTTTCTTAATTGTTTGAAATCAGTAATAGGGAAAGTATAAATTTTTTTTAGTCTCTCAAATTCAATACTTAGTTCTTTGTTGGAAAAAGCAATAATTTCCCAATCATTATCTAATTCTTGCAAAAGGACTTCAATTGTTGCTTCCCCAACAATTCCCGTTGGACCAAGTAATGCGACTTTGTTTTCTGCCATTGTACCTCTATTTTAAGTATAATGCAAGTATAGCAATATCAGAAGCAGAAACTCCCGGAATTCGAGAGGCTTGACCAAGGGACTCTGGTCGAATTTTCGACAATTTTTCTCTTGCTTCTTTGGACAAGGAGTTCAATTTCCAATAATCAAAGTTATTAGGTATCTTTTTGTTCTCGTTTTGTAAAAACATTTCAATTTCTTTTCTTTGTCGCTCTAAGTAACCTTCGTAACGAATTTCTATTTGCAATCTGTTAGCGAGCTCTGGTGTTTTTCTTAATTCGTTAAAAATCCTTGGTGTGGAGTTGACAACATTTAAAACATCCAACAAGTTAACATTACTTCTTTTGGAAATATAATATAGGTCTACAATTTCCTCTATTGGTGTTTCATTTACAGCTAAAAGATATGTGTTGATATCCGACGGACTAATTTTATACTTTTTGGCTTCTTGGTAGGCCTCTTTAAGAATTTCCATTTTTCTTAAATGTTCCTCATAATCTTTATCTGAAATTAATCCAAATTGGTGACCATATTTCATCAGTCTTTCGTCTGCATTATCTTGGCGTAGGAGAAGGCGGTATTCGGCAAGTGAGGTGAAAATTCTGTATGGTTCTTCTGGTGCTTTGTTTACAAGGTCGTCGATTAACACACCGATGTATGCTTCACTTCTTTTCAAAACGAAGGGTTCTTTCCCTTGGACTTTTAACGAAGCATTTATTCCAGCAATAATACCTTGTGCAGCAGCCTCTTCGTACCCAGATGTTCCATTGATTTGACCAGCAAAAAACAATCCTTCAACAAGTTTTGTTTCGAGTGTTAGTTTTAATTGATATGGATAAAAGAAGTCATATTCTATCGCATAACCCGGACGAATTAGTTCTGCCTTTTCGAGCCCTGGAATTGTGTGCAAACCTTTGATTTGTATTTCTTCGGGTAAACTTGTAGAAAATCCATTAACATATATTGAATCTGTGAAAAGTCCTTCTGGCTCAAGCAAAATTTTATGGGATGTTTTATCTGCGAAACGATTAACTTTGTCTTCGATAGATGGGCAATACCTAGGACCCGTACCTTTTATTCTTCCAGTAAACATTGGAGACTGGTCGAAACCTGTTTTAAGTACTTCGTGTGTAGTTGAATTAGTCGAAGTTGAGTAACAAACAATACGATTTTTTACTTTTTGTGTTTTTCGGTGAAAAGGTTGAGGTGGTTCATCACCAGGAGAAATTTCGAGTTTCGAAAAATCAATGGAATGCTTCCAAACCCGTGGGGGTGTACCAGTTTTTAATCTTCCTGTTTCGAAACCGAATTCAGCAAGTAAATCGGAAAGATATTTTGAGGAAGGTTCGTTGAAACGGCCGCCTGGTGTTGCTTTCAAACCAGTCCACATTACGCCATTTAAAAATGTTCCAGCACAAAGAATAATATTTGGTGCAAAAATATATTCTCCGTTAATAGTTTCTATGCCTTTTGCCTTGTAATTTTCTATAATTATCCTTTTTACAGTTGCTTCGATGATTGTTAAGTTTGGTTGCTTTGAAAGTAGTTTATAGACATAAATAGGGTATAAGTCCTTGTCAATTTGGCAGCGAGGTGACCAAACTGCGTATCCCTTCGAGCGGTTTAACATTTTAAAATGTATTCCAGCCTTGTCGGCAAGGATTCCCATTGCACCCCCTAATGCGTCAATTTCTTTTACCAAATGCCCCTTTGCTGTACCACCTATTGATGGGTTGCACGAAGGTTTTCCCATTGTGTTTTTATTCATTGTGACGAGTGCAACTTTGCAACCCATCCTACTCGAAACATAGGATGCTTCAATTCCAGCGTGCCCACCTCCAATGACTATTATATCAAACTTGTTTTCCATAAAATCGCATTATGATTATTAATAGACGAAAGGACTTCAAAATATTTGTTTTAATTGAATTGGTTATTAAAATTATGATAATGTAAATGAAAATATTTTTGTTTTTAAAAATTGTGTATTTTAGTTTTTTGATATTTTAATTGTAATTCAAACAACAAATTAGGTGGGTTATGAGAAAATATTGTCTACTTCTTTTGGTTTTTATTTTCTTAAATAATAATCTTATACTTTCCCAAGAACTAAGAAAGAACCAATCTAAGGATGCAGCAGTTTTACTTTCTGTCAAAACTTATACAAGTCCACCAAAAATTGTAATTAGTTGGGAAAAGCATCCTTTGGCTTATTCCTACGAAATAAGGCGTAAAAATTTTGGCGATATGACTTTCCCAACAAACCCTCTTGCCGTGTTATCATCTTCTGTCACCTCTTATACAGATAATAATGTGCAGTTGGGCAAAGAATATGAATACGAAGTGCGCGCCCGATATAAAGCCCTTGCAGATGTTACTATGCAAAGGCCCGATGGCTCAACCGTGGATACGACAATTGCTCTCCACTTTATGGCATTTGGATATGTTCATACTGGTATTAATGTTCCACCACGTCATTCTTTTGGAAAGGTTTTGGTAGTAATCGACGAGACATTGCAATGGGACTTACAATTAGAAATCGAAACTTATGTTAACGACCTAATTGAAGAAGGATGGACTGTTGTGACGAAATATGTTCCACGCGCAGAAAATTTCGACCCCGGAAAAGTTCAGCAAGTTAAAAATCTTATTTTGGAAGAATACGAAAAAGACCCTATTAATTTTAATACTGTTGTTCTTTTGGGAAGGGTAGCGGTTCCATATTCTGGGTTAATTGCCCCAGATGGTCATCCCGACCATTTGGGCGCTTGGCCTTGTGATATGTATTACGGAAGTATTTACGATACATACTGGACAGATTTCTCGGTAAATAACTCATCGGCTTCTGACCCTAGGAATCGTAATATTCCTAATGATGGCAAGTTCGACCAAAATACACCGGGTTACGAAATATCTTTTGGGGTGGGTAGGATTGACTTCTTCAAAATGCCAAAATTTACCGAAGGTGAAACTTCTTTGCTTCGTGCGTATCTTACTAAAAACCACTTGTTTAGAACTGGGCAAATGCAAGTAAAGTGGAGAGGGCTTATTGATGACAATTTTGGAGCAAATAGATACCTTAATGCTTTTGCTTCCAGTGGTTATCGAAATTTTGCTTCTCTTTTAGGACCTAGCAACATAGTAGTTGCTGATTGGTTTACCACTCTCAAAACGGACGATTACCTTTGGGCATACGGCTGCGGGGGTGGTACTTATACAAGCGCTGGTGGAATTGGAACGACAGATGATTTCGTTGCGAACAAAGTTAATGCTGTTTTTACAATGCTCTTTGGTTCTTACTTCGGAGATTGGGATTCACAGAACAATTTTATGCGGGCAGCACTTGCTTCAAAGCCTTCAATTCTAACTTGTAGTTGGGCTGGTTTTCCACATTGGTATTTTCACAATATGGCTGCTAATTTACCAATTGGCTATTCAACTAAATTGACTCAAAGCAACTATACGAATTACTTTGGAGCTTCGTATTCCCAAGATAGCGTTCGTTTTTACTTAATTGGGCAAGGATTATATCAAGTGCACGTAGCGTTAATGGGGGACCCAACTTTAACACAGTACTCTTCCGCTGTTCCAAAGCCTCAGAATGTTTCTGTTTACCAACCAGAGGGTGGACCTGTGAAAATTACTTGGCAAGCACCCAGTGAACCAGTCGATGGTTTTTTTATTTATAAATCATATTCAAAAAATGGGGAATTTACCCTGTTGAACCAAACTCCCTTATCGGAAACGCAATTTGTAGATAGCTCTCTTTACGAAGGCTTAGTTTATTATATGGTGCGTTCTTACAAGATGGTTGAGAATAACTCTGGTACCTTTGGAATACTTAGTCGTGGTGCTGTTCAGTATGCAAAGATTACAAATGTTGAAAGTTTGGAAAAGGAAATATCTTTGGAAGTTGCGCCCAATCCTTTTGAAAATGAATTTGTAATTCAAGTTTCACTTCCTAATAATAGCATTGTAGAAATAGAATTGTATGATATGATTGGCAATAAGAAAGGGAACCTTTTTGCGAACTATTTATCTTCTGGGGTACACCGCTTGTCCTTTAATTTGTCCGTAATGAGTGATAAAAGTGGAATTCCAAATGGAATTTACTTTTTAAAGGTTTCTACCAATTCAAAGGTTCTAATACAAAGAATAGTTAAAATTGGTAATTGATAATATTTTTCTTTTATTCATTTTTCTAGTTAAAATAAGAAGTTGAAATGGATATTTCAAAAGTCCAAGAATTTGCTCAAAAAATTTCCAACAATAATTGTTTCAGAATATCTATTGCAGTAGTTATCATTTTAGGTGGAGTTTTAGCTGGTATATCCACTTGCAGGGAGTTATATGAGAGATTTCATATCTTCTTCATTTGGTTCGACTGGATAGTTACCGGAATTTTTATTCTTGAAATGCTTATCTATATGTTGGAGCACGGTTATCGAATTTGGCGATACTTCTTCGACCCTTGGCATATTTTCGATTTTATTGTAATTTTCTTGAGTTTAATGGCATTAGTTTATTTCGGTGGTAGTTCAGAATTCGTAATCGTGTTGCGCCTTGCAAGAATCTTGCGTCTATTAAGAATATTCGAAAAATTGAAGAAATTTAAGACTATTCTCGACATTTTGTTCAGGATAATTCCTTCTATTGTCAATGTTCTTATACTGCTGTGTATTTTACTTTATATTTATGGTGTAGTTACGACTGATTTGTTTGGGAAGTATTCCCCAGAAAAGTTTGGGACGCTTTTTACTTCGCTCGAGACCTTATATTTTATTATGTTCGACACTTGGGCAGAACTTTATTCAGACCCCGGGATAAAGCAATTAATTCAAAGTGGTTTTCCAGAGATTCTATTTTTTCTTATTTTCATTAGTTTCCAGTTCTTTGCCGCATTAATTCTTTTAAACTTTTTTGTGGGACTGATTACTTCCGATTTGGAAGCAGTTCGTGAAATCGAAAAGCGTGGTAAAACAAAAGTGAGTAATAAACATCATTCTCTAATTCTCGGTTGGAACGACAAAATTTACTCAATTGTGGATGAACTTATAGAAGCAAATCTTACAAGAGACAGAGCTACAATTGTCATATTGTCAAACAAGGATAAATCCGATATGGATTATGAATTGGAGCATAGATTTTCTGGTTTCTCGACTACTAAAATTATTGCAGTAAGTGGTTCTATCTCTAATGTAAAGGATTTGGAGTTGGTTAATGCTTGGGAAGCTAAGTCAATCGTTATTTTAAACGAAGGTAACGATAGAAATGCAGATTATTCGGTTCTCAAATCTGTGCTTGCATTGCTTGGTAAAAGTCAACAAATTGATTCTTCGAGATTTCATATTGTAGCCGAAATATATAGTGACGAGGTAAAAAAGAAAATTCAAGATATTGATAGAAATAATAGAGTAGTTTTCTTTAACCCAGAACAGTTTATTGTTCGATTAATTGCACAAGCCGTTTTGAACCCAAATATTTCGAATACGTATTATGAAATTCTTGGTTTTAAAGGGAATGAATTATACATAACAAAATTGCCTCCTAATTTGGTTGGTGTACAATTTGCTGATGCAATTTACCATTACAACAATGCCACACTTGTTGGAATAATTAGAAATGAAAAGTGTGAACTCAATCCAAGCAAAACCACTGTTCTGAGGAAGGAAGATTTGTTGGTGTTGCTTGCAGAAAATGATAAGAGCTTAAAAGAATGTAGAGATATTAGAAGAAAAGTATCTATCGATTACGAACAAATTTCTTCTGCGATGCTAAGTGATTATCGAAAACGGCACAATGTGCTAATTCTTGGTTACAGTCCAAAAATTCCTGAAATCTTATGGTATTTGAACTCTTATTTTACTTCTACAAATTCCAACGGAAATTTAGTTCGCATATTACTTTTCGATAAAATGGAAAAAAAGGAAATTAGAGAAGCGATTAATGAAAAATTTAAAAATAATAGCATTCTTAAACTTCATATTGAATATGGAAAAGAAAAAAAGTTAGAAGACGTAGTAGAAGATATTGAAACAGTGATTATTTTGGCTAACGATACCAGATTTGATACCGTTAACGAAATTGATACAAACACATTATATCTAATTTCTATATTAAACCGCCTTGAATCTAGGAAAGAATATAAGTTTTCAATAGTCGCTGAATTTTTGGATATCAATAATTCTAAAATTGCAAGCAACGGAATTATAACAGATTACATAATTGGTTCGAATATAGTCGGACCAGTGTTGGCGCAATTGTCGGAGCAGAAGGAATTGATAAAAGTTTTCGACCATTTATTTGTAAGCGAGGGTTCGGAGATATATGTGCGCGATGTAGAATGTTTCGTTCGGATTGGGGAAAAGGTATCATTTGCCACGATTGTCGAGGCAGCGATGCGAAAGGATGAAACTGCAATAGGGATAATCCAGAATTACAAGACACCACAAGCAAAATTTATACTTAACCCAAAGAAAACAGAATATTTTAAACTTGGAGCAGAAGATAGAATAATAGTATTGGCAAAGGAAATATAAATTGCAACAAAAATCAACAAATTTTATACAGAAAAAATAAAAAAGAAAAAAATTATAAATACTTTAGTAATATAATAATGAATTTTTTTTATTTAAAAATATAAATGAATGGAATAGATTTTTCTAATATTATTTTCTTGAAAGTCAACAAAATATTATTATGATTATTCTTTTTTTATTTTTTCAATTAGAAGACACCTTAAATGTTAATTATGTTCGAATTTTTAGCTTTTGTTTTCTTCGCTTTTCAAGCGATAATAATATTGAAAGAACTTAACGTAAAATTTGCTTGCAGAGCTTGGTAAACAATAAATGGAAATAATTTAAATATCGAACAAAAGAAAGATTAATAACTTATCTTTTTGTTAAATTAATAATTATAGGTAGGTATATGGATTTTTTTGTATGGTTTTCAAAACAAATACCCTGCGTAAGCAGTAAACTACAATCCGAGAAAGCCAAAGCATTGGTTTCCTATTACATAGGATACCTCGAAGGGCAATATAATTGGTATTTTGAAGAAGCTTTTTCTTGTGACGAAAAATTTTTGAAAAGAGTAAAAACCGAAAATCAATTATGGATTTGGGTTGATAGGAAATTTTCAAAGGTTGAGGAAGATGTTGTTAACTCCGAAATAGGAAAAATTTTAGAAGAAGAAATATTTGCAAATTTGGAAGAAAGTGGCCAATTTCAAATTTACGGCTACACGCTTACTGAGGATGATTTTGTGGACATCATTAATGAGTTCAATCAAGTATTAAACTACGGTGGATATTACGACAGTTTTGATAATGGTGTTATCTACGACATAATAATGAACATTGATAATTTTGTTGAATGGGAATTAAACACCGATGAAGATTTGGAATATGATACGGTGCAAAATATTTTTAATTATTATAAAGGTATACTTGCCAAAAAGGGAAAAAACCTAATCCCATTTGACGAAAGTGATGAAATATATGATGAAAGATTTGTAGATAGATTTGAAGAAAAGTACGAATCATTGTCGAGTATGTTTTATAATCAGTCTGATGACTTGGAAGATGATTTATCTGATGATAATGATGAGGATATGTTTGGGGATCCCTTTGAAGAAGATGATGAAGAAGAAGATGAGGATGAAGATGATAAATAAGTTATTGAATGATGTTTGGCTTGATTTGTATAGGTATAACCTTGGAATAATTATTTTACAAAAGATGTAATATTTAATAGGTAGATAGAACTATGTTAGATGATAAGTTTGAATATGTCGAGGGGAGAATAATTAGCGTTAATGGTCCGGTTTGCGAAATTGACT
The DNA here is from genome assembly GCA_026416955.1 of Ignavibacteria bacterium. Classification (GTDB taxonomy): domain Bacteria; phylum Bacteroidota; class Ignavibacteria; order Kapaibacteriales; family UBA2268; genus Naka2016. The sequence continues at coordinate 8,298 of JAOAEE010000056.1, read as the reverse complement.
TTGATGTGCAATCTTTCGAGGAACTTCCTAAAATTTACGACATTGTAGAAGTTCACGACCCTAACTATGAGGGGAATCTAAAGCTCGAGGTTTTAGCCCATTGTGGGAACAATATAGTAAAGGCAATTGCTTTGGGTAGCACTTTTCTACTTGGGAAAAACTTTAAAGTGAGGTATTTTGGTAAACAACTTAGCGTTCCTGTCAATATTACCGGAAGAGTCTTTAACACCCTTGGTGAAACGATAGATGACCTTGAAGGAAAAGTAGTTTCGGAGAGTGAATATTATTTAAAAGATAAGAATTTGGTTAACATTGAAAGAATAAATATTGTTAAGGATCCACCTCATTTTCAAAAGGTTTCTGTTGGCAAAGATATGCTTTTAACAGGTATAAAAGTAATAGATTTTGCTTGTCCTATCCCCTTAGGTGGAAAAGTGGGTTTTTTTGGTGGTGCTGGGGTTGGAAAAACTGTTCTTTTGAAAGAGTTAATTTATAATTTTATTAAAAAAAGTTTTATACAATCAAAGGGTAAAGAAACAAAAATAATTTTTGCTGGTGTTGGGGAAAGAATCCGAGAAGGAGCAGAGTTGTGGAAGGAACTACAAGAACTTCACAATATATTATTGAATGAGAAGAATAGTCAAGTTAACCTTTTGGATAATGTAGTTTTAGTTTTTGGGCAGATGGATGAGCCACCGGGAGTTCGTTTTAGAACTCCACACTCGGCAGTTACAATAGCTGAATATTGGAGGGACAAAGGTTGTAATGTTGTAATGTTTATTGATAATATCTTTCGGTTTGTACAAGCTGGTTCGGAACTTTCTTCTTTGCTTGGAAGAATACCTTCTAGTGTTGGATACCAACCTACAATGGAAATGGAAATTGGTGATTTAGAGGAAAGAATCTGCTCGACCGAAGATGGCTTTATTACCTCTATTCAAGCAGTTTACGTTCCCGCCGACGATTTAACTGACCCAGCACCAGCCACACTTTTTTCCCATTTGGACGCACAGATTGTTCTTAAAAGGGATATTGCAGAAAAAAGTCTCTACCCCGCAGTGGATGTATTAGACTCCAAATCGAATTTTATTAGTAAAATTGATGAGAATTTTGCAAGACAGTTGTACGAAAATTATCATTCAACGATTGAGTTGGAAGAAGAGATATTTGTTAAATTGATAGAATCCCACCCAAGAATTCTTGCAAAGGCAAAGGAATATTTGACTATAAATAAAAATCTAGAGAAAAACATAAATCTATTGGGAATTGATTCATTGACCGAAGAGCAAAAGGATATACATTTTCGTTCTATTAGGCTTTTAAGATTTTTAACTCAACCATTTTACACAATAGAACGATTGAAAAAAACTGAAGCTAATTTAGAAACCGATTCGAGCGAAGCTTTAATAGAAGAATGTTTTGTTCCAATTTGGGATACTCTTGTAGGTTGCCTATTTGTTTTATGCGATGAAGAATGTACGAAAATCGATGAGTCGAGATTTTATAACATTACTACTATTAAGGTTATTGATGATAGTGTATATCAAAGTGATAAGATACTTGGTTATTTATCAAAAATTTAAGTCAATATGGTTTGCATCGTAGAGATTTGTTATTTGGTTAATCAACATTTAAATAACCAATTAGAAGATGTTGAAATGATTTCATTTGAAAGTTTAAAACCTATTGATTCAGTTGTTCAAGATTTTGATAGTATATTGAAAGAATTAAAGTTGGATAATATATTAACAATTAATGAAAATGAAAAAAATAGGGCTACTATCGTTCCAAATTCAAAAAAAATGATAGCCTATGTTCCAAATGTTGAAACAATTGTTTTTTCTCCAGATAAAGGGTTTAGTTGGGAAATTAATGGGGAAGCTTTAATTTTTTTCGATGACTCTCCGAATACAAAAGCTCAAGAGGATTTTGAAATTGGATTAAAGAAAATCACTATTTTGGTCAACGATCTTCATTTAGTTGATAATTTAATTATTAGGAACAATTTTGATTAATAATGGATATTATTTCAATTTTATATTCTATTCTGCCTTATGAAATATTGATTTATTTGAGAATAGGTAATTCATTTTTTCTTAATTATGGTATTTATCTTTTAATCCTTGGATTCTTAATTAATCTAATATTGTTTTTAAACTCCAAATTTTATTTTGGATTTGCTTTCACTTCGAGAAAAGAAGAGCCCACTTCACAAGAGAATTCTTTAGATGTACAAGGTTCTAGAGCTGTAGCTGTTGATTTACCAAAATCTTACAAATTTACATATGCTTATGCGCGAAATCCAAGGATTTTCGAGAAACAAAGTAGCGAAGCAAATTTTAATGTTATTTCCTTTTTGGAAGAGATAGATAGGAAATTAGATGACTTAAAAAATCAAATTCCACAAAAAGGGAAGCCCGAAAGCGATAGTGCCCATTTTTTCGAAGACATTGAAACGAAAATTCAACCGAGTAAAATTTCAAGTCCAGGAACTAAAAATAGAAAGTTTCTGAACTTATTTTTCAATACCTTTAATATAGTAGTACTGATTTTGATTTTTCTTTTCAAAGTATATGGGTTTTATCATTATAACAATTTGTTTTATAAATACTTCGATAAAACTAAGAAAGGATATGAACTTAATATACAAAAGTTTAAGCAAATCCAAAATAAACAAGAAGCCAACGAAGTCTTGCAATTATATTATTCTGTTGATATTATCAATTATAAGAAGCAAATTTTTAGCAACAAAAGAAGCCCATAAATGGATAAAAAATTGGATGTGATAGAAAAAAAGTTAATAAATTACATTAATAATAAAGGTTTTGGTACGGATTTCTCCTTTGAATCAGTTTACAAGGACTTAGTTATTCTGAACTATATTAACTTTGAAAATCTTAATTTTTCCAATGATAAGGATAAAAGAAAACAAGCAAAAGAAATCATTTCTAATTGTTTACGAACATTTTTGATGAAGAAAATTGTAGAAATAGTCGTTGACAATTTTGATATTAGTTGTCTTAATAATTTGTCCCAGAAAATATTAGAAAAATTTTGTTTCCTAAATGTTTATATTGGTAATGACCTTCAATTGACTAGCGAGAGAAAAAGATTTATTAAAAAGATTATTATAGATAAGTTTGGTGAAAGATTTGTTGCATTTAAAGTTAACATTTATCGAAAATGTGATAACGAAAAGCCTTGGAAAAAAAATGAACTTCTGGATTCATTTTTAATGACGAATGATGAAATTTCAAGGATTCAACTAGATAAAAGTTACAGTATCGAAGAGCTTAATAATCTTTTGTTTGATTTAGTTTTGAAATCAAAGTTAATCAATAATAAATGGGAGTGAAATGGGTAACGAAGAACTTGATGTATTTCAATTAATTGAAGAAATAAACAAAGAACTAAAATTATTAGAAATAGAGGAGGAAAAATTACAACCAGAATATGAAGGCAAAGTAGTATCTTTTGCTGATGGAATAGCAATTGTCGAAGGTTGTGAAAAGGGTCGAGTTGGGCAAATGGTCTTTTTGCCTACATCATCGATTAGGTCGACTGAGGAAGACCCGAACAATCCTTATGTATTTGGGCAAATAATGGATATAGACCGAAAAGTTATTAAATGTATTATTTTTGGTGAAGAAAGGTTTGTTAAAGAAGGGGATAAAGTTACGATCAAATTTGAGGAAAAAAATTACGAGAAATTCATTTTTGGATTCTCAAAGCAAAATTCCTACGAGATAAAATTTAGCACGCATCAATCTTTATTTACCGCTGTGGGTGATTATTTTCTGGGAAAAGTGGTTGATCCTTTTGGTAGGATTCTTAACATTGAGGATGCAAAAGAAGAAATGAAATTTTTTGATGAAGGTAATTTCAATATTGAATTAAGACCAATTGAACAGCTAGCACCCCCAATTGTCAAACGAGCTCCAGTTGTAAAGCAATTACTTACGGGTGTGAAAATAATTGATGCCATTATGCCAATTGGGTTAGGGCAACGAATGCTAATTTTGGGTGACCGTGGAACTGGTAAAACTTCTTTAGCCTTGACTTTCTTTTATAGTCAAAAGGATATTAAAAATCGGGTTTTTATTTATGTTGCTATAGGAAAGAAGATTTCAGAAATAAAAAATATTTATTATTTGTTGAAAAATAAATTTGGGTGCCTTGATAAATCTATTATCGTTGTTAGCAAAGCGAACGACCCTGCTCCTTTAGTTTATATTACCCCATTTGCAGCTACAACTATGGCTGAGTATTTCCGTGATAAAGGGAAAGATGTAATAATTGTTTACGACGATTTGACAACCCACGCAAATTCTTACCGACATCTTTCACTTTTGCTGAAAAGACCACCGGGGCGAGAAGCCTATCCGGGCGATATTTTTTATTTACATTCAAGATTGCTTGAAAGAGCATCTAATATTTACTTGGACGAACCTGCTCCAAACCAAATGACACTTCCTTCCCAAAGGAGAACAGCATCAATAACTGCTATTCCTATTTTACAAACGAAAGATAGTGATTTTAGCGCATATATTCCTACCAATATTATCTCAATTACTGATGGTCAAATCTATTTAGACCCGGAATTGTGTAACTCTAATTTTTGGCCTGCAATAAATATTGGCTTATCTGTTTCCAGAATTGGCTCTGCTGTTCAATCAAATGAATTAAAAAAAGTTTCCCGGAACTTGAAGTCCGATTTGGCAACTTTTCGCGAAAAAGAAAAATTTATTAAGTATGGCATACAATTAAATGAATCAGAAATAAAGTTTATCGAATATGGTAAAAAGTTACTTGAATTCCTCAAACAGAGTGAATTTGAAATTTGTCCAGAGCAAGAATTGATAGAAGGGTTAAAAAAATTGCAAAAGTATGAGCCAAAAACTAATTAAATCTGAGATTGCTGAGTTAGAGACTATTAAGGATATCGCAGATATCCTTTTCCCTTATTCGCTCAATGTTTACAATAAGATTTCCATTCTAAATAAGCAAATTCTTACAATATTTTTCGAGAGTTTTCAAATAGATTTAAAACAAATTGAACCATTGAAATTGTTATTTTATACTCAGAACTTAATAAATCTTCGTGTAAAATTGAATCTCGGAAATAATGTCGAGGTATTGAATTCTCCAAGAATTGTCCTCGTTTTAACCTCAGAGTTGCCTTTTTGTGGAAAATTTGATTACCAAATTTTTGAAAAACTTGGTGAGAAGGAGAAAAACAATCACTATTCAAAAAAAATTATTTTCGGAAGAAGAAAAATTTTTAAGGAACAAATTGATTTAAATGTTGATTTTAAACCATTTATCTTGAAGAAGGAACCTTCTTTGAATGAGATTTCAAATCTTTTAGGTTGCTTGGATGGTTTCTTTTCGAATTTATTGGAAACGTATTTTGCTAATTATCCCTTTGTTTTAATTGACGTCATTTATAATGAACTTAATAGACTGGATTTTACTGGATCTCTGACATTAAATACAAGATGTTATGAGAATCTGTTATTGGTTAATGAAAAACATCCTATTCTTGAACCAATATTACCAAGGGATACTATCAAAGAATTTGGGTTAGAAGTTTCTGTTAACGACTATTTATTGGATCCAGATGAGAAAATTACTTTTGATAAAATTAATTTCTTCATCAAAAAGGCTTTTGAATTCTCTAAAATTGTAACATTGTATTTAATCGTTTATTCATTAATACAAAGTGTTCTTTCTGAGAATTTTGAAAGAAAACAAATTTTGCAAAAAACTAGCGATGAAGCCGAAATCCAAATAAAGAACCTAAGAAGGAAATTGAATAAAATTCGGCAAGCAAAAATTACTAAGGAACTAACCGAATTAATGAATTCCTATGAGGCTTTGTAATAATTTTTGCTGTAATTATAAATTATTTTATTATTTAATTATTGTTTTTATTTAATTGGATTTTTTATTACGACTTCTACTGTTCGGCAATAAAACCTTCCTTCGGGTAAATTGTTATCATATAGCAGAATAGTTTCACCAACGCCATAGGCTGTCGCTTTAACTCCTTTAAGTAAAGATTTTACGGAATAAGCTCTTTGCTCCGATAATTTACGGTTATATTCACTCTCGCCAGTTTTATCAGTGTATCCGACAATACTTACCAGTGAATTAGGTTTGACTTTCGAGTTGATTAATGAAACAATTTGTTTGTTCATTCCTTCGATTGTTGCTTTATCAAAATCGAATAAAATTAGGCTAAACTTTTCCAATTCGAAGTCCTCGACTTTCTCTTTCCTTTTTTGAACAATTGTTTTAACTTCGATTGGTAAGGTTTTTTCTTTAATATCGAGCTTAGTTCCTACTTCATCTAATATAGACAAAGAAAAAATTATAGGTTCTGGGTTTCTTGGAATTATTTTTTGGAATTCCTCCAACTTCCAATCAATATTTTTAGGAGGTTGCTTTTCCCCAGAAACCTCAAATCTAAGATTTGGTTCTGAATTTTGATAGGCAACTAAATTCCAATTTTTTAGCCCTGCTTCACTATCAACAAATGGTTTAAATCGGATTATTGGCGGGGTTGCAGTTCTATCTATTTTTTCAATATAGATCCATTCAAGCAATTTTTTGTGTGTAGTTTTCAGCTCTACTCTTCTGTTTTCTTCAACATTTTTCTGGTTCTGTGGTCGGAATGGATGGTTTTTCCGGAAGGTTTCTTGCTTCAATTTTTATTCTATGTGGAGCTATTCCCCAAACATTAATTAGATATTCTTTTATTGCAATTGCTCTTTGTTTCGAAAGGTTTATATTAGTTCTTTCGATGCCGAAGTCTGAGTTGCATCCAACAAGGGTTAAATCAGCATCTGTATAAATTCTCATCCTTTGACCAATAATATTTAGAATATGATGGTAAATGTCAATTGTTCCTTCGTAAAATAATTCGCTAATGTTAAAGTTTTTTGCACTTTCGAAAGAATCGAATAATTTATATTTTTTTGGGATTTCGCTTGACCCTTCCTCGAAAAAAATGTAAGGAAGTAATGGAACTAATTTATTTGAAACGATTTCTTCAATCAGAAATCTTGGATTTGGAATTTCGTTACCATTTTCATCTAGACCAACAGCAACTACATTGCCTTCCAGGATATATGTTTTTGGGATTAACAAAGTATCAATGATTTTAATTTTTGTTAATTCAATAATATAATCATCATATTCAATTTCGGAATACTCAAAATTTTCTTTTCCAATCTGGATAGTCTCTTGGGATATGTTTTTGCTAATTATTTTAATTGTATCTCTTTCTATTCTTTGCTCTTTTAATCTCTTCTTTGGTGCTTTTGCTTTTGGAGCAAAGACTAATGAAAGATTACCTCCTAAACTTGAAACCCTCCACTTTATATCTCGGACTAAGTTTGTAAATGGGTATCTAAAAAAAACATCTGGTCGTAATAACAAAGTAGTATGTTTATTAAGAGGTAAGTCGTAAGATAATCCGATAGTTACGAAATTTTGATTTTTAATTAAATTGGGAATTGTCCCATTGTATTCGTTTCTGTATCTTTTACCAGAATCATTACCAAGAGAATCTAAAAAAGTTCCATACCCATATGGTTTAATAATTGTTTCTTTTTGATAGAAAGAATTTTTGAATAGATAACCAAAATCTAATCCAAAAGAAAAGAATAAATTTTTGTATAAATTTATTTCGACGAAAGGCTGAATAAAAACGTTCGAAAGATTTGCACGGAGTAAATGTTCAAAACTGCCTTCTTCAAGACCTTGCGGAGTAATAATAAAAGTAGGTTCTTCTTTTCTAAACTCGGCGTCTAATGTAATTAATCCTATTTTACCGCCAACCCATATTTTATCTTGTACTATGTGCCTATAGCTAAGATTTGAGTTAAAACCAAGACCTTTTCCAAAACTGAATTCAGGACAGCAATTTGGAACATTAGGTAGTTTGTTGAACGACCCAATAAAAAAGTTGTAATTAGCACCAACAGAGAAGCAAATTTTTTGCTTGGGAAAGTCACGCGAAATAATATAACCAATATTTACAAAAATTAGAATGATAAATACTATGGAATTTTTCATATGAAATTACTTTATAACACAAAAAATTTTGGTTTCAAAAACACTCGGAGTTATTAATTGCAAGAGGTAAAGCCCCGAGGGTAATTTGCTAATATTAATTGTATGTTTCCGTATCCCGCGGATGTTTACTTCTTCGTTTATTATTGTTTGGATAATTTCACCCATTGAATTAATTAATAAGAGCTGGGTGTTGCCGGTTTCGGTTAATGAAATTTC
>JAOAEE010000019.1 GCA_026416955.1 Ignavibacteria bacterium | reverse complement strand
TATTGCATTTTTATCAATTTATTGTAATGAATGATTGTATTTTGATTATTTTTTAAAAGTATTGTGTAAACCCCATTTGATAATTGGCTGATATCCAAATCCAACTTAATTTCTTCGAGAGAATTAAATTGATGTTCTTGTAAATTAATTGGGAAAGACTGTAATTCTTTGCCCAAAAAATCAGAAATATATAGAGTTAATTCATTAGCTTTAACATTTATGTTACTCGAAAATAATATAGGTTCTATTAATTGAATAGTAATTTGTGAAGTAGCTGGATTAGGGAAAATTTGAATAATGTTATCCATATACCATTCATTTTCTATAAAGGAGGCTGGGGGTGAAAATTTAACTATCCAGTAATCAGTCAGACCACGATTTCCTTTAACATCATAATCATCAGAACCTGTATGCCCTGCCACAACAAATTTATTATCAGAAGTTTGTTTTATCGAAAACGCCATATCGCTACTTGAACCGCCTAAACATTTTTGCCATTGAATATCACCTGATGGAAATAGTTTAACTACCCAAAAATCATCTGAACCATGATTTCCTTGGACATCACCATCATTTGATAAAGCTGACCCCGTCACAATAAACCCATTGTCATTAGTTTGTAGAATTGAGCGACCATAATCAATACCTGAACCGCCTAAACATTTTTGCCATTGAATTGCCCCTGTGGGGGTTAATTTAACCACCCAAAAATCACTTATTCCACCATGATGGTTGGTTACATCGCCATCATTTGAATTTGCCCAACCGGCAACCAAATAACCTCCATCATTAGTTTGTATTATTGAACGGGCTTCATCCGAAGCTGAGCCCCCTAAGCATTTTTGCCATTGAATTTCGGCGGTTGGAGATAATTTTGCTACCCAGTAATCACACGATCCATGGTTACCACCAACATTGCCATCGTTCGAATAGGTTGTACCTGCAAGAATATAACCGCCATCAATGGTTTGCTGGATGGAATAAGCTATTTCATCTCCCGTACCCCCCAAGCAAACCTCCCATTCAAGGTCTCCCATTGAGGATAATTTTACTATCCAGCAGTCGTCGGCTCCGTGATTCCCTGAAACTTGTCCATCATTTGAGTAAGTGCGACCTACAACGATGTAACCCCCATCTGTGGTCTGTTGAATTGAATAGGCTTCATCTGCCGAAGATCCGCCTAAACATTTCATCCATTGAGCTGCCCCCGTAGAGGTGAGTTTTACTACCCAAAAATCCGACAAACCATGATTTCCACTAACGTGACCATCATTTGACAGTGTATATCCAGCAACGACGTAGCCTCCATCGCTTGTTTGCTGTATTGAATTCGCTTCTTCAACATTGGATCCACCCAAGCACTGTTTCCATTCAATTGTGCCAGTTGAAGATAATTTGACTATCCAAAAATCATACGACCCCTGGTTTCCGCTTAAATCTTTGTTATTTGAATTTGAAGAACCAGCCACAATATAGCCACCATCAGTTGTCTGCTGAATTGAATTAGCATAATCATACCCAGAGCCACCCAAACACTTTTGCCATTCAATGGTCTGTGAAAACGTTTCCTGGGTTAAACCTAAAAAACTTAGAAAAATTAAAAAAATACATAATAGAATATTTAACCGCTTTAGCTTTTGTAAGATTGGACATAGTTCAACCCAATTGCCTTTTTTGAATCCATAATTGAAACTTGAAAAGGAAATGAAATTTTTCATAAATGTAAATTATTTATTTGAAAATCCAATTTAATAAAAAATTATTAAAACATACATTCTTGTTCCAAAATAATAGGAGTAGAAATAAATCTCTTTTAAACTTTTTAATAGTTTTGGAAAAACACGATGGAATGTCTTTGAACTTACCAGATGTTTTATAGTTGCTATGTCGTTTTAAAAAATACGCAAAACCTTTTTTGGGTTTGCGTTCGGACGGGTGTAAGAACACAGAATTATCAAATTGGTCATAACTTAAACCGATGCACAAAGAACAAGAAATGCTTGTAATATTGGGCTATTAATTGCAACTAAGAAAATATATGATAATAGTACTTTAGTCAAGTATTAAATTTTTCATCTCGACACTACAAACGTTTCTGTAAAATTCCCAAACCTTACGAAATTCACACCCGCTGGTAGATGTGATATATCAATTCTTTTTTGGGGCAATTCGTGAATTGCCCCTACGGTCATTACGCATTCGCCGAATGCGTTGTAGGTTTTAATTTCTTTGGCTTCTTTCTGAGTAAAGTTGTGGTAGTTTATTTCGATATAATCTGAGGCTGGGTTTGGGGAAATTAATCTATTCGCAGTTTGGTTTGAAAATTCCTCTTGGACATTGGTTATACCGAAATCGGATAGTTTCGCTCGAAATATCCCTTTTTGGTAAGTTCCTGCAAAAACATATTCACCTTTAATCACTAAACTCATAACTTCTTTTGTCGTCAAACCAGAGTTCTTTTCTATCCAAGTGTTGCCGTTATTCGTGGAAATACATATTCCACCACCATTCATCCCAACGAATATAATATTTCCTGCTTTCTCTATTGTTGTAACACAAGGATGGGACAAGCCATCGTTTTTGTTTGTCCAAGAATTACCATTATCTGTCGAAAGAAAAACCCCTTTATCGAAAGTGCCAACAAAAATATTGTTACCATTTACCGTTAGGGTTTGGACAAACAAACTTGTTAAACCATTATTTTTCTCAATCCAAGTGTTAGCTTTATCGTTTGAAATAAAGACACCATTGCCCCAAGTTCCAGCATAAATATTGTTGCCACTAACATCTAATGCATTAATATGCGTTGCTTTTAAGCCATTATTTTTCGATGACCAAGAATCTCCGTTATTTTCCGATATAAAGACACCACCTCCAGCTGTTCCAGCAAAAATTTTATCTTCAATTATAATAAGCGACCAAATGTTCTTAGTAGTTAACCCATTGTTCTTCGATGTCCAAGTATTACCATTATCTGTCGATAAAAAGATTCCATCAACTGTTCCCACAAAAAAATTTTTTCCAGTTAAAGCAAATGCCCAAACACCTTTTTCAGGCAAGTTTTTGGTTTTGGTCCAACTGTTACCATTGTCGGTCGAGAAAAACAGACCGTTGTCTGTTCCAGCATAAATGTTGTTATTAATTATTGCAAATTTCTTCACCAAATCGGCAGTTAAGCCATTATTTGCCGGCTCCCATTGAGAAAAAAGATTGCTTGCTATTGCAAGTGTTAAAACAGAGTAAATAATTAATTTTTTCATAAAATCACCAATATAAATTTAAAAAATGAAGTAAGGTCATAATTAAGTTGATAAAAATTACCTAATCACCACAAATTTTTCTGTTAAATTCCCAAGCCTTACAAAATACATTCCCGCTGGTAGGTGCGAAATATCAATCCTTTGTTGGGGCAATTCGTGAATTGCCCCTACGGTCATTACGCATTCGCCGAATGGGTTGTAGATTTTAATTTCTTTCGCTTCGCTTGTGGCAATGTTGCCGAAATTTATTTCAATATAATCCGAAGCAGGATTGGGGGAGACAGTAATTGTATTTGCTTCTTCGCTTTGAACTGATGTAGCTTTGGTTACTGTAACTTTAAATTGTGTCGAAGCTGTGTCTTTGCCGTCGGTTACCTTTATTGTTACAAAACTTTCGCCACTTTTCTTTTTTGTTGGAGTGATTTTCAATGTTCTTGTTTTGCCCGAGCCTTCTATTTTTATGCTGTCCTTGGGCAA
>JAOAEE010000018.1 GCA_026416955.1 Ignavibacteria bacterium | reverse complement strand
ATAGGGTAATTGATACCATTTTGGGAAATTTTGCAACACCCCTTTATCCCCTCTACCAGAGGGGAATTTCTTTTCGTCTTCCTCTCTTGCAGTTGGGAACTCCACAATTTTTTCCCCTCTTGTAGAGGGGCCAGGGGCGTTCTTCTGAATCATAAATATGCAAGTATCGACAGTTGCGTTTTCGAAAATTCCCGGACCGAGGTCGACAAGTAGAAGAGGATTGTATTTCAAAAAGAACTTGCGTAGTTTTTCGCCATAGCCCGCCCGCATCCATTTGTTCGAGGAAATGAAGCAAAGCAAACCCTTCCTCTAAAGAAGTTGCAACTCAAAATAAAACTAAAATTTTCTTTAATCCATCAGTGTCTAAAATCTATTTAAATAACCTCTACTTGCTCAACTCTATTGTCTTAATAGTTTTTTATGAAAATACGTTGCCTTAATAATAAAAACTTTATAACAACATTATTCATTGGTTTCTTGAATTCTAAATTCTACCTCATAATTTTTAATAAAATCAATCTCCTCTGTTGTTAAATTATATAATGGACCAATTAAATCATCAATTTGGTCAATTAAATGTTTTGACTTAGCAATTTTATATTCTTTTAATAAAGAGATATTTTTATAATTTTTAGTTTTTCTTAAAATAACATTTTTTTCTATATCTAATAAATATCTTGTGTAAACATCCTCTATTTCCTTTATTATTTTGTCATTTAATTTTTCAACAGGAATTCCAAATGATTCAATTTCATAAGTTTTTAAATTCAGGTTGTCTGAAAATATTTGATAATACCAAAAAAATAAATTGCTACTTAAAATAGCACCAATCACATTGGCTAAATCTTTTTTAATGACTATCGACCTTTCGGCTGCTGAACCAGTTGAATAATTAGTAATTACTTTAAAATACCTTCCCCCAGCAAACCTATAAAAAATTTTGGCTCCTTTTTCATCTTTAAGGTCCCTAATCTTAATTTTCTGGTTAAAAATTTTCTTTAAAATGTTTTTTTCAATTTCTAAGCTAATTTTTGGATACCTTCCAGGTAATTTATAATCTAGTACATCAATGAATTCCAAATTATTAAATATATATTGTAAATTTAATTTACCTTTTTTTCTATACATCTTAGTGCATAAAATTTTCTCAACTTTTCTAAAATCTTTAAAGAATAATATAATACTTGTATTTACAACTGCATTAGGAAAGATTGGTTCTGGTCTAACTGAAAAAGAGGAAATTTTTATTTTGCTACAATTCTGTTCCAATAATCTATGTAAACCTATTACAGAATCACTTGATGTAATGGATATTGGGACAATAAAACTGGCAACTCCTTTTCTTTTTAAAATATTAAATCCAACTTCAATAAATAAAGTGTAGGAATCTAGTGAACCTTTTTGGATACCTTTTATTGACTTAGCAGTTACAAAAGTGCGTTTTAAATATTCTTTTATATTTTCACTAAATATTAAACCATACGGCGGGTTGCCAATAACAATATCGAAACCGACAAACTTCCCCTCATCGTCCAAAACTTCTGGAAACTCGAAACGCCATTCGAAATATCGTATCTTTTGTGATTCGGCTCGCTCTTTTTCGAGTTCGGACTCGATTTGTTCCAACTCTTTCTTGTAGCGTTCGAGTTCTTTTTCCAATTTTTCTCTATTGTAATTATTTTCAATAAAGGAATTTTTCGCATTGTATAGTTCTTGTATTTTTGCTTCAATTTCGCTTTTCTTCAACGAAAGTGTTGACCTTTGGACAATATTTGTTCGAAAATTGTTTTTAATATTCTCTATTTCTTTCAATATTCTTTCGCGTTTCGACTTATCGGTTGTGTTCTTATATTCCTTTACCTTTACTTTGTAGTCGGAAATCAGCTGTTGATTGTATTGCGAAACCAAAGTATCGTCCAAAGCGAACCGAGAAAGAAGCGAATCGCCACACTTGATATTTAAATCGATATTTGGAAGGGTTTCCAACTCGTTCTTTTCGTTGTAGAAGGCACTTTTAAGTAGTTCAATCCAAAGGCGAAGTCGAGTAATATAAACCGATTTAGGGTTGATATCGACACCAAAGAGGCAATTTTCGATTAAGAACAGCTTTTCTTTGAAAATCGCTTTCTGAATTCTGTTCGAATCGATATCTTTTGGATTGTAGACGAAAAGGTTTCCTTCCTTGTCGTAAAGGATAAGCTCATCGTTTTCAACTTGTGCTTTAATAGGAAGGACATAACCCACTTCATCGGCAAGTATACCCAATTCAGATTTGCAAGCAATTAATTCGTTTAGGCACGAAACAAGGAAGTGGCCAGAACCAACTGCGGGGTCGCAAATTCGAATTGTATTGAACAATCTGTTGTATTCCAAAATCTTATCGCGATTAAGATTTTTGCTAATGTAATTTGGTAAATCTTCAAATTCGGCGGCGTTCCAACCGTAGGTTTCGTTGAACAGAGCCAATAGTCGTGTGCGAATTGCATCCCGAGCCATAAACATTGTAATCGCACTCGGAGTAAAGAAAGAGCCATCGCGATAGCCATTGACCTTCTCGAAAATTAGACCAAGAACAGCAGCGTTGATAATAGTCTTTGGTTGTTCTTGAACTAGATTTTCTTCTACCGAGGCAAAATTGAAAGCGTTCAAGAAGTCGAGCAAATAGTACAAAGTGCGGCAATCGCCTTGTTTTTTCCTTCCATTTTCGTCCCGAAGCACAGTATGAAAATAGAACGGAATTTCATAACGGTCTTTCAATTGATTAATCGAAAGGTATTTCTTTTCGTAATCAGTTTTTTCGAACAGAGAACTATTTAAAAAAGGAATGTTCTTGAAATAGGTTCTAACTTGGGACTTTCTTTGATTGATTGGTACGGCAAGGACATCGAAGAAAAGTTCGTAAAGGGCATCGAAATCCTCGACAATTTCCTTATTTAAGAAACGGACCGATGGGTCGTTTGGGGAATGAGTAATCAAAATTCCTTCGAGAAGTTTCAAAAACAGAATACGATTGAGCCAAGTGATAACCAACTCGAGGGCAATTTCGAATTCCTCGTTCTCGGAAAGATTGTTGGAAAAATTTGGAGATTCCCGAAGCATTTCGATTGTATTTTCAATAAAACTACCCGGGTGCCTTTTGTGTTCGGGCAAGCGTTTAACATAAACGGTATCTGTTCCAACTTCTTCGAGGCCAAGAATATGGAGCAACTCCTCGTAGAATTCCCTATTGAGCGAATTATTATCGTTTGCGAAAGGCAATTTCAAAAGATTAGGGGGCGAAAAAAGTTTAAACAATACAAAAATCTCATCTTCGAAAAGTTCCAAACTCAAAATTCTACCTTCGAGAAACTTGTTTCGCAAAGGTTCTAAGTCCAGCGAAACACAAGGAATAGAAATATCGCTTTCAGAAAGATATTTACTTGCAATATTAGAGTAAAAAAAGTCGGTTGAAATAGTATCGAATTGATGCGACTTCCAATTTTTATACTCCCCAACAAGTTCGGCGTTGCGGGCAAAGATTTTTTCAAAATCCGTAGCAAAGAAAATAAACCATTGCAAGCAATTGGTAATCACTATGTGTTTGATAGAATGATTGTTGTTGTCTATTTTCTCTTGCAAATAATAAAGTAGGGCTTCTTGGAAGGAGCGTCGGTTAATATCGGTTTCTGTCGGTAAAGACGTTTTATTCTTTGGGCTTTTGACTTCGAAAATTACCCCTATCGAAGAGTTTGGGTCTTTCCCATTATAAATAGCCAAATCGATGAATCCAGCAGTATTTACTTCGAAGTCTTGGTAGAAAGTTGCTTTCAAGAAGTCCCGAAGGTAATTTTTGTTATGTTCCTCGGTTTCGTTCGGATTAATTTTTTTAAGGAAATCAACTAACTTCGAGCGGAAGTCTTCAAATTCTTTTTTACTAATTGGTGAATTGAAGTAAATTTTATT
>JAOAEE010000063.1 GCA_026416955.1 Ignavibacteria bacterium | reverse complement strand
AACTATTCCTCACTTCTCACGCTCAACAATATAATCAGCCAATTTAAACAATGATTGGCGATAGGGGTTATCTGGAAAATCCAAAAGAATTGCTTTGGCTTTATCAACGAGTTCTTTTGCTCTGGTTTGTGCAGATATTATTCCATTATTTTGAATGACAAAATTAATTATTTCCTTAATATCCTTTTTCTTTTTATTTGTTTTTACTAGACTTACAATATTCTTTGCATCTTTTTCGGAAACATTTCGAAGTGCATAAATCAAAGGCAACGTTATCTTTCTCTCTCTAATATCGTTTCCAACTGGCTTCCCGATAATACTAGATTTACCAATGTAATCAAAAATATCGTCACGGATTTGAAACGCAAGACCCAACAATTTCCCAAATTCTCGAAGTTTCCCTCTTGCAACAAAATTGTCAGTAGCACTGAAACAACCAATTTCACAACAAGCAGATATGAGTGATGCCGTTTTACTATGTATTATTTCGAAGTATCTTTCCTCGGTGGCATCATTTTCGCGTGAAGTTTGAATTTGCAGAAGTTCACCTTCGCTCATCAATCTTACTGCTTCGGAAAGTATCTGCAAAAATTCAAATTCTTTATTATCAACAGCAATTAGTAAACCCTTGGCAAGCAAAAAATCCCCAAGCAATACTGCAATTTTGTTATTCCATTTAGCATTAATAGATAGTAAACCTCTTCGCTCCTTTGCTTCGTCGACCACGTCATCGTGGACTAGAGTTGCAGTATGGAGCAACTCGACCATTGTTGCACCAACATAAGTCCTTTCATTAATTTCCCCAACTAATCCAGCCGAAAGAAAAATCAACAATGGACGAATTCTTTTCCCTTTCCTTAAAAAAAGATATCTGATGACGGTATTCAATAAACCGACGTTGGTTTTAAGAACAGAACGAAAATAACTATCAAATTTTTCTAATTCATTAGAAACTGGCGACTTAATTTGGTCTATTATTTTCAATACCAATACAAAATTTGTTAAAACTTTTCACTAAAATAATGCATAAATTGTGCTCTTTCGTAAACAGCTGGGTTTAAACTTCTGGATTGACTTAATCTACCTCGGAAGTCATCTAAAGAAGCAAACTCTTTTTCTTCCATCCAAAGTTTAATTTCATCAAGAATTTCGCCTATTACTTTCGGACCCTTTTTATATAAAACAGAAACAATTTGCACTGCTTTTGCTCCAGCCAAAATTTGCTTAATTACCGCCTTCCCATCGTGGATTCCAGTGGAAGCACACAAATCGCAATTCACTCTCTCGCTCATAATTGCAATCCATCTTAAAGACTTCCCTAAATCGCTGGGGCTACTCAAAACATTCGTCGGTGTTACAGTTAACGAGTCTAAATCGAAATCTGGTTCAAAAAATCTATTAAAAAGAACAATTCCTTTGACCCCAGTTTCTGAAATTTTCTTAATCATATAAGCAAGATTTGAAAAATAATAACTCAATTTTACCGATACTGGGATTTTCACTTCCGATAAAACAGAATTAATAATTTCGAAATAAGCGTGTTCGTTTTCCTGACTTGTTTTGTTAATATCAGAAGGCATAACAAAAATGTTCAATTCGATTGCATCGGCACCAGCATTTTCTATTCTTTTTGCAAAAGGAACCCATTCTTGCGCACTAACGCAATTTACAGATGCAATTACGGGAGCAGACACTTCCTTTTTTACATCTGAAATTAAGTTAAGATATTTTGTTACGCTATCTTCAATTGTCTCCAAGTCGTAATAATCGTAAATTTCTGGATACATCGTCATTGGTCTTTGCATTTTAGCAATGTTTGTCTCCATTTCCCAAACGATTTCTTCCTCGAAAATTGACTTCAAAACTACAGCACTTGCACCATTATCAACAAGTGTCTTAATATCCTTGACTGAGTAAGTATAACCGCAACTTCCTATAATAATAGGATTATTAAGTTTAAATCCAAGGTAAGTTGTCGATAAATCCATATTAATCTCCACACAAATAACAAAAACAAATATAAACAAAAAACCAATTAGAAAAAAGTAAGTGCAAGCAAAAAGAGAAAGCAAAATCAATCACCTCGAAAGATTTTTTGTAATATTTTCTATTCATAAAAAGTTAGGGAAAAAATTTATTGCAATTATTGTTGTATTGAAGTAATAAAACAAGATGAAAGACGACTTTAATAATTTATTAATTTCGAGAAAATATGAATTATAATGTATTTGATTATTACAATATCGAAGAACTCCTAACCGACGAAGAGCGTTTAATTCGCGAAACAGTAAAAGATTTTGTCGACAAAGAGGTACTCCCAATAATCGAGCATCATTACCGAGAAGGCACTTTCCCAATGCACCTTGTACCAAGAATGGCCGAACTAGGTTTGTTTGGTATAACTTTACCACAAGAATACGGAGGTGTTGGTGCGAACTACACTTCCTATGGCTTAGCAATGATGGAGTTAGAACGAGGGGATTCTGCTATTCGCTCTTTTGCATCTGTACAAAACTCGCTAGTAATTTATCCAATTCTTCGATATGGTAAAGAAGAGGCTAAAACCAAATGGCTTCCAAAACTTGCTCGTGGTGAAGCTATTGGCTGCTTTGGACTTACGGAACCCGACTTTGGGTCTAACCCGGGCGGAATGGCTTCGACAGCAAAAAAAGTAAATGGCAAGTACATTTTGAACGGAACGAAAATGTGGATAACCAATGGCAACATCGCTGATGTTGCAATAATTTGGGCTAAACTCGATGGTGTTGTCCACGGTTTCATTGTTGAAACAGACAGAAAAGGGTTTAAAGCAATAGAAATGAAAGGTAAACATTCGCTTCGTGCTTCTGTTACATCCGAACTTATACTAGAAGATGTAGAAGTTCCAGAAGAAAACCATCTTGAGGTAACTGGGTTGAAAGGGCCATTAAGTTGCCTTACTCAAGCACGCTATGGTATCGCGTGGGGAGCAATCGGTGCTGCTATTGCTGTATTCGAATCTGCATTGAAGTATGCAAAAACAAGAATTCAATTCGGAAAGCCAATTGGTGCTTTCCAAATAATTCAAGAGAAACTGGTTTGGATGTTGAACGAAATTACCAAAGCGCAATTAATTGCATATCGCTTAGGTCGATTAAAAGACCAAGACCGTGCCCGCTTTCAACAAGTTTCCTTGGCAAAACGAAATAATGTCGACATCGCTCTACAATGCGCAAGATTATCACGGGAAATTCACGGTGCTAATGGAATTTTGGATGAATATCCAGTTATGCGTCATATGGCTAATCTCGAGTCTGTCAAAACTTACGAAGGTACCCACGATATTCATACTCTAATTCTTGGTGAAGATATAACCGGTTTCAGTGCTTTTGTATAAAAAAATATGGAACTCGAAAAGAAACTAATTAAGATTTTGAGAAACATTTCAATTCTTCTTCAAATAAAAGGGGAAAATATTTTCAAGGCAAGTGCATATTCTAATGCCGCAGACATTATCGAAGCAATGCAACTCGACATTGCCGAATTAGTTAGAAATGGCAAACTTGGAGAAATTAAAGGATTCGGAGAAGCACTTGTTAAGAAAATAACCGAATTCGTAGAAACAGGAAAAATTTCCTTCTACGAGAAATTGATACAAGAAGTGCCAATCGAGTTAGTATCTATAACAAAAATACCCGGGATTGGACCCAAAAAAACAAAGACCTTGTTCGAGCAGTTGGGTATTAAATCAATAGACGACTTAGAAAATGCTTGTTTGGAAGGTAAAGTTGCTAATATCAAAGGATTTTCCAAAACAACCCAAGAGATAATATTAAATAATATTCAACACATTAAGGCTTGGAAAGGAAAGAAACAACAATTCGCTTGCTTTCAAGAAGCAAACAATATTAACAACTTATTGAAGTCCGCTCCCGGTGTTATCGAACATTCAATTGTTGGTGAAATGCGTCGATATTCCGAAATTATTTCCAATATTCATTTTCTTGTATCCACCACAGAACCTAATAAAGTTGCAAAATTTTTGCAAGAAAAATTCAATCTGAAATACAATAACAATTCTGTTTCTTTCTATACAGAAGAAGAAGTTAGCGTTACTATTAACTTCACCGAACCCAAAAATTTTGTTTGGCAACTGCATAACTTTACGGGCAACAAAAATTACATTGAACATTTCGCAAATTTGTTTCAAGAAAGAACTGGAAATCCATTCGATTTTTATCAATTCCCTTTGGAAAACATAATTTTGAAACGTGAACAACAACTATTTGAACTATTAAATATTCAGTATATTCCCCCAGAATTAAGAGAAAATTCATTATCAATTTTCAAAGCAAAGGAATGGAAAATTCCTGTATTAATAAAAGAAAAAGATTTACGAGGAATGATACACGTTCACTCGAATTGGAGTGATGGATTTAACACAATTGAACAGTTGGCTATCGCCGCGAAAAATCTAGGCTTTGAATACATTGTAATTTGTGACCATAGTCAAACAGCAAAGTATGCAAATGGGTTAGAACCAGAAAGAGTCGACCAGCAACATAAAGAAATCGATGAACTTAACAAAAAGAATTTGGGTATTAAAATACTTAAAGGAATAGAATCCGACATCTTAGCCGACGGAAGTTTAGATTATGATGAAAACACATTAAAAAAGTTCGACTTAGTGGTTGCATCTGTTCATTCCCACTTTAAAATGACCAAATCAGAAATGACAAGAAGACTTGTTTACGCAATAATGAGCCCATACACTCACATTCTTGGACATCCAACAGGAAGATTATTGCTTTCTAGGGAAAGTTATGAAGTCGATATCAAAGAAATAATAGATGCAGCCGCTGACTATGGAAAAATTATCGAATTCAATGCCAACCCTTATAGGCTAGATCTACCTTGGGAACATCTCATATACGCAAAGGAAAAAGGAGTGAAAATCTCGATTAATCCAGATTCCCACGATATAAACAGTCTTACAGATATCTTTTATGGAGTAAATTTTCTACGTAAAGGTTGGTTGGAATCAAGCGATGTTGTAAATTGTTTAGAACACGATGAATTTGTTCGTTTCATTAATTCTATCGGTAAAAGTTAATTATGAAACGATTTTTTTTGTTTCTTTTAGGAATTATTCTTTGGAATCAATCAGCCTTCGCTCAGAAAGACACTATTGAAAGAATTTTAATTTCCCAAGTAGAATTTGGCAAAAATGTCGAAGGACTAAATTATTTAAAAGTGGAAGCAGCAATGAATCTTGTTGCACGCTTCTCCAAAAGATTCGAAATTATTCCATTTGATTTTCGAGATTCAGTAGCAAAAATGCTAGAAAAAAATGGTATTGAACCTACCCATTACAACATTGGAAAACAACTTGGAGCATCTAGAATTCTTGCCCTTCGAATAAATCGGCTTGCAAATATAATAAGAACTGACATATTCAGTTTCAATTTATCTGATAGTACTTTCTCAAAGGGCAAAGGTTATGCCTTAATTAGGTATTTCAAAAAGGAGAAAAATGAACCGATTCTCGACCCATCGCTGTTAACTGCTCTACAACGAGCCTTTGCCGAATTAATTAATGAACCTCTGCTATATTCAAATTTGGAAGGTAGTTTGAAAGTAAAACCAGCACCAACATTGGTAATTGGTGCAATAAATTACATTGAAAACGACACAATTTCAAATTGGGAAATATTTCAAAAAAAACAAACTACTTCGTATTTCGCCATAGAAACAATTTTCGAAATTGCTATGAAATCGACTGATTTTGTCGTTTTCGATATCCCAACTCGCGACACGATTTATGCATACTTTAATTTGTTTGAACCAGAAAATTTCAATCCTCCAAACATAAACGAAATTCAAGCACTCCAACAGTTTGAAGTTGATTATTACATTGCGGGTGAATTTTATTGGGATTCCGGAAATGCAAGATTGAAACTAATACTTTGCAAAATCACAGAAGAAGGTCTCGAAATTATGAAAGAAGAAACCAAGATTGTCCCAGAAGATAATATTGAATCTTTCAAAAATACATTAATTCAACTTACCAAGGATTTGTTAAACATTTCGGGTTGAAAGTTATGCAAAACTTTGTTTTCCACAATCCAACAAAGGTCATTTTTGGAACAAATACAATTTCGAAAATTGGAAAGGAAATAGAAAAATTTGGATTAAAGAAAGTACTCTTGCTTGCTGGGGGTGGTTCAATCAAAAAAAATGGTGTTTACGACCAAGTGGTTGCATCACTAAAAGAAAATCATATCGAATGGATTGAATTTTGGGGTGTTCGACCAAACCCAGTTCTTTCCCACGCAAACGAAGGTATTAGAATTGTGCGAGAAAACAACATTGAAGGAATTCTTGCAGTAGGTGGTGGTTCTGTCATCGACGAGGCAAAATGCATCGCCGCTGGTTTCTATTTGGACAATTTATGGCAAGCATTCGAACGAGAAGTTGAAATAGAAAAAGCCTTACCTATTTTTACTGTGCTAACAATCTCTGCCACTTGTTCCGAGATGGACCCTTATGCGGTTCTAACAAACGAAATCGAAAACAAAAAATGGAACATTGGGGGTTTTGCCCTTTATCCAAAAGTTTCAATAATAGACCCAAGCATTCAATTTACACTTCCTTGGGAACAAACAGTCTACGGAGCAATTGATGCTCTATCGCACATTATGGAATTCTATTTCCAAGCAAAAGGTGAAGAACCTACAAGTTCAATCGACGAAGCATTAATTTTAAACATTTTCAGAAGTATAGATACTTTACAGAAAAATCCTAAAGACTATTATGCACGCGCTTCTTTGAGTTGGTCGGCAGTTCTTGCATTAAATGGTATATCAGGTTCAGGTCTATATGGAGGAGACTGGGCTTGCCACACAATTGAACACGGAATAAGCGCAATTCACCCCGAAGTGGCTCACGGAGCGGGTCTTGCAGTAGTTTTCCCTGCTTGGATTAAATATATTCACACTCTAAACGAGCCACAATTTCTTCGCTGGGCGAGAAACATATTCGGAAAAGAAAATGTTGAATCTGCTGTTTTATCTTTGAAAGAGAAGTATCGCTCTTGGGGTGCCCCCGTGTCGCTTCGCGACTTGAATATTTCCAAACAAGAAATTCCATTGATTGCAGAAACTGTTTGGAAGGTTAGTAAAATTCGTACTATCGGAGCAATTAAAGAATTAGATTACAATGATATATACGAAATACTAAATATTGCATATTGAAGCATCTTTTTTTGTGTATTTCATAACAAACTTTTGTTTGTATAAAATTTGGAAAATTTTATATAAAAAAAGCAAATATTTATTGTTTTTCCTTAATCTTATGAATTAATCCTTGCTCTGAAAATTTTTTGTATAAACTATCCAATACGCCGTTTACAAATATTCCGCTTTTCTCTGTAGAGTATTGTTTAGCGACTTCTATTGCCTCGTTAATTGTAACTTCTGGGTCAATATTAGCGAAATGTAAAAGTTCAGCAATTGCTATTTCCAAGATTAGTCTATCCACAACTGTCAATCTTTCGAATTCCCAATTCGCAATCGACTTCTTAATTTCTTCAATAGCAAAGGGCCTGGTTTGTTGTGTTTTTTCTATCAATTCTTTTGCAAATCTAATATCATCTTCTTCCCATTGAATTGGCACGTCTGCCTCGAGTTCCAATATTTCCTCCTTTGTAAGCAACCGTTTAGTTTCTGGCTCTTCTGGGTCGAACTTAAATTCCCTAAAAAAAATGTGTTCAAAGAGATTATCGAGTGGTTCACCACTAATTTCATAGGCAAACAGAACCTCGAGCACCTTGCCCCGAACCATACTGCGAGTACCATTTATTTTTTTCGTTTTACTTAGATAAAACGCTTCGACAATTTCTTTCTTTGTATCGTCCTTTTTTCTCGACGTTCTTCTATTCCCCATTTTCAAATGTCCAAAAAATGAATTAATTTGTGTTTATTGCAACTTATTCAATAGCAAAAGTATGAAACACAAAAAACTAAATTACTACAATATTGAGAAACTTGCAAATTCAGTTAAAATCGAATTCCTTCAACCATTTACTATTGAAAACCTTCATTATTTCGATATGCTAAAACCTTTTGAAAAAACTTTCAAAGGCTATTCTTCCATAATTCTCGATTTTTCCAATGTTGAAGATTTCGATACTTCTCTTATTCTCTTTCTTAATGAAATTAATTTTTGGGCTTCGAAGAACCAAATTAGCTTGGAAATCAAAGGACAATCGGAAAAGATGAAATCGTTTTGCGAAAAATTTGCAAACTTTAAATTAAGCAAACCAGAATTAGATAAGGAATATAGTCATTTTTTTGAATATTTCTCCAGTATTGGTGAACGAATAAAAAACATCTTGTTCGATTATATTCTATTTTTCGAATTTTTTGGTGAAATATTAAATAAACTTTTACTAACTCTTTTTCAACCAAAAAAAACCCGATGGGAAGATTTTCCTATACTTTTCTTGAAAAACGGTGTAAACGCCTTACCAATAGTCTCGCTGATTTTGCTTTTAATAGGAATTATTTCTGGTTACCAGGGTGCAATACAATTGAAACAATTCGGTGCTGATATTTACATTGCAGACCTAATTGGAGTATCGATTACACGCGAGTTAGGACCATTGATGACGGCAATTCTTGTTGCGGGTCGTTCAGGTTCAGCATTTGCTGCGGAAATTGGTACAATGAAAGTTTCCGAAGAAATTGATGCACTCCGAGCTATGGGTTTCGACCCCACTCGTTTCCTTGTGATTCCAAGAGTATTTGCAGTAACCCTTTCGATACCTCTACTTGTTGTTTTTGGTAACCTTGCAGGTATTATTGGCGGATTAATTTCTGGATTGGCAATCCTTGATATAACCACAACTGGATATTTTACCCAACTACAAATTGCTGTTGATTTAGGGGATGTGCTTTCGGGTTTACTTAAAAGTTTAATTTTCGGTTTTCTTGTTGCATCTATTGGATGTTTTCGAGGATTCCAAGTGAAAGGTGGTGCCGAAGGTGTAGGTTCTGCAACTACAATATCCGTTGTAAGCGGAATTTTTGCAATTATTATTGCCGATACACTCTTTACTTTTATTTTTGATGCAATTGGCTTATAAAAAAGGCATCTAACCTCTTGGGGGCACCCAACCCTTACGGTTCCATTTTATTAATTCAATATTAATGCTGCCAACATAAACATTCATTTTTGCTTTGATTGGAACACTTGCATCATCGTCGCTAAACCATCCTTCGAAATAACCAGTTAAACCATAAATTCCAGTCCATTCTGCTTTTCCATTGAAATGAACTGTACGCACTGGATAATCGATACTATTTATTTCAATAATTTGTTTCCCACCGTGAAAGTTAATATAGGTATACGCAGTGTCTTTATCCATCAATGTTGGTATCTTAATGTTTTTCTTCGACTTGGTATACTCCCTTGCAAGAAAAAACAAAGAAAGACCATCATTCCATTTTTTTACTGTGTTAATTGTTCGAGAAAAATATTTCTGATTCTTTTTAAATTTTTCTACAACAATTTTTTTACTCTTGTAATCGAACAAAATTTGGTCGAAAAGCCAATAGTCTTTTTCTTTCATACTGGATGTAAACTTGTAGGAAAAAGACACCGAAGGGTCGAACCAAGAATTAAATACTGCGTGTAAATCGACAAAAGGAATTCCGTCGTAAGAGTCGATAAATGCTTTTGCTTTGTGAACAAGTTTCCCGTCAATTTGTTCATTTGCTTCGGTAACAATTCTAATCGTGCCCAACTTAATCCCCAGAAAAGAAACTTCGTAGAGCAAGTCCTCGCCGGGGTAAATCATTTTTGAAGTTTGTCCTAAACCCGGTTCAGCAAGAAAGCATAGAAAAACAATACAAATAGAAAAAAATTTCATCATAGATATTCGAAAAAAATAATTGAATAAAACGGAAAAAAAATTATTTATTGCAATTTAGAAACTTTGTTAATTATTCCTCTAAATCCAAAAAAATAAGTTTTGCCTTTACACTTTTAAGAAGATTCAGCTTGCGAGCTAATTCTTCGTGCTTTTCACGGTCGCCAACCATTTCGCAAATAATCAAACCTTCTTCGGAACAATTTTCCAAGACACCATCGTGAATACCTAGTCGGGTTTTTATCATACAACCCCAACCAGTTAACAATTTCTGAACATTAACCGCTGCTTCGTTTCGTTTACCAATTAAGATAACAAGAATTGACTTTCCCATATTTACCTCAAGTTTATATTAAATCATTCGAAACTTCAATAACGACTGGACAGTGGTCCGAACCTAATTCATTCGGAAGCATATAACAATTTTGAACAAATGGAACAAGTTCTTTTGTAACGAAATGGTAATCGACACGCCAGCCAACATTTTTCTCGCGGGCCCTTCCCCTTTGACTCCACCAAGAATAATGCCCACCTTCTTTAGTAAACAAACGAAAAGCATCAACAAAACCCATTTCCACAAGTTCATCAAGCTTTTTTCTTTCTTCTGGCAAGAAACCAGAAACATTTTGATTTTCCTTTGGTCGTGCCAAGTCGATTTCGGTGTGGGCAGTGTTGTAATCGCCTGAAACAATCAAATTAGGATTTTTCTTTTTCAACTCACGCAGATAATCATAAACTCTGTCGTAAAATCTCATTTTAAAGTCCAAACGCTCGTGGTCGGTATAGCCCTTAGGAAAGTATATATTAAAAAGTATAAACTTGTCGAAATCGAGCCGAATGAATCTCCCCTCGCTATCAAATTCATCCTCTCCAATCTCCAAAACTACATCATTAGGTTCAATTTTTGTAAAAATTGCAACTCCACTATATCCCTTTTTGATTTTACAATTATTATAAAATGCTAAATACCCATCTGGTTTTTGTAGGTCGGGGTCAATTTGCGATAAATCTGCTTTTACTTCTTGAATACATAGAATTTCAGGTTTGAACCTTTCGATAAAATCAAATAATTTATTTTCTTTTGAAATTTTATCATACCTTTTTGAAGGATTTTGCCCTACTATCGAGCGATAGCCATTTACATTCCAGGTTACAATTTTCATAGGTGAACAAAATTTTTCAAATTCAAATATATGCAAAAAGAACTAAAAAAGCCAAATGAAATACAAATTAATAGTAACTAAATATCAAATCAAAAAATTTTGCCAACCTTTATTTACTTAAAATAAAAAGCATAGCAAAATAATGATTGGTTTCTGCAAACGTTTAATCTCCAGAACGCAATTTGTGTATTGTCAATCGAAATGATATAAACTTCTTATCTCACAAATTTTTATTTAATAAATTAATTTGGTTTGAAAATAACTTAAAATTCAAAAATTCAATCACTTAATATTATTATTTTCAAATCATTTGATATAATGTTTTTCTTGATTATTAACTTTGTATTTTACAAAACTTTTAATCAAATTTTCGGAAAACGAATAAAATAAATCATTAACAATTAATTCTGAAAAGTAAAAAGGTAAAATAGGAAAAATCATATGTCCATCTGGATCGATTCTGTTCGAGGGAAAAAAGTTGCGGAGCTCCTATATAATTGTTTCATAATGAACAACATCTTCGGGAAAATTATTATGCCTGAAGATGATATACCCAATGGGGTTGATAAAGGTTCCCTTGAACACATTCTTTTTATTACTTTGACAGTTTCTATTGATTACCAACGCGACGCAAGCTCGTTATGGTTAAGCTCAAGAAAAACATTCGAGGATGAAGAAACAAGATACTTATTCGACCCTAAACTAATTTACGAAACTACTTTGAAAAAAATAATTGAAGATATGCAAAAATATGGTTTATCACAGAAACCAAGAAAAGACGCTAACATTTGGCGGACAATTGGAGTTACTTTTTATAAAAAATGGAACAATAATCCTTTTAACTTTCTGCAAGATTGCAATTGGGATGCATCTCTTATTCTTGAACGACTTAGAAATGACAAGCATTTCTACTCTGGAAAATGGTTACTTGATTATCCATATCTTCGGGGTCCAAAAATTGCTCCTTTATGGTTAAGAATGCTCCGAGACAACGTAGGTGTCACCCATTTAAAAAATTTAGAAAAAGTACCAATACCAGTAGATATACACATAGCAAGAGCTACTTTAACTACTGGAGTTGTTAGAGGTCGGTTCAAAGGGAAATTAGAGGAATTATTCGAAATTATTCGAAAAGCTTGGTTTGAAAGCGTAAAAGGACTTTACGTTGAAGGTCGGGAGATAATTTCCATAGATTTGGACGAACCCCTTTGGAATCTATCAAGATATGGTTGTACAATGCGAAATAAAACAAATGGGGACTGTCCACTTTATTCTAAATGCGAACTAAAGGAATTTTGCGTCAAAGGGATTGTTAAAATAGAAAAAGGTTTTGTGGAATTAGAAACTTGAAAACTCTTTGTATTGTTTCTTGTGGTATTAAAAAGATATGGGATAACATACCCAATGCTGAACCCACGAAATCAAGAAATGCATATATCGTTCCTTTTGTTAAAAAATGTATTGAACATGCAGAAAAATACTTTCCGAATACTTGGTGCATCCTATCGGCAAAATATGGATTTCTGTTTCCAGAAGAAATTGTTGAAGCTTTGTACAATGTTACTTTTAATGATAAAAGCACAAAACCAATTTCTCTATATGAACTTTCAGAACAAGCAAGAAAAAAGAGTTTGAATAAATTTGAAACTATCATAGTATTAGGTGGAAAAAAATATGTAAATATTGTTAAATTAGTATTCCAAAAACATAAAATTCAATTTCCGTTGGGTGAATGTCGAGGAATAGGATTTATGATGAAAAAGCTCAACGATTCTATTCAAAGTGGTATTCCGCTATGATTTACACAAAAAAACTTATTACGATTACCTTGAATTACACCCTTTGGATGTGCCATAAAGATATTGAGTTATTTTATAAATTTTTAGGAGGTAAAAATGAGTCTTTGGGTAGTAAGAGCTGGAAGGTATGGTGAGAACGAACAATATGCTCTCGACCATAACATTGTGACAATTGCATGGAACGAATTTGACGACCTATCACATATCAAATCAAAAGAAGAATTAACTGAATTGTATATTAAACTGAACCCTGGCACTAAAAAAATGAAAATAGCAAATGAAGTTGGTCAGGTTTGGAGATTCATTCACGAAATTCAAAAGAATGACCTTGTTGCCCTACCATTAAAAATGAAATCCGAAATTGCAATCGGGAAAGTATTAAGCGACTATGAATACAAAGTACTAATTCCTAATATTAAACATACTAGACGCGTAGAATGGCTAAAAACAATTCCAAGGTCTGCATTTGACCAAGATTTACTTTACTCTTTTGGGGCTTCTATGACGGTATACAAGATTGAAAGAAATAACGCGGAAAACCGAGTTAAGAAACTTTTAAAAGGGGAAATTACAAAGGTAGAAGATACTTCACAAGAAGAAGAAGAAAAAGAAGAAGAAGTTATCAATATTGATGAGTATGCTAAAGACCAAATTATCAAATTTATCGATAGAAAATTTAAAGGACACAACTTAGCAAGATTGGTTAATGCAATATTGAAAGCACAAGGTTTTATTACAAAAATATCTCCACCTGGACCTGATGGTGGTGTTGATATTTTAGCTTCAGGGGGTTCTTTGGGTTTTGATAACCCTAAAATATGTATCCAAGTCAAATCAACTTCTACCCAGGCCGATGTTAAGATTTTACGAGACCTTAAAGGTACGATGAGAGATTTAAAAGCAGAACAAGGATTATTAGTTTCTTGGTACGGCTTTAAAGATACTGTTGTCAATGAGGCAAAAAGGGATTTTTTCTTTATTCGGTTGTGGGACCAGGGCGACTTGCTTAATGAAATTTTCAAATACTACGAACGTTTTGATGATGAACTTAAAGCCGAATTGCCATTGAAAAGGATTTGGGCATTAATTATTGAAGAATAAATTAGCAAAGATAATTTTTTACAACTTTTATTTGCTTCGCTTAAAAACTTTTTTATTAAAGTATCTCTTACGCTTGAATTTCCTGCATCTCTAAGCAGTTGCACAAATGACTTCGATAACAAATATGCTTTTTAAAAAATTTGAAAAAAATGAAATTTTATTGTTTTCTACAATTAATTTATATGACGTGAGTTTATAGTAGTTTTATTGGAAGTAATAGTATGAAAAGTACCTTTATTAAAGACAAGTTTGAACTACTTAAAAGAAACAAGTTTCATAAGGTCGAAATTTTTACCGAAGAATTAATCAAAGATTTACCGGAACCATTGAAACGATACCTTCGCGTTTGTGGATACATTAATACCCCTTTTCCAATAAATGCAAACGTTTATTGGGCTGAAAGTTGGCTGAAACTCTCCCCAAAAAAGGATTGGGGGAAACTCGAAACAATTCAATTCAATTCGGTGAAACCTATTGCACGAGTAGCATATATGAAATTTATTTCAATGCCAGTTTCTGCAAGAGACCTATATCGAGATGGCTATGGAGAAATGAATGGGAAACTTTTGAACTTGATAAAAGTTGTTTTTGACAACAGTAAAGAAGTTGCACAATCTGCTCTTATAACAATCTTCTGCGAATTTATGTTTGTTCCTGGCTATCTATTGCTCGAAAATGTTAAATGGGAAAAGATTGATGATTATTCGGTTCGCGGTATTCTTGAAGATAATGGTATTAAAGTTACTGGAATATTTTACTTTAACGAAGAAGGTTTATTTACACATTTTGAAACAAATGACCGATACTATTCATTGGGCAAAAATGCCTACAAGAAAGTTAAATTTTCTGCATTCGTAGATGGTTACAAAATGCAAGAAAAATTGAAAATTTGCGAGAAAGTCAAAATTGTTTGGCATTTACCTGAAGGCGATTTTGAATATTACAAAGGGATTGTTGACCGAATAGGATTTAATGAATTCAATTAAAAAATGAACGCATAAAACAACATTGGGGTAAAAGTACCAAGGATACCAACTGAAGAACTGCGATAATATAAATATTTGGTAACAATAGAAGAGATTGAATTCCATCAAAAAAGCAAAGTCCAAAAAACCTTTTACTTGAGTTCTTTGTTTCTTGACAACTATGCTTTATTAAATTATTTTTTTAGTAAATTTGACTTTTTGAACTAAAACTTTAATTTTATGGAAAAATTCATTTCTTCGTTGAGTTTCTCTTATTTTGTATTCAGAGATGGAATTTTAGGAGTTTTTTTAACTATTCTAAAAAAACTTAATCAAAACAATATTTTATTATTTTCTGTCTTTATTTTTCTAAGTAATCAGGTAACATTTCAAAATGCAAATTCACAGACCATTGAATGGCAAAGGTGTTTAGGAGGTTCAGAAAATGATTTCGGTACCTCAATCCAACAAACATACGATGGCGGTTTCATCGTTGCAGGTTCTACATTTTCAGATGATGGTAATGTTAGCGGTAATCATGGAAACTTTGATTTTTGGGTAATAAAATTAAATTCCGTCGGCAATATTGAATGGCAAAAATGTTATGGTGGTTCAAATATAGAAATGGCAAATTCGATCTGTCAAACAAATGATGGCGGCTATATCGTTGCTGGTAAAGCGAAATCATGGGATGGTGATGTTAGCGGACTTCATGGTACTGGTTTTATGGATTATTGGGTTGTAAAATTATCTTCTACGGGCACTATTGAATGGCAAAAATGTCTTGGAGGCACATATGAAGATTGGGCAAATTCAATAGAGCAAACAAGTGATGGAGGATACATCGTTGCTGGAATGGCATTGTCAATTAATGGGGATGTAAGGGGAAATAATGGAAATTATGATTATTGGGTTGTAAAACTATCTTCCACAGGTAATATTGAATGGCAAAAGTGTCTTGGTGGTTCAGATAATGATAATGCAAATTCAATAAAGCAAACAAGTGATGGAGGATATATCGTTGCAGGCAGTACAAATTCCAATGACGATGATGTTAACTGTTTTCAAGGAGCAGGTGATGCTTGGATAGTAAAATTAACTTCTTTAGGTTCTATTCAATGGCAAAGATGCCTCGGTGGCACCAAAGAAGATGTTCCCTTTTCGATTGAGCAAACAAGGGATGGTGGTTATATAGTTGCCGGTTACACATCTTCAAATGATGGTGATGTTAGTGGATTTCACGGAGGATTTAGTGATGCATGGGTTGTAAAACTATCTTCCTCAGGTACTATTGAATGGCAAAAATGTCTCGGTGGTTCAAGCGACGACTTGGCAAATTCAATACAGCAGACAAGTGATGGTGGTCATATTGTTGCTGGTCATACCTATTCAAATGACGGGGATGTTTGGGGATTTCACGGGGGAGTGAGTGACTTATGGTTGGTTAAATTATCTTCCACAGGAACAATTGAATGGCAAAAATGCCTCGGTGGAACAAATTGGGATGAGGCAAACTCTATCCGTCAGACAATTGACCGCGGCTATATCATTGTAGGTCGTACCAAGTCTAATGATGGAGATGTTAGCGGAAATCATGGTGCGGTTGATTACTGGGTAGTAAAACTTACAGCAACCTCAAGCATAGATAATAATTTTCTAAGTGATAACTATATTCAAGTTATACCCAATCCAGCTACTACTCTCATTAACATTCAACTAAAAGGAGAGTTTTCTAATTCAGACCCTAATAGCAATCAAAATAGTGAATTAAACCTATTTATATCTGATTTATTTGGTAGAGAAATACTTTCGTATCAAATTAAATTTCAAGACTATGTATTTATCTCCGATGATGAAATAAAAATAAAAGTCGATATTAGTACATTACCCGATGGAATATATTCAATCCTTATTAAAAACTATCACAATAATATCATTTATTGGAATAAAATGATTAAACTGCTTTAAATCAAAAATTTTACCCAAATGAACTTATAAATTATTTTCAAAAAAATATTAAAACTAATTTTTTATTTATGATAGAAATTGCAAAATATGGATTAATAACTATACTTTCTGGGCTAATAATTTTCCATTTGTTAGTGTTACTAAAGGTAATTCCTTATGACATTGTTTGGGGTAGCCGTGTAAAATCAGAAAAGGATTTGTTCCGTCTTGAAATGATTTCATTATTGATTAATTTGTTTTTTCTATTTAGTACCTTGATTTATGTTATAGCACTGCCTTTAAAATTTCCTAAAATAATTATGACAATAATTTTGTGGACAATGGTTGCTCTTTTCGGACTTAATACTCTTGGTAACGTATTATCAAAAAACAAACTTGAACAAAGACTATTTGCACCCTTAACAGTACTTCTTACCTTATTTTCTTTAATTATGGTTTTAAATAATTGAAAAACAAACTTAAAGCGTCGTGTTCTGTCTTTTTTTCAACCGAACTTTTTTTAACTCTTTAAACTTTATTTTTAATTAATGTTATGCAAAAGACCATCGTAAGTATACAATCAAAACATTTAGTTAAAAATGACAATTAATTTTTAAGCAATTATTATGGATTTTTTTTTCACTTTACATTTAATTTAAATAAATATGTAAATTTTCGGAGATGAAAATGAAATAATTGTTTATGGAAGGAAACTTTTTTATGCAAGAATTTTTACTATTATCATTCATTGACTCGAAGGTAAAACAACAGCGAAATTATTAAACGAAATAGTTCTTTTATCAACAAATACTCTATATTGTTAAATTAAGTTTGCATTTCAATCAATATCAAGCATC
>JAOAEE010000011.1 GCA_026416955.1 Ignavibacteria bacterium | reverse complement strand
ACTGTTCCGAAAGCTCACAAACTTTTAGGTGGGGTTTTTGGTATTCATAAATTGTATGAATTGCTGGATAATGGATATATTCCATATACTATTGTTAACGGGAAAAAAGTCATCAAATTTGCGGATTTAAGGGAATTTGTCGACTCTCTTTTTGTCCGTAAAATTGATGAACCCAGCCTACAATGTTATCCAATTGATTATATAAGTAAAAATATATCGGGAGGGCTTTATGCAAGACGCCAGACCACCTCCAAAATTAAAACCCCTCTGAAACGAGGGGCAAAAATTTGTGTCGACTTGTCTAAAACTCAAAACTCTAATTTACAAAATTTTTCTCAAAAATCAAGAGGTAAAAATGGAAACTAAATGGATTTTAAAAGAATTTTTAAGAAAACTTTTTGCTTTGCTAAGACAATATCAAATTTCTTTCCCAGAGAAAATCTTGTTTTTTTCACCCACTACTTCGCAACAATTGGAAACTGATATCTTCTTGCTTATCCAAGAAACATTTCACAAACTAAATAACAAATTAATAAAATCAAGAATTGGAGGGTAATTTATGGAAATTCAATTGTCTTGGGATAAAAAGGATTTGGAAATTAAAATTCCAGACCTAAAAAACTTTATCAAACCTATTACAGAAGCGGTAAACCTTGATGATAATTCTCTTTTGCTTCATTTTTTAGAGAAAATTTATCGTCAAGGCTATGCATCTGGCTTTATTCAAGGTTATCATTTGTCAAACAAATTTATGGGAGTTAAAAATGGAACTTGATTTAAATATCGAATATAATAATTGGCTCTTGGTTAACGCTCAAATTTCTATCATCACTAAGCGTTACCAAGAGGCTTTGAAAAACAAAAATACTGCTCTGCTTCTTCAAGCTAAACAAGCAGAGCAAAATCTTATCCGCTTCCTTAAAGATTTATTACGAAAAGACGACAATGAAGAATCTTTCCAAAATAACTAAGGAGGCTTTATGGAAAATTTTGAATTAATTCAACCTTATTATTCTGAATTAAAATCACCGCATAAAATTTACCGTAGTCGAATAGACAAAGAAAGATACTATTTTACTATTATTAACAATGAGATTTTACGGGTTCCTTCGGTAACTACTATTCTCGATGCTACTTTACCAGTTGAGGATTGGCTTATCCGTTGGATTGCTCGCTGGGGCTATGAACGGGCTATGGAGAAAAAGGTTCAAGCTGGACATTATGGAACTCTTTTTTCGCTTTGTGTTGCTGAATTTTTGAAAAATAAATCTTTCGACCTCGAAACTATACCGCTTCGTATTCAATATTATCGTGAAGAAAATAATATCGATTTTCCAACTGATTTCTGGGACTATAAATTACGTGAAGATTTATACTCTTTGGCTTGCTTTTTCGCAGATTATCAATTTAAACCTCTTGCAATTGAATTACCTTTGGTCTCGAAAACACATCTTTTTGCTGGTACCATCGATGCTTTTGGTTTGATGCGCACTGGAACGGGTGTTAATGGAAAAATCTTGAAAAAAGATATTGTTTACAATCCTGACGGCTCCGTAAAAGAAGATAAAACTAAAATTTCTTATGTGATTATCGACTGGAAAACTGGTCGACACGGCTTTTATCGTAGCCACGAAGCACAACTGCATTTTTATAAACTTCTATTAATAGAGAATTTCCCTGATTTAGCAAACAAAAATATCCTTCTTTATAATTGGGCTCCAAAAGAATGGATTAATCCAGACGACCAAAAGTATACAATTAAAGACCAAACTGAAAGCAACGAGAAGGATAAAATCTTACATTACTTGCAAATCTTCAAAATTGACGAAAAACAAAAGGATTTCACATTTAAGAAAATCGAAGGGGTTCTTAATCTCGGCGAGGTTAATGGAAATCTAAAAACTTTAACTTATGCTGATTTGGTTAGGGAAAAATTGGAGGTTTTATGAGTTGCAAATGTGCGATAAAAACCGAAATTGTTCCACCGAAACCACCAGATATAAAAGATAACAATTTGTTTACAATTCTCGATAAGTTATCGACTTATTATGAACGAAAATACATTAAAACACCTCGTATTCACTACTGGGATTACTCGCAAACATTAAAACAAATCAAGTCTGATTTATTAAGGGAATTACAAAATGGAAACTCTTGTGCCTCAACTTTTTGATATCGTAAAGCAAGTTGTTGAATTATATAATCTTGCTTATAAACGGGGGTGGCTAACTACTCATCACTTATATTTTGCTGAATTTCCATATAAGTCACCCCCGTATACCCCAGATTTTTCTCAAAAATTCGACACCATCTCTATTTGGGATGCTTATTTCGAAGGATGTCGAGCTGCAAAAGAATTCTTTGTAAAACAACTTAAAAAGGTATAGTATGAAAGTTTATATTGCAGGTAAAATTTCGGGTTTACCTCGTGATGAAGTTGAAAGATTATTTAATGAAGCCGAAAATTTCTTAACATCTATTGGTTACGAAACTATTAATCCAATTAAAATTGTTCCACCAGATTACCCTTGGGATATTGCTATGAAAACTCTCGTTCCTTACCTTCAAAAATGTGATGCGATTTGCTTGTTGCCTAATTGGAAAAATTCTATGGGTGCAAATGTGGAAAAAGCTCTTGCTAAACTTTATGGTAAACAAATTTTGTTTTACAAAAATTTAAGGAGGAATTATGCTTCACCCATTTGTTGAATATAATAATTTAACATATGTTTCTCTGGAAAGAGAAACTGGAAAGTTTGAAGTTGATGGTAATCTTTTCGAAGGTATTGAAGGTTACCTTTTGGGGTTCGGTAGCCACGAATTCGAATTCAAAGGAAAAAAACAAAAGAAATTCGATATTTATCTAGTAGATAATGACGAAACATACCAAATTCAATTAGGCTTCTACTCTTGGCTCACTTTAAAAGTTATGAATATGCTTTTATCTTTGCAAGATTTTACTAATCCTAAACTTCTTTTTATTGCTAGGAAGGATAAAAACGAAAATGATAACATTTTCATTAAACATAAAAATTCTTTCTTGAAGTGGAAATATCCTTTCGAAGAACTTAAACTGAAGGATTTAGAAGACAACTTAAAACTTAAAACCCGAAACGAAATTATCGGTAAATGGTATGAACATCTCTTAACTCTTAAACCTTTTGTCTTGAATGAATTAACAGAAGAATCAGCAGAAATAGAAGAGATTGATGATAATCCATTCTGAGGTGTCTATGAATGCGTCGGATGTTTTAGATTTGTTTCGAAAAACAAATCTAAACTTAGTCCCAGCCGTGGATAAACGCCCCGTTGGACAATGGAAAAAGTTCCAAAATATTAAAATCACTGAGCTGGAACTTAAATCTCTTCTAAAATCGGAATTTAACGGTGTTGGAATTGTCCTTGGTGGTGAAGATAAGATTGAATGTATTGAT
>JAOAEE010000069.1 GCA_026416955.1 Ignavibacteria bacterium | reverse complement strand
AAGGAGCAAAAAGTGGAAAAATTTTTGGACTTGTAGCCATTTTATTAAACTCGATTTAAAAATTTGTTAAATATAAACTATTTCATATCTACTTACTAATCTTGATTTTTTATACTTTTTGTAGATGGGATATTCCCCTTTACTTTTTTCTTAATAATTCTTTTAGTAATTTAGAAATTTTACATTTAAGATTGAATTATGATTGAAATAACAAATTTTATTGAAAAGAACCGAGAGACTTTTCTTGGTCAACTGATTGAGTTTTTAAAATTTCCCAGTGTAAGTAGTCGAAGCGAGCATAAGCAAGATGTTCGGAATTGTGGAGAATGGCTTGTACAACACATCAAAAGTATTGGTGGAGAAAATGCCTATCTTTTTGAAACAGAAGGGCATCCAGTCGTTTACGCAGACTTTATCCGTTACCCTTCGGCACCAACTGTTCTCGTTTATGGTCATTACGATGTTCAGCCAGTCGAGCCTTTAGAGCTATGGAATAGCGACCCATTCGAACCAATTATAAGAAACAATAAAATATTTGCTCGTGGAGCATCGGACGACAAAGGGCAACTATTTATTCATTTAAAAGCATTTGAGAGTATTCTGAAAACAAACGAAACATTTCCAATCAATATTAAATTTCTTTTCGAAGGGGAAGAAGAAGCAGGTAGCAACCATTTGGATAGTTTTATAGAAAAAAATAGAGAGCTTTTGTCTTGCGACACAGTTGTTATTTCCGATACTGAATGGTTCGATTTCGGTTTACCCTCGATTTGTTATGCTCTTCGGGGTATAGCCTTTGTGGAAATTAAAGTAAAAGGCCCGAACCGAGACCTTCATTCTGGTAGCTATGGAGGTGCGGTCGATAATCCAGCAGAAGTTCTTGCCAACTTAATTTCGCGATTAAAAGATAGGTATGGAAGGGTTACTGTTCCGGGATTTTACGACAATGTGCTTGAATTAACAGTTGAAGAAAAGGAGGAATTTGCTCGTCTTCCTTTCAACGAAAAATTATATCGCGAGAGTTTAGGAATAAAACAAACTTACGGAGAAAATGGGTTTACGGTATTGGAAAGGACTTGGGCACGTCCTACTCTCGAAGTGAATGGAATTTATGGCGGATATACTGGGGAGGGAGCTAAAACTATTATTCCATCGGAAGCAACAGCAAAAATTTCTATGCGATTGGTACCAAATCAAAAAGCCCAAGAAATTACGCAGTTGTTTGTTGAATATATTAGAGAAATTGCCCCCCCAACTGTTTCAATCGAAGTCTTTCCTATGCACGGGGGCAATCCAGTTATTACCCCAATCGATACTGTTTGGATGCGAAAAGCCAAAGAAGCATTACGCAACTCCTTCGGTGTCGAACCAGTTTTTATTCGCGAAGGTGGTTCCATCCCAATTTGCGAAACTTTCCAAAGGGTATTGGGGGCTTCGCCAGTTCTGATTGGCTTTGGACTACCTACGGACAATATTCACTCCCCAAATGAAAATTTCTCTCTCGAAAACTTTTTTGGTGGCATTAAAGCAATTGCAAATTATTATATGCTTTTAAAAGACAAATAGTTATTTCAAAAAATCAACGAGGAGTTATGGACCAAAACAAACCATTCGTTCCTTTTGTTCCAGCAAATATGGCAATGAGCGAGTTCACACCTCGAGCATTGGTTTTAGGCTTGATTATGGCAGTGGTTCTTGGTGCGGCGAATGCTTATTTAGGACTTAAGGCTGGTATGACAATTGCAGCAACATATCCTGCCGCTGTTATCGGTATGGCTTTCCTCCGTTTGTTTAGAAACGGTACTATTCTCGAAGAGAACTTTGCTCGAACTGTTGGTTCGATAGGCGAAAGTGTGGCTGCTGGTGCTATTTTTACGATTCCAGCTTTTCTTATTGCTGGGATTTGGGAAGATTTCTCATCCCTGACCCACTACTTCGAAGCAAGTTTTATTATGCTTATTGGTGGAATTATTGGGATTCTTTTTGTTGCGATTTTACGCCGAGTTATGGTCGAAGACCGAGAATTGCCATTTCCCGAATCCGTTGCTGCCGCCGAAATACACAAAGCTGGGCAACGAGGTGGTAGTGGTGCTAAATTCTTATTCTGGGCTATGGGACTCGGGGGTCTTATTCAACTATTAAAACAAATTCAATTTTTCGCTTCTTCTTGGGAAAAATTTATTTATTTCAACAGTCAAAAATTAGCTTTTTGGAAAACGAGCGGGGTCGAAGCTGGAGGTGGTGCTTTGCTAACCACCCCCGGGGTCAGCCCAGCATATATGGGTGTTGGATTTATTATCGGTCCAAGCCTTGCAGCATTGAATTTTACTGGTGGTTTGCTTGCTTGGGGTTTGTTTGTCCCCTTGCTCTTATATTTCCTTGGACCCGAAATTGTAAAGTCGATGGAAGCGCTTGGCACTCCAATTACTGGTGATGACCAATGGATTTCCATTGCTTTCGAAGTATGGAGGAAATTCGTCCGCCCAGTTGCAATTGGTGGTATGTTGATGAGTGCTGGTTACACGCTTTATAGAATGAGGAAAAGCCTTATTGCTGGGCTTGGACGGGCAATAAGCGATGTTAGAAAAGCAGCAAGCGGAACAAGTTCAGCAGAGGATAGAACCGAAAGAGATTTACCATTTAAGTGGGTCTTCTTTGGATTGTTAATTGCATCTATTGCTACATTTTTCATTTATTACTATTTTTCCAACGACATTGTTGCAGCAATTGTTGCTACAATCGTTATGATAGTTGCTGGCTTTTTCTTTGCAGCCGTTTCTGGATACCTTGTTGGCCTTATAGGTTCGAGTAATAATCCGATAAGCGGTTTGACAATTTCCACTCTTATTGTAGCTGCCTTGCTAATGGTTATCCTTGGGGTCAAGGGCCAACCAGGAGTTGCTGCTGTGCTTGGAGTTGCTGCTGTGATTTGTGTTGCCGCAGCAGTTGCTGGCGAAATGCTACAAGATTTGAAAGTTGGGCATATCCTTGGCGGAACACCTTGGAAAATGCAGTTAGGCGATATTTTTGGTGTCCTGCTATCAGCATTTGTAATGTTCCTCCCTTTGTATTATTTGCACCAAAGTGATATTATCTCTGGTGGGACCGGGCTCGGAGGTAAAGCATATCCAGCCCCTCAAGCTTCTTTAATGGCAATACTTGCAAAAGGAATTGTGGGTGGCGAAATGGCTTGGCCACTTATTATTGTAGGTATGTTAATGGCTTTTGGTTTTATTTTGCTAAAGGTTCGTTCTCCGATGCTTGTTTGTGTTGGTATGTACCTCCCACTCGAAACCTCTTTTGCAATTTTTATTGGCGGTTTGATAAGGGGTATCCTTGATAAAGTTGTTGAAAAAAGCAACTTCAATGAAGCACAGAAATCAAGGGTGGACAATACAGGAGTGTTGTTGGCTTCTGGTTTGATTGCTGGCGAAGCTCTTACTGGACTTCTTTTTGCTTTCATCGCAGTAATAAATTATGATTTTCTGAAATCCTTGATTGTATTTGAACATCCAACTTTTTGGTTAAGCCTTTTAGTATTTATAGTCGTTGCGATCGTTTTGATTTACGTGCCTAAAAGAAATGCAGGGTCACCAGATGAACCAGCTCCCCCAGCAGCAATTATGTAATGCTTTTTTATGATATTTAAAGATTTATTGGACAAGGGGCAAAGACCCCTTGTTCATTTTTATTATTTAGATTTAGTTGTTTTTATCAAATATGACACCAGCAATTAAATTTCTCGCAGACAAAGGAATTAAATTCGAAATATTCACTTACAAATACAAACCTAAAGGTGGTGCGAAACAAACTTCAGAGGAACTGGGTGTCCCTTTGCATAGCGTAATTAAAACCCTTGTGTTTTGTTCTCCACAAACCGAACCATTTCTTGTATTAATGCACGGGGACTTGGAAGTAAACGAAAAAGGACTTGCCCGCCAAATCGGTGTTAAGTCTGTTTTTCCTTGTGAACAAAGAATAGCACAGAATTGGACTGGTTATCTATTTGGAGGAACTTCTCCGTTTGGAACAAAGAGAATGATGAAGGTTTACATTGAAAAATCAATATTCGATTTAAGCGAAATATTCATTAATGGAGGTCGGCAAGGATTGATTTTGAAACTCGATGTTGAAACTTTGAAAATACTTAACTTTGAAATTGTTGAAGTTTCAAAGATGGAAAAATGAATGTAAACCCAAGAATTTATCTAATCATTTTCTTATTCTTTGTATTACCTAAAAACATATTTTGCCAACCCCCGCTTCTTGTTAATTTGTCCGAAGCAAAAAGAGCCGTTCTTGAATATTACAAATCAGGAAGATACCAAGAGGAACTTGACTCAATTATTACTGATGCAATCCGACAGGTTCGTCTTCTTCCGCTTCCCAAAAACGCTGCTTTTGTTTTCGACATTGACGAAACTGCACTCTCGAATATGGAATACGAATTGAAATATGACTTCGGCTACATTCGAGAGGAGTGGAACAAATGGGTGATGGAAGGACGCGCACCAGCAATTCGCCAAGTAAAGAATTTTTACGATACCTTGCGTTCATTGGGAATTAAAATTATCTTTATTACTGGCAGAGGTATGGAACAATATAATGCTACATTCAAGAACTTAGAGAAAGTAGGTTATGTTGGTTTCGATACATTAATTTGCAGAACTAAAGACGAAGCTCAACTTACAGCAAGAGAATATAAATCTAAAAAGAGGAAGGAGTTGACAGAAAAAGGTTACAAGATAATAGGAACAATTGGAGACCAATGGAGCGACCACGAAGGTGGCTACACAATTATTATAGTCAAACTTCCTAATTATATGTACAAGGTCGATTGAAATGTCCTTTCTTCAAACTTTAGCAAAAGTTGATAATCCATTTAGGAAGTTTTTCGTCGCTCGATGTCCTTATTTCTCTTGTTTGTTTTATTCCCACGTAAGGAAGCTTTTTCTTAAATCATTAGTAAAAGAAAGACCAAAGCAAGTCCATCTACCTTCGGAACTTAGAAGGAGTATTTGGGATATTCAATTTCGTAGTCCTATATTTAATGCTGCTGGAATGTTTAAAGAGGGCGAAGGCTACATACTTGCTTGTCTTCAATCTGCCGGAGCTTTTCTTGCTGGAACCGTAACTCCAAATCCCAAGTTCGGTAATTACCGTAAAGGAATTAAACATCCTTTCTTACCATACCCACACAGCAAATCGAGTTCGAATTGGATGGGTTTGCCTAATCCAGGATATTTACAAGTCCGGAATTCGTTAAAACAAA
Source organism: Ignavibacteria bacterium (assembly GCA_026416955.1). Classification (GTDB taxonomy): domain Bacteria; phylum Bacteroidota; class Ignavibacteria; order Kapaibacteriales; family UBA2268; genus Naka2016. The sequence continues at coordinate 24,499 of JAOAEE010000069.1, read as the reverse complement.
TTGAAAAACAGAAAGATGTTCCTTTGGTTTTGAGTTTGGCAGCCGACGGTAATATGCAAGGGGATTTACAAACTCTTTGCGAAGTGCTAAGAGATGCTGAAAATTCAAATTTCGATTTTGTTGAACTAAACGAAAGTTGCCCGAACATTGAACACAATGGAAGAAACTACAATAACTTAGACGAGAATTTTCTAAAAAGAATTGAATTCATTTCCGAGAAATTTTTAAAAAACAGGAAAAGAAATCTACCAGTAATTCTGAAACTTTCCAATGATTTCGACCCGAAAAATGTTCCCAACTTAATCGATGTTCTTCTTGATTTACAATTCGATGGTTTGAATTTTGGTAATACTTCCACCGACTACAAAGGTTTGGAACAAGCTATTCATCCAAGCGACAGAAAATCCTTCGAGTACTTTATTAATACATTTGGAGGCGGGATAAGTGGTTCACCGTTAAAGGAAAAATCTTTTATATTAACACAAATTGCAATGGAACATATTAAACAAAAGAGCCTAACCAGAGAGTTTCACATAATTCGTACTGGCGGAATTTTCGACTTCGACGACTATTCCAAATCTGTTGGGAAAGGGGTTTCGCTGTTTCAATGGTTTACGGGTTATTTCGAAAACTTTATTAATTTTGGTCATTTTTTGTATTTAAAATTCTTTACTAAATAGTCAATTCAAAGTTTTTGAAAAGTTATTGATTGTAATCTTGGTTAAAAACATAAAACAGAGTTTCGCTGTCGATGTCGAATGCACAAAGATATCCAAGATTAGACTTGAAGGGGTTATATGCATAGACACAACCACCATCGAGGTAAATTTTCCAACCGTTAATCGAGCTCATTATTTCGTCCAAAGGTGTAGGCGTGTGTCCGACTATTAGTTTCCTCATACCAATTTTTTCTGGTACAACTTTTCTGCTTCGTCCCCAAACCATATAATATTTATTTTCGAAAGGGTCTGGCGAGTTAAAATCTAAATCACCGTGGACAAGAACATATTTTTCGAGTTCAACATAAAATGGCATAGATTCGAAAAAGTGAATATAATTTACTGGAATATCTTTGGGATGTTTAACATTGAATCCATAAAGAGTGGTTTGGCAACCATTGTATTCCCAGTTTACAAGTGCAATAGGGTCCGAAATTGATTGAAGCAACATATCCTCGTGGTTCCCTCGAATAGCAACAGCCTTCCCTTTTTCCCATAAATCAATAACGAAATCCAAAGTTTGTTTGACGCGTGGTCCACGGTCGATTAAATCTCCCAAAAAATAGATTTTATCACTTTCACCAATTTGTACAACCTCTAATAATAGTTTTTTCAAGGTAAAGAAACAACCGTGTACATCCCCAACAACAATTCTTCTTTGTATCATAGCAATAATTATTTATATTGCAAATTTCTATTTTAAAAAAACAAATTTAGTTTTTTTCGTCAATTAAACTTAATTATTAGTTGAACAAAATATTATTGAGATATGAAAGATAATGTAGCAAAAGTAAAAAATAAAGCCAAAAACCACCAAAAAGATGGTTCAAATGGTGTATCGACAATTTTGTATCTAGGGAAAGAGCGCAAAGTTGAACTATTTAGCAAATTCGATTTCACAGGTTTCGACCGTGAAACTATTTTAAAATGGTATAAATTGAACCAATTGGGGCGTCGCCTCGACGAAAAAGCCGCTTTGTACTTGAAAATGGCAAAAGGCTGGTCCTATCACGCTCCATTTGGTGGGCACGATGGAATTCAATTGGCATTGGGTCAAGTCTTTCGTGCGGGGAAGGATTTCCTTTTCCCATATTATCGCGATATGCTAACTTGCCTTTCTGCTGGAATAACTCCATACGAAATTATTCTTAATGGATTAAGCAAGGAGTACGACGTTGCTGGCGGTGGCCGCCATATGAGCAATCATTTCGCTAAGCCATCGATAAGAATTCAAAATGTTTCGTCGTGCACTGGAAACCACGCCCAACACGCCGCGGGTCTGGGGCGAGCAATAAAAAGATATGGCGGCGATGAAATTGTTTTTTGCTCTACTGGGGAATCTGCAACTGCAGAAGGTTATTATTTCGAAGCAGTTAACTGTGCCTCTACCGAAAATTTGCCAGTAGTTTTTGTTATTCAAAACAATAAATATGGAATTTCTGTTCCCTTGCACGAAGTAATGGGTAATTTGAATGTTGCCGAAAATTTCTCTGGTTTTAAGAATTTGAAAATTATTAATTGCGATGGTAGGGACCCATTCGACTCATATCGTGCTTTAATGCAAGCAATTGATTGGGTCAAAAGCGGGAATGGACCAGCAATGGTACACGCAGAATGCGACAGAATTGGCTCGCATTCCAACTCTGATAATCACGAGCTTTATCGAACGCCCGAAGAATTGGAAACAGTAGCTCGTAGAGACCCATTGTTGCAATTTAGATTTTATATTTTGCAACGAGGTATTGCAACCGAAGAAGAACTTCAAGCAATTGAACAAGAAAATCAACAAATTATTTTCGATGCTGCCGACCAAGCAGAAAAAACCCCTAATGCCGATGGCAGCCAATGGAATAAGTTTATCATTCCCGAACCTTATGTTGAAAAAGATGCAAGGACAGAAGATTACCCACCGGAACCAGATGCTCCACTAATTTCACTACGTGAAGCTATAAACCAAACTTTGATAGAGGAATTTCAAAGAAATCCCAATACATTTCTTTGGGGGCAAGACATAGGCAAAGGTGGAGTATTTAATGTGGTCAAAGGGATGCCACAGATGTTTGGCAAAGAACGAGTTTTCAACGCTCCAATCGCCGAAGATAACATTGTCGGCACCGCAAATGGTTTTTGTCGTTATCGCGACGATATTCGAGTAGTTATCGAAGGTGCTGAATTTGCCGACTACTTTTGGCCCGCAATGGAGCAACTTGTTGAATGCTCCCACGATTATTGGAGAACCAAAGGACAATTTACCCCAAATATAGTAATTAGGCTTGCAAGTGGTGGCTATATCCAAGGTGGACTATATCACTCACAAAACATTGAAGGCGCATTGGTAACTTTACCGGGTATAAGGATTGTTACCCCAGCTTTTGCCGACGATGCAGTTGGCTTGATGAGAAATGCAATTCGTTCGCGTGGGGTAACAATGTATTTGGAACCAAAGTTCTTGTACAACTTTAAAAATGCATACGCTCCCAAACCCCATCCAGAGTTTATTGTACCATTCGGTAAAGCAAAAATTCGTAGAGAAGGGAAGGATGTTACAGTCGTTGCTTATGGAACTGCAGTTCATTTATCCTTGTTTGCTGCAAAGGAACTTGAACGCGAAGGAATTTCTGTCGAGGTTATTGACCTTCGCTCTCTTATACCTTGGGATGAGGAACTTGTTTACGCTTCAATCAAAAAGACTAATCGTGTGGTAATTGCCCACGAAGACAAAATTACTGGCGGTTTTGGTGGTGAAATAGCTGCAAGAATTTCAGAGAATGTATTCAACTACTTGGACGCACCGATTGTGCGTGTTGGAGCCAAAGATGTTCCAGTCGGATTTGCAAAAGAATATGAAAATGCAATTCTCCCAAACACGAACGATGTAATTACTGCGGTCAAAAAGGTGGTTAGTTTTTAACCTTGGTTGTTTCTATCTTTTTATTCGACATTTTGTAAAATTCTTTCAAAGCTTTTCCAGTGTGGGAATTTTTGCATTGGGCAATTTTCTTCGGTGAACCAGTGCAAACTACTTTACCGCCTTCGTCTCCACCTTCTGGCCCAAGGTCGACCACAAAATCAGCTGCCGAAATAATATGTAGATTATGTTCAATTATTATTACAGTATTACCATTATCGACAAGTTTATCGAAACAAACAAGCAATTTTGAAATATCATCTAAATGCAGCCCCGTTGTTGGTTCGTCGAAAAGTAAAACTACATTTTCTGTATCGGGTTGGTCCAGATATGATGCAAGTTTAATTCTTTGGGATTCCCCACCAGAAAGAGTTGTCGATGGTTGCCCCAATCTGATATAACCCAGACCAATATCTTGGTATATTTGTAATTTCTGTACAATTTTTGGTTCGTCGTAAAAGAAATCAATTGCTTCGTCGACAGTCATATTAAGAACATCGACAATTGATTTACCTTTGTATAAAATGTTGCGAACTTCTTTCTTATAACGAGTACCTTTACAAGCTTCGCAAACAAGCTGAACATCGGGTAGGAATTGCATATCGATTGTAACATAGCCTTCACCTTGGCAAACTTCGCAACGGCCCCCGGGTACATTGAAGGAAAAATATCCGGGCTTAAGTCCTAATTGCTTCGCCAATGGAGTTTCGGAGTAAAGTTCCCTAATAAGGTCGAAAACTTTTGAAAAAGTAGCCAAGGTAGAGCGGCTTGATTTTCCAATTGGATTTTGGTCGACAAGTTCAACTCGGCTAAAGTAGCCATCGACATCTATCTTTTCGAAAGCTGACGTTGTTGCTTCGTTTTTTATCATTATGTTGTAAAGACCTTTGTAAATTACATCGTAAAGCAAGGTGCTTTTCCCGGAACCAGAAACTCCGGTTACAACAGTCATCAAACCGAGTGGTATTTCTAAGTAATCAATTTTCAAATTATGTTGTCGGGCTTTATAAATTCTAATTGTTCCTAATCCTTCGTCGCGAGTTTTTTTATCTATTCGAACCTTTTTCCTTCCCGAAAGATATTGGCCGGTAATAGAATTCTTGGCATTTAATATTTCTTCGTATGTTCCTTGAAATACAAGGTTCCCCCCTTTTTCGCCCGCCCCGGGACCAAGGTCGATAATCATATCCGCTTGTCGAATAATGTCGGGGTCGTGTTCTACTACAATTATTGTGTTCCCAGCGTCCCGTAATCTGTTCAGTACATTCAATAGCCTATTGGTATCGCGTGGATGCAATCCTATACTTGGTTCGTCGAGCACGAAAAGTGTTTCGACAAGTGATGAACCAAGTGCATTTGCCAGCGAAATCCTTTGCATTTCGCCCCCAGAAAGTGTATGGGCAAGTCTGTCGAGAGTTAAATAGTGTAAGCCAATATCGATTAAAAGATTAAGTCGCCATTTAATATGCTCGATTACTTGCCCAACTACCTTTTCTTCGTACTTGGTTAACTTGATGTTTTCGAAAAATTCGTAAAGTTTATCGAGAGGGTATTTGACTAGTTCTGGAATATTCTTGTTGGCAACATAAACTTGGCGTGCAGAAGTCCGAATTCTGGAACCACCACAAGCCCTACAAGTTGTAAAACCACGATAGCGAGCAAGCATTATCCTATTTTGTACTTTATAATTTTTTTCTTGAAGATAACGAAAATATTCGTTCAAACCCCAAAAATGTTCATTCCCGTTCCAAAGAAAATCGTACTCTTGTGGTGTAAAATCTTTTATTGGCTTGTCTATTGAAATTCCGCTTTTAATTGCTGCCTCGAGTATCTCGTTCATTATGTTTGTAAAAGAATTGGTTCGGAATGGATGTAGAGCACCTTGACGAAGACTTTTGGATTTGTCGGGTATAACAAGGTCTTCGTCTATATCCATTGTTCGCCCAAAACCTTGACAAACTGGACAAGCACCATATGGATTGTTGAACGAAAAGAGTCTTGGTTCGGGTTCCTTATAAATTATTTCACAATCGGCACATTCATAATTGTTACTAAACTTCTTTATTTTTTTTGCCTCGGGAAAAACTATCCATACTCGACCATCGCCAAAACTAAATGCAATTTCAAGCGAATCGATAATTCTCGATTTTGTTTCCTCATCAGTTCGAAAAACAACTCTGTCGGCTACAATCACAAAGTTCTTGAATGTTAACACATCGGAAATATTTATTTCGTCTAAGATTTGAATTTCTCCCTCAGCAAGATTATAAACTCTTGTGAAACCTTGCTCGGTGATTCTTTTTTTGAACTCGTTTATTTTTTTAAAATTATCACTTGGTGGAAATGTAATAAGTAGTTTTGTCCCTTCATCGACATTCTTTCGCAAGTAATCGAAAACGCTGTGTGGGTTTTCTTTATTTACTTCTTGATGACATTTTTTGCAAATGGTCTTACCAATTCTACCAAAAACAAGACGAAGATAGTCGTATATTTCCGTAAGTGTTCCAACAGTCGACCGTGGATTTTTGGCTTGGGTTCGCTGTTGAATAGCAATAGCCGGACGAATTCCACTTATACTTTCAACATCGGGGCGTGGCATTCTTTCAAGAAATTGTCGAGTATATGCAGACATAGACTCTACAAAACGGCGTTGTCCTTCGGCGTAAATTGTATCGAATGCTAAAGAAGATTTTCCCGAACCACTTACTCCCGTGATGACAACTAATTTATTGTGGGGTATCTTAAGGTCGATACATTTTAAGTTGTTCGTACAGGCCTTTTTAATTTCGATGTATTGTCTCATATGTCCTCGGCGGAAATTACAATTTCGCTCGCTTGGTTAAATACTGCCGTAATGCTTTATCGAAAGGTTCATCAGTTCGAAGGACATTGTAATCTATATTTCTTTCAAAACATTCTTTTCTTAATGAATTAATAAAGTCCTCAACCTTCTCACGGTAATACTTTTGCAACTGCGTTGGTTGCGTCTGTATTGTTTCGTTGGTTTCAATATCTTTAAATAAAACTGAGCCAGAAAATTTAAAATTTATTTCTTGGGGGTCGAGAACTTGGAATGCAATCACTTCGTGTTTCTTATGTCGAAAATGTTTTAAAGCATTTAAAACGGACTCTAAATCGTCGAAAAAATCGCTGAAAATTATTACAAGTCCACGCCGGTTAATCTTTTCAGCTAGTTGGTTCAATGCTTTCGCTGTTCCAGTTTTTTCCGAAGGATACGTTTGGTCGATGATTTTCAATATTTCTGCAATATACGATGTTTTAGACCGTGGAGGTAAGTATGTTTGCAATGTCTCGTCGTAAAGAGCCAATCCAACTGCATCCCTTTGTTTCATCAAAAGATAACCCAAAGAAGCAGCAAGATAGGCAGAATATTCGAACTTACTAATGTTATTTTTCGAGGCATAACGCATCGACCCACTTTTATCAATAGCAATAATACATCGTAAATTTGTCTCTTCTTCGAATTGCTTGACGAAATATTTATCCGTTCGAGCGTAAACTTTCCAATCGATGTGCTTTATTTCATCTCCCGGATTATATTGACGGTGTTCTGCAAACTCAACGCTAAACCCGTGATATGGCGAACGGTGCAACCCGGTTATGAACCCTTCGACTACTAATCGGGCTTTCAATTCTATATTTTTTAATTGGGCTACAACACTTGGTTGTAGATACCTTCGGTAATCATCCATTACTTGGTTATCCTATCGAACTTAGTATATTGACGAAGCACTTCGGGGATTGTTACACTTCCATCCTTGGGGTTATAATAATTTTCAAGTAAAGCAACAATTAGTCGGGAAGTTGCCAAACCACTCCCATTAAGAGTGTGGACAAATTCCGGCTTGTCGCTGGGGCTACGCTTGAATCGAATGTTTGCCCGCCTTGCTTGGAAGTCCTCGAAATTACTACAACTGGAAACTTCGAGCCATTTTTTCTCTGCTGGAGACCAAACCTCCAAGTCGTATGTCTTTGCACTTGAAAAACTTGTGTCCCCACTACAAAGTAGAACCACGCGATATGGTATATTCAAATCTTGTAAAATCGACTCAGCGTCCTTAGTTAATAGTTCTAACTCTTCGTAAGAACTTTCTGGTGTTGTAAACTTCACCAACTCTACTTTGTTGAATTGATGCACACGGAGGAAGCCTCGGGTCTCTTTGCCATAACTTCCAGCCTCGCGCCGGAAGCAAGGTGTGAAAGCAACAAATTTCTTCGGTAAATCCTCGATGCTTAATGTTTCGTTGGCATAATAATTTGTAAGGGGAACTTCAGCAGTTGGTATCAAATAAAGTTCGTCTTTTTCGATATAATACATATCTTCGGCAAGTTTTGGGATTTGACCAGTGCCAATCATAGAATTTTCATTGACTACTAAAGGAGGTAGCAGTTCAAAATAATTATGTTCGTAAATGTGTTTTTCGAGCATAAATGTAATCAGAGCACGTTCCAAAGCCGCACCTTTTCCAACATAATATGCAAAGCCAGAACCAGTAACCTTTGCTCCACGTTCAAAATCAAGTATATCCAAAGCCTTCGATATTTCTAAATGATTTGGTACTTCCGTTTCCAAAGGAGTACCCCAAGTTCGGACCACAACATTGTCGTTCGAATCTTTGCCCGAAGGAACGCTTTCGTGGAGCATATTTGGTATAGTCAACAATTGTTTCTTGATTAGAGATTCGACTTCGCGTAGTTCATCGTCCATTTGCTTAATTCTATCGGAAACTATTCGCATTTCTTCTATCTTGTCGGTAGCGTCCATCTTTTCTTTCTTCAAGCGTGCAATCTCGTTCGAAACAACATTTCTTTGGTGTTTCAATTGCTCAACTTCTGCAATAATTTTTCTCCTTTTTTCATCAAGTTCAAGAAGAAAATCGATATTTGCCATTTCTCCTTTGAGTTCGATATTTTTTCGAACAAGTTCGGGATTTTCGCGAATAAACTTTAAGTCCAGCATAATTTTTCCAAAAAAAATACAAAATTACCTAAAAGCCACTTATCTTTTACTATTATCGAATTATGCTTTAACAACAATTCTTTGCAACAAATAAATCTAGAAAAATATTATTTAACAATAAAGAAATATTATTTTCTTAAATTTGCTTTTTTGTTAAACATAAATGAGGATGAAATGAAACCTTTTGCAAATCAAACATACTTGGATTTCACTGACCCCAAGGTTTTGCGAAGGCAAAAACAAGCAATTGAAAAAGTCCGTTCTCAATTTGGAAAAGAATATCCTAACATCATTAATGGTCAAGAGGTCTATTCAGAAAAGAAAACAAAGTCGATTAATCCTGCCCATCCTAACGAAGTTATTGGAATTTTCCAAAAATCTGGTAAGGATGATGCCGAAAAAGCTATTCAAGCAGCATTGAACGCTTTTGAATTTTGGAAGAGAGTACCAGCACGCGAACGTGCAAATTATCTTTTTAAAGCGGCTGCGGAACTTCGTCGCCGTCGCTATGAAATAAATGCTTGGATGATCTCGGAAGTTGGAAAAAACTATCTTGAAGCCGATGCCGACACTTGCGAAGCAATCGACTTCCTTGAATTTTATGGAAGAGAAGCTATACGTTATGCGCAGAAACAACCTTTGACAAAGATAAAAGGCGAGAAAAACGAGTATTTCTACATACCCTTGGGCGTTGGATTAATTATTCCACCTTGGAATTTCCCTCTTGCAATTCTTACGGGAATGACTTCTGCTGCTATAGTGACCGGCAATACTGTTGTACTCAAACCTTCGTCCGATTCTCCAATGATGGGCTGGATCTTGTACGAAACCTTTAAGAAAGTTGGTTTGCCCGATGGTGTGTTGAACTTCCTTGTTGCAAGTGGTGCTGAAGCTGGCGATTACCTTGTTGCACACCCCAAAACCCGCTTCATTGCTTTTACTGGCTCGATGGAAGTTGGTCTACATATTAACGAACTTGCCGCTAAAACTTCTCCCGGTCAAATTTGGATTAAACGAGTTATCGCCGAAATGGGAGGAAAGGATTCCATCATCGTCGACTCCGAAGCAGACCTTGATGAGGCAGTAAAAGGAGTAGTTGTTTCTGCATTTGGTTTCCAAGGGCAAAAATGTTCGGCTTGCTCCCGAGCAATTGTCGACAAAAAAGTCTATGATGTATTTGTTGAGAAACTTAAAGCAGAAGTTGAAAAATTGCAAATAGGTGACCCCAAAGAAAATTATCCAATGGGTCCAGTTATCAATGCCTCTGCTGAACAAAGTATACTTTCCTACATTGAAATTGGAAAAAAAGAGGGCAAACTCATTCATGGTGGGAACAAAGTTGCTGGCTTAGACGGCTACTATATTGAACCAACTGTAATTATCGACGTAGACCCATATGCAAGGATTGCACAAGAAGAAATATTCGGTCCGGTTTTGGCAGTTATCAAAGCCGAAGATTTCGATGATGCCCTAAAAATTGCAAACAACACGATTTATGGATTAACTGGTTCTGTTTACTCATTGAACCGTGAAAAACTCAATAGAGCACGCGACGAATTCCACGTAGGAAATTTGTATTTCAATAGAAAATGTACTGGTGCTATGGTCGATGTTCATCCCTTTGGTGGATTTAATATGAGTGGTACAGATTCTAAGGCTGGTGGACGCGACTATTTGCTACTCTTCTTGCAAGGAAAATCAGTAAGCGAAAAAATAATTAAAAAGTAAACCCACGAGAATTTTCATACATCGATAAACCCCTTGGTTTCTCCAAGGGGTTTTTTATTTTTCTCAACATTCGAAACAAAAAATCTCTCAACCTTCCCTTTAAACTAAAATAATCAAACCAAACCACGAACTCCTTAAGCAAACAAAAAGCAAGAACGCTTTTCCTATCTCCAAAGTACCGCAGCAGCTCTATCCCTCACAAGCAAAAGCAAGGAATCCATTTCAAGCTCGAATTTTCGGGTGTGTTATACACTTGTAGATAGGTTGCAAAAGGGAATAGTTGCGTCACTTTTATTCTACAATCACGAACTTCCGAGTTACCCGCACAGTATTGTACCACCATTATTTTCCAGCAAGCAACTAAAGTAGGAAATTTTTGTAGGCTCTTGCCAATTTGTTCTTTTTATTCTATCACAATCCAAATCACACTAATCGCCAGATACAGTCAACTCCGAAGCCAACCGCCAACACCATAGAAATCAATTGAACGCAAACACCAGAAGAAAAGTGCTTTACCATCAATTTGCTTAATATTAAAGCAAGGAGAAAAACTAAAAGATAAATCAACTTCACACCAATAAGTAAACAAAACACAGTTAAGAAATGCTGTTCAATAAAGCTTAAAAAAATTTTTTAAAATAATAAAAAATATGGCAGTACAAAGGGAAAAGAAAGGAAAATTCAATGTGGACATTCAAACCAAGCTATATTCAATTATTTATCAATATTTATTGAATTGGACTAATCTTTTTTATCAAACAGTAGTACACAAAAGCAAATTTGGCTTCCAAATGGCTATTCTAAAAATTCTAATCGTTAAAAGACCAAACAATAGTAATCCGGACATTTCTATCATATTCTGGGAATATAGGCAAAAGATAATAATTAACTGAAAGGATATTACGAAAAGATACATTGACAAAAGCATTACCAAGCTTTGCGCTTGCGAAAATATTTAACCCATTATTTTGCCAGTTCCTTCTACTATTGTATTCAACAGGAATTTGATAAAGTGGATGGAAATACAAGCCAGAAAATGGAGAGTAAAGTTCAAATTCTAAACCAAGGTCAAGATAACTTGCTCCCCGAGAAAATCTATATGTAAACCCAGTGTTCATAATAACCATAGGTAACCATTCTTTTCTCGAGCCATTTGAAAAAAAATAGTACCAATTTATTTTGCTCAAAAATGAAAGACTATTCCAAATGGGTATGGAAAATTTCATATTTGCTCCAATAAAATCAAGGTTCTGAGTACCATTTTTAGCACATCCAACAATATTTGCAAGAGTATCGTACTGTAGTATATAGGTGTCGTAATCTACAAAATGTCGGGCAAATGCTTCGCCAGAAATATTGAAATTTCTTTGTTGCGCTGTAAATCCTAAAATACCAAGAAAGGAATTCCTAAACAATTCAGATTTGTCTTTTTTACTAACGGATACATCGACATAAGTCTTCGTTGAAGTATCAAAAAGGAGTTCCATCTTTGAACCTAAAGAATATGTTAACTCGCCAAGGGTACTACTCAATCTTCCACCTAACTGAAATTTGAAATTATTTGAGAAGCGGAGCTTCCAAATCATATAAGCAGACGGTTCAAAGTTTTTGTTTTCATTATTCAATAACCATTTATCTTGGTTACGTTTTTCCAATTCAGCACCAAGATATGCTTCGTAATTATGTGTTTTAAAAGTGATTTTTGAGCTAAAAATAAAAGCCGAAGAATAATAGTTCGAGTTTTTTTCAATATTATGAAATTCAGAAAAGTAAGGGTCGAAGTCGAAGTAATTTTTCGAAATCGAAAACAAAGCACCACCATCAAGGAAGAATGAGCTGTCGGATTTTAACAAAAGAAAATAATTTATTGAAAAATCGTTTTGTTTGGATTTTTGAGCAAGGTTCTCGAAATTCACAATAGAAAAGTTATTGTCGAAAAGTACTGTTGATTTTTCTTTATTTAAACCACCATATAAACCATTATCCAAAAGAGTAAATTTATTTTGTATATAAAAATTAACAAATTGAGAGCGGAACCATCGTAGTCCAGCGACAATACTCCATCTTTCGGATTTAGAATTATTGTATCTCCCAGCGGACCAGTAGCGTTGATAAAGAAAGAAAAAATTAATGTTCGGTGCAAAGTTTTGCGCAAAGACACCACTCGAACCAAGATACTCATATCCGGCCTGACCAATCCAAATTTGGGTATAAGGACCCCGAGTGTTAAACTTTCGCGTAACGAAATTCAAGAGCAAACCGTTGGAATGTTTACAAAGTATTTCTGCTGTACTTCCAGTAATAATTTCTATTGAATTATACAAAAGCAAAGGGAACAACTCAAAAGAGGACTTGTAAGTTGGGAGAATATACTGCGAATTCAAATTTTCGTAGATTGAAATATTACCAATTGCACCGTAATCGAAAAGTAAAGGGGAATTACCAAGTGCCCCAAAAGAAAAGAACCTAATAAGTGAATTCTTTTCGATAATTTCGTGGGCAGATACAAAATCGCCTTTGAAAAAATTTGTTCTTTCTTGTATCCCACTAACAATAAAATTTGGGGCTGACCCCAAATAAAGAATTGGACGCATTGAAACAATAGTATCTGCTGTCCCAAAATTAGAAGATGTTGTATCGCTCTGGGAAAATAATGTTCTACTAACGAAAAAGGAAATAGCAAAAAGCAAAAGAAATTTCGGAATAGAAATAAATTTGTCCAAGGTTTCTTATTAGATAAACCTATAGTGTTTGCGAACTGGCTCGAGGATTTTCCAAACGCAACTTAAACCCGAAGGAAAAGTAACAAAATCGCCTTTGCCTATTTCAACTTCACCTTCATCCGTTTGGACAATTACTTTGCCTTCGAGAAAAAAGCATTGTTCTGTTTCGTCGTAAAACCAGTCGAAAGTGGAAATTTCCTTTTCCCAAATTGGCCAATTTTTTATTCCTAAACGCTGAATATCTTGTTCCGTTAATTTTTCAACTTTTATTTTCGACATTGGTTTCTCCATTTATTGTAATGAATTATAAATTTTATAAATACACGTATCTTGAACAAATTCTATCCCATTTTTTTCAGCAAGTTCCTTTGCTTCGTTGTTAATTATACCTTCTTGAAGCCAAACTACTTTAATGTCGCCTCGCAAATTTTTCCTTTCTACAGCCTCTTTGACAACATCGAGGCAATGTTCGGAAGGGCGAAAAACATTAAGAATTTCGATTTCATCGGGAACTTCCATTAAACTTTGATAAACTGGAATACCTTCGACTTCGAACTTTTGTGGATTAATCCCACAAACTTTATACCCACGATTTTTAAGGAAAACTGGTATGGAATGGGCTACTTTGTCTGGATTTTTGGAAAATCCGTACACTGCAATTGTTTTGTAATTCTTTAAATATTCTTGTGCTTTATTATTCATAGTTAAATACCCTTTTTAGATGACAAAACACCAATAAAAACCTCGATTGCTTTCGAAAGTCCACTAATTAAACGAGAAGTAGTTTGCAATGGAGGTGCAACTTTGTGATAAACATAGTTCGACAATTCAGAAAATGGACGGTAAATACCCTCGATAGCATTTACTTTTTCGTCTAAATTTTGGAAGGACTTTTTAATCTGTCCGGAAGTTTCATCAAGGTTTGACAAAGTTCCTTCCAATCGTACTTTTACTTCATCAATATCGTTCGAAACATCTTTTAATGTTGCTTCGATTGACTTAGAAAAGTTCTGTATTTCGAGCAAAGTGGACTTAATTAGTTTGTTAATAGAATTCAAGTAGAAAATAACATAAATCAGAAATACACCAAGAACAAGAAGAACAAAAATAGCAACGATTTTTAGTATGTCACTAAGTTCCATAGAAAAACCTATTATATTGTTCAATTATTGTTGTTTGAACTCACTTTTGAATGCTTCGACACCGGCTTTAGCAGCCTCTTTAAATTGTTCAATTTTTCCTTCGACATTTTCGGAAACTGTTTTAGCCTTTTCTTTCGCTTCTTCGATTATTTTTTCGGCATTTTCCAAAATTTTCTGTGCTTGTGCCTTTGCCGATTCAATAATGTTTTGGGCTCTTTGTTTACCTTCGTTAACAGTTTCCCAAACTTCTTGGTCTACTTTTTGTTGGATGTCCGATAAGTAATTCGAGGCTTTCTGGTAGAGTTCACTTGTTTTTTCGGCAATGTCTTGCCGAAGTTCTTTTCCGCTTTTGGGAGCAAAGAGCAATGCAATCACAGCACCAACAGCCCCACCAATAATGGAACCAACCATTAGCCCTTTGAAATATTCTTTTCCTTCGTTGGACATAATACCTCCTTATCTATTATTAGGAAAAACGATTTCTTTTTCTTGTGCGAGTAAAATCAATTCAATTACTTCGCGCACAGCACCACTACCACCACTATTACTACAAATATAGTCGACTTTCTCTTTCACATATTTTATTGCATCCGAAGGGCAAGCGGAAAATCCAACACCTTCCAAAGCTTGAATATCATTAATATCATCACCTATGTAAGCTATTTCTTCAAGAGATATGTTTAGTTCGGAAGAAAGTTCCTTCAAGTCTTTCAACTTATCTTTGGAACCAAGCATAACGTGGTCTATCTTCAATTTCATTGCTCTTGATGTAACAATTTGAGAAGTTTCAGTTGTAATAATACAAGTTTGTATTCCATAGTGATGTAGTAGTTCTATTCCCATACCGTCTCGGATGCAAAAAGCCTTTAGTTCCTCTCCGTCCCTTGAATAATAAACTTTTCCATCGGTAAGGGTACCATCTACATCCATTGCAAATAGTTTTATTTTTTTTAATTTTTCCTTTAATATATTTTCCATAAATTGTAATTTTTAATTTGCAAATTTAAAAACATTTAAGAGGTTAGTATGAAAAATTTATTTTATTGTTTATTCTCTATTGTTCTCCTTACTAATCTCTCTTTTGCACAAAATATTACCCCAAAGCAAACTAATATTACAATCTACCAAAACAATTATGCAACTGTACAGCAAGAAATAGAATTCACCTTGAATAATATTCCTTCGTATTTAACTTTTACATTCCCTTCCCTAAATATCGTTAGTTCTTCAATAATGATTAATTTTAATGGTGAAGTACTTGAACAAAACTTCTCGACCACAATAAATACATTAGATTCTTGGTTGAAAAATTCTATTGGTAAAGAGCTAACATTAATTGGTCCAAATGGGCTTAGCTATAAAGGAAAATTATCGTTACTGACAAGTGATGAATTAATAGTTAACACAGAAGACAAAAAGACAGTTTATGTTACTGACTTAGAGGGTTTTACGCTACTTTTCAACAACCACGAATTCATTCAACCAGAAAAAACCAAAGTCACTTGGCTTTTGAAGCCTAATAAGACTGGGAAAAATAACGGAACTCTTCTATACCATATCTCTGGTTTGAATTGGCAAGGCAAATATTATCTGTACCTTGACGATGAGAAAAAAAGATTAAATTTAATTGTTTGGGCAGTAATAAGCAACCAATCTGGAATGGACTTCGAAAACGTCAATTTAAAAATTATCGAGGGGGAACTAAATATTTATTCTATCTTTCAAACTTTTGCTTCAATTGAAGCATTGTCCGGAAACGAAGACAGCAGAAAAATGGTTATGGGTAGTTTTGAACCACAGAAGGAAATTTTTGAATACTTCCAATACAGTTATCCACAAAAAACGAACTTAAAAGATTACGAAATCAAGCAACTAAAACTTAACTCTGCCGAAAACGTACCCTACAAAAAAACATACTCGTACGACTTATCCCCATATCCAGCCTTGAACACTAAAGAAAAGCCTTCGGTTAATATTTCCTTTGTTAATAATAAACAAAACAACCTTGGATTTCTATTTCCAAAAGGGCAAGCAGATATTTACATTGTAGATAATAACAACTACAACCTTATTGGTCAAAGTTCCATCAAGACAACACCAATCGGTGATGAAATAAATATCAATATCGGAAAAGTAACCGATATGGCAGTAGAAGTCAAAAAAGCAGAAACAATAAAGATATCCCAGAATCTTATCGAACGCCGATTTCTTGTAGTTTGCTACAACTTTAAAAACCAAGATACGAAAATCGACATAAACTTTACTGAACAACTTTCCTTCGAACTTACCAAATCGAATATTCAACCCAAAATTAAAGATGTTAGCAAACTTGTGTTCGAAGTTCCCGTTAAAGCAAACTCCTCTTCTGAATTGAATTTTACAATTCAAGTGAAGCAATAAATTATGCAAAATCGGAAAATACTTTTCTCGCATAGCGAAGAAGAAACTATCTCCATCGCAAAGGAATTTTGTACAAGTCTAAAAATTGGCGACATCGTAGCACTTATTGGACAATTAGGAACTGGAAAAACTCTTTTCATTCGCGGTATTTGCAACTACTTTCAAGTGGAAGAAATCGTTACCAGCCCTACTTTTACAATTATGAACCAATACACGGGGTACATCGCCGACAAGGAATTTAGTATTATTCACATCGACTTGTATAGAATTAAAAATTTGGGTGAACTCGTAGATTTAGGGTTTCTGGAAATACTTTCGAGCCCGAATTCAATTATTTTAATCGAATGGGCAGAGAAAGCAGAAGAATTAATTCCAAAACCTTTCTTTCGAATCTATTTCGAAAATGTAGAAGAATACGAAACCCATAGAATAATTACTATCGAAAAGGTCGAGTAGTGAATTAAAGTTCGGAAGTATTTTCCTTTTTTAAGAAACCTTATCTACGACTTTTCCGAAACAAGAATCTCCTTGTATTGATTGTAGGAAAACGGGGACACGCTTATAATTACTTTCATTCGAACCTTCGAATTCACAACGAATATAATTTTCTGTCCATCCTTTCCAGCGACCATTTACAGAATTATACTCTTCTGGTATTACAGTGAACACACTTCCAAGGTTTTGCTCATAAAATAACCGCCGTTTCAATTCCGAAAGTTTTCGCAACATTCGGGTTCTTTCTTTCTTTACTTCGTGTGGGACTTTCTCAGCAAATCCACTTGCAATTGTACCCGGCCGGTCGGAATAAGTAAATACGTGAAGATAGGATATTGGTAGACTTTCGAGGAATGTTAATGTTTCCTCGAAGTGCAAGTCGTCTTCGCCAGGAAACCCAGTAATTACATCCACCCCAATACAAGCATTGGGTATTTTCTCTTTTATTTCATAAACGACATTTTGATACTTAGCACGATTGTACCGTCTTCGCATCGATTTCAAAATTTCATCGGAACCACTTTGCAATGGAATATGGAAATGGGGACAAAAGATTTTAGATTTGCTAATAATATCAATGATTTCCTTTGTCAACTTATTAGGTTCTATCGAGGAAATCCTATATCTTTGCTTGGGCTGTATTTCCTCAATTAATCTTACAACATCAACAAAGGTTTTCCCAGATTTATCCTTGTACTCCCCAACATTAATTCCGGAAATTACTATTTCCTCATATTCGGACTTATCTAACTCAAGTATTTTCTCTTTCAAAGCATCAAATGGCATACTTCGGCTTTTACCACGTGCCTTGGGTATAATACAATAGGTACAAGGATAATCGCAACCATCTTGGATTTTCAACACCACGCGTGTTCGACTTTCGTTGTCGACACTAATTGCAGAATGATATGGAAGTTCCCCATCAAGAGGGGAAACGAAAATTTTTGGTTTGCTAAACTTCTCGAATTTTTCTATCAGTATCGGAATATCGAATTTATATTTTGTGCCAAAGATAGCATCTACACCACTTATTTTAGCAATTTCTTCTGGTTTTGTTTGTGCCAGACATCCAGTAACAGCAATGAAAGCGTTCGGGCTTATGCGTTGGGCTCGTCGAATAATTTTACGACAATCTGCATCTGCCATTGCAGTTACAGTACAGGTATTTATGATTACAGTATCACAAGGTTCTCCAAATTCGACAATTTCTGCACCAAGCTGCTCAAATTGCTTTTGAATCTGAGAAAGTTCTGCAAAATTTACTTTACAGCCTAGATTATAAAACGAGACTTTCATACCACCAAAATTTAGCCAAATCTAAAAAACGAAAACAAGAGTAGGAAATTTTTTTGAAGATTATTTTATTAAAGAACAAATTGCAAGCTAGGAAGATTAATTCTGGTCAAAAACTAATCCAAGAAAAAGAAAATCAAATTACCTTAAAATAATAAAAAACTAATATGTAACTTCTTTGCGGACAGAAAGAGCAATTTTATATAATGCTGTAATAACAAGCAATCCAAGAGCCCAAACACCAAGAGATATCATAATTTCGGGAAATGTTGGAATATACATTACGACTTTTCCAAGAGGATTTGGAATGAAACCACCAATAATTAGACCCATTCCTTTATCTATCCAAATCGAAAGGAAAGTCGTGATACAGGCAATAGCAAGAAGAGTAACATTCTTTCGATACTTGGGAACAATTAAAAGAATTAATGAAATGACCGCAAAAACAACAGAAGCCCACATCCAAGGAACCAGAAAATTATTCCCTTCGAGCCCAAAGTAAAGAAGTCGAAAATGCAAACTATGTTCGTGGATACCACTATATAACGCAGTAAACAGTTCGAGGAGGAAGAAGAACACATTCAATATCATTGCATAAGTAACAATTACTGCAATGCTTTGTATAGCCTTTTCACCAGGGTCGAATTTAGTATATTTTTGTAAAATCAAGCAAAAGAGAATGAGTAGAGCCGGTCCGGCAGCAAAAGCTGTTGCAAGAAATCGGGGAGCCATAATAGCAGTTAACCAAAAGGGGCGAGCTGATAATCCAGAGTACAAGAATGCAGTTACTGTATGAATACTTACAGCCCAAGGAATTGAGAAAATAATAATTGGTTTAATCCACTTTGGGGGGGCAATTCCTTTTTTCTCGGAAGATAGTGTAACCATACTAATAATGATATTCAAAACCAAATAGCCAAGGAGAGAAACTGAATCCCAAAACATCATTGAATTTAAAGTAGGATGGAGAAATACATTTAGAATGCGAAGTGGTTGCCCCATATCGACAAAGATAAAAGTCATACACATAATAACAGAGCCAATTGCTAAAAATTCCCCAAGAATTGTTATTTTTCCAAATTCTTTATAATTATGTAAATAATAAGGAAGAACAACCATTACCGCCGAAGCGGCAACACCAACTAAAAAAGTAAACTGAGCAATGTAGAACCCCCAGGTAACATCCCGGCTTAAACCAGTAATGGTTAAACCCTCGGCAAATTGTTGCAAGTAGAAATAAAAACCAAAGGCAAGGACAACTAACAGAAAAACTACCCAAAGCCAATAATTTCGTGTACCTGTAAAGGCATTTTCTAACATATTTTCTCCATATTTTTTTCATTTTTGTAATTTCTATTTTATGCAAAAAAAATATTTAATTTCTTTTTGAGTTAAATTTTGTAACATTTGTGTTATTAAATTAGTAATATAAATTTTTTTTGTGGGGTTTATGTTTGCATTAGAAGTAAATAGTATTTGCAAGTCTTTCAAAGAACATAAAGCAGTCGACAATATTTCGTTTGCAGTGGAAAAAGGAAAAATATTTGGAATTCTTGGACCAAATGGAGCTGGGAAAACCACAACCATTCGAATGATTGCTGGAGTGTTTTTCCCCGATGAAGGCGAAATCTCTGTTTTGGGTGAAAGGTCGGTTGAAAAAATTCAACACAGAATTGGCTATCTCCCCGAAGAACGCGGTCTATACAAAAAAATGAAAGTAATTGACCAACTTGTTTACTTCGCTGAACTTAAAGGAACTCCAAATACTCTCGCAAAACAAAAAGCACGGCTTTGGCTAAATAAATTGGATGCAAAAGATTGGGAAAACAAAAAAGTTCAAGAACTTTCGAAAGGTATGCAGCAAAAAATACAATTTCTTTCCACCTTACTCCACGAACCAGATTTGCTAATCTTAGATGAACCATTCTCGGGTTTCGACCCCATAAACGTCGAAATATTCAAAAACGTCCTTTTGGATTTAAAGGCAGAAGGTAAAACGATTCTTCTATCCACTCATATTATGGAACAAGCGGAACAACTTTGCGACGACGTATGCTTAATCAATAAGGGGAAAGTCATACTCAAAGGTTCAATTGCGGATATTAAATCTACACGCTCAGCCGATACCGTAATTTGCGAATTCTATTCCAATGGAGCAGAATTACCCAGTTTAACAAATGTTAAAATATTGAACCGAACCCAAAATAGATTGGAATTTAGATTTAACCCATCCGAGTTCAATATAAGGGATTTTATCAAAGAACTTGCAGATAAAGTGGAAATTAAAAAGTTCGAAATAACAACACCAAGTTTAAGAGAGATTTTTATCGACGAAGTAACCAAAGGTGAGAAATGAATAATAAATCGAAATTTTTGATTATCGCAAAGAGGGACTATCTAAATATAGTAAAGTCCAAGGGTTTCATCATTGGAACATTTATTTTACCAATATTTTGGTTAATAATTATTTTTCTTCCGGGATTGCTTGCAAGTTACTTTTTCGAAAAAACAGAAATGAGAATCGCCGTAGTCGATAGGACAGATAAAGGAATTGGGAAAGATATTGTTCAATCCGAGCCAAATATCTTCTTTCTCGTAGAAAACAGCCAAAATGAATTAAACGCCAAAATCTTAGATGAGAAACTCGATGCTTATTTCATCATAGACAATGATAACCTAAAAGCAAATTCAATAACAGTATTTACAAAAGGTGGTGGTGGAGTTGCCTATATAACTACAATTGAGAAAGTAGTTGGAAAAGCGTTTAGAAAACATATACTACAAGAAAAAGGATTAGACGCTACACTGATTAAGCACATAGAAACCGACTTGAAAGTCGAAACAAAGAAAGTAACAAAAGAAGGTACAAAAAAGGATTATACGACATTTTATAGTTTCTTTGGCTATTTTGCTGGCTTGCTTCTTTTTATGTTAATTTTCCTTTACGGTGGATTTGTAATGCGTGGGGTTGTCGAGGAAAAGGCAAACAGAATTATCGAGGTGCTACTTTCATCGGCAAAACCTTTCGACATTATGCTTGGAAAAGTAATTGGTTTGGGTAGCGTAGGTCTAACACAAATACTCATATGGATAGTATTGCTTTCTGTAATAAGTATCTTTTCGACCCAAATCGTATCATTGTTCCTGGCCCCACAGCCAACACCTCGAAATATTTCACCTGAACTTACTGCACAAAGTACTTTCCCAGCAAACATTGAGATACCACCCATACCATTTGATTTTGTAATATTTTTCATTATTTACTTCCTACTTGGATACTTTTTAATCGCTTCAATTTATGCTGCAATTGGTGCAGCAGTAGACCAAGAACAAGATGCACAAACATTAATGACCCCAATTAACATAATTTTCCTCATTCCTATTTTCCTTATAACATTAATTGTTGCAAATCCCGATGGATTGGCTTCGACACTTCTATCCCTTTTCCCATTGTTTACTCCTATACTAATGATAGCGAGAATGAGTTCAACAACTGTTCCCTTTTGGCAATTGGCTTTATCGGTTATTTTGCTTTTGTTAACGATATTGCTTTGTGTGAAAATTTCGGCAAAAGTCTATCGCGTTGGGGTTTTAATTTATGGAAAAAGACCTACATTTAAAGAGATTTTCCGCTGGCTACGTCAAGCATAAATATGGCAAAAAGTAAAGAAAGATACAAAAAAATTTTGTCAATAGACACCATTCTCGAAGATGTTGTCGAAAAACTTGTAGATAGGAAAAAGTCCCCCTTGTTGAAAATTGAACTTGCTTGGAATAATACCTTCGACAATTCCATTACCAACAATTGCCAACCAATAAAATTTAGAAGAGGCATTCTAACAGTAAAATGCTCAAATTCATTTTGGAAATCAGAAATGCTTTTCTTTAAAGAAGAAATTAAATCCAAATTAATACAAAAATTAGGGGAAGACATTATTAAAGACATTTATTTTATTTAATTTTTTTAAATTTTATTCTTTAATTGTAAGGTGATTTATGAAACATCGTTTGGCTTATCTTTCGTTTTTTTTCTTTTTCATTTCTATTAATATTTTTCCACAATATCTACGAAAAGTAATTGTCGAAGAAGCAACCAATGCTTCTTGTGGTCCTTGTGCATCCCAAAACCCGACTTTCAAGAAGTGGATAAATAATCATCTTGACCGTGTTATCCCAGTTATTTATCACGCTTGGTGGCCCGGTTCGAGCGACCCTATGTACACATACAACAAAGATATGAACCAAAAAAGAATTAACTATTATGGAATTAGTTCAGTGCCAATGGGAAGAATCAACGGGAAAGTTGCTCCATCAAGCGGTTCATTCTATGCTGGTGCTGTTGCCGATACGATAGCACTGAACAACCAACTGAACAACGAAGCATTATATTCAATGATTGGTATTGAAATTACAGAATTCAAAATTCAAAACAATGGCAATGGAAATATTAAAATTTCTGTAACTTCGATTAAACCTATATCCGATGTATATTTAAGAATAGTTGTTTGCGAAGAACACCATTATTATGCAAATGCTGGAACCAATGGTGAAAAAGACTTTCATTGGATTGCAAGGACAATGCTACCTAAACCCGAGGGGACACTTTTAACCTTAAACGAAAAAGAAACTAAGTCTTTTGAATTCTCTTTCACAATTGATACATCCTTTATCGACGACCTGTATGCAGTAGCCTTTATTCAAGATGACAAAACCAAGGAGATTTTGCAAGGTACTTGGACAAAAAATTACCCCTCGAAACTGCCAAAATTTGCTTTATTTGTGGACCAATCGAGCTTGGTTAACGTGGGGAAGTCTGGGGATAATTTCGAAATGGAAGGTTACATTATTAATAATACAAATAACACTGCCACATTCAATGTTTCTCTCTCTGGAATAGAAAAGCTACCAAGCGACTGGAAAGCAATTATTGAAAATAATCAAACAAAAGTTGTAGTCAATCCAAACTCGATAGCCCCCATAAAAGCAAAATTGACTGTTGGGTTTACCCCAATTGCTTCCGATATTCGGTTCAATATTCAAAACCCAAACGAATATTACTCTGAATTAGGACCAAGCTTAAATATTTTTCACCAAAATGTACCAAGATTACACATCCTTGCCGGAGAAAACCAACATTCAATTCAATCTATTATCGAGAATGCCCTTGGAAACAATTATATGTTCAATATTACCGAGACAGATTTTTTGAAGTATTCACCAAAATTCCAATCCCTGAAAACAATAGTTTGGAATGGAAGCACAAATGGAGAATTCACAGCATCATCAGCAAATATTATTATAGATGCTTTAAGCAAAAATATGAACATTCTTATTTGTGGTGGCCGTATCACTTCTGGAATGAACAGCAATGGTATTTTGTCTTACTTTGGAATTAGCTTTATAGCATATTGCAGAGAAGGTTTTGGGCAAGCTCCCTATCCAGTTACTTTGGCTGGAGTACAAGGGGACCCCATCACTGGTGATTTTGGAAACAATATCCAAGGTTATTTAATAAACTATCTTTTGCCTCTTTACAAAATTGTTAACACAAATACAACAACACCTATTTTAACCTTTGCAAAATCTAAGGATTCGATTTGTGCAGTCAAAGTGCAATGGACGAAAAATCGTGCAATAATTCTTGGAATGAATCCTTATGTGATTTACGACGAAAATTTGAGGCAAACATTAATATCGCGCTCTTTACAATGGTTGGAAAGTTCATCCTCCGAAGTTCAATTCGACTTTGGCCTTGATAAAGAAATGGAAATCTATCCAAATCCCACCAACTCATATTCGTATTTGAAATTCTCATTAGAAAAACCTGTAGTATCTGCAAAAATTGAACTTGTCGACCTTCTAGGACAATTTCAAAAGACTATATACAGTGGCTCAATTGCAAGTATTGGACAACAAATTTTCCCAATCGACACAAAGGATTTTGCATCGCAAATTCTTTATCTCCGAGTTAATTTGGATGGAAATGTAAAAATATTACCAATTACAATAATGAAATAGGAAATTTTTAACTATTGTTTTGAAAATAAATCACAAGGGGCAAATTGCCCCTTTTTTATATCATTAAATTTCCATTCAAAGAAACATATATT
>JAOAEE010000071.1 GCA_026416955.1 Ignavibacteria bacterium | reverse complement strand
AATTCCATCTCGGTATTCGGCTCGCTCGACTTCGAACTTGCTTGTGTTGTATTCACTTTCTGTTGCCCAACTTACATACACTGCGTTACCAATTGCTTTCGCATCGAATTGGCTTAACTCTACTGGTATGATGAAGCCACCATTTTGATTTGCATAGTCGAGAATTGCCCGAATTGCCAAATCAATTTTGCCCCAATGTCGCCAATCGACACCAAAGAGTATCACATTCCTTGTCAGAGCAGCAGTTGCAACACCAGCAATAGAATCTGTCGTACTTGCGGGATGATTTCGATAGTAACCAGCAGCGAGGGCTTGGCCTTCTCCGTTAGGTTCAACTCTCATCAAACCGCAATATGGTGGAACATCGCCAGTGTAACCAGTGCTTTGCACTTTCATTGCCAGCTTGCGACCTACTGCCATACCGATTACATCGTTGCCGTTATTGCTTTGGTTTGCTCCCATTGGGTTGCCGGGCGATACATTTCGAGCACGCAACAAACCACCAACAAATTCAGAGTCATCTGAGTTTGCTCGTACAATTTCTTGGCTGCTAATGACCAAGTTCTTCTTTGCTTCAATCTTACCACTTGTCAAGAACCTACGCAAGTCAATCTTCTCAAATCGGGTCAAAGGTTTGTCGTTACCATCAGCCCACAAGATAGAACCGAACAAAGTATAATCTACTGCTCTGGGTTCCCAGCCCTTGCGGTCGAAAACATCAAAGTCGTAAATTCCTTCGGTAATGTCAATTAGCCAGCCAAGTTTTCGGAATGCAGTAACAAGGCTGTCGTAATTCAACCTACCAGCAATCTGGTCGACTGTGGAATTAGCATCCAAGCGCAACATACTATTCTCGACGCTCAACAATGCTCGAGTCTTGCTTTGTGGGATGTAATAGCGAACAATCTTGGAAGTAGTATTATTGGCGTTTTGTTGGTCGCCTCCAAGAGATACGACAATTCTATATCTTGGAGTAACATTAGCCTGCATTGTCAAGAATTGGTCTGGGACGTAATAACCTTGATTCCTCAATTCG
The DNA here is from genome assembly GCA_026416955.1 of Ignavibacteria bacterium. Taxonomy (GTDB): domain Bacteria; phylum Bacteroidota; class Ignavibacteria; order Kapaibacteriales; family UBA2268; genus Naka2016. The sequence goes on along the minus strand of JAOAEE010000071.1, from coordinate 21,848 downwards.
CCGTATGTCTTTGGTTTGAAGTCTGGAGCAACCCCATCATTCAATTTGAAGTCAACCTCGGCGGTTTCGCCACTTGGAAGAGTAACTTGCCTTGTTGCAGTTACTTCTGGGGTTGTTGCAAAACTTCCATCTGGCATTTCACGATAAATGTTGACAGTAACGTTAACAGCGGATTGTTGTAAATTACCATTATTTCGTACCAAGGCTTTTACATTGGTTGGAGAGTTATCCATTATGTATTGTGCATCGTTAAATAATCCAGTCGAAGACTGATACTTCGCTGGATAAGTAATCTTCACAACCTCAAGGTCGCTGAGATACAACCGTCCATCGAATTCAACAGCACCAATGTCATACTTTTGACCAGCGGCACCGCGGACATTTCCATCAATGTCGTGAGTCACCCAATCAATTCGATTACCACGGTTGTTTAACAAGGAACCAAGAGGTGCAGGATTGGTTGCAATACGCAACTTTTGATTTGGTTCATATCCAAGATAAACGAAATCGTTTGTAAAGTTTCCAAAGACAGAGTTGGCATCCATTCCAGTCCAGTTCTGCCATTGTTCAAGAGTTGCAAAGTCGTTGCGATTTCCACCGTTGTCCAATATGTTATTATTCTTGTCAATCTCGACAAATCTGAAAACTGCCCCACCACTACCGTTAGAATACCAGTATGCATTACGGTCGCTAGTCAATCCCATTTCGCTTGGCATCATTCCTTGGTAGAACACGCAAGCATAAACAGGATTGTTGGGGTCGACATTCATATCCAACAATGCAATTGCATTATTCATAAACAAAGTGTTCTTTGCATGTTGGATTCCAATGGCAGCTACTGGATTTGTTGAAACAACACCAGGATTTGGACTAATTACAACCGTGTTATTTACAATCTTATCGTTACGAGAGAAGTAGCCTGCTCTCTTTGGTGTTAAGAAGTAATTAAGAATGTTGGAACTTGGTTGTCTGGATGTTAATAGATGAATTCCAGCACGATATGCTGTTCCACTTCCAACAGAAAGACCCCATACAATGTTATTGGAAATTTGAACAGATTCAGCTACATCTGGGTAAATTACCTCGCCAAGATATGGATGTGGTAATACATTCGCCTCTTGCTCTACCTTAATTCCAATTACACCCACGTTTGAAGTTACTCCGCTGATTTCATTTCTGTTAATGGAAATACCAATATTGTTATATCCTTTGTAACTCGAGGAACCTTCGCCACCAAGTAGAATTCCATAGGCATCGACAGAACCACCCGAAACGTTATAAATCTTATTGCCGACAACTTGCGAATTTTGCTCATATCCAAGGAAAATACCAGCACGTTTTACGTTATAGATTGTATTATTGGAAAATACATTGTTGTAGTTATAGTATTTAATATAATTAGTTTCTCGCCAAAGTTGTCCGTAACCAATCGAGACAATACCATACCCAAAGCCGTAAATTTCGTTACCCTCAATCAAGTTGTTGTTGGAAGGAATTGTATCCAATCCCATAATCGAAGCTTGCTCACGCTCAATCTGGTCATATGGTAAGTGCGAACGTAGTACAACTGCCGCAGAGTAACCAAGAACAGTTCCACCTTGTAACAATGTATCGGGTGTATATGTAAATCCATAAACTGGGCTATAGGCTGTCATTGGTAGCCAAGTCTTATCTGCTAAGGCAGAATTGGCATTTTCAATAATTAAGTTCTTAATTTGGATGTGATGAGAACCGGGTCCGAAGTAAATTGCTTGGCCACCACCACGGGAATAACTCACAAGTCTTAACTTAATAGATTTCTGTGGTCCACCATCGAAAATAATGTATCCGGGTGTATTTACATATTTTCTCGAGATGGAACCTTTGGTTCGATACTCATAATAAACAGAATATTCATTGGATGGTCTAGTGGTTTGCCCAAATGCAATTCCCTTGCCAGTTGGAGCAATGAGTTCAATTGTTATGCTGCCTTTGGTCAAAGATTTTTGGGTCGAGGGTTTCCAAGTAACAGTGTAAGTTGTATTTAAATCGGCATTATAACCAAGGTTCAAAATCCAGGAACGGAAATCCCAAGCAGGCGCAGTTGGTTCAATATTCGTTCTGGCTCGGACTTGATAGTAAGAATCTGTTAGTTCAAAAACAGTATTTCCACTTAAACCACGTAAGTAGAGAGCATTCATAGCGGAATCGATTGTTGGGAAATCTTGGCCAACACCAACTCGGTAAGTTCCAGCAAGCCCACCAAGAACACTGAAATAAGACCAAACAGTATCATCAGAACGAACGGGGTCTTCGGGATGCACACAAATTAGTTTAGCCATATACTGTCCAGTCTCTCTTGGAACGAAAACATCAAAGTCAACTACTCTCGTGTTATAAGTTCCAGATTGAATATCTTGTATAGTAACTGTGCTCTGGTAAACGGAGTTTATTGTGTCTGGCAATTTGTAAATTATTAATCTAGCTGGGAAGTCCGAAGCAACACTAACACCCATATTTTTGAATTCACCAGCAGGGACAAAAGGTCTGTTTCCAATAAGTTGTTGATTCAAAGCAGGTTTGACAACTCTATTAGCTTTTACCTGAAATTCATAAGCAATTTCAAAAGTATATGCAGCTTCATCTTGGCGTGGGAAATGGTCGTTGTAATCTTCTTGGTCTACTGCACTCTCAAGGCTACAATCTACATATAACTTGTAAACACCGATAGTATTTGTTTGGAAATTAGGAAATTCCATATCAATTTTTTGGCCTGGTTGAAGCGGAGAATATCTTGGGTCATTATTTGCATCAAAATGCAAGGTTCTATTATATACCTCAACACCATTTGGGTCAACTATCCTTGCTGTAGTATAGAAGTCGGTTATATTGTTCAAACCAGTATTTTGATGGGTAACAATTACACGAATATTTTGTCCACGCAAATATTTCATAAATCGAGGTGCCAAATTAGTTCTTGGTGAGACAACACCAGTTATTGAAAGGTCATTATCCCAAGCAACTGTGAAGTTAGGATTAGCCTCGGCAGGAGCTGCGGTACCACCAATTGTTACACTTAATCTATATTCGCCACCACGATTTGCAAGGAAACCACCGTTTGATGTAGCAAATGGACCACGTGCTCTTGTAATATTATATTGTCTAAAACCACCCATATTAATATCTATGGAACCAGTTGCTGGGTCCAAACCTTCGTAAACTACATTATTAGATGGCTTTGGTCCTGTAATTCTATATCTTAATATAGCACCACTTGGTTGAGTGGAACCCATTCGAACCATAGGTCGAGGACGGCTTGGAGAACTACCATCATATGTTACATTTGCTCTTAAAATATCCCCATCTGCTGGGAAAGTAGCCTCGATATCTGGCATAAACTCGAGAACATAATCCTCTGCCTCTCCGTAAGCATAGTAATAGAAGTAATAAGGAGGATAGTCCCAAACATAATACAAGTAGCAGCCAGAACTACCTACACCACCATTGTGGCCCCACATATTGTGTGCAACACGAAGTCGGGTTTTACCAACTTGCTGAGAATTTGGTACAACAATATTAAAGGGTCCGTAGGTACCAGTGCAAGCACCAGAATTCCAATTTGAAAGTTGAAGAGTCTGAACACCAAGGAATTCATTTGGATCGCTAAACTTTGCATTCATATTCCAGTCAATCCAAGCAAGACCATAGCAATAACTATAATATCCATATTGGGTAATATATTGACAGTACCACGAATATGGCATATAGAACGAGAAATATAGTTCGTATGTCTTGCCTAATTTTAACTTTGCTTCTTGGCCAGTGAAAGTAAAGCAATTATCAGGTCCAGTCGTCCAATCAAGGACCCACGCACCTGATGAAACATCCCTAATTTTAACATTTGTAATATACCCATAGTAAAGAGGCCCATAACAATATTGATAGACATAGGAATATCCAGATGGGACATCAGCAGGATACACATTGCAATACCCAGAAGGCTGCGAGGAAACACGAGATGGGATGAACGATAGGAAGAATGCAAGTAGCAAACTTCCTACAAATACAGATAGTTTAAACGAGGGTTTCATTGGAGAACCTCCAAATTAGTGAAACATACATAATATTTATCTTTTACTCTCATTTTCTCAATTATTTAGACTATTCAAAGGCAAATATAATGTGAAGCGAAAAAATTAATTTCAAAAAAAGTGTAAATTTTTTTCCACTTTGATAAAAAATTTTAACTTTTCTTTGAAAAAGTGTGTAAATTTTTACACACTGTCAGATAGTTTGACAATCCCTTTTTCTTAATTTTGTAATTTATTCCTTAGCTTTGATGTGGACAATATCCAAGTAATGAAAATTGGCGGTTCTGTTTTAAACCAACCCGAAAATTTTGTTTATCTTTTAAACATAATCCGTGATTATTGCTCGACCCCAACTGTATTTGTTTTTTCAGCTTTTTCAACACTTTCCCGACAACTTAAAGAAATCGGGCTAATTGGAAAGAATTTAGGCTTTGAAAAAGCATATCGTAGATTTTGTGATTTAAAAGATAATCTACAAAAGCTTTCCAACCAAATAATCAATAAAAAAGAACAATTGAACGAAATATCCAGTAAACTAAACGATTATTACGAAAATTTTGAAAAATTGATATTTGGTATTTCCGTAACAAAAGAACTCACCAATCGAACACTTGACCGTTTGCTTTCATTTGGTGAATATCTTTCATCGACAATTCTTGAAGGTTTTTTGAAAATGCATAGGGTCGAAGCGATATTTTTAGATGCTTGTGAAATTATTACCACAGATTCAAACTACGGAAATGCAAAGCCAATCTGGGAAAAAACTAAACTTGCAGTCAATTCAAAATTAATTCCTTTATTTCGTGACAGCAATCTAATATTTCTCCCCGGTTTTATTGGTCGTTCGGAGTTGGGTACGATTACCACAATGGGCTTCGAAAGTTCAAACCTAACTGCATTGCTATTAGCAAATATATTAGAGGCGAAATCAGTGATTTTTTGGACCGATGTTGAAGGAATTCGCACAAGCGACCCCAAAATTGTTAGTAATACAAAAATAATCCCCGAAATTTCCTTCGAAGACGCACGTGTTGCATCATTGAATGGATTGAAACTTATCCATCCGTCTATGTACGAATACTTTACTCAAAATACAAAAATCAATTACTTCTATAAATCTGCCTTTTTTCCGCAGAATGAAGGAACTATAATTAAAGAAACTACAAAATACCCAGCAATGGTAATAATAATTTCGGAACCTTACAATTTATATGAAATCCCAAATTCACAGATAATTTTGAACCAATCGGCTCAAGATTACAAGTTGTTAAACATTGCTAACGATTTCTCCTTGAAAGTTTCAGCGGAAAATTCTGAAAATAATTCTTTTTCCAAACAAATTTCTATCATTACGCTATTAAATTTCGAGACAAACAAAGTTCTACCTATCCTCGACAAAATATCAAAAAAGGTAATTTTTCTTTACTCATATCCCCAGAAAAATATTGTAAAATTGCTGGTTGAACTAAACGAAGTCAAAGAAATTGCAAATTACTTACACAATTTATTACTTCCAAAAAAATAAATAAACTTAACTTAAAATCGTTTAATTGCATTAAATTTTATGTGTATTTGTAGTGAGAAAAATGAAAATTACTTTTCCAAATGGAGATGTTAAGGAATTCCCTGAAGGAACAAGAGCAATAGATATTGCTCGTTCAATTTCCGAACGACTCGCGAACGAAGCACTTGGAGCATTCTTTAACGGTGAAAAAATAGATTTATCTCGAAAAATTGAAACAGACGGTACAATACGTTTCGTAACCTTCGACGACCCAGAAGGGAAGGAAATTTATTGGCACTCATCTGCACACTTAATGGCAGAAGCAATACAAGAATTATACCCAGGTGTAAAATTCGGTGTTGGTCCGGCTATTGAATGGGGCTTCTATTATGATGTTGCACTTCCAGATGGACAAAAAATCACTAACGAGGACCTTCCTAAAATTGAGCAAAAGATGTTGGAATTAGCCCAGCGAAGTGCCAATTACGAAAGAATCGAAATCTCTTGGGAAGATGCTGTCGAGCATTATAAAAAAGTTGGGGACGAATACAAATTGGAACTTCTCGAAGGTTTAAAAGATGAAAAAATTACCTTTTATAAGCAAGGAAATTTTATCGACCTTTGTAGGGGTACCCATATTCCGAATACAAACAAAATAAAATATGTCAAACTTTTAAGTGTGGCTGGAGCATATTGGCGAGGTGATAGCAGTCGGAATATGATGACACGCATCTACGGTATTACATTCCCGAAAAAATCAATGATGGATGAATTTTTGAAGATGCTCGAGGAAGCTAAAAAGAGAGACCATCGTAAATTGGGCCGTGAACTTGAATTGTTCTTGATAACTCCTTCGGTTGGTGGTGGCCTTCCAATCTGGTTACCAAAGGGAACAGTAATAAGAAGAATACTCGAAGATTTTCTCCGAAAAGAACAAATCCGTAGAGGCTATGTCGAGGTTATTACGCCACACATAGGTAATTTGGAATTATACAAAACCTCTGGGCATTACCCATATTACAAAGATTCACAATATCCACCAATGAAGGTGGAAGACGAAGAATACATCTTAAAACCTATGAATTGCCCGCACCATCACCAAATTTATTTAAGCAAGCCCCGAAGTTATAAAGATTTACCTCTTCGCCTTTTTGAATTTGGAACAGTGTATCGCTATGAACAATCGGGGGAACTCACTGGATTGACTAGAGTTCGTGGATTTACCCAAGACGATGCTCATATCTATTGCACAGTAGAACAACTAAAAGATGAAATCAAAGGTGTCGTCGATTTAATGCAGTTTTTCTTTGGTCTTTTCAAACTTGAATTTTCCACTCGTCTTTCTTTCCGTGACGAAGATACAACAAAATATGGTGGAAACATAGAACTTTGGGACCGTGCTCAAAGAGAAATTAAAGAGGTAGCCGATGAAATCAATCTTGAATATTTCATAGCAGAAGGAGAAGCTGCTTTCTACGGTCCAAAAATTGATTTCATAGTAAAGGACGCAATAGGTAGAAAATGGCAATTAGGAACTGTACAAGTCGATTATGTTATGCCCGAACGCTTCCAACTTGAGTATATCGGCTCGGACAATCAACCACATCGGCCTGTAATAATACATCGTGCTCCTGCTGGCTCGCTCGAGCGTTTCCTCTCTATTCTTATTGAACATTTTGCGGGGAACTTCCCTTTTTGGATTTCGCCTGTACAAGTTTCTGTGCTTCCAATAGGAGAAGAACAACACAATTACGCAACTGAAATAGCAAAAACGCTTGAAAAGTTAGGCTTTAGGGTCAATCTCGATTTAAGAAATGAAAGAATTAACAAGAAGATAGCCGAAAGCGAAACACAAAAAATTCCTTTTGCTTTGATAATTGGTAGAAAAGAAGTCGAAAATTCTTTGGTTTCTGTCCGACGCCACACCAAGGGCGATTTAGGCACTAAAACACTCGACGAAATAATCAAACTATTTAACGAATTAAACCAGCCCGGAGTAATTGAGTGAGTATTATGCAAAAGACCATCGTTTTCCTAATTGAATACGATGGTACTAATTATTCTGGATGGCAACGACAGAAAAATTCGAACTCTATCCAGGAAACTATTGAAAAAGCGATAGAACTTGTTTCTGGACAAAAAATATTTGTAATTGGTGCTGGTCGAACAGATGCTGGCGTCCACGCCCTTGGTCAAGTAGCCCACGCACGAATAGGAAATAATTTCCCAATTCCAGAAAAAAAAATCACTTCTGCTATTAATGCGGTTCTACCTTTCGATATTCGAATAATCGACGCAAAAATAATCGATATTCCTTTCCATTCAACCAAAGACGCTATTGGCAGAGAATATGCATACTTAATAACTACCAAAAACAGCGTTTTTATGCGAAATTATTCACTATATATTCCTTTCGAAATAAACGAAACTCTACTTTACGAATCGAGTAAAATTTTTATTGGAGAATTCGATTTTAGTGCATTTGCTAAGAAAAATCCTTCTACTAAAAACTATGTATGTGCAATAGAGAAAAGCGAATGGGCAAAAATTTCCGATTATCATTACATTTATTTTATTAAAGCAAATCGATTCGTTTATGGTTTGGTGAGAAGCTTAGTAGGAATAATGCTCGACGTAGCTCGGGGTAGAAGAAGTTTGGAGCAGGTGAAAGAAGCATTACAAAAAGGGGAAAAGAATTTCCCAAGTCCACTTGCTATACCAAAGGGATTATTTTTAACGAAAGTATATTATCCCAAAGAAAAGGATTTTTTTCAAAAAAATTTTGATATTAAAAAAATATTCTTAATTTAGTGTGGAGTTTTTTTGACATTGTTAATTTTTTTTAACAATATAAAGGGAACTATGCTTTCAATAGTACCAGGTATAATTGTCGGAATATTACTTGCCTTGCCACCGGGTCCCGCTGCTTTGACAGCGATAAAACTCGGTTTAAGCAATAGTTCCCGACACGGATTTCTATCCGGGTTAGGTACAGCAATAATGGACTTTTTCTACTGCCTAATTGCTATTTTTGCTACCTCTGCAATCATCGAGTGGGCTAGCAATTTTTCCCACCACTATCCAGTATTGGTTATTTTCATTCAATTACTAATAGTTCTTATGGTAATTTCGCTAGGGATATCACACATTAAGTCGTCGAAAAAAGTTGTCGAAGAAGGAGCCGATAAGTCGGCTTTGCCGTTTATTGAGCGTCTTTCAGCCCGGGGTCCTTTTTTTGTTGGTATTGGAATTGCATTAACTAATATTATTAACCCTACATTTCTTCCTTCGTTGGGATATGTTGCTCTTAACATTCAACAGTTTGGTTTAATTGAAATTGGACCAATAAGCAATTTCTTTTTCGCCTTAGGATTTGGAATTGGAAACTTGATATGGTTGATTTTCCTTGTGAAATCCTTTGTTTCATTTAAAAAGAGAATGTCCGAGGCTTTCCTTTCTAAAATACATAAATTTGCTGGTCTGACATTAATAGGTTTCGGTACTTTCTTGGGTTATAGGGTACTCGAAGTTGTTAAATGGTCGGAAGTTTTGCGTTTCGTTTTTGCTTTCTAAATAGAACCTACCTTACTTCATTTTATTCAAAATTATCGGAGGGACAATTTTGAATAGCAATGATTACAATAGCCTACCCCAGTTAGTTTTTTCCGTTTGTTCAAAATACTGGGACAAAAAAATTGCCTTCAAGTATAAAGTAAATGGAAATTTAAAAGAACTCGCCTACTCTGAACTTTGGGAGCAAATAGAAAATTTCGCTCTTGGACTTCTTTCCCTTGGGTTCAAACCAAACGACCGTATCGCAATTGTTTCAGAAAATCGAATTGAATGGTTCATTGTCGATGTAGCAATCGCTTCGATTGGTGCAATAACAGTACCTATTTTCCCAAGCACTACCCCAAAGCAAGAAGAATACATTTTCAATGATTGTAGCGCTGTTGGAATTGTGATTTCCAACAACCTACAATTAAAAAAAATACAAGAAGTAAAAGACCGAATACCTTCTCTTCGACATTTTATCATTCTGGATGACATTGAAATAAAAGAGAACTTAGATCTTTCTATAAAAACTTTCCAAGAAATTAGTTCTATTGGATACTCATCGAGGCAAAAAGAAAAAAGAGATTTAATTATTCGCGAAAAAATCGACAAAATAAAACCAGAAGACATTTTAACAATAATTTATACAAGCGGTACTACGGGGGACCCCAAAGGGGTTGTCTTAACTCATAATAACATTCTTTCTAATGTAATTTCTTCGGCAAAATCAATACAAATTGGAGAAGACGACATTTTCCTTTCATATCTTCCTTGGTGCCACGCATACGAGCATACAGTAATTTATGCTGCATTTTCTTGTGGGGCTTTGATTGGTATTGCCGAATCTATCGAAACGATTAGCACTAACATAAAAGAAATTAAACCTACATTAATGACGACAGTCCCACGCTTGCTTGAAATCATAAAGAAAAAAGTTTCTTCCCAAGTTGCAAAAGAAGGAAAAATAAAACAGAAAATTTTTAATTGGGCATTTGAAATTGGTAAAAAATATGTTCAACAAATAAACGCTGGCGAAAAGCCCTCTATTCTACTGTCGAACAAATACCAACTTGCAGACAAACTTGTATTTTCCAAAATAAGAAGTAAACTTGGTATCGAAAATATCAAATTCATTTCTGGGGGAGCACCACTAAACGTCGAGGTTAACCTTTTCTTTTGGGCCCTTGGATATAAAGTCTACGAAGGATATGGCTTAACCGAAGCTTCACCTGTTGTTTCAGTTACAAGAGAAGATGATGTTGAATTCGGTACGGTAGGGAAACCACTCGAAAATGTTGAAGTCAAAATCGCTGAAGATGGGGAAATTCTTGTCCGTGGTCCAAATGTTATGCGTGGATATTGGAACGATTTAGATGCTACAAAGACCGCTATCGACGAAGAGAATTGGCTCTACACCGGAGATGTTGGTTATATTACTGCAAGAGGCAATCTGAAAATAACAGACAGAAAAAAATATATTTTTGTCAATAGTGGTGGTAAAAATATTTCCCCACAGTTAATAGAAAATGTATTAAATCAAAGTCAGTATGTAGACCAATGTATCATCATAGGAGATAACCGGGAATACAATACAGCTTTAATTTTGCCAAATTTTGAAGAATTAAAGAAACTTGCAGAAGTGTTAGAAATTAAGTATACCCACATATCCGAACTGGTTAGTAATGAAAAAATAATTAAAATAATAAAAAACGACATCGACAGATTGCAAAAGGATTTATCCAAATTTGAACGGGTTAGGAAATTTGCTCTACTTACAGAAGCATTCACAGTCGACAGTGGTGAACTAAGCCCCAAAATGAGTGTAAAACGACACGTTGTCGAGCGAAAATATTCAGATCTAATTGAGCAACTTTATAAATTAGATGAATTTAAATAGTTGTAACTTTTTAATATTTTGTAACTTATTTTTTTACTAATTTTTTGTTAAATTGGATTGGTTTTTTTTGAAAATATTGTGTATAACTATAAAGGTGGTTGTATGAAAAAATTGATTTCTTTTGTTGGTTCAATCTTAATTTCATTCTTCCTTTGCACTTTATCTTCTCTAACTTTTTTCAACGAATACTATATACCAAATCTTGGACAATGGAAAAACGATGTAATTCTTCTGGCAAAAGGAAATGGTTACAATCTATTCGTTAAAAATGGTTCACTTAATTTCGACTACTTTACCTACGAGGAACTAAATAATACTATGATAAAGCACGGTCATCTTGTTAAAATCAATTTAGTTAACTCAAAAACAACTATGCCTTTTTTTCAAGAACCAAGTCTTTGGAAACTGAGTTTCTTTTATGGGAATAAACCAGAAAATTGGGCTACGGATTTACAAGGTTACAAATCAGTTAGATTTGTCGAAGTATATCCAAAAATCGACTTGGTTCTTAAATTCGATGGAGAAAATCCCCGTTACGATTTTGTGGTCAAACCTGGCGGAGATCCTTCTCAGATTCTTTTAAATTTCTCGGGAGCCTATTCTGTTCGAACCGACGGCAAAACTATTCGATATACCACTCGTTTTGGCGAGGTGGTTAATAGTTACCTTTTTGCATTTCAAAACGAAAACAACATTGTAAATGAAATCCCTTGTAGGTTTGTTCAAAAAGGAGATAATGAATTTTCTTTTGAAGTTGGTGCTTACGACAAAAGCAAAGAATTAATTATTGACCCAATAGTTATGATGAGTTATTTTGGTGGCTCAAACGAAGATAGGATAGTAAAAATGAAAGAGCTATCCACAGGAATACTTCTTGTTGGTGGATGGACAACTTCAAATAACTTCCCAACAACCGAAGGTGCCTACGATAATTCATTCAACGACATCAAGGACGCATTTATTTGTAAGCTCGATTTGCGTGGCTCCAAAAGAAATCTAATGTATGGAACATTTTTTGGTGGGGGAGGAAGCGATTACATTTCTGGGCTTTCAGTTGATGAAGTAGGTAATATTTACATTGGAGGAACAACTAATTCAACCGACTTTCCTTTGAAAAACCCAATTAACAATTCAATTAACGGTTTAAATGATGCATTCATTACAAAGTTTTCTTCAGATATGAAAAGCCTAGTTTACTCTACATACATAGGTGGAAACAAAGACGATATTGTTACATCTGCCCAATTAGCACAGGATAAAGGGTTCTTTGTATGTGGTTACACTGAATCAACAAATTTACCCACTACCGGTGGTGCAATTCAAACCAAACTAAAAGGAAGAAAGGATATTTTTATTATCAAATTATCTTCGTCCGGTCAATTAGTTGACTATTGTACTTATATCGGAGGTGGCGACGACGATATACCTTATGATATGGTTGTTAGCGAGGCCGGAAACATTTTTATCACTGGAACTACAAAATCAGGTGATTTCCCTATGGCCCCATATAGAGAAGTCCAACAAGGGTGGCAAACAATAGTTACTGAATCACCCTATGATAGGACTTTCAATGGTGGTTGGGACGCATTTGCAATTAAACTCCTTGGTGATGGTGGAAAACTTGATTTTTCTACCTACTTTGGTGGAACTGCTGATGATGTTGGTATGGCTGTTGCCTATACCGCAGACCAAAAAATTATTTTTGCGGGAATAACATATAAAGAAACAACGCAACCTAGCTTCCCAATTTCCCAAAATGCTTACCAAAACACTCACAAGGGTGGTGTCGAGATTTTTGTCTGTGGTTTATCGAATATTATTACATCAACAGGTGGCTGGGGCTTAACTTATAAACGTCAAGACTTAGACTTTTCTACCTTCTTTGGAGGCTCGAGTAACGAATATCCCTCTTCTCTCATCCTATCAGGCAAATTCTTGTATATGGTTGGATATACAAATTCCTCAAACTTTCCAATTGTAAACAATCCAACTGGCAAGAAAATAGGGAAATATGATATTTTCTATGCACAAATGTTATCCGACGGAAGTGGTGTGAACTTCACAGACATTTATGGAACAGTTGACGATGATTCTTCGTCTGCATTCTACTTAACACCTGTTGGCGACTTTTATATTGCTGGATTAACAAACTCCAAAAATCTTCCAACAATTAATCCAATTACCGGTTCGGGTTACCAAGGCTCAAATAATATTTTATTAATGAAATATTCATACACAGATTTGAGATTCGACAATCCCGTTGGTAAAGAAAAAGTATGCCCAAATTATGTTTTAAATATTAAATGGAACTCCGAAACATTAACTGCAAACGACACATTCGATATCGATATCAAGGTTGGACCCACTGGAAATTGGGAACCACTTGCCCATAATGTCAAAGGCTTAAATTATGCTTGGACAATACCAACATCTTTCTACGCAGATAGTGTTTGGCTAAGGATTTCTCATCCACGTGGGATTGTTGCTACTCTTGCCAATCCTTTCTCTGTTTACGAGTTACCCACAATACTCGAATCGGGTTCCAAACCAGTAAATCCAGTTGTGTGCGAAGGCGATTCTGTCATTCTTTACCTAAAAGCCAAAGGTTCAAGTATTAAATACCAATGGCTATTTAATGGCTCACCAATTTCCGGAGCAACTGATACTATTCTTGTTGTAAGAAATATTGATGCAACAAAGAAAGGACAATACAAAGGAATAGTATCTGGACCTTGTCCTATTACCGCAGAAACCCCAATTTTCAACATAGATTTCATCCCTGGTACAAAAATACTTTCACATACAAACGACACAACTGTAAAAAAGGGGCAAACACTTTCTCTTTATGTCTACGCCACGGGTGACAAACTTTCTTACCAATGGTACAAAGATGACCAAAGACTAATTGGAGCAACAGAAAATAAATTCGAAATTAAAAATGTATCGAAAGCAGACGAAGGCATCTACAAGTGCAGAGTTACTGGAACTTGCGGGGAAAAATTTACCCAGCCCATCAAAGTCGATGTTGATACTGTCATTGTTTCGGTGGAGAATTCGAAAGAAACCTCATTCAAATATTTCATTTCTGGTAAACATCAATTAACTATTGAATTCTTTGCCGAGGTTTCCCATCTACCATCTTCAATCAATATCTACAATCCATTCGGACAGAAAATTAACAACTCAAACTATAAAGTCGAAAACTCGGGGAATAGAATATCAATCAGTTTGGAAAACCTTGCAACTGGAATTTATTTTGTCGAAATTGAAATTGGAAATACGAAACATTGGATTTCTTTACCTTTAATCAAGTAAAATTTCCTGAAAAATATTTTTTCGGAAGGGGGCAAATTTGTGCTCCCTTTTTATTATGTAATAATTCTATTGTCATTTCTTTTTGATGAAAATACTCAAAAAGGTACTTTAATATTCTTCCTTTTATATTGACAAATTTCTAATTCAATTTTATTTTGTTAAACAAAATAAAAAAGTTAATTTTAAAGTTTTGATTTTGAAAAGATTAAAATTGAATGGTGTTGTTTTAGAAGTAAGAAACATTTATAAAAAATTTGGGAATATTGAAATTTTGAAAAACCTTTCCTTTTCTGTCCAAAAAGGAGAATTGATATCTATAATTGGTCGTTCTGGATGCGGTAAAACCACTCTTTTACGATGCATTAATTGCCTTGAAATATTCGATTATGGATATTTGCGTGTTGGAGAAATAGAAATAGAGAGAACTAATTTAAATCTTGCTTCAAAAAATAATGGTTTTATTGAGGAAATAATAGAGGAGAAAGCACAAAAAATTCGACAAAAGGTAGGTATGCTTTTTCAAAATTTAAACCTTTTTCCCCATTTAACTGTGTTGGAAAACATTACTCTTGCACCCATAGTTGTCAAAAAAGAACCCAAAGAGAAAGCAATCGATAATGCTTTAAAATTACTTGAAAAAGTTGGGTTAAAAGGCTACGAGAATCGTTACCCCTATCAACTTTCTGGTGGGCAATCCCAAAGAGTGGCTATCGCACGTTCTCTTGCAATGAATCCAGAAATTATGCTATACGACGAACCAACTTCTGCTCTCGACCCAGAACTTATAGGCGAGGTTCTAAACGTTATGATTGACCTCCATCAAGAAGGTATGACACAAATCGTAGTTACCCACGCTATGAACTTTGCGAAATCCGCATCGGATTATGTTATGTATATGGAAAATGGAGAAATAATAGAAATAGGCAAACCCGAAAAAATTTTCGGCGAACCAAACGACCCGAGGACAGAAGCCTATGTTCGCTTATTCAAGGAGTAAATATGAAAATTGAGCGATACCTCTTTACCTTCATTTTTTTTCTTTTAAGTTTACCACAACTTTCATCAAAAGAATTAAAAGTGCTACGCTGGGCAGCCGACGCTGAAAGCAATGCACCATATATTTTCCAAGACCCAAAAATTCCAACAAACATAATTGGTTTCGAAGTCGATATTGTTAATGCAATAGCAGAAATTCTGAATGTCGAAACCAAGTTCGTTCAAAATCAATGGGATGGGTTAATTCCGGGATTGTACCGAGGCGACTACGACATAGCAATAAATGGCTTGGAAATAACTGAAGATAGAAAAAAGGAGGTTAATTTCACAAATCCATATTACATAACTCACGAGCAATTAGTTGTACTTCGAGGTGTTAACTATATTAATAGTTTGTCCGACCTTGTAGGAAGAAAGGTTGGTGCATTAAAGAATTCACTTGCGGAACGTATCTTACGGGCAAAAGGTGGAATTAATGTTTTGACATACGAGGGTGAAGTCAATGCTTTTGTCGATATGAAAAATGGAAGGATCGAAGCTGTCCTTGTGGATGCACCAATTGCAATATACTATACTGCTGTGAATCCAGAGTTTGTAATGGTCGGCCAACCTATAGGCGAAATATCCTACGGAATAGCACTTCGAAAACAAGATACATTTCTTCTAAACAAATTAAATTGGGCAATAGATAAATTACGTAAAACTGGGAAACTCCGCGAAATTCTCGAAAGTTGGAACTTATGGAACTTTATGATGGAGACTTACTTCGACGACTTTACTCCAAGCAATGTACCACCACGCAAATACCAATATTTCGTTGAAGCTGTTGGTAAAAAAAGCGAAATCGCAGAAAGAATAAATCTCTACATAAAGTTTTTACCAGTGTTTTTTCAGGCAGCATTAATTACTCTTGGCTTGTCCCTATTAGCAATGCTATTAGCAATTTTTGTTGGATTAATTATTGCATTAGCAAGAATTTATGGTGGAAAAATTATTTCCTCGCTTGCCGTGACATATATTGAAACTATACGAGGAACCCCGTTACTAATTCAACTGTATTTAATATTTTACGCGCTTCCTTCTATTGGTATAAAACTGTCGCCATTTCTCGCTGCAATTTTGGGGTTGGGATTGAATTATGCTGCATACGAAGCTGAAGTCTATCGTTCTGGTTTCTTTGCTATTCCTCGGGGGCAAATGGAAGCTGCTATTTCATTGGGTATGACAAAGTTCCAAGCAATATGGCATATTATTTTGCCACAAGCAATTCGGATTGTAATCCCACCAGTTACGAACGACTTCATCTCGCTCCTTAAGGATTCTTCTCTTGTTTCTGTCATAACTATGATTGAACTAACAAAAGTCTACAACCAAATAGCCTCGACTTATTACGATTATCTTGGCACTGGAATTATTACTGCAATTCTCTACTTATTGCTCGGGTTACCTTTTATCCGCATTGCACGTTACTTCGAAAGAAGACTTGCAATCGAAAGAAAAGGCAACCAAAACATAAATGGAAAAGTTGTTTAAACAAATAAATACATCTCTAAAACATTTTTCATCCCTTATACTATTAAATATTAAACTTCTTAATCACTTTCATTTACATACAGTTACATATTCTTTTAAAAATTTGTCAGTTTGCATTTAAGTACACTACTTTATTACAACTATCTTCGAAAGAATAAATGTAAATCAAATAACTTTTCAAGAGCATTTCAATCTTGCCAATAACTCAAATAATATATTGCAAATAATATATTGATACAATCGTTTAATTTTACTTAAATTTTATAAAGAATTGTATGAAAACGAAAGTTTTGTGTCTGTTTTTTGCTTTAGGATTAATTTCACATTGTTTATATAGCCAAGTAACTAAGCCAGAGCAAAACGACACAACTCGAAAACGACATCTTCCACCACTCCAACAAAAAAAATTTAACACATTCGAAGATGCTCTTGCGGAAGCAAGTGAACTAAAAAATCTTGTTCTTGTGGGAAAAGAAATTAAAGAAATACCACCAGATATAATTAAATTTCAAAAATTAGAAATTTTGGATTTATCGAGGAACCAAATTAGTTCCCTACCACCGGAAATCGCCAAGTTGCCAAATTTAAAAGTAATCAAACTTTCAAAAAACAATTTTGAACGGTTCCCAGAAATATTAAAAGAACTTCCAAACTTAGAAAACTTAGATTTTTCGGATAACAATATTTCGATACTTCCGGACAAACCCATTACTTTATCGAAACTTAAAAATCTTGACCTTTCGCGGAACAAATTGACAAAATTTAAAAACATAAACTTACCAGAATTAGAAAATCTCGACCTTAGTGGTAATCTTTTGGAGCAATTTCCCGAAATACCAAATCCACAAAAACTCCATACACTTAACTTGTCCAACAATAAAATTACTAAACTCGGTTCTAATATTTCTAATTTTTCGGCTTTGCGTAGGCTGATGATTTCTAATAACTTAATCGACACTTTGGGCAAAGAAATAAGCAATTTGGAATTCCTTAATTTTCTAAAAGCAAACAACAACAAAATTTCCTACCTCCACCCACAAATTGCAAATCTTAAAGCACTTGTAACATTGGACTTAAGTTTCAATTTCATTTCCTCGTTCCCAATTGTCCAAGGTGGATTTAAAGTTCTTTCGAACCTATCGCTCATCGGTAACCAAAGCGAAAAGTTTCCAGTAGAAATATTTAATATTCCAACATTAAAGGTATTGAACTTAAGTAATTCGAAAAACGTAAGTTTGAAAGGAATTAGCAATTTAACAAACTTAGAGACTTTGAAACTCACTGGTTGTGGATTAACTGAACTTCCATCCGAGATTTGTAATCTTGCGAACCTACGACAATTGGATCTTTCTAACAACCAACTTAAAACTTTGCCTAAGGAATTATCGAACCTTAAAAATCTTAATTTCTTGAACCTAAACAACAACCAATTTGAGCAACTTCCATTAGAAATATTTTCCTTAGGAAATCTAACCTACCTTTCTGCAAACAACAATCATCTTACTACAATACCCGAAGACATTCGAAAACTTGTAAATTTAAAACAACTTCAACTTCGTAACAATAAGTTTTCCGATACAGAACTAGACCGTATTAAAAAACTTCTGCCAAATGTTGCAGTAATGTTATAAAAAAGAGGAGAATATGCTTAGAAAAACATTGTTTGGTATTTTGCTTTTTGCTATTTTCTCTTATCTTGCAATTGGGGAAGAAGCAAGGCTACTTCGTTTTCCAAATGCATCGAAAGACAATATTGCTTTCGTTTACGCTGGCGATATTTACATTGTTCCTAAAACTGGTGGCGTTGCCCGCCGACTAACTTCTTCGGAAGGAATTGAACTTTTCCCTCGCTTTTCACCCGATGGTAAATTGATAGCTTTTTCGGGAGAATACGACGGAAACCGCGATGTTTACGTAATCAAAGCCGAAGGTGGGGAACCTATTCGACTAACTTATTCGATGGACCTTCCAAATGTACCAGAAAGAATGGGTCCCGACAAAATAATTATGGGATGGTCGCCCGATGGTAAGAAAATTTTGTATCGCTCTCGTTCAAATTGGTGGCATTCTTGGAGTGGGAAACTATTCTTCTTACCCTTAGAAGGTGGTTTACCAGAAGAACTACCTTTACCTCGTGCTGGCTTTGCTTCGCTTTCCCCCGATGGGAAAAAATTGGCATACAATAGAGTTTTCAGAGAATTTAGAACTTGGAAACGATACCGTGGTGGTCAAGCAGACGATATCTGGATATATGATTTTACAACAAAAAAAATCGAAAACATAACTAACAATCCCGCACAAGACATTATTCCAATGTGGTTTCAGAACAAAATTTATTACCTATCCGACCGTGACCATACTATGAATATTTTCTGCTACGACTTGACGACACGACAAACAAAAAAAATTACTAACTTCGATAAATACGATGTAAAATTCCCTTCGGTAGGAACCGATTATATTGCCTTTGAAAATGGCGGTTACATATATCTTTTAGACCCAAAAACTGATAAGTTTGAAAAAGTAAATATAGAAATTAATGATGATTTCCCAGAACTTAGACCAAAATTTAAAAATGTGCAAGAACAAATCAACTCATTCGATATCTCCCCAGACGGAAGCAAAGCAATTTTTGGTGCTCGCGGGGAAATCTTTACTGTTCCAGCAGAAAAGGGATTGATTAAAAACGTAACCAACACACCAAATATTCACGACCGAAATCCCGTTTGGAGCCCAGATGGAAAGTGGATTGCTTATATTAGCGATAAAAGTGGCGAAACAGAAGTTTACATCTCCAAACCAGATGGAAGTGGAGAAATCCAATTAACTAACAATGCAAAAACCTATAGATACTTCCTTAAATGGTCGCCCGATAGTAAAAAATTGCTCTGTACAGACAAAATGATGGAATTGTACATAATCGATATAGAAACCAAGAAAATCACACCAATTCGTAAATCAAAAGTTTGGGAAATAACCGACTTCACCTGGTCCCCCGACAGTAGGTGGGTTGCTTTTGTCGATATCTTAGAAACTGAATTCCCAGTGATTTATGTCTATTCTTTAGAAACGGGCGAAACGAAACAAGTTACAAGCGAGTTCTTTGCCAGTTACTCCCCAGAATTTTCCCCCGATGGGAAGTACCTTTTCTTTGCTTCCGATAGAACTTTCAAAGCCACAGTGGGAGCCTTCGAATGGAATTTTCAATATCGTGATATGAGCAAAATTTACGGCGTTACTCTTCAAAAGGACATAACCTCGCCATTTGCTCTCGATGAAGAAGCCCCACAAAAAAAGGATGAACCAGCTAAACAAGAAGATACAAAGTCAAAAGCAAAGAAAGGCGAAAAAGACACTAAGCAATCAGACGACAAGTCGTTGAAAATTTCTATAGATTTTGATGGTATCTTCGACCGTATCTTCGAATTTCCAGTTACTAATGGCGAATATCGCAACTTGCGAGCTGTTGGAAAAAAACTATATTATATTCGTTCTTCTTCCGGGCAAGAACCTAAATTTTACTCTTTCGACTTAGAAAAGAAGAAAGAAACAGAAGTTGGTGATTTTCATCAATATGAAATTTCTTTCGATGGTAAGAAAATAATTTTCAAGAAAGACAAAAATTACTACATAACCGATTTAACAGACAAAATCACACCGGATAAAGGAAAACTCGACTTAAAAGAAATGACAATGTTAGTCGACCCTCGTTCCGAATGGAAACAAATCTTTGATGAAAGTTGGCGACAAATGCGCGACTTTTTCTACGACCCAAATCTACACGGCGTCGACTGGAAGGCTATGAAAGAAAAATACGCCGAACTCCTTCCCTATTGCCGACATCGTTTCGATTTGACATACATTATTGGCGAGATGATTGGCGAACTAAATGTGGGTCACGCATATGTCGGAGGGGGTGATATGCCAAAAGTTGAACCTGTCCCCGTTGGTCTTCTTGGAGCTGAATTTGAATTTGACCCAGGTTCAGGTTTCTATAAAATCAAAAAAATTTTCAAAGGCAGAAATTGGGAAGAGAAAACTCGGTCCCCTTTAACAGAACCCGGGATAATTGTCAAAGAGGGAGATTACTTGCTCGAAATTGATGGAATTCCACTGAATAAAGATGTTAACCCTTACAAGGCGCTATTAAATAAAGCCAACAAGTATTTAAAAATAAAAGTCAATTCCAAACCATCATTGGAAGGAGCAAAAGAATATACAGTGAAAACGATATCCAGCGAATCTGGACTCCGCTACTTAGATTGGGTCGAATACAATAGAAATTATGTCGAGAAGAAAACAAATGGTAGAATTGGATATATTCATATTCCAGATATGGGAATTGACAATGGTTTGAATGAATTCGTAAAGTATTTTTATCCCCAAATTCGCAAAGAAGGATTAATCATCGACGATAGATACAACGGGGGTGGGAATGTTTCGCCAATGATAATCGAACGATTGCGTAGAATTCTGGTTGTTGCCAAAAATGCAAGAAACCAAGAAGTCGTTCTGACTAATCCTGATGCTGTTATGACTGGACCAATGGTATGCCTTGTTAACGAATTATCTGCTTCCGATGGTGACTTGTTCCCCTACCAATTCAAAACTCTTGGATTGGGCAAGGTTATTGGTAAAAGAACTTGGGGAGGTGTAATTGGTATTCGTGGTTCTTTGCCATTTCTGGATGGTGGATATTTGATGAAACCGGAGTTTGCGAACTTTGGAGCAGATGGAAAATGGATTCTCGAAGGTGAAGGCTTAACTCCCGACATTGAAATCGATAATGACCCTGCACTGGAATACCAAGGCATCGACCAACAATTGGACAAGGCAATTGAAATCATATTAGAAGAACTTAAGACAAATAAAAAGCCACAAATACCCAAAGTGCCTCCATACCCAATCAAAAGATAAAATTCACGACAACATAAAATGAAATGGGTTAGCACACACGCTAACCCATTTTTTTTTGATA
>JAOAEE010000035.1 GCA_026416955.1 Ignavibacteria bacterium | reverse complement strand
ATTAAAGAAGAAGATTTTTATCAGCCTTTTGCTGATTTTTTGGTGAACCATTTGAAGGAATGTGTGAAGGCAATCTCGCTCGGTGGTGCCCAATTTAAAGATAAATGGGGAACCCCAGACGTTCTTGGTATTTTTAAGTTTCCAGATATTGCCCCGATTAAACCATTTCCCGAGATTGTTTCTGCAGAAATAAAATTAGATGAAACGCAAATTATTACTGCTTTTGGTCAAGCATGTGCGTACAAATTGTTTAGCCATAAGGTTTATCTTGTAATACCATCTTCTACGCCTGAAGAAGATATTTCCAGAACAGAATCTTTATGTATGAAATTCGGCATTGGATTGATTACTTTTGATAAAGATAATCCCCAAAATCCGAACTTTACAATTAGAACTAGAGCAATAAAGCACGAACCTGATTACTCCTTTGTAAATAATTATCTCCACAAATTAACATTCGAACAACAAAACAAACTTTTTGGTTAATTTTCGGTATTATTAACCTTTTCTTTTAATAATTTTGCAAGGTAAATAGAGAATAACAATGAAAATAATAATTTATTCTCTTTTATTTGTTTTTCTTCTTGGAGGGAAGGAAATGGATATTAAAATTTTTAGTAGTGCATTCGAACACGAAGGATTTATTCCAACTAAATACACGTGCGACGGAGAAAATATTTCGCCCGCACTAAGTTGGAAAAACATACCCAGTGGAACAAAATCTATTGCCATTATCAACGACGACCCCGACGCACCAATGGGTACTTGGGTTCATTGGGTTATTTACAACATTTCTGCAACCGCGACTGGTTTGCCAGAAAATATTAAACCTATGGAAAAACTTTCCGATGGAACTCTTCAAGGTAGAAATAGTTGGGGAAAAATCGGTTATGGAGGTCCGTGTCCCCCAAGTGGTGTCCATAGGTACTTCTTCAAGATTTACGCTTTGGATGTAGTTTTGGACTTAAAACCGGGTGCATCCAAAGAAGAGTTGCTCAAAGCAATGAAGGGACACATACTTGCAGAAGGTCAATTCTATGGCAAATACAGCCGGAAAAGGTAAGGTTCGTATTCATAAGGATTTTGGTTCCTACTTACATACTTTTCTTTTATACTTTGTCCGAATAATTATTATCATACTTGCTGTATTGATGGTGCTTCTTATTTGGACAGATGACCTCTATGACTACACATCTTGGGATTTGCCACTTGGTTTGCAGCTTCTTGGTTTTGTAGGTTTGATTTTTGGTTTTATTTTATTCTTTTTTAAACCTAAAACTTCTGGTTGGATTATTATTATTTCATCTGTTTTCTTTTGGATTGTAACTTCAATATTTCGTGGAATTGTTTGGCTGGGTTCGCTTTTCTTGATTTTTCCGCTCATTGGGACTTTAATTCTGGTATTAGAGAAATTGAATTATTCTACCAAAAAGGCGTTAAGAAAAAGATAGTTTGAAATTTTTTGTTTGTACTTTGTTAATAATGAGATTTAAAGTTCGGTTTATAAAATTTTGCCAAAAAATCGAAAAGAAAATTTGGCATACAATATAAAAATCTTGTTAATATGACCATTGGAAGGGGAAAGGATATAACCTTCTTATTCCTTTTAATGCCCTTCCAAATTATTTTAGCAGATTCGTCAGCATCCATAAGAAATGGCATAGGGAATTTGTTTTTTGCAGTCATATCCGTTTTAACAAAACCGGGTTTTACAGTAACCACATCAATTCCTAAATGCTTGAATTCAATTCTTGCGGATTCAGCGATTTTGGTTACAGCGGATTTGCTTGAACAATAGGCACTACTTGATGGGAAACCTCTTGCATCGGCAAGTGAACTGAGAATGACAATCTTGCTATTATTTTTGGTCATTAAATTTGGAAGTAATTCGATAGCGTACGCGATACTAAAGACATTAGTTCGGTAAATCTCTTCAAAAGTATTAGAATAATTTTCTTCGAAAATCCATTTATTGTACGAAACTCCAGCGTTTAAAACAGCTAGATCTATCCCTTTTAAAATGATACTTGCTTTTTTAAGTGTATCTTGAAATTCTGTTTTGTTTCCTACATCGCAAGGAAAAACTTCGGCAATAGAGCCAAGATTTTCTAATTCGCTTCGAAGTTGGCGAAGGAGCTCTTCGTTACGCGAAATTAGAGCGAAGTGGGACTTTTCGTTTCGAGCAATTTCAATACACAATGCTCGACCAATACCTCGGGATGCTCCAGTAATGAGAATTTTTAACATTTTTCATTGAATTTTGTACGACAAAAGATTTTGGATACCTTTCATTAATGTTTCTTTAGTTTTTGCAAAGCAAATTCTCAACATTGTTTTACCTTCGGAAGACTTAGCATAGAAGGGGGATGCAGGGATAGTTGCAATATTATTGTGTACAGTAAGTTCTTTTGCTATTTCAATATCATCTTTGTTTGAAGTAGGGATATCCACCATAATAAAATAACTTCCGAACGGTTTGTGTGGTTTAAAGATACTTTTTTGCAGTTCATTGAATATTATATCGCGTCTTTCTTGATATTCATTTTTAAATTCTGGGAGATAATCATCAATCCGAGAAAATGCAAAAGCCATTGCGTGTTGGCCCGGAGTGTTAATAGTAAAAGTTGTCCATTGATGCACTTTTCTGATTGCATCGGTAATTGAAGGATTTGCGATTGCCCATCCAATTTTCCAGCCCGTCATACTAAAAGTTTTACCAGTTGAAGAAATCATAATACTTCGCTTTTTCTCTTTGTCGATTGTAAGAATTGGAATATGACGATGATTGTCATAGGTTAAGAATTCGTAGACTTCATCGCTAATAATATAAAAGTTGAACTTTTCTGCCAATTCATAAATTGTTATTAATTCTTCATAAGTGAAGACTTTTCCCGAAGGGTTGTTGGGATTGTTAATAATAATTGCTTTAGTTTTTGGAGTTATTGCATTTTCGAGTTCTTTGAAATCGAACGAAAAGTTCGGTTTGTGCATTGTAACAAATTTGGGAATTCCCCCAGCAATATAAACATCTGAAAGATATGCATCGTAGAAAGGTTCAAACAAGATAACCTCGTCCCCTTCGTCGACAAGTGCTAAAATTGTCGAAAAAAGGGATTCAGTCGCACCAGCAGTAATTGTGATTTCCTTTTCAATATCAAAATCAATGTTGTAATATTTGTTATAAACATTAGATATGATTTTTCTTAATGAATGAATTCCAAAAGGTGGTGCATATTGGTTTTTGCCTTCCTTCATTGCTTGGTATGCTGCTTCAATA
Source organism: Ignavibacteria bacterium (assembly GCA_026416955.1). Classification (GTDB taxonomy): domain Bacteria; phylum Bacteroidota; class Ignavibacteria; order Kapaibacteriales; family UBA2268; genus Naka2016. The sequence goes on along the minus strand of JAOAEE010000035.1, from coordinate 6,098 downwards.
ATCCAATCTGGTCCGCTAAAGTCGGGGAAGCCTTGCCCAAGATTAATAGCGTTATATTGAAAAGCCAATGCACTCATTACTCCAAATATTGAATCTTCAATTTTTTCTATTCTTCTTGCTTTCATAAGGGTACTGTATTAGTAAAAAATACAAATTTAGTCAAATGAAACTACACATTTATTTATTCTATCAAAATATAAGAATATAACAAAAAAGTTAATATTTTTGCTTTTAATTTTGGAACAATTTTGAGAATAGTATGGAAAGCAATGAAAAACAGAGAAAACTTACTGGAGTTTCGGCATTGGTGAATATATTTCGGGAGTCCTTGCTATCTTTAATCCCAGTTTTCGAAAAAATTAATATAGATTGGAAACAACTTCAGGAAATAGACTTGTTCGACAATGTTACTGAAACCCTTTTCCAAATAATTGTTTTGCCAAAGATAGAAAATTATATGGTAAAAAAACACAATTTTTTACCCCCAATGCCAAAATATGGTTTTTTCTACAAAGATTATTCTAAAACAAGTTTCATTGAGGTTTTGCCCAATAATGTCGAGTATACAAGCGGTATATACGTATTTGTTATGTTTGCTTCCAAGCAAGAACCTTTCGATACTGTAGTATGCAATGTTATTGATGAGAAAGGAAACGTGATGAAGAGAAATATTGAAATTCCTTATGACGATGTTTTGTTTAGGTTTCAATACCAAGGTCAAGAAGGCAATATTATTTTGTCATAGATATTTAGGAAATTATTATGAAAAAAGCAATTTTCCTTGTCTTGTTTTGTTTATCGTTATCTTCTTTGTTCTCCCAAAGTAGTAGATGGAGACTTCTCCTTCCAGTTCCGACTTTTGATGTTGCGGTCAATCCATATAATATAAACACAATTTTTGTTGGAGGCGAAGGGAATTTAATTTACCGCTCTTTCGATGCTGGGCAAACCTGGGATACATTAGTAATATTCGCAAAAATGCAATCTTCAAGGCTTAACAATGTTATTATTTTACCTACCGATACAAATATTGTTTTGGTTGGTGGTCTTAACTTCGGCAATATCGTTCGTTCAACTGATTATGGAAATACTTGGAAGGTTGTGCTTGCAAAAGACCACGCTATAGATTTAAACGGAAAAGCTATGTTGTATAAACCCGATGAGCCGAATATTATTTATGCTGGTGATTTTAAATGGGGTGTAATTTATAGGAGCACTAATAATGGAGCAACTTGGGATTCATTGACAAAAATTCCAACAGAAATATGCTCAATAGGTATCCGAGAAGATAGTACAAACGTGATTTTGGCTGGAAGTATTTATGGGCAAATCTTTGTTTCACAAGATACTGGGCATACTTGGGTTCTTTGCGATTCATTAAGAGTTCCGAAACACTTGCAACAAGATGTTGAAATAACTCGAATTGAATTTTCGAAGCGTGACCCCAGAGTTGGATATGCTGTGGTTACTTACTTATTTGCTTTGAATAAGAATAATGGTGGCCTTCATAGAACAACAGATGGTGGTTACAACTGGGATATTATTGGTTTCCCCGATACAAGCATTTGGGCTTTATCGGTAAAGTCGAGAGGCGACAAAGATGAAATCTTCATTGGTGGTTATACCGAGGATTTTTGGACTCTCGATACTAATCTTGTTCCCGGTGTTGGAATTGTTAGAATTTCAACAGATGGGGGTGAAACTTGGCTGAACTTTGATGAAAGAATTGATTGGGTACTCTACGATTTAAAAGCAAATTCCGACTTGTTTGTAATCCAATCAATTGGTGATACTCTTTATGCCGCTGGTGATTATGGAATATTTCGTATTTCTTATAATGGTGGAAATTCGTTTAGTAATCAAAACTTAGATACGAGGGATAATATTCGCGGAATGCACTTTCTAAACAAAAGGAATGGGTTTCTTTGTGGTCAAAATGGAGTAATTTTCCGAACGACTAATGGTGGTTTTTCTTGGAATCAAGTAAAAATTCCAACAAATAGCAATTTGAATGGAATCTTCTTCGTGGATACTTTAAAAGGTTTTGTTGTTGGGGAAAAAAGTACAATTTACAAAACTACCGACGGTGGGAAAACCTGGTTAGATCTAGGTATCGATTATGCTTGCGACTTTTATGGTATAAAAAAGTTTTATAATTATTTGGTAATTTTTGGGAATAGGGGTACAATTCTTGTTTCCCAAGATAATGGAGAAAATTGGACAAAAATTAGTGGTGTACCTAATGAAGAAATTACTGGAATCGAGATTACAAAAAACGGTACTGTTTTTATTGCTACATTAAACGGTAATTTATATTATTCTAATGATTTTCAAAATTACAAACTTAAATTTTCGGACCATACTCTAAGGTTGACCGCAATAAAATTTGTTGACAATAATGTTGGTTTCATTACTACCAATAGACCATACTTTTTCGAGACCAGAGACGGAGGGAACAGTTGGAATAAGGTCAAAACAATCACCCTTCGAGGAATGAATGCAATAGAAACTAAGGGGGACACTGTTTATTTTTGTGGGAAATATGCAACCATTCTTCGGAGCACAAACAAAGGTGTCGAATGGGGGGTAAGAACTGGCGGGTCTGGTCCAAGGGCAAATGTTTGGCGAGCATATTATTATGAAAATCAAGGTAAGGAACAATTGTTTATGGCCACCGAAGCTGGGCTATTCGTTTTGGATTATCCTTTGACATACAAAGAAAATATAGCTTTTCAGTCCGATGTTTTAAAAGTGTTTGTTTTACCAGGAAAGAATAGTTTATTTGTCAATTATAAATTGCAAGAGCAAGTTTCAAACAAAATTTCATTAAACATTTATAACACATTAGGACAAATTATTTTTTCTAGCCAACTATATCCAATGAACAAGTCCTTCCAAGATTTTGTTATTCTTCCTTTCGTATTGCCAACAGGAGTTTACTTTGTACAAATAATCGAAAATCAAAGAAGTAATGTTACTAAAATTGTAGTCGATTAAATTATTGTTTTTTCTTTTTAAGATATATTTTTATATATTAGTTTTTTTAATATTTTTTTCCTATGAAAATAGTAATTCAATTACTTTTTCTTATCTCGGTATATTGTATTTACGCTTCAGATGTTGCATTAATTAAAATAAACTCGGCTATTACTCCATCGAGCAGTTCCCAAATTAAGCGAGCAATAGAGTGGGCAGAAAAAATATCTGCCAATGCTTTAATTATTGAATTGAATACTCCCGGTGGTCTTTTGGAATCTACCAGAGATATAGTTCAAACAATATTCAATTCAAAAGTACCAATTATTGTATATGTTTCTCCAAGTGGTGCAAGAGCTGGCTCCGCTGGCGTATTTATTACTCTTGCGGCTCATATTGCGGCTATGGCACCCGGAACAAACATTGGTGCTGCACATCCAGTTGGTTTACAGGGCAACTCAGACACAAGCATAATTAGTGAAAAAGTTGTTAACGATGCTGCTGCTTTCATTCGTTCGATTGCTCAGCAAAGGAATAGAAATTTGGATTGGGCTGAACGTGCTGTTCGAGAAAGCATTTCTTCCACCGAAAAAGAGGCTTTACAAGAGGGTGTAATTGATTTAGTTGCTTCAAGTATAGATTCTTTGTTGTTACTTGTCGATGGAAGGGAAGTCAAACTTAATTCTGGTACGGTAATACTAAATACAAAAAAATCCAAAATTGTTGAATATGAACTTACTTTTCGTGATAAATTTTTAGACTTTATCTCTAATCCCAATGTTGCTTATATATTGCTAATGATTGGAATTTATGGAATTTTATTCGAATTGTATAATCCCGGGAGTATTTTCCCTGGTGTCATAGGTGCATTATCATTAATTCTAGCTGCATATTCTTTACAAATGCTACCGATCGATTATGCAGGATTAGCATTAATTATTCTTGCGATAATTCTTTTCCTTCTTGAAATAAAAATCACAAGTTATGGGCTTCTTACGATTGCTGGTATTGCTTCTTTGTTCTTAGGTTCGTTAATGTTGATAGATGCCCCAGGAGAATTTATGAAAATATCATTAAGTTTGATAATAACTGTTGTTGTTGTTACCTTTCTTTTCTTTACATTTGTTATTACGCTTGGAATAAAGGCGCAATTCAAACGTAAGTCATTAGGATTCGAAGGTATGGTTGGTTCCGAAGGAAGGGTTATCGAAGAAATAAAAGCAAATAAAAAGGGCAAAGTTCTTGTTATGGGCGAAATTTGGTCGGCAACTTCCGATGAAGATGTCCCTGCTGGAACGACAGTAATAGTTCAGAAAGCAGATACATTTACTTTGTTTGTTAAACCAAAATAGGGGTGTTCTATGGCAATTGAAGCACTTGTACTAATTCTTTTTATCTTGTTTGTGCTTTTCTCTTCAATTAAGGTTTTGAATGAATACGAGCGTGCAGTCGTTTTCCGACTTGGTCGGTATATTGCCTCGAAAGGACCCGGTTTGATTATTTTAATCCCGTTTATTGATAAGATGGTTAAAGTTAGCTTAAGGACAGTAACATTGGATGTTCCGCCACAAGATGTTATAACAAAAGACAATGTGTCGATAAAAGTTAGTGCAGTTGTTTATTTCCGAGTTATTAACGCAGGAAAAGCAATAATCGAGGTAGAAAACTATCTTTTTGCAACTAGCCAAATAGCGCAGACCACTTTACGAAGCATTCTTGGTCAGTCTGATTTAGATGAAATTCTTGCTGAAAGGGAAGCTTTGAACAAGAGGCTTCAGTCAATTATCGACGAGCATACTGAACCTTGGGGCATAAAGGTTTCCGCCGTCGAAATTAAGCAAGTTGATTTACCAATTGAAATGCAAAGAGCAATGGCTAAGCAAGCCGAAGCAGAACGAGAACGCCGCTCGAAAATTATTAATGCAGATGGAGAATTTCAAGCAGCTCAAAAACTCAAAGAAGCAGCAGAAATGATACAAGATTATCCTGTTGCGTTGCAGCTTCGATATCTGCAAACTCTTTCCGATATCGCAACAGAAAAGAACTCCACCACAATATTCCCTATTCCAATTGATTTAATTTCACCTTTTTTACAAAGAGATAAGAATAATAAGAATTTACCGTAGTATACTAAAAATTGAGAGTTAATATCAAAAATTATTCGAGGTAAAGTTTATTCAAAAATTAACGGGAGATATTATATTATAACAAGCTGCAGAATTTGTTGAATCCCTTTGTGATAATTCTAGCGTATCTTAAAGGTAGTCATAGTAATAATTGCTAGAATTACTGCTACGATGTAAAAGCGGGTTACAATTTTCGGCTCTGGAATGTTTTTCTTTTCGAAATGATGGTGGAGAGGGGCCATAAGAAACAATCGTCGACCAACACCGTATTTTTTCTTTGTGTATTTAAAATATGTTACTTGAAGAATAACGGAAATAGTTTCTGAAAAGAATATTCCACCAATTATTGGTAGAAGAAATTCCTTCTTAATTAGTATTGTTAAAACACCCAGAGCACTTCCCAAAGCTAGCGAGCCTGTGTCACCAAGAAAAATTTGAGCAGGGTAGGAATTGAACCAAAGAAAACCTAGCGATGCACCTACCAAGGCAGCACAGAATATTGTTAGTTCCCCAGTTCCTTTTAAATATATGATATTTAAGTAATCAGAATAGATTATATTACCAGTTACATATGTAATGATTGAAAGAGCAAGGAATGCTATACCAACAGTTCCAATTGCAAGACCATCCAGTCCATCGGTTAAGTTAACTGCGTTGGATGTTGCAGCAATAATAAAAATTACTACTGGTATGTAGAAATAGGAAAAATCGAAGTTAATGTCCTTTTCGAATGGAACTGTTGTTAAGGTTTTAAACTTTACAAAATTATCCGAAAAGAACTCTGGAAAAAAGTAAATTATTCCACCAACAAATAAACCAAGAGTAATTTGCCCGACTAACTTCCAACGAGCGATCAAGCCTTTTTGCTTTTTCTTGATTACTTTTAAATAATCATCCAAAAAACCAACTAATCCCATCCAAAGCGTTGCAATAAAGATAATGATTACATAAGCATTTTTCAAGTCGCCCCAAAGAAGTGTCGGTATTAACACAGCA
>JAOAEE010000027.1 GCA_026416955.1 Ignavibacteria bacterium | reverse complement strand
GACTGAAAAATTACTTTATTAAATTAAAATTCAATCAAAATGAAATTTTTTTGTTCATTCTTTGCTTATAGGAGTTTCCTTTTTTACAATTTTGAAAGAGTATATCGTCAATGAATTTACATAACAAATGATGATATGCATATGGTCGATTTAAATTCAGCGTACGAGGCAGATTTGTATATAAAATATTTGCAAAATCCAAATAGTGTTTCAAAAGAATGGCAAGATTATTTTAGGAAGAAGTACGAAGGTGTACACCCTAAATTGGAGCGGAAAGTCGAGGAATATATTGAACAAATGAATGGGTATCGAGAATTCCCAACCGTATCTCTAAATGAAATAAAGACTACCGTGGAGGATGATTTAGTTTTAATAAGTTCGGTCCAGGAGAAAATTGCCGAAAATATGGAAATGAGTCTCTCTGTTCCAACCGCAACAAGTGTTAGGACTATTCCAGTAAAGGTACTTGATGAGAATAGAAGGATAATCAATAAATATTTAGAAAAGTTCAATTTAAACAAGATTACATTCACTCATATTATTACTTGGGCAATAATTAGGGCATTGAGTAAGTTTCCTCATTTGAACGATGCTTTTGTCCGACAAGATGGTAAATCCTATCGTTTACGCCGTAGGTCAATCAATCTTGGTTTCGCAGTAGATTTGGTGCGAAAGGATGGCTCGCGAATGTTAATGGTACCAAATATAAAGGGGGTAGAAAAACTGAGGTTCGACGAATTTGTAAAAAGATACGACGATTTAATTGCTCGAACTCGCACTGGCAAAGTTTCTGTCGAAGAATTGCAAAATACAACTATTTCGATAACAAATCCCGGGATGATTGGTACAACAATGTCGAATCCTCGTTTAATGAGAGGGCAATCATTGATTATTGCAATTGGTTCTATTGATTATCCTACTGAGTTTAAAGCAGTTAAGCCAGAAGTGCTGACTACTTTTGCGATTTCGAAGGTGGTAACGATAACCAATACATACGACCATAGAATTATTCAAGGTGCAGAATCGGCAGAATTCCTCTCTTATATACAAGAACTGTTGCTTGGAGCAGAGCAATTCTACGACTCCATTTTTGCAACTTTGCACATTCCATTCGAACCAGTTCGCTGGGAAGTCGACACTACACCAGTAAATAAATTTGGGAGAGTTGATGAAGAAGAAATTATTGAAAAGAGTGCCCACGTAGAGTTGATGATTAATGCATATCGGGTTCGAGGGCATTTGCTAGCCTCGACAAATCCTCTTGGTTATGCTACTTATTACTATCCAGAACTTAATCCAGCATATTATGGATTTACAATATGGGACTTGGATAGAATTTTCCACGCAGAGGATTTGTGGGAAAAGAATAATCTACCCCTTAGGGAAATTATCGAACGGTTGCGCGACACATACTGCGGAAGTATTGGCTACGAATTTATGCATATCCAAGACCCAGAGAAGAAGGACTGGGTGAAAAAACGATTGGAACTCATTGGTTTCAAAGATTTTACAAATGAAGAAAAAGTATATTTCTTGAAGAAACTAATTGAAGCAGAAGAATTTGAAAATTTTCTTCATACAAAGTATGTTGGTCATAAAAGGTTTTCGCTCGAAGGTGGTGAATCGACTATTGTATTGATTGACAAATTGTTTCAACTTGCTGCAAAGGAAAGTTTGTTGGGTATTGTAGTTGGGATGGCACATAGAGGTCGGTTGAATCTCATAGCAAATCAAATTGGTAAACCAATTGAAGAAATTTTAATAGAATTCGAAGGAGATGTCGACCCAGATTCTTTCTGGGGTAGTGGAGATGTGAAATACCACTTAGGAGCCGAAGGTAAATATATTTCGCCCGATGGGAAGGAAATTCCAATAATTCTTTCTCCAAATCCCAGCCATTTGGAATTTGTGGACCCAGTGGTCGAAGGAATAGCAAGAGCATTAATTAACAATTTTGGTGATAAATCGCATAAAAAAGTCCTACCAATTTTAATCCACGGGGATTCAGCTTTTGCTGGTCAAGGTGTAGTTGCCGAAACACTTAATTTATCGCAACTTCACGGGTACAGAACTGGCGGAACTATTCATATTGTAATTAATAACCAATTAGGATTTACAACACCAGCAACTGAGGCGCGTTCCTCCTATTATGCAACTGATATTGCAAAAGGACTTCAAGTGCCAATTCTGCACGTCAATGGAAACGACCCAGAAGCAGTAGCAAAGGCTGCAATATTTGCCTTTGAATATAGACAAACTTTTAATACTGATGTTATTATCGACTTGTTGTGTTATCGGAAGTATGGTCACAACGAGGCAGACGAACCGACCTATACCCAACCGTTGCTTTATAAGAAGATTCGATCCCTTCCACCAATAAGCGAGGTATACAAAGAAAGATTGGTACGCCAAGGAATCATTCGCGAGGAAACAGCTACACAGTTCGAACGCGAATATCAAGAAAAATTACAAAATTCCTTTATTCGGATGAAAAGCAACAAAGAGTTCAAACCAACCGAAGAGTTGCTCTTTGAGTTCAATCCTTTTCAAAAAATTGATACTTCAGTTCCTTTCGAGACAATTCAAAGGGTTGGTAAAGCCTTGACTTCAATTCCAAATGGTTTCCATTTAAATCCGAAATTAGTTAATTTATTAAATAAGCGAAAAAAACTTCTTGAAAATATCGATTCTGAAATTGATTGGGCATTTGCAGAATCTCTTGCTTTTGGAACAATTCTTCTTGATGGCTACGATATTAGGTTCTCTGGGCAAGATTCCCGCCGAGGAACATTTAGCCAACGACACTCAGTGTTAGTTGATTTCGAGACCGAGGAGGAATATATTCCGTTGAACCATATCGAGGAGAAACAAGGAAAATTAAGAATTTTCGACAGTCCACTCTCGGAAACTGCTATCCTTGGTTTTGAATATGGATACAGTTTGTATGCAAAAAATAGTCTTGTGTTCTGGGAAGCCCAATTTGGAGATTTCGCAAATGTAGCACAACCAATTTTCGACCAATTTATCTCAGCGGGTGAAAAAAAGTGGGGAAAAACATCGAATCTAATTGTTTTGCTTCCACATAGTTACGATGGACAGGGTCCCGAACATTCTAGTGCACGTTTGGAAAGGTTCTTGCAACTTTGCGCCGAAAACAATATGATAGTTGCAAATCTAACCACGCCAGCAAATTATTTCCATATTCTACGAAGACAAATGCACCTTAGAAAACCATTGATACTTATGACGCCCAAAAGTATGCTTCGCCATCCTCTTGCAGTTTCATCCATAAGAGAGTTAACTGATGGATATTTCCAAGAAATTATTGAGGACAATTTAAATTCTCCTAATACGGTTGAAAAAGTTATTTTTGTTACTGGTAAGGTTTATTGGGATTTAATTTCATTTATTCAACAAAAAAATATCTCTAAGGAAAACTTTGCTATTGTAAGAATTGAGCAACTTTATCCTTTGAACAAGGAACTTTTGTTGAAAATAGTAGCTAAATACAAAAATGCTGTAAAATTTGTTTGGTTCCAAGAGGAACCACAGAATATGGGTGCCTGGTCCTATATATTCGAAAATTCTTTTGAAATACTTCCGAAAGATAAAGTTTTACATTATATAGGAAGAGCTAAAAGTGCTTCCCCAGCAACTGGTTCCTTTTCTAAGCATAATAGGGAACAAATAGAAATAATAGAAAGCGTGATTAACTTTTAGAAGAAATTCTCACTGGCAAGGTTACAATAAACATAGTTCCATTTTCCCTGCTACTTTGAACATAGATATTACCTTTGGACAAGTTAACTGCTCGTTTAACAATGCTTAAGCCTAGACCATATCCTTTTGTCGACGCCGAATTTTTTGCTCTAAAGAATGGTGTAAATAAATTAGGAATGTCTTCCTCGGGGATTGGCTCCCCAAAGTTGTGTATTTTTATTGTAAAATCATTTCCATTTAATGTAACATAAATGTAGACTGGTTCCTCTGGAGGACTATATTTAACTGCGTTGCTTACCAAGTTGTTTAGAATTAAACTAAAAAGTATTTCATCAACCTCTACATCAATGTTATATGGCATTCGAATAATAATTGGATTTTTTTGGTTGTATATGGTTTGGTATTTTTGTGCAATTTCTTCGATAAAGGTTCTCAAACAGAATTTTTTTGGAATAATTTCATAATTACTATGAGTAAGTTTTTCCAGTTGTATAGCATTTTCAATCAATTTTGTTATATTTTGAATATATTCTCTTATTCTGTTAAACTGTTTTTCTTTTTCTGCATCTGGTAATTTATTATAGAATCTTTGTAATAAATCAACAGACAGCAAAATTCCAGAAAGAGGAGTACGAATTTCGTGGGAGATTAATGAAATAAATCGATTTTTTAGTGTGTTTAACTCTTGTTCTTTTAATATATATGAAAGGATTTCTCGATTAGTTTCTTGAAGGGTTGTAATCTCGGACACAGTAATGAGAATCCAAGATTCTTGGCTTTGAAACTTAATGTATATAATGTTAAAGACCAAATCGACGTTTCTACCATCGGGTAAAAGAATTCTGGTTTCGATTTGTTGTGTAATGTCTAAATCTTTTGCTTCAGAGATGAATTTTTTAAAAGTTTCATTATTTTTAACAAATTCTAGTTCGAAAAATGATTTATACAAAACATCTTCTAATTCCAAATTTAATATTGAAAGGAATTGCCTATTTACTTCAAAAATGGTGTAATTGTTATCGCTTAGCAAAAGAATTCCAATTGGTAAGTATTCAAATATTTTTAGGTAAAGTAATTCAGTTTCTCTTAAGATTTCATCAGCAGTTAGTTCTCTTGTTACTTTTTGGAAAATATCAACAATCCCATCGAATTCTTTGTATTCTGAGTTATAGTGGAGTATTTTTTGAAGTTCGATTATTTCAACTTGATTTGTGTTGATATTGAACTTGATTATTTCTTTTACTAAGGACTTCGTTTCAATAACCTTTTTATCGGTTAAGTTTATTTTTTTTGAAATTTCTTTGTCGAAAATTTCTGATGTTCGTTTGCCTAAAATCTGACTTTTTGGTTTGCCAGCAAGTTTTTCAAACGCTTCGTTGCAATAAATATATTCAAATGTTTTGATGTTTCTTATACTTATCGGAACTGGCAGTAAGTCAAGAATTTCACGGAAAAAACCCCTGTAGAAAAAATCAAGTATTTCCACTTCCTAATTATAAAAAAAACAAATTTAAAACTATATAATGAATTTTTTGCAATTTTTTATTATTTCCTTTGAATGTAATTAAATTGAAATTTTGTAATTGATTTGTTTAAAATAAGTTAAACGAATAAGTCGAATAATATTTTTTCAAAAAATCTTGTTTTTTTAGTCAATTTTTTTTATTTCTTGTTTAAAGAAATATCAATAGATTTACATAATAAATATCATTAATATATTATTAATTTGCATTTTTTATTCTTTTTATGCAACAGAAGATTGTTTTACCAAAACGAAAGAAGGAATCTATATTTAATAGAAATACCCCAATATTTGTTGCTCGACTATCTTTTTTTGTTTCAATCTTAATCGCTTTTTCAACAATCCTGCTTGGTTGGCTCGAAAATTCACTTTTTTATAAAGCAAATGGACTTATTGCATTGACTGATATTGTTAATTCTGCTATTCTCCTTACTGCTGTTTCCCATAGTAGGCGAGAACCCGATTCTTTTTTCAACTATGGTTATGGGAAATACGAAAGCTTTGGGATTTTTGTAAGTTCAACCCTTATTACAATTATTACAATTTATACTCTTTACGAAGCATTTGTCTCTTTTGGAACTTTTGTTCCCATAGGGGATTTCTTCTACTTGGTTCTATTCTCTCTTTTTTCTTCATTTACAATGTATATGATGCATAAAGTTTTGATAAAATATTACCAACGATACCAACTTCCGATTCTTAAATACGATGCAGAATTGTGGAAATATGATTCATTTATCGAAATTGGAGTTATCCTTAGCCTTTTAATTTGCTTGATACTCGATAACTTGGGTTATCCAAAGTTGGCAAGAATTGGCGATTCGCTTGCCGCTTTAGTTTTCGTAGCAATTGCTATGCGTATTCCAATTAAATTTGGTAGAAAATCTATCGACCAACTTTTAGATAGAACTCTACCCGAAAAATTCCACTACGACATTCTTTCGGTAATTGCAGAAAATTTTAAAAGTATTTGTGAATTTCGAAACATTTATGCTCGTCAGTCGGGCAAAGATATTTTTGTTGAGATTGATGTTGTACTTCCCTACGATATTACTCTCGAGGATGCATATAAAATTGAAAGAAAAATAATTGACAAAATCAAAGAACTTTATCCGACCTCTGTCCCAAGGATTTATGTAGTTCCTTGTAATAAAAATTGTATTTACGAGGATATAAATCATTGTCCGGTAAAGAATTGGAACAAACAATTAAACGGTTGATATGGGAAAAGAAGAAAGAGAAAATGGTATACTATCTGCGACTAAAAAGGATGTCGAATTGGATTCGACTTTGCGTCCCCAAAGATTTTCTGAATTTACTGGACAAAAGAAAATTGTCGAAAACTTAAAAATATTCATTCAAGCAGCAAAAGCACGCGGAGAACCTCTCGACCATATTTTGTTTACAGGTCCCCCAGGTTTAGGGAAAACAACTCTTTCAATGATAATTGCAAACGAAATGCAAACGAAAATTAGGGCTACTTCTGGTCCGGTAATAGAGAAACCAGGAGACCTTGCTGGAATTTTGACAAATTTAAACGATGGTGAAATACTTTTCATTGATGAAATTCATAGGCTTTCTCCAATCGTCGAAGAATACCTCTATTCTGCTATGGAAGAATTTAGACTTGATATTGTAATCGACACTGGTCCAGCTGCTCGTACAATTCAAATAGCCCTCCCAAAGTTTACTTTGATTGGAGCAACAACGCGAGCAGGACTTCTTACCGCTCCGCTTCGTTCTCGTTTTGGAATTTTCAATCGTTTAGATTATTATCCTCCAGAAGACCTGATGGAAATTGTCATTCGTTCTGCAAAAATTTTAAATGTTCCTATTGAAGCCGATGGAGCTTTGGAAATTGCTCGTCGTTCACGCGGTACCCCTAGAATTGCAAACAGACTTTTGAAAAGAACAAGGGACTTTGCCCAAGTTCTTGGCGATGGGTTAATTAATTTCCAAATTGTACAAAAGGCATTGGAGGCTTTGGACGTCGATGAGTATGGTTTGGACGAAATGGATAAAAGGATACTTTTAACTATTATCGAGAAGTTCGATGGTGGGCCGGTTGGAATTAATACAATTGCAATTTCTGTTGGCGAGGAACCCGGAACAATAGAAGAAGTTTACGAACCTTTTTTGATACAGTGTGGTTTTTTGCAAAGAACACCACGTGGCCGCGTTGCTACTAAAATGTGTTATAATTATTTTAACATTCATCGCCCTCGGAATCATTTCGAACTTTTCAATGATGACAATTGTAAAAATGATTAAGAACTTGGAAAGTGAATTACTTAGAAGGCCAGTTCATTGGTTAATTTTGCTAAGCTTTTTGCTCAATCTTCCAGCAGTATTTTTTTCTCGTGGTTATGGAATGCACGACGACCATTTCGGACCGATTGAACAACCTTGGTCAATTATTAACAATCCAGATATTTGGCATAGTAGAACCACACCGCACGCGCATAGTATTTTTTATCCTTTGCTCCACTTCTTTCTGTTTAAAATTCTATATTCTTTGGGTATTAACGACCCTCAACACGTAATGTTGATTGTGCGTTTTCTTCATTCTATTTATTCAATTCTAACTGTTGTGTTTCTTTTCAAAATTCTTGAGTTATTTTTCGAAAGGAAAATTGCTTTTCGTGTTTCGGTTCTATTCCCTTTGCTTTGGTTTATGCCTTTCCTTTCTGTAAGAAATTTAATCGAGATGGTGTGTATACCACCTATGGCAATAGGTTACTATTTTTTGTTGAGAAACAAAAAAATAGTTAAAGACTTAGTTTTGGCTTCTTTGTTTTTTGCTCTTGCTTTTGCTTTTCGATATCAAACATTTATTATTACTGGTACTATATTCCTTGTGCTTCTCTTTAAAAAGGAGTTTTGGTACGGTTTTGTATTTGGCTTAGCATTTATGTTTTTTGCATTAATTATTCAAGGTTCAGTTGATATATTTGCTTGGGGATACCCATTTGCTTCGTTTATTGAGTATGTTTCATATAATTTATCGCATAGTGAAGATTACACTTCGGGGCCTTTCTACCGTTACTTATTGCTTTTTCTTGGTGTATTTACTTTTCCTTTAAGTATTTATATAATATACTACTTTGTAAAGGATGTTGGTAAGCATATTTTCATTGTCCTTCCAGTTATTGTATTCTTTGTATTTCACTCAGTTTTTCCAAACAAACAAGAACGATTCATATTACCAATTGTACCTTTTGTTTTCGCTTTTGGACTTGCAAATTTTCTTACTTACTATCAAAACAAGGTAATATTTAAAACTAAAAAAGGATTCTATAACTTCATTTGGGTAATGTTTTGGATAATAAATTTACCTCTATTTTTTATCTTTTCGCTTAATTATGGAAAAAAAACAAGGTGCGAGTCATTATATTTTCTCTCGAAACAAACGGATGTAAAAGGAATTTTTCAAATTACTGGCAAAATTGGTTCGTTCAAGCCACCAGAATTTTATTTAAACAAGTATGGTACACCAATTTTCCCTATTCCCTCTGTTGACAGTCTAGGTAAGTTTACGAGTTTACCTAATATTCCAAACTATGCCATAATCTATGGCGATGAAGAACTGGACAGTTTAAAGATGAGTGTTGAAAGAATATTAAAGCGTAAATTAATTCATATCAAAACAGTAGAACCTTCGCTTGCCGATTGGATTTTGTATAAATTAAACCCAAAGTACAACAAAAATCAAATTGCGAATATTTACAAAATAGAATGATTTAATATCCATCCCCTTATTTGATACACTTTCTTACTTAGAATGGAAATATGAAATTTTGAACATTGAAAAAGACTTCTTTCGAAAGTTATATGGTGGTTTATTTTTGGTTATCTATTATCAATTACTAAAATAATTTTCAAAGGGTTAAGATTCTTAATAATTTTTGTTTAAGGTCAAAAGTTGCTTATTGTCACAGGAAACGAAAGGAGAAACTAATTAATTGAGAAGTGATTAATTACCAAGCTATTATTCCCAATGAAATTCTTTCCTTAGCACCAGTTACATTTGGAATATTCGAGGGTATTTCGCCAATACGTAAATAGGCGAGGAACGCAAATGCAAGCGATTCTTTTACTTGTACGGGAATTCCTAATTCTTCGGATGTTAGTATTTCCGTTGTTGGCAAGTAGGTTCGAAGTGTTTTCATAAGAAATAAGTTTTTTGCTCCACCTCCAGAAACAATAATCTTTGCCATTGGATTTGCAAATTTTTTAATATTCTCCGCAATACTCCAACCAGTGTAGTGGGTTAAAGTTGTTACAATATCACAATAATCTATTTTCTTTGAATTTGCAAAATCTATCAACTCGTTGAGCAGAGTTTGATTATATAACTCACGACCAGTGGATTTAGGGGGTTTCCTTCTTACAAAAGGAATTGATTTAAGTTTTTTAAATAGTTGCGAAATTATCCTACCTTTTCTTGCAATTTCTCCATTCTTGTCGAAATTTGCATTAAAAAGAATTTTTACAGCATTATCAATAAGTATGTTACCCGGTCCGGTATCGAAAGCAACTACTTGATTTATCTTGGCATTTTTTGGTATGTAAGTGATATTTGCAATTCCTCCAATATTCAATGCAATAATGTCATTTTCTTTTGATGAAAAAAATTCGTAATCGAAAATTGGAACGAGTGGGGCTCCTTCGCCCCCGGCTGCAATGTCTTTTGCCCGGAAATCGCCAACAATAGGTACTTTCAGTAATTGAGCCATTGTGGAAAGCGAAACCAATTGCATTGTAAATCCTTTTTTGCGTCCATTCAAAGGTTTAGGTTCGTGCCAAATTGTTTGGCCGTGTACTCCAATTGCATCGACTTTTTCAATTGGGAAATTATTTTTTGCAAGGAAATCCTTTGTAGTTTTCGAGAACAAATAAGCAAGTTCAAAATTTAGACTTGCAATTTCGCGTGGGTTGGCAGTGTTTCGGATAGCGTTTTCGATTCCAATTTTAATAGTTTCGGGGAATGGGTAAGAATCGTGTGAAATTATAGAAAATATGAAATGTTTGGATTTGGAACCAATAAATTTCGCCAATGTAATATCTATACTATCGACAGAAGTACCCGTCATAATTCCAATAATATATCGTGACCTCGATAGCCATTCTTCGGGGGTGGGTATCCCTCTCAAACTATGGTTTTTGTTCAATTCTAACCAATGTTCATTATTAATCACCAAAATTATTGAAAAAAGGTTAAAATTGAAATAATACTATTAGGAAGTAAATTTATAATTTATTAAAAATCAATTATTTATATATTTCGAAATCTTAATATTTTATCTGGCATATATCTTGTAAAAATATCATTTGTTAAAAGAAAGTGTTATGCGAAACGGAACAATTTTTACAAGTAGCGAAAAAGAAATTTTGCGAGCGGCACTTAAAAGATTAATCTTCGAGGGAAAACCAGTATACGAAGGTTATATAAGGTATCTATTGAAAGAAATAGTAGAAAGGTCGAAAAGGGAAGTTATGAAAATTGGAAAGTCCAAGGAGGGACAATGATAAAAGAACTTTATACAGCGGCATTAGGAATGATACCACAACAAATGCGATTAGAGATTAGCGCAAATAATTTATCGAACGCTAATACTATAGGCTTCAAAAAGGAAAAGTTGTTCGAGCGTGCAATAATTGAAGCAAAACAGAACATAATAAACAATTTTGGATTAGCTGAAAATCGCGACCTAAACACTGCTACCTACACAGATTTTTCTGTCGGAAATTTCGAAAAAACCGATAATCCACTTGATTTGGCAATCGAAAACCCAAATGCTTTTTTCGAAGTTGAAGACGAGATGGGAAATAGATTTTTAACAAGAGCCGGAAACTTTGCATTGAACAAGGAAGGTTCCATTGTTGCCAAGGATGGCAAGTTTCTGGTTGCCGACACGGGTCGGTTGAATCTTTTGCGGGAATTTACGATTAATAATTCCGCTATTCAAAATACGATTGCTTCGAATATTCGAATTTCAGAGCGAGGGGAGGTCTATTTGAATCAAGCACTAATCGGTCGAATTCAACTTGTTAAAGTCGAAAATCCCGAAACATTGGAAAAAGTTTCTGGTGTGTATTTCAAACCAACCCCAGAAACTCAACAAAGATACCTGGATTTCTATGAAACTACAATAAGGCAAGGTTGGGTCGAAACTTCAAATGTTAATCCTGTTGAGGAGATGGTTGGACTAATTGAATTGCAACGACTTTTCGACCTTGGTGCGAAAGTTATTCAAGTTCACGACCAAACGCTAGACCAGAGCCTTCGTGTTGGTCGGTTTGTATAAGCAAAATATTAGGGAGGAATAAATGGATAAGACATTACGAACAGCAGCAACTGGACTATCTGCACAGCAAAAATTTGTGGAAATTATTGCTAATAATATTGCTAATGTCAATACATACGCTTATAAAAAGGTTAGGCCCGAGTTTCAAGATTTACTCTACGAAACTCTAAAACCAATGGGAAATATTCAAAGAACTGGTACAGAGCCCCCAAATGAAGTGCAAATTGGTTCGGGAACTGAACTTGTTGCCACAACAAAAGTATTCCACCAAGGGGACATAGTCGAAACTGGAAATCCTCTTGATATGGCAATCAATGGGGATGGATTTTTTGTTGTGGTTCGGCCAGATAACACCTATGCATATACACGTGATGGTTCGTTCCATATAGACCGAAATGGTCAAGTGGTTACTTCGCAAGGATATAAACTCGAACCAACAATAATAGTACCACCAGATGCTGTAAGCGTCGAAGTTACACGTGACGGTTTCTTTAAAGCTATTTACGACAGTGGGGAAGAACAAATACTTGGGCAAATTCTTTTAGCACGCTTTATCAATCCTGCTGGGTTGCGTTCAATTGGAGAAAATACTTTTGTGGAGACACCAGCGTCCGGACCAATGATTTTGGAACAACCGGGATTTAACAATACTGGGGAAATTATTCAAAGGCATTTAGAATCTTCAAATGTGGATATTGTCGAAGAAATGGTTAATATGATACTTGCCCAACGTGCTTACGAGTTGAATGCAAAAACTGTTCAAACAGCTGATAATATTTTAGGTTCTGCGGTTAATTTAAAGCGGTAAAATGAGAAGGTTTTGCTTAAAATTAATTTTAATTGCGTTGGCGTTTGTCCAATTATATGCACAATCTTTTTTTTCAGGCAGCGAAATAAAAGAAAAGTTGCTTTATTCAATTCGGGAGAAAGTTGGGAACGATGCAGAAGTTATTTTGCCTAAGGTCATCTCCGATTTTACTTTTCCACAAGATAATGTTTCGATTTCGTTTGATTTTGGTAAACAAACCCTTTCGGGGAACTTATTTGTTGGGATTGAATTTTGGCGTAATGAAAATAAGTTAAGGCGTGTAGAAATTCCAGTAAGAATTAAAGTTATAGCCGAAGTTCTCGTGGCAAAAAGGACAATTAGCCGAGGGGAAATCATTTCGGAGGAAAACATATCGGTTGAAAAAAGAGAACTTCCATCAAGTATCGAATTGAAATCCACTTCTTTTGAAAACATTCTTGGAAAGACTGCAAAGTATAGTATTGTTCGTGGTACGATACTAACTAACGAACTGGTTCAAGAACCTTTTGCAATCAAGCGAGGCGAGAAAGTAAGGGTTGTCGTGTTAAGTGGTAAGGTTCAAGTTAGTACATATGGAGTGGCATTAAATGATGCGAATTCTGGTGAACAAGTTAGAGTTCGCCGGGAAGGTAATGGTAATATACTTGTTGGGCTGGCTACAAAGGATGGATGTGTTGTTATTTCTAAATAAATGGGGTGAATATGAAAAAAATCCTAATTATGGTCATTATACATTTAGTGTGTGTTAGTTTTGGATATACCCAATTTAATCAGAACACTTCTCGTTCGCTTTTTTCTGATGTAAAAGCCTACAAAGTTGGCGATGCAATCACTATTTTGATAATCGAAGAAACGCAAGCAGATAATGCTGCAACGACAAAAGATACTCGTTCTTCTACGATGGGTGGTGGAGTAGAAGCAGGTGTAAATAATAGTAAGTTTAAAGCCGATGCCGACCTTTCCACTTCGACTGGTTTTTCTGGAAGTGGCCAAACTGTTCGTAGGGAAAATATTCGTTCCAAAATTAGCGCAAGAGTTACTAAAATTGATGATGTAGGAAATTTGTTCATCGAAGGCAAAAGAACTACTAAAGTGAACGGGGAAACACAAACGATATTAATTAGTGGTACAGTGCGACCTGTCGACATACTACCAAACAACAGTGTTTACTCGTTCAACATATTAGATTTAACACTTACAATTGAAGGCGATGGTTCAGTGAGTAAAATCCAAGAACCTGGTTTAATAACAAAATTTCTAAGAATCTTATTTTGACTATGAAAAGGTTTATTACAATAGTAGCAGTTTTATTTGTTTGCTTGCTATTAACATCGGCAAGAATTAAAGATATCGCTAAAATCGAAGGGCAAACTGTTGTCCAAGTCATTGGGTACGGGCTTGTAACGGGTTTAAACAATTCAGGGGACAACCAATTATCGACCCATACCGTACAATCTGTTATTAATATGTTGAAAAGATTTGGGTTGACCATTCCCCAAACGAACCCGAGAATCAGAAATGTTGCAGCAGTAATGGTTACTGCTACTATTCCAACTTTTAGCAAAAAAGGAAGTAAGTTCGACGTAACAGTCTCATCAATTGGAGATGCAACCTCGCTCCAAGGTGGGGTTCTTTTGTTAACTCCTCTTTCATTGTCCGATGGTACGATTATTGGCTTTGCCCAAGGCCCATTAACCCTTGGTGGATATGAATTTACTGCGTTAGGTTCTCGGGTGGTAAAAAACTTTGTGACAAGTGGACGTGTTCCAAATGGTTTAGTGTTGGAACAAGATATTCAAGGTAAATATTATGATAATCAACAAATAAGAATTTCGCTTCTTGAACCCGATTTCACAACAGCAGTTCGAGTTGCAGAAACTATTAATAGGCTGCCAAGGCTTCAAAACTCGGCTGTACCATTGGATGCTGCTACCATTCAAGTAAATTTACCCTCTGGTATCAGTCAAACCGAGGTAATGAGCTTTATCTCGCAAATTGAACTTGCAGAGGTGCAAAAAGATGTTCCCGCAAGAGTTGTAATTAACGAGAGGACTGGTACTATTGTTGTTGGCGGAAATGTTCAAATTAATCCTGTTGTAATTGCCCACGGTGGCTTGGAGATAGCAATTCAAAAAGAAATTGTTTTCCCTCCGCAACCTATGATTGCTTTGTACTTAAATAGAGGATACACATTAGATTCGATAATGAAAATTATTGTAAAAGAGCAAATGAATCCAGCAGTAGCAATTGATTTAAGAGCGCCGACAGTCCAAGACATTGCTAATGCCTTGAATTTGCTAAATGTTACTCCAAGAGATTTAATTTCAATATTTCAAGCATTGAAAGAAAGTGGAGCACTTTCTGCTGAATTAATTATTCAATAATTAAGATATTGAATATGGATACTTTAAGCAAAATAAATGTAGGACCTCAAATAAGCAACTTTGAATATTCAAAGGTCGAAGGCTTTTCGAAAGCGAAAAAGAAAAACTTTACCCCAGAAGAAAAGAAAAAAATAGCCGAAAATGCTCGTCAATTCGAAGCATTTTTTATGTATTTAGTCTTTAAGGGATTAAGAAAAGCAATGCTTTCAGAATTTTCCGATACAAAGGATGAAGCAAATTCCTTCGGTGAAGATATTCTTAGCGACATAACCCTAATGGAAGTAACAAATTACATAGCGAAAAATGGAGTTGGTACAGGAATTGCTAATAAAATTTACCAAGAACTAACTGGAGAAAAATTAAAGTACTTAGATACTTTACCACCCATTCATAAAAATGAACCAAAAGAAATCCGCCAGAAAGAAGAACCAAAATCCTTGCAAATAATAAATCCTTTATATCAAAGGAACAACAGTAGCACCTTGTTCGAGCGAATTTCTAAATATGAAGATATTATTCAGGATACAGCAAAGAAATACAACCTATCGCCACAACTTTTGAAATCGGTTATTGCTGTCGAATCTGGTGGTAATCATAGAGCAGTATCGCCTGCGGGGGCTAAAGGATTAATGCAACTTATCGACTCGACTGCAAGATATCTTGGTGTGCAAAATGTATTCAACCCAGAGGAAAATATAGAAGGAGGTGCAAAGTATCTACGAGAAATGCTTGATACTTTTGATGGAAATCTTGATTATGCACTTGCCGCTTACAACGCTGGGCCCGGAAATGTCCTGAAATATAATGGGATACCACCATTTAAAGAAACGAAGAGTTATGTAGCAAAAGTAAAGTACTACCTAAGTTATTTCAAAAATTTTGAGGATTAGAGATGAGAAATTTATCTGAGATAATAAACAAAGAATATGAAATACTAAAAGATATGTTGAAGGTTGCCGAAGAACAAAAAGTTGCATTAATACGCTACGATATTAATACAGTTGAACGAACGGCTATAAAATTGTCGGAAATGTCGAGGGATTTAAAAAATTTTGAAACCGAAAGATTAAATTTTTTGGTAAATAATTTGAAATTAACAAGAAAACAAGCATACACAATTAAATTGAGCGAACTTGCCAATATTATTGAAATACCTAACGAGACATTAGAAAAAAAGGAAGAAATGAGGGAGATTATAGAAAGGTTAGCAAGCATCAATTCATTGAACAAGTTATTGTCGAATCGTGCTTTAAGTTGTATCAATGATATTTTATCGAGTTTATCCAATTCAAGTAGTTCTGTTTGTAATGTTAGAATATAATGGAGGTAAAATGAAAATAAATTCGGAAAATCAAAAGGCTATATATTTAAAAAGAAAGGTAAATTTGTTTGTTTCGACTATCAACGAACTTTCGAAAAGATTGAATGGGGATATTTACAATATGCAAAGTATGTTGAGACAATGTGTGCAAGATGTTCCTAACCTACTCGAGGAAGGCTTAAAATCTGGAAAAACAATTTCAAAGCTGAGGAATTTTGTTATTGCCAAAGAATCCCTTGAGCAATGCAAAAAATATTTAGGAATGTTGAAAAGTATGAGAAAAGTTTCGACCCAAGATTTGATTCGACAAGTAGAAGAAATCAATAGACTTATAGAAAATCAAATTAA
Organism: Ignavibacteria bacterium; assembly: GCA_026416955.1. Taxonomy (GTDB): domain Bacteria; phylum Bacteroidota; class Ignavibacteria; order Kapaibacteriales; family UBA2268; genus Naka2016. Next base: position 137,305 of record JAOAEE010000027.1, on the reverse strand, counting down.
GCATAAAGAATAGCGATGGGAATTTCACCCTCTTTGGAAATTGCGAAACGAGCACTTATTGCACAGCGTTTAGGTCTGGATGCAACAAGTGGGAATATTGCAAATGTTAATACGCCGGGATATTCTCGTCGAGTTCCGAATTTTACGGAAGGGGAACCACTACCTTCGCGGAATGGCTTTGTTGGTAATGGTGTTTTAGTTAGTAAACTTAGAACTTTTAGGGAGGAATTTTTCGACCGACAAATCCGCAGAAGTTATTCACATTTAAGCACCCTTGAAACTGATGATACTATCGTTCAAAGACTGTCCGTAATTTTTGGTGAACCGGGAGAAAATTCCCTTAATTCAATTGTTTCTGAATTTTTTAACTCATTTGAAGATTTAACCTACAAACCAACCGATGTTTCGCTGCGACAAAGAACAATTAACATTGCACAAACTATGGTTCTGCGTTTTCGCGAAATTGCCTCTCAGTTGCAAGAAACTCGAAGTCAAATTTACAAGGATGCAAGTGATAGCGTTACCCAAGCAAATAAACTAATAAAGGAAATTGCTAATTTGAATTATAAAATTGCATCGACAAAATCGAAACTTGAGGGAGACAACCAAACCCTCTTCGACCAAAGAGCAACTAAGGTCGAGGAATTGAGTAAGTTACTCGATATCAACATCACCCAAGGAGACTATGGAACAATTAATGTCTTTGCAAATGGGATTAATCTTGTTACCGGAACGAATTATAATCAATTGAAATTGAAAGAAACTGTTGACCAAGTTACCCAAGAAAGAACTATTTCTTTACTAAAAACTGATCCTTCGGGGAAAGAACTTGCTACGATAAATTTACAAAATGGAAAAATTTTTAGTTTAATCGAACATTATAATTCTACATTCGACGACAAAGACTCTTCGGGGAAATTTTCTGTTGCTACTACATTGGAAAAATTCTTTGCAACTTTGGTAAACCGGGTAAATTCATTGGCAGAAACTGGGTATGGATTAGACGATAGCGGTGCAAGTCCTCCCGGTAGGGCGATATTTACTTATGTTGGTAATTTGAGCATTGCCTCCACAAGCGTAAATAGTCAAATTGTATCGGACCCCAGGAAACTGCCGATTTCCTCAAATCCCAACGAAAATGGTAATGCATTAATTGCCAAACAGATTTCTGCAATATCAAATGATAATACATTTCTCGACAATCAAAAGCCAGACGATTACTTAACAAATTTGATAGGTCAAATTGGAAGTCTTGGAGAACAAATTTCGAACCTTTACACAATTTCAAAAACTGCAAACGAACAACTTCTTAATCAAAGAGAATCACTAATCGGTGTCAATTTAGATGAAGAAGCAATAAATTTAATGAAGTTCCAAAAAGCGTTCGAGGCAGCAAGCAGAGTTGTTACCACAACAAACGACATTCTTGCTACATTGGTCAACTTAGGTAGGTAGTAGTATGCGTGTTACTCAATTCTCGAAATACATTCCAATTCAATCTTCCATCCAGGAAATTCAAAGTCGGAAACATTTGAATGAATTACGACTTGCAACTGGAAAGCAAGTAGTCGATATATCCGATACTCCTAATTTGCTTGTGCAAAAGAAAAGGTTCGAAAACCAAATCAACCAACAACAGCAATACAGAAAAAATATTGATTATTCAATTAACTTTTTGCAACATACAATCGATACTCTCGATACTATATCGAGCAATGTTCAAAAAATTCGGGAGGTTGCAATTTCTTCGACACAAATTGGGGTTGCACAAGATGTTTCAACCTTGGGTAAACAAATAAGAGGTTTGCTCGACGATATTATCAAGGATTTAAATTCTGATTTCGATGGTCAGTTTTTATTTGCTGGTAATGTACTAAATTCCGAAGATATTGTTTCTCCGCCAAGTTCTGCTAATAAATTACCCTTTGAAATTGTTCAAGACCCACCAAGCTCCGAAAATCCCTCTGGATTAAGAGTTATTTTCAAAGGGAATACGAAAAAGATAATTGTAAATACAAGTAAAGTATCTGCCGAAATAATCAACACGACAGCCGACGAACTATTTGGAGACGAAACACTTGTTGCTTTAAATAAAGTAATCGAACTATATAATTTATTAACATACAATAAAGACGGTTCTTTGCGTGGTCCAAACGATTTGTTTAATACAGAAGATTTGAGTAAATTAAACGATTACCAAAAAGAAATTGGCAAAATGTATGACAAAATTAATAGTGTAAATTCCCGAAATGGTATATTGCTAAGTAGATTTGAAGCGTTGAAAGACCAGAGTGCTACATTGTTGACAGCCCTAGAAGGATATAAATCGAAAGTATCGGATACTGATTATGCTGCTACAACTATTCAGTTGAATAAAGACCAAACTGCATTACAGTTTACTTTGCAAGTTGCTGCTCGGCTTACCCAAGTTACTCTTTTCGACTTTCTGAGGTAAACGATAGATGAGGTTTTCGAGCGGAATTGCGCTTTTATTTGGTTTTATTGCTGTTTTTGGTGCTTTTGTTTGGGAAAGTGGTTCCCTCGAGTCTATTTTTCTCGGTCCAGCTCTTCTAATTGTCGTCGGTGGAACTCTTGCTGCTGGTTTAGCTGGTACCTCGGTCGAGGTTATGGCTAGAATGCCAAAATTAATTTGGATTGCTCTTTATCCAAAACGATATGATAAATTAGAAATTATCGACCAGTTTGTGGAGTTATCTATTTTTTCGAGGAAAGAAGGGATTCTTGCCCTTGAAAGACGGTTGGAAGAGCTGAAACATCCTTATATGAAAAGACTTTTTACCCTAATGATTGATGGAATTGACCCTCAAGAGTTGCAAAAACTTGCCGAGACTGAAGTTGGTTATATGACCGAACGCCACAATGTAAATATTACTTTGTTTCAAAAACTTGGTGGCTATTCTCCTACAATGGGAATTATTGGTACAGTAATGGGTTTGATTGCTACTCTTGCATCTGCTGGAAGCGACCCGACTGTTCTTATTCGCCACATAGCCACCGCTTTTATTGCTACAATGTGGGGAATAATTTTAGCAAATCTTCTTTGGCTTCCTATTGGTGACAAGCTCAGAGTTTTACATCTCGAAGAAGTTGAACTAATGCAAATGATTTTGGATGGAACCCTTGCAATTCAACTTGGGGAAGTTCCTTCTGTTGTCCGTTCTAAATTGCTTGCTTCTCTTCCAATTGCCGAGCAAGAAAAATACTTGCAAGAAAGAGCAACAAAAATTGTTTAATCCATATTTACTGATAATTTCTCTTTTTTACCTTGTACTGTTATTTTTCATTAGTAGAAGGTAAATTGTTTTTTTAGGAAATGTAGAATTTTAAAACGAATAACTGAATTAGGTGCAAAATAAGAAATAAAAGTTTGAAAAGAATTTGAGGAACAACGCACAAATTCTCAAAAATTTTTATAAAATTTTATAATTTGCATTTTATGTTGAGGTGCATTATGGGCGACACGGTCTTTTCCAAAATAATTAGAAAAGAAATTAGCGCAGAAATTGTTTACGAAGACGATGAAGTTTTGGCCTTCAAAGATATTGCTCCGCAGGCTCCTATTCACGTTTTGATTATACCCAAAAAGGAAATTCCTACTGTGAATGATATTAACGAAGAAGATGCGCCTTTGATTGGAAAATTATTCCTTGTAGCAAAGAAATTAGCAAAGGAATTTAATATTGCCGAAAGTGGCTATCGTCTTGTAATGAATTGCAACAAGGACGCTGGACAAGCAGTTTATCATCTGCATCTGCACCTTCTTGGAGGGAGAAAGTTTTCTTGGCCACCAGGTTGATTTCGGTGAAATATGGATAAGGACTTTCTACTGTCGGTTGCAAAGGAAACTTTGCAAAGGGAAATTAATTCACTACAAATGCTTATGGATTCGCTCGACGAAAATTTTCTCCGAGCGGTTGAACTTATTGTTACAGCAGAAAAAATAATTGTATCGGGAATTGGAAAAAGCGGCATAATAGGCCGAAAAATTGCTGGAACCTTTCTTTCTATCGGTTTGCCTTGCGTTTTTATGCATTCAGTGGATGCACTTCACGGCGATATTGGAATTGTTTCGCAAGGAGATTTGGCAATTCTACTTTCGAAAAGTGGTTCAACAGAGGAAATTGTCCAATTGGTTCCGTTCTTGAAAAACAGAGGAGCAAAGATAATATCGATAGTAGGCAACGAGCACTCTTTTCTTGCCAAAAACTCGGATGTTACAATATTGGCCAAAGTTGAACGCGAGGCTTGTCCATTAAATATTGTTCCGACCTCGAGTGCGATGGTAGCACTTGCTGTTGGAGATGCCTTGGCTGCTTGCGTTATGAAAGTAAAAAATTTAACTTTAGAGGATTTTGCACGTCAGCATCCCCTTGGGCAACTTGGAAGAAATCTAATTCTTCGTGTCGAGGACGTTATGCACAAAGGCGAAAATTTGCCTTTAATTCGTCCCGAAAATACATTCCGAGAATCTGTAATCGAAATTACGAACAAGAAACTAGGTTGTGTTTGTGTTGTTGACAATGATAATAAATTGCTTGGAATTATTACCGATGGCGATGTTCGACGAACTTTGCAGAAATATCATAACATCGACGAACTCAAAGTTTCCGATGTTATGACTAAGAATCCAATAAAAATTCATTATTCTGCATTGTTGGGGGAAGCACTTTCTTTGATGGAGCAACGTGAAAGCCAGATTAATGTCCTTCCAGTTGTTGATAATGATTATAAATGCATAGGAGTAATCCGACTCCACGATATTGTTCGAAGTTCAATTTAGAATTAAGGTTTCTTATTGGTAAAGATTACTAACAAAGTTTAATGATTTTTTGTTGTAGTTCAATTTTTTTTTTGCATTATGTGGAGTACTTTGGGGATAACTATGTTCGTGGGTTAAAGGTTAATCCAAATGACAGAATTCTGATAAAACCATTTAAGAATGATGGTATTATCGTTCGTGGTCAATGGCAATTTTCATCCTTTGAATTTGTAAAGTTCGAGTATATTATTTTACAAGAAGAAAATGTCGATTCATAGTGAAATATTTTAAGAAAGATATAATTTTCACTTACGAAGTTTGTTTCTAAATTAAAGTATTAAATGAATAACATAGATAGAGGAGTGTCATTCTACTTTTGGTACCCAAAGGTGTTTCGAAAGGTCAACACGGTCGTCGATAAATGTAACTCCTTCGGAAACAAGCATTTCTTTCATATAATTTGGACTAGGGAAATATCTTTTTCCCGTAAGTTCTCCGTTGCGATTAACTACACGGTGGGCGGGAATGTCTGTGCTTGTGAACGCAATGGAATTTAGAGCCCAACCAACCATTCTTGCGGACATTTTTATCCCAATTGCTTTAGCTATATGTCCGTAGGTTGTAACTTTACCCTTTGGTATTTTGCGAACTATCTCGAATACTTTTTCGTAAAGGTCTTGGTTTTCCATTAGTTTGGTTTCACAACAAGAATTGTCAAGTCGTCGAAAAGAGTTGAATTACTACCAACGAAACATACCTCGGTTAATATCTTCTCTGTAAGTGAATTGGCTTCGAGTTTTTGGTATTTCTTTATTGTTTCGATTAATAAATTCTCGTTAGAAACGACCATTCCATTTTCCATTCTTTCTAAAACTCCGTCGGTAACAAAAACAAAAAGGTCGTCCTTGTTGTAGGAAAATGTAAAAGTTTCTAGTTCTCTTGCAAATTTGTTTGAAGGGAAAACGCCAAGTGCAACTCCTTTTGGCAAAAGTTTGTTTACTGTTTGATTAATACTATCGAAGTAGAAGAGCCCTAAATGTCCAGCGCGTACTAAAGAAGCCGAAGCTTTTTTTGTATCGAATTGGCATAGAAGAGCAGAAATAAAGTAGTTCTTCTCGATGTTGTTGCGAAGCAAATCGTTTGCCTTTACAAGCATATCTAATAATGATAGGTTAAATTCATTTAGAGTTCGGAAAATGCCTTGAACCTTGGACATATAAAGCGCAGCGGAAGTTCCTTTCCCACTTACATCCCCAACTGCAATTGTAAGTTTCTCTCCGTTTTGAAGAAAGTCGAAAAAGTCGCCTCCGACCTCGAAAGCTGGAAGAGTAAGAGCAGAAATAGATAATCCCGGGATTTCTGGCATCTTTTTGGGTAGCGAAGCAAGTTGAATTTTTTGCGCTATTTCAAGTTCGTTCTTATATCTTTCTTGTTTAGCAAGTTCTTCGGCAAGGAAAGAGTTTTCGATGGCAATAGCTATGTTTTTCGATATTATTTCTAAAAATTCAATATCATCGTAAGTGTATTTTGTTTCGGAAAGCTTCTCTCCCAACAACAATGTTCCTACTAATGCTTTAGTGTGTTTTATTGGAAGAAAGTAAAAGTATTTTGCCGCAAGTAATTCTTTTCCAAATGGTTCAGCAATTATTTCGATAGAATTAAAATCGTTGATTTCTTTTGAATAATTATAAATAATGTTAAAATTATCTCTAATCTTATCTTTGAAATGATAGTCCAGTTCATTAAAAAATTCTGTGCAACAAAGATTGTTGTCCTTGTATATCAATAAGCAACCTTTTTTCAATAGCAATGTATTTTCCAGTTCTTTAACAACATTTTTTGCAATGTTTTCCAAGCTTAAATTGTGGATAATTAATTCAGAAAGTTCGTTGGCTGTCTTCTTGTAGTCGAACTTTGCATAATGGAATTTTTTTAGCAGAAAATAATTTATTTTTTTTCTTGCAAAAAGAATGAGAAAAATGAAAGCAAGGGATGTTAAAATAATAGCAACTTTTTCATATTGAATATTCTTATCGGGGGGTAGTGGTTTGTTCAGGACTTCAATTCGGGTTCCAGCCCGGTGCAAGTTCGGAAATTTTATTGTTGTAATACTGAGGAAGTAAATTGTGATAATAATAATCAGCAAAAACAAAGTATTTATTGCAAATTTTAATGTATTATATAGAAAATGCCTTCTAATTCTATAAGAAATTCCATAAAAATTATACTTATTGAAAAGATAAAAAATAAATATAGGAAGCAAAGCCAACAAAGCATAAAAAATAATTGCAATATGGTTAGTAAATTCAGGGAAATACCTAAAGGACATTAAAAATAATAGAATAGTTAATAATGGAAAAACAAGGTAAAATACTAGTTTTTTCCCAATTTTTCGTTTATCGGGTAAAATTTCTTTTTTATACCGAAAGTTTAAATAAATACGATATCCAACAATAGGTAAAAAAGAGAAATTTGAAATAATATTTGTCCAAAGGTTTAATTGACTAACATAGGAAATAATAATTAGAAAAAACATTAAGGTAGCAATGAGGTAAATGTTTCGGACAATACTTTTTCTTTGAAGGAGGCGTTTCTGTTCAGTCGGAAAATACAACAAGAAGTGTGCTAAAAAGGCGAACGAAAAGCTCAAAGAAAATGCGACAATAATTAGCCAAAGTTTTCCAAGTAAAAAACTTTCTCCACTGCGTGAGTAAATGGAAAGCAGAATTGCAGAAATGAATAAAAAGGATAGGGAAAGGAGACGAATGGGGAAGTACTCGTTGTGCTTGAAACCAAGAAATAAACAAAAAAATAGAAAAATTGTTGCTACAAAATAACGAAAAATTGCATCAAAAGATATATTGAAAGTAGATAATTTAACTTCCTTGTAAATTTTGTTATTACCACGAAGTATTTCGTAGAGCAAAGGTTTGCTAGGGTCGGAGTTAATAAGTATCAAATCGGCTTCGCGGGAATTTGAAAATTTTTTATTATTGATAGAAAGAATTAAATCCCCGGGTTGAAGACCAGCCTTTGCACTAGGTCCATCGGGTTTTACCCAAAAGATAATGACGGCAGATGGTAGATAACGGAAGTTCTCTAAAAATAAATCCTCTTTTTCGACAAAAATATTGCGTATTAAATTTTTCTCTCTATCGTAGAATTTAACTCGTACCTCATTTTTGAGTATTGATAAAATTTTGCTAAGGCTAAAAGTGTCCGAAACGTTTATTCCATTAATAGAAACTATCAAACTGCCTTCTGGGATAAAATCTTGTAGAGTTCCTTCCTCAGCCCTTTGAAAACCAACTATTTTTTCTATGTTAATAATTTTAGATGGTGGGTCAGAAAAAAAGTTCTCGTCTGTGGGTAAGGAAACTGATTTGAATTGAAGATAAACCCCAAAACCTATAACAAAAAACACTAAAAATAGAAGTAAAAAATTAAAATTGATTTTTGAAAAAAGTTTTGCCATCTATTATATTAGTTCATAATGTAAAATTAACGAAAATAAATACATTAAGTTACATTAGGGGGGACATCGAAAAGCTTGACTTGTGTGTTTTGTGTGTCGTAGTAACGAATAATATCGAAAATTTCTGGGACGTAGTTTGCAACTTCCCATAAATTTCGATGTTCTGTTCGCATAAAGTTTTCTTCTATAGCCTTTAACAATTGTTGAATTAAGTTTGAATAGTAATTATTCAAGTTTGCAATAATAATTGGAGTTGAAATCAATTTCAAGCGTTTCCAGGTAATTGCTTGCAGAAGTTCTTCGATTGTACCACAACCTCCGGGCAAGGCTACTATACAATCTGCCTTTTTTATCATAATTTCTTCGCGTTCGTGCATAGTTTCGACTTCGATTAATTTCGAAATCCCGTCGTGACCAAGTTCATACTTTTGCATAAACTTTGGTATTACACCTACAATTTTCCCGCCGTAATCAAGAACACCTTGAGCAAGTTTCCCCATTAATCCAACTTTTCCACCACCATATACAACAGTTTTTTTGTTCCGAGCAAGAATTGCTCCAAGTTCGTAAGCAGCTTCGAGGTAGTACTTTTCAACTCTATTACTTGATGCACAAAAACAAGTTACATACTCTAACATTTTGTTCCTTGCAAAAAATATTTCTACGATTTTGTTAGTTTTAGATTTTATATTAATTTACTCTAAAAACATAATTTTTCTTATTATTTCGTTTTTGTCATTTTATTTACGTTAGGTGGTATGGACAACAATTTAATGCTTGCTTTTGGTTTAACATTTATAGCTGGAATTTCTACTGGGATAGGAAGTTTGTTGGCTTTTCTTTCGAAAAGTTTTAGTCCGAAATATCTTTCTGGTTCGTTAGGATTTTCCGCTGGAGTAATGATTTATGTCTCTATGGTGGAAATGTTCGCCCAAGCGAAGAATTCTTTGGTTGAACTATCAGGAACTTTTCAAGGCTACTTAATAACAATAGTTGCATTTTTTGGTGGAATTGCAATGATAGCGTTAATTGATAAATTAGTGCCTTCGTTCGAAAATCCACACGAAATTGGAGTAATCAAAACCAGTGAAGATGAGATTAGCAAAAGAAGCAAAACTTTGCTTCGCACTGGGGTTCTTTCTGCATTTGCAATTACTGTGCATAATTTCCCCGAAGGGTTGGCTACTTTTTTCGCTGCTTTAAGCGACCCTTTCCTTGGAGTTAGTATTGCAATTGCCATTGCAATTCACAATGTTCCCGAAGGCATAGTTGTTTCGGTGCCAATATATTATGCAACGAAAAGCAAGAAAAAGGCATTTGTATTTTCTTTTTTGTCGGGTTTCGCTGAACCAATAGGTGCAATAGTAGGTTATATTTTGCTAAAAAGTTTTTTGTCCCCATTCCTTTTTGGAATTATGTTTTCATTTGTTGCTGGGATTATGGTTTTTATTTCCTTAGACGAGTTGCTACCGACTGCGGAAAAATTTGGTGAACATCATACAGCAATTTATGGATTAATTGCTGGTATGGGAATTATGGCTTTTAGCTTGTTATTATTGTCAAGATGAAAGTAATTTCCCAATACTGTAAATAAATATATTCAATTCCCTTTTTTGTTAGAAATGAAAATCTAATTAGTAGTTTCAGTGTTGCAAGAGTATTGTTAATTATTTTGAATTCTATTGTTTTAGAGTATGAATAAGTATATTACCAGCGTATATTTTGTTTAAAAAATTTTCGTAAATTTGTAACTCTTTATTTTTTAATGGGACAAAAATGCCAAAATTAAAGACGAAATCATCAGCAAAGAAGCGATTTAAAGTAACTGCATCGGGAAAATTGATGCGCGAGAAGGCTTATCGTAGCCACATTCTTACAAAAAAAGAGCGCAAACGAAAACGAAATCTTTTAAAGAAGGATTTGGTACATCCAAGCGATGCACCAAGAATTAAAAAGATGTTAGGATTAGCATAATTTTGTGTTGAACCAAATCAACTTGCGAACGGGGAAGATGCTCCCCCTAAGCAAAATGAAAGGAGGATGAAATGCCAAGGGCAGTTAACAAAGTAGCATCAAGAGAACGGAGAAAGAAGTTCTTGAAACTCGCAAAGGGTTTCTGGGGTCGAAGAAAAAATGTTTGGACTATTGCCAAACATCATATTGAAAAGGCGCTTCAATACCAGTATCGCGACCGTAGGCTCAAAAAGCGACACTTCCGTAGGCTTTGGATTATTCGTATCAATGCCGCTTGTAGATTGAATGGAACAACTTATTCTCGGTTCATTGGTGCATTGAAAAAGAAAAATGTTGAAATCAATCGAAAGATACTCGCCGATTTTGCTATGAATAAACCAGAATACTTTGCAAAACTGGTTCAATATGCTATGAATTAACCCTTTTGTGTAATGGGTTGTTGGTTTTCGAACTCAAGATTTGTTAACTTTTTGATTGAACGAGGGGTGCTAACCCCTTGTTCAATTTCTTTTTCTCAAATATTTCTTTCCTTTGTAGCCAACTTCACTTATAATTTATCAAAAAAGTTTCTTTTTTATTTTTGAGTTATTTTTATTTATTATGATAGAAGAAATCAAAAAAGTTGAATTGGAACTAAAAGAACATCTATCCAATCTTCGAAGTAAAGAAGACCTTGAAAATTTTCGTAACACTTTTTTGGTAAAGAAAGGTAAAATCCAGCAACTTTTCGATAGAATGCGTGAATTACCTAAAGAAGAAAAACCATTAATTGGTAAACTTTTAAACGAGTTGCGAAGTTTTGCAGAAAACGAGTTCAAAGAATTATCAGAAAAAATTCATCATCTGCAAAAAAAAGAAACTAAAATTGATTTAACCCTTCCTGGAAGAGTTGATTATATTGGGCATCGCCATCCAATTTACCAGACAATGGAAAGGATGGTTCAGATATTTGTCGATTTAGGGTTCAATGTTGCCGAAGGACCCGACATCGAAGACGAATATCATAATTTCGATGCTCTGAATTTTCCTCCCGACCACCCAGCGCGCGATATGCAAGACACATTTTTTATCAAATCCGAAAAGAAGTTGCTTCTCCGAACCCATACATCTCCCGTTCAGATAAGAGTTATGCACTCAATGAAGCCACCAATTCGTTATATAATGCCCGGGCGTGTTTATCGAAATGAAGCTATTTCTGCTCGCTCTCTTGCAGAGTTCCATCAAATTGAAGGGTTGTACATTAATTACAATGTTACTTTCGCTGAACTTAAAGGAACTATGATAGAGTTTTCGCGTAGAATGTTTGGAGAAAATTTAAGATTTCGTTTTCGCCCTTCTTTCTTTCCGTTTACAGAACCAAGTGCTGAGCTTGATATTAGCTGCTTTCTTTGTAATGGCAAAGGTTGTAGAGTATGTAAACACACTGGCTGGCTCGAAATAGCTGGTTGCGGAATGGTACATCCAAATGTTCTTAAAGCCGGTGGAATCGACCCCGAAGAATTTACTGGTTATGCATTTGGATTAGGAATAGAAAGAGTTGCTATGCTTTTGACTGGAATTGACGATATTAGAAAATTTTATGAAAATGATTTGAGGGTGCTTTTTCAATTTTAATTCATAGAAGAAGTTATGATTTACCTGAATAATGCTGCAACAAGTTTCCCAAAACCGAAGGAAGTTCGCGATGCTGTATTAGCATCGTTCAATGGTCCTCTTGTCCACGCTTCGCGTACTGGTTTGGAGCGTGAGGATGATGATATTATTTATCTTTGTCGAACTCGACTTGCAGATTTATTTAATATCGAAGACCCGTTACAAATTGTATTTACCTCTGGCAGTACAGAAGCTTTAAACCTTGCTATTAAAGGACTTCCGCTTGAAGGTGGGAATGTAATAATCTCTGCAATTGAACATAATTCAGTTATTCGCCCCTTGAAGACATTGGAAAAAGAAGGAAAGATAACTTTAACTATTGTTGGGTGTGACCGAAATGGATATATCGAGCCCCAACAATTTGCTGAAGTTTTAAGAGACGACACTCGTGCAATAGTTGTTAACCATTGTTCAAATGTTACTGGCGCAGTTTTAGATGTTGCCGAAATTGCTAAGATAGCTCATTCGGTTGGTGCATACATAATTGTGGATGCTTCTCAGTCTGCTGGAGCAATTCCAATCGATTGTCGTGCTTGGGACATTGATTTACTTGCATTTACTGGACATAAATCTTTGTACGGAATGCAAGGAATTGGTGGTCTTTACATAAAAAAAGGAATTGAACTGAAGCCATTAAAAGTTGGTGGAACCGGGATTTTGAGTGAACTTTTATTACAACCAGAAGGTGTGCCTATTCATTACGAGGCTGGGACACCTAACACACCGGGTATTATTTCGCTTTATGCTGGTGTTCAATTTGTATTGCAGACTGGGCTTGATAACATCATTGAACATAAGAAAAAACTCTATCAGATACTTTTTGATGAATTGGGAGATAACCCCGACATTGAAATTTATAGCCCACGCAAGCATACTTCCTATTCCAATTTCTGTTTCAATGTAAAAGGTATGGTACCAGAAGAGGTTGGTTATGTCCTTGAAGAATCATTTGATATTTGGGTGAGAACAGGGCTTCATTGCGCCCCGCTTATTCTTCCATACCTAGGAGTTGAACCTTGGGGAACTGTTCGTGCAAGTCATTCTTTCTTTACACAAGAAGAAGAAATATATAAATTTATCGATGCATTAAGAAAAATAACAATAATTCCAAAAAGAAAATGAAAGTGGTTAAACAAAAGAAAGTTGACGATTGCTACGAAAGCAGCAACACAGTAGATTTCTTACTAAGCGGACCAATAACAAAGGACTTTGTAGAACATTTAGGAAAACTTGGTAAATTGCTTCTTTTCGAGGAGTTCGATAAGCCCTATTTCAAAGTAATTGTAAAAGGAGAATATACCATCAAAGGTGCATTTGGAAAAAAAACAATTAGAATACTTTTGCCAGAAGATGAAATTGATTATCCTCTTGATAAATTAATCCAACACATAGAGTGTTTTAAGAAATAAAGGAGAAAATATGATAAGGAAACTACTTGATTTCTTCTTTGCGAAGAAGTCACAAGTTGTTGAAAGCGAAAAAGTTGCAAAGGAAAAGCAACAAAAACAAGGGAAACTTACCGCTCGCGAAAGAATAGAAAAAATTGTAGACCCCGGCTCGTTTCACGAGTGGGATATGTTTGTTCAACAGGCATCAACAGACTTGGGTTTGGATAAGAAATTTTTGCCTCGCGATGGTGTAATTACTGGAACGGCAAGCATTATGGGACATCCTATTTGCATCTATGCCCAAGACTTTTCTGTTGCTGGTGGTTCGCTTGGTTTGGCTCACGCAAGGAAAATAACAAAAATTATGGACCACGCAATCAAGTTAGGTGTCCCAATTATTGGTATCAACGACAGTGGTGGTGCCCGAATTCAAGAAGGTGTAAACTCCTTGGCTGGTTATGGTGAAATTTTTTATCGAAATACTAAAGCCTCTGGTGTCATTCCACAAATTTCGATTATTCTTGGTCCTTGCGCTGGGGGAGCAGTTTATTCTCCCGCTCTTACTGATTTTGTCTTTGTCGTAGACAAAATTTCTAAAATGTTCATCACTGGTCCGGAGGTTATTAAAACTGTTCTTGGTGAAGAAATCACTATGGAGGAGTTGGGCGGAGCACGTGTTCAAGCTGAAATTTCTGGGAATGCACATTTCTTTGCCGAAAGCGAGGAGGAATGCTTTGAACAAGTAAAAAAGTTAGTTACTTTCATTCCTTGGAATAATCGAAAGAAAGCAGATACTTTCCCTCCAAAACCACCAAAGGTCGACTACAAAATATCGAGCATAATTCCCGAAGACCCAAGACAACCTTATGATGTTCGCGATGTGATAAAAGCATTAGTAGACGATTCAGACTTTTTCGAGATTATGCAACATTTCGCACCTAACGTTGTTATTGGTTTTGCCCGAATGAATGGAGAAACCATTGGAATCGTTGCAAATCAACCATTAGTTCTTGCTGGTGTTTTGGATGTTGATTCTTCTGACAAAGCTGCCCGATTTATTCGCTTTTGCGATGCATTCAATATCCCACTTCTAACTCTTGTTGATATTCCCGGATACCTTCCCGGGGTCGACCAGGAACACTCTGGAGTCATTCGTCACGGTGCTAAAATTCTTTATGCTTATAGCGAAGCAACAGTGCCTAAAATTACTGTGATTATGCGTAAGGCTTATGGGGGCGGATATATTGCTATGTGTTCCCGACACTTAGGTGCCGATTTCGTTTTTGCTTGGCCAATGGCAGAAATTGCGGTTATGGGACCCGAAGGTGCTGCGAATATCATTTATAAAAATGAAATTGCCAATTCTCCTAATCCAGAAGAAACTCGAAGACAGAAAGTTCAAGAATATATTGAAAAATTTGCTAATCCTTTTGTTGCGGCATCAAATGGTTACATCGATGCAGTGATTGAACCTGACGAGACAAGAAAATATGTCCTTCATTCCTTGTTTATTGCGCGCAACAAAGAAGAGCAAACTTTACCCAAAAAGCACGGAATACCACCTTTTTAAGGAAATACTATGGAAGATAAGAATTTAACGAATTTTAGTCTTGAAGATTCAAACTATATTACTACTATAACAAAAAAATACCAAAAGCGGAAGAGATATCAACCGCAAGATTTAACAAAATTGCGAGCATTTATTCCCGGAATAATTCAAAAGATTTATGTTGTACGAGGTCAGGAAGTTCGACGCGGCCAACCAATTTTGGTTTTAGAAGCAATGAAAATGAAAAACGATGTCTTTTCGCCAGTAGATGCCAAGGTAAAAGAAATCAAAGTGAAAGTTGGCGAAGCAGTTGCCAAAGACCAAATTCTTGTCGAGTTTGAATTGTAGGTTGGACTTAGATTTTGTTTTTTTATATCTTGTTGATTTCATTATTTTTCCGATTTGTTTTTGAAAAAATAATTTTTTCTAAACTTTTAGAATATTAAGTAACTATTTATAGACCTAATCCAATCTGTAAACGGTAACTTTTTTTGTCTTTTCCAATGTAGTCAACAAATCCTTGATAATGAAAGGAAGAGAGGAAGCGTGGGAAGGTACATACCAAAAACAACCTTGCAATTGGAGTAGCGGTGGTAGACACAAAGACAAAGGCAACAGGGTTTTAACATAGTATGAAGGTAAAAACGATATTTGAAGTGAAATTTAACGAAAGTAAGTATAAGTTGAAAGTATAGAAAATGGAACTTCCCTAAGGATTGTATTTCGTAAAAATACAAGCCCTACAATGCAAAAGGTACAAAAATGATTGTAAACATCAATTTTGATAAAAGACCTCGTTTTATCGAAAAACTCCTTATTCTTTTAGTCGTTTGGGTACCTAAGTTGTAGGATAATTATTAATATTTCTCAAAGGCAAGAATATTTTCCTTTTTGTATTCAAAATAACAGTTTTACAGAAAATAATTTTATCTAATTTAGGTGTTGAGTTAAGTCTAAAAAATTCAACTTATTATCAAACAATATTTTTGGAAAAAAATTCATAAAGAGTTATAAAATTGCTAAAAGTAAGATAACGAAGAAGACAGTAGGAAAAACAAACATAATGCTATCTAATCTATCGAGAATTCCCCCGTGCCCCGGAAGAATATTGGAACTATCTTTAACGCCGAACTCTCGTTTTATCTTGGATTCTGCAAGGTCACCAATTTGTCCAACAATTCCGACAATTGAAGCAAAAAGTATTTGATAACCGATTGATAGTTTTAACGAAAATAAAAAGTCTAAAACAAAAAACGAAAGCAAAGAACCAATGTAACCAGCCACTGCCCCTTCGATAGTTTTTTTGGGGCTTATTATTGGAGCAAGTTTGTGTCTGCCGTACGCTAGCCCAAAAAAGTATGCGAAAGTATCGCATAACCATATAGTGCCGAGAATTGCGAGGAAAAATTTTGCAGCCCAGAGGTCATCAAGCGGGTATTGAAAATTGAATAGTAATTTAGGTTGTGAATATTCGGTCAAATTATTCAAAAGATTTAGGGAATCGGGCAAAAAACGAACTGATAGAATTGATGCAAAAGAAAATACTGTCCAGAGGATTCCGAGCAGATTATAGGCAACACTAATTGTAGTGTTTGGGTTTTTGTTCCAAACTTGGATAAAAATGTAAAAAATTGGAAGAAAAAAAATGATTATTGCAAATAGAAAAATGGGGTTGAAGTTGGTAATAACAATATTTTTGATAGAAAAAAAATAAATTAGTAACAGAATAGAATTGATTAAAATTGCCAAAAAAGTTGAAAGATGAATATTTTTCTTTTCTGCAAGACGTAAGTATTCCCAAAGTGCAATGTTTGAAAGAATAAGAATAAGAGTTAGAAATAGGAAACCACCAAAAAATACCAAAAGGACAACAAGAGGAATTCCAAAAAGGGCAACAAGTATTCTTTTACTTAAATCACTCATTTTCAATGAGGAAGTTAATTATTATTCTATTATTTCCCAGTAAATTTTCTTTCTTAATTCTTCTATCCATTCGAGATACAACTTATTTTGTTTAAATGTAATACATAGTTGTTCGAGTTCTTTGTAATCGGTTTGTGGTTCTGGCTTGTGGGGGGGGATTACACGTTTTTTGTAAATGATATGGTAAGATTCGACTGGATGTGTTTTGTATAAAGCAGGCGAAGAAACTTCCCCTTGTTTCAATGTGTCGGTAATATTTCGGATGTTTTCGGGTAGATTGTCAATTGGGAACCGGCCTAGAAAACCACCAGCCCCACGAGTTTCCATTTCGTCTGAAAAAGTCTTGGCAAGTTCTTCGAAAGGTGTTCCTTTGTAATATAGAGTTCTAATTGAATCTAAAAATCGCTTGGTGTTTTGTATCTCGACCTCAGAAGGGGTTATTTTAAATAAAATATGTCGGACAAGAATAGAATCCTTGACTTTACCGAGGAGTTGAATAATATGAAAGCCAAGAGGTGTTTCGACTGGTGGAGACACTTCTCGGATTTGCAAGTTGAAAGCCGCTTGTTCGAATTCTGGGAAAAAACGTCCACGAGGTACCCATCCCAATTCACCTCCAGATGGTACTGATGATAGGTCATCACTATATTTTTTAACGAATTGAACGAAATCCCCAGTCATTATTATCGAATCTCGAACTTTTTTGGCAAGTTCGAATTTTTGTCGGCGAACTTCTTCGGGGGGTACAAAACTTTTTACAATATGATAGAGTTCAACTTGTTCTGGAATTGTTGGGAGTGAATCTTTGTATTGTTCGTAGAATTCTTTGACTTCGCGTTCACTAACTTTAATATTTCCAAATTTTTTTTCTTTCATCTTTTCTGTTAAAAGGAACTTTCGGATATCATCGCGGTATTCCGATTTGAGTTTTGAAATCGGCATTCCGTAAATTTCTTCAATTCTTTTCTCTGAACCATAATGTTGCACCAATGCTTTCAACCGAAATTCCCATTGTTGGTCTATTTCTTCGTCGCTGACTGTAATTGAATCCTCCTTTGCTTTTATAAGAATAAGTTTTTCATTAATTAATTGGTCAAGTATCCTTTTTTGTAACGATGGGTCGTTAGGGTCGAAGCGAATATCTTGCTGTGCAAGAACCATTGCTTGGGCTTGGACATCGGAGAGAAGTATAACCTCGTCTCCAACGATTGCAACAATCTTGTCGATAGGTTCAGTAACTTTGCTCCAAGAAAAATATTGAATTGCTAAAAAGCAAATTAAAATAATGATGGAATTAAGGTTTTTCATTTAATATTAATTCTGTTTTTTTAATGCGTTGACAACAGAAGTAAGTTTCTGGTCGAAGATTTTAACTGGAATTCGCTTCTGTGCTTGGGAAAGCCAATTTTCCAGTAATCTTTTTTGGAGAATTTCTTGGACTTCGGTGGCAAAATCTGGTATTGCTTCTTCAAATGTTTTTTCACGTTCGGGTTCATATGAATTGATACGAACAATAGAGTAACCATCGTCGTATTTAAAAGGACCAACGATGTTCCCAGCAGTTGCGTTGAGTTCGAGCAGTTTTTTTGCAAGGTTATTGTCTTTTGCAGAAATTTTGCCCCAATGACCTTTCTTTTCGCGGAAGTTAGCTCTTTGGGTAAATTGCGATGCCATTTCTTCGAAGTCTGCTCCTTCTTGGGTAATTTTCTTATAGATTTGGTTAGCCAAAGAATCGCTAAGTACATAAATTTCGTTTACATCGAAAATAGCATAGGTTCGGTACTTTGATTTATTTTTTTCCCAATGTTGGCGAGCCAAAGTTGTATCGAGTTTGAGTTTGTCCCAAACTTCCATTGCTTCGACTTTAAACAATAAGATACCATCGCTAAATTCTTTGACCATCGACGCAAACTCGGGTACTTCGTTTTCCAAATTTGAAGTTGCCTTATCCATTACAATTGGATAAACTATTTTGTTCATTGCGTTTCTTAAACCAGTTCGATTTAAAGCTGTTGTTCTAAATTCTGGTCTTGTCTTTAAGGTTTTTAAAAAATCTTCTATTGAATACAATTTGTTTTGTATCCCGAAAAGTATATCCTTGTTTATTTCATTAGGAATATTTTTGAACCAAGCAGTATCGAGGACAGTTTTTGTTGTGTCAATAAAAGAAAGAAGCTTATTCAAATTTGCATCATTTACAAAAAAGCCGTATTGTTTTTGAAGGTTGTCTATTAACTCCTTTTTGTCTGTTTCGAAGTAAAGTCTTTTGTAGGTTCGTTTAAGGTCGTCTTTATCTTCGTCTTTGTTGAAGTAACCAGTTGAGTCTCTTCGAATTATGTGGTAACCGTATTCTGTTCTAATTGGTTGCGAAATTTCACCATCTTTTAAAGAAAATAGTGCTTCTTCGAAAGCACTTGTGAAAAAGCGACCCGAAGGTTCAAGACCACCAGAGCGAGAATACCAACCTCCAAAATCCCCACCACGCATTGACGACGATGGGTCGTCTGAATTCTCTTCGGCTAAAATTTCAAACTTGGAGCCGGATTTAAGTAGTTTGTATAAACTATCTGCTTTTTTTAAGGCAGCGACAGAATCCCTCTCGGGTGTAACTGCAATTAATATATGTCTGCCTTTGACTTTAATTCTTGGTTGAAGCTTGTTTAGTTTAATAATGAAATAGCCGAACTTTGTCCTTATTGGAGATTTGTAGAATTCACCGGGCTTAAGCGAGAAAACAGCATCTTCAATTTGCCTTTGGACTTTTCCACCGGTAAGGAAGTTTAAGACTAAACCACCTCTTTCGGCGGATTCTTTATCTTGGGAGGAATCTTTTGCAAGCTTTGCGAAATCTGTTCCATTTTTAAGCATCTCGATTAATTTCATTGCGCGGTTAAAAGTCGATAATGTATCTGGATTATCTGGTGGAAATTGTAGAAAGATATAAGAAATTTGTGCTTCCCAATCTCTGTATTTCAACATTTTTTCGACATTTGGAGTAACAAGTTCTTTTTCGAAAAAGAAAGTTTCTGCCAACAACCTTCTATTGTTTTTTATTTCCTCTTGCGTAGCAGAATCTTTATCTAACCCACGGGCAATTGCATCGTTAACTTTCAAACGATATCGAATGTATAGGTTAAGAAAATCCATTAGACTGTCTTTGGGTAGAAGATGCAATGGTGCACTCTTTTTGGCAAGGTTTTTTGAATAGGCTTTTTCGATATCCGAGTATGTGATTTTTTCATTTCCTACGGTAGCAATTACTGTTTCTTTGACATTTTGATTTGAAGTAGCTTTTTTGGTCTTGGACTTCTGTTGTGAATAAGTGTTTGAAAGAAAGAATACAATAAAAATCAAGCAATAAATACCCAGAAAACGATTAGTTTTCATAACTTTCGCCTAAATAAAAAAACCAAAATTAAAAAATTTTTGCTAAACTTATTGTAGATTTGTATTTGTAAAATCTTGGGTAGGATGGATATTTTTTCAAAGATTCTCGACCTTTTGCTCTTTCGGGTTGGGATGGAACAAAAGGAAGACGGTAAGGTTGTTCCCATTATTACAACTGGTTCGATTGTTTGGGGTGTTCTTCTTCGAAGTGCGATTATTATTTTCCTTAGTTTTCTATTAATGAGTTTGATAGACAATAGGAAATATTGGTGGGTGATGCTATTGCTTCTTTGGTTGTTTGCGGCTTATCCGGGCTGGAAGCAGTTTCAATTTTATAAGGAACATTTGCAAGAGGTAACAGAATCAACATTGTGTGGAAAGTGTGTGCATTTCGACGAAACAAGTCAATTATGCAAACTTTATGATGAACATATTTCAGAAGATTATGTTCCTTGTGGTGGTGTCGACTGGGAACCTAAACCTTTCGAAAAAGAGGAAGAATGAAATATTAATTTTTAAGGTTCGTTAATAATTTTTTAAGGTGTTTTGAAAATGATATTGCCAATTTACAATGCGTTTCATCCAATTTTGAAGACCAAGACCAAAGAGATAGAGAACATCGACGATAATATTCTTAAACTTGTTTCCGATATGTTCGAAACAATGAATTTTGCCGAAGGTATTGGTTTGGCTGCAAATCAAGTTGGTGTTTCTTTATCCTTATTAATTGTTGGAGATATTTACAACGAGAAAGATGTATTAATTCACCCAAGAAAAGCCTATATTAACCCAGTTATTCTTGCAAGTAGCGAAGAAGAAGAAGAATTCAACGAGGGATGTCTTTCTGTTCCAGAATTAAGGGAAAATGTTGTTCGTCCAAGCGAAATAGAAGTTCGATACATAGATATTGATGGTAAAGAGCATACCCTCGAAGCTGGGGGATTGCTTGCAAGAGTATTGCAACACGAAATAGACCATTTAAATGGTATCCTTTTCTTTGAAAGAGTTTCGCCAATACGACGCACCCTTATTCAAAATAAGTTAAAGAAAATTAAAAAAGGGCTAATTGTTCCCGACTATCCAATGGTATTAGCAGATGGAACCTTGACAAAAGATTTAGAAAAGGTTGCCAACAGTTGAGATTTTTCCAAAGTTTCTACAATCATTGTCGAACTAAGTTTAAATGTTTCAAATAGATAATTCTTTATGATTTCTTAACAATTTCTTTCTAATTTTGTTTTTTTCAATTGGTGTATGGACAGTAAAACAAATATTCCAACCTCAAGTGAGCAAATTATTGCTGTGATTGAAGATGAAAGCGATATTCTCGACCTTGTGTCTTTGCATTTAAAAAAACACAATTTTAAAGTTCGAGAGTTTTTTGATATTACTTCTTTTTATCGATACTTAAACTCCGAAATTCCCGATTTAATTATATTAGACTTAATGTTGCCCGATGCTGATGGAATGGAGGTTTGTAAGTACTTGAAAAATAGTGACAATTATAGTCACATACCTATTATTATACTTACAGCAAGGAGTGAGGAAGCCGAAAAAGTCTTAGGGTTGGAACTCGGTGCAGACGATTATGTTACTAAACCTTTTTCACCACGCGAACTTGTCGCTCGGGTGAAAGCAGTCCTTCGCCGAGAAAGAAAAGAAGAGCAAAGCGGAGTTGTAATTTTTGGTAACATTTTAAAAGTGGATTTGCGGAAGTTTGAAGTTTTTGTCAATGATGTTAAGGTAGATTTAACCCCAAGCGAATTTAAAATTCTAACCTTATTGTTGAAACGGAAAGGATGGGTTTTTTCTCGTGAAAATATTCTCGATGAACTTGGTTCGAGCGAAAAAGGAGTTTTGGACAGAACAGTTGATGTTCATATTAAAAACCTTAGGGAAAAACTTGGTCCTGCGGGAGTGTTTATTAAAAATGTCCGAGGTGTTGGATATAAAATTTCCGAAGATGGATGAAAAAATATTCTTCTGTAGTTTTTGCATCAATTATTGCAATCGTTACAATTTTCTCAATTGTATTTGTTTATCAAACACTTACAACATTTAAAGACCATTTCGTTAATTTTCAAATCAAGGAACTATCAAGACTAAGTAAAGTTTTAGAAAAAGAATTAGTTAAAATAATTACCTCGGACATTCCCGATAAGTCCGATTTTAAAAAATTTGCTTTTTATTGCGACTCGCTTCTAAAGGTTAGAGTAACTATAATTGATTCTGGTGGAGTTGTTCTTGCCGATTCGAGGGAAAAAGAGGAGCACTTGGAGAATCATCGCAACCGACCAGAAATTCTAAAGGCTAGGGTTGAAGGAGAAGGTTTCGCCGTTCGATTTAGTAAAACTTTACGAACTGAATATATATACTACGCAAAGAAAATTTCTATATCCAACAATAATTTCATTTTTTTTCGAACAAGTATTCCTAAAGAAAATTTAAACGCTTTTTTCCTTCAAGTTCAAGAAAAAATATTAATTGTGTTCTCCGGCCTTTTTGTTTCTATTGTTGTTCTTTCCTATGTTTTGTCGCGAACTTTAACTAAACCAATTATTGAAGTAATCGAGGCTTCGAGAAAGGTTGCAAGCGGAAACTTCGATTGTAAACTCGATGAGAATGGGGATTCTGAACTATCAATTTTGAAGCGAAACTTTAACGAAATGGTTTCCGAGATGAAGAAAAGTTTGGACAAACTTGTTGAGCAAAGAAACTTTATGAACAACTTGATTGATTCGCTCGACCAAGCTGTTGCTATTATCGATGAGGAAAGTAATATTGTATTTGCAAATAGATATTATAAAACTTTACTTTTGAAATCCCATCAAATCTCAAAAATTAGTAATTCAATAAAAGATGAAATAGTTTTGAAACAGATTTTAGATTCTTTTTCTACTCAAAAAGATACTACTGTCGAGATAGAAATTGCCGATAAAGTTTATTTGTCCTCTATTAAACATCTTATTGGAACAAATCAAATTATACATTTTCTTTATGATATCACACCAATCAAAAAAGTTGAAAGCATAAAAAAGGACTTGGTTGCAAATGTCTCTCACGAACTTAGAACACCGCTTACTGCAATTAAAGGTTATTTGGAAACGCTTGAAGAGGAAATTCCTTGCGAACAGTTTAAATATTTGGATACAATAAAACGACACACTGAAAGAATTATTCATATTGTCGACGATTTACTTACTCTTGTAGCCCTCGAAGATGCCTCGTCGAAATTGTTCGTTTCGGAAGTTGATTTGTGTGAGCTTGTTAAGCAAGTTCTTCCAACTTTTAAACAGAAACTTGAGGAGAAAAATCTTTCCATTGAAATAAAGTGCGAAGAAGATTTTCCAAAAGTTAATGTCGATTCGTTCCGAATGGAACAAGTTTTCATCAACTTGATTGACAATGCAATTAAATATTCCGATAAAGGTACTATTAGAATTGAGTTTATGAAAAACGATGAGGAATCTGTTAAGATAATTGTAAGCGACGAGGGTATTGGAATTCCAAAAGAGCACCAAGACAGAATTTTTGAACGATTCTATACTGTCGATAAATCCCATTCTCGGCGTTATGGTGGGACGGGGCTTGGTTTGTCTATAGTTAAACATATTATTTTGCTCCACGACGGCAATATTCAAGTTGAAAGTGAAAAAGGGAAAGGAACAAAGTTTATTATTCACCTTCCTATCAATTGAAATCCCTTTTTTAATTTTGCCTTTTTGAGTTACAATCATTGAAGCTTAGCGAAAACATTGATAAAGTTGTTTGGAGTGTTCTCGATAAAGGACTTTATGTCCTTTATGGTTTTGTTAGTCTACTTCAAATTAGACGGCTCGACCCTTCGGAACTGGGTTTGTATGGAATTTTGATAGGAATACACACTTGGATTTTCATTATTGTCGATTCTTTGCTCCTTCAGTCGATTATTCAATTTGGATTTAAGACCGAAACAGAAGCAAGGGCTAATACTTTTGCCTTGTTATTTACTGTTGTGTTCGTGGTATTTTTTTCATTTTCTTTTTCTCTACTTTCCGAACTTTGGGTACAAATATTCAAAGAACCGGGTATTTCGAAAGTTGCTTTTTTCCTCCCTTGGCTGTCTGTTTTAACTATTCCAAGGATTTATTGCTTGAAATTTGCTTTTAAGCATTCAAATATGTTAAATCTTTTCTTGGTAAATGCAGCTTTCTTTTTACCAATGTCAATTCTTACAGTTTATTTATACTTTACAAAGCCTACATTTTCTTTTTACACATTGATGAGAATTTACTTTACTGGTACTTTGATTAGTTCCTTAACTGCTGTTGTACTCTTGAAAAAATATATTAGGCTTGGTTTCAATGGGAATTTAAATGTAAAGAGTTTTTTTTCTTTTGGCTTACCAATGATGAGTTATTCTCTTTTCCAAAGTATTCCACGCCAATTGGATGTTCTTTTTCTACAATACTTTTTCCAAAGTAAAGTTGTTGGGATTTATTATTCCGCAAAGACTTTATTTAGATTGTTCGAGGAAGGAATAAATGCTGGATTTGGTTTAGTCTATCCGACAGCGGTCAGACTTATTGCAAAGGGTAGGAATAACGATTTAAGAAGTCTAATAGTAAAATCGACTTCATTTACTTTTCTGCTGCTAGTATTTCTGTTTGTGTTGTTAGAACTTGGTGGTACTGAGTTTTTTGTTAAACTTTTACTTCCAGAGAAGTACCTGTTATCTATTTCATTTTTCAATTTGATGTTGATTGGGACAGTTTTTATGCCATTGCAACTTAGTGCTTCGGTGTTGATTGCAGAAAATCAAGCAAAAAAGGTTGCAAAATATATCTTTGTCTCTTCAATTTTTTCTGTTATAGTGTTTATTACTGTTGGTTTAACAAGAAATATTTCTCTAGCTCCATTGGGATTAGTTTCTTATTATGCTGTTTTTGGAATTATTCTTTACTTTTATATGAGAGATAGATATCATTTTAGGTTCGTTGAATTGTTTCAAGGAATTAAAGATATTGTAAATTTCTTTGTAGAAAAGCGTCAAACCAAATAGAAAATTTAGCCAAAATCCCAAAAATTTCTTTGATTTTAGCAAAAAGTTATTTAGTTTACATCTTTAACTCAATTTTCTTAAGCTCGTTAAGAAGAGAAAAATCAGTAAAATTGAATGAGATAGGAGTTATTGAAACAAAGCCATTTTTAAGTGCCCAATCGTCACTTCCTTCGTCGTCACTATTGGAAACATATTCTCCAGCAAACCAGTAGTATTCTCTTCCAAAGGGGTCTACTCTTTTTTCGTACTTATCGTTCCAGTAAGAATTGCTACAATGTGTAATCATAATTCCCTTAAGTTGCGTTTCTGGAATTGCTGGAATATTTACGTTCAAGAGTTTGAACTTCAATTTTGTTTCAAAAAACAAATTTTGGATAATTTTCCTCGAGAGAATTGCTGGGAATTTACAATCGTAGTTGATATCGTAAGTGGATAGTGAAATCGCTATCGATGGTATTCCAGCAAGATAACCTTCGGTTGCAGCAGCAACAGTTCCAGAGTATAGAATATTGATTGAGGTATTTTTCCCGTAATTAATTCCCGAAACTAAAATATCGGGCTTGCGTGGTAGAATTGACGAAAGAGCTAATTTAACACAATCGGATGGGGAACCATTTACAGCAAAACCAAATATTTCCCCATTTCTGAAAAATTTGGAGAAACGCAAGGGCTTAGAAATTGTAAGCATATGTCCAACAGCACTTTGTTGGTGGTCGGGAGCAACAACAATTACTTCTCCGATTGTTCTAAGCTCTTTCACAAGTTGGTAAAGTCCATTTGAATCAATTCCGTCGTCGTTTGTAACGAAGATAAGTGGTTTTTCGAGCATATAGTTCTACTTAATTAATCTTGAAACATCGTTGAAGATTACAAATATCATAAGGAGTACAATAATTCCAATTCCAATATTTTGAATTATTAATTTTGCTTTGACTGGAAGTTCTTTTCGTATTATTCCTTCTATTAGAATGATTATCAAGTGACCACCGTCGAGAGCTGGTAGAGGTATTATATTAATAATTGCAAGAGTTATTGATAGCAAAGCAATAAAGTTTAGAAAATAGACAATTCCCAAACTTGCTTGTTGCGAGGCACTTTTAGCAATCATTATCGGGCCGCCAACGGATTCTTTTGCAGATATGTTCCCTTTGAATATTTGTGCAATGGAAGAGAAAAACAGTTCGGTGGAACGGACTGTTTCTTTGGTTCCATTCCAAATTGCCTCGAATACACTAAAATTAATTGTATCTTTATTCCCAGCAAAGTGAAATCCGGGGTAGAAGCCAAGTTTCCCTTCGGGTGTTGGAATGACGGAGTCGACCAAGATTCTGTCCCCTCGCTTCCAAACTAATTGAATTTTTTTTGATTTATTTTGAGATAAAAGATACGTCAATTCGTCGAAAGCGTTGATAGGTTCATCATTTATTTTCAAAAGAGTGTCGCCGGGACGAAGGCCAAGTTTTCCAGCGGGTGAAAGCGTTTCAACATCGCGTACATAGACAAAGAATTTTTCAGGTGTCAAGCCCAAATTCATATTTCCCGAAGCAATACTTTTTACGATTTTATCGCCCTCGACTTGCAAATGTAAAGTGTCGCTGTTTCTTAGAATAAGCAACTTTTTGGTGGAGCCAAATTTATCGAGCGAGAGTTTTGTAATTATCTCGTTCCAATCATAAACTGGTTTTCCATCGATTGAAAGAATAGCATCCCCAGATTGAAGACCAATGGACTGCCCAAGAGAATTCTTTTGCACATAGCCAATTTTGTTTGTTTTCCAAACGATTTTTCCTTCGGAAAAAGAAATAATAGAAAAAAGCAAAATTGCAAGAATCGCATTCATAATTACGCCAGCAGAAATAACGAAAAGTTTTGTAATTGTCCCTTTGCTTCGAAATTCATATTCTTTTGGTGGAGAGTTAATGAAGGATTTATCTAAACTTTCGTCTATCATTCCCGCGATTTTTACATAACCGCCAATTGGAAGCAGACATATTCTATAATCACAATAACCATTTAGTTCGAAATTTTCTGGGAGTTTGCCAAAAGTGAAACCATTTACTTTGTTATAACCAAAAAGACGCGGCCCCATACCAATAGCAAAGACATCTACGCGAATTTTTGAAAGGCGAGCAGCAATAAAATGCCCAAATTCGTGGAATAATACTAGTATTCCTATGACAATAATAAAGTATAAGATATTGTTTAAAAATTCCATTTTCAATTCAGTTTGTTAATAAAACTTAAAGTAATTTCCCGAGTAATTTTATCAGTTTCAAAAATATCCTCAATGGTTGGTTTCTTCATATGCTCGACTTTTTCGAGTGAGTATGAAATGCAAACGGGGATTTTTGCAAAAGAGATTTTGCCTTCCAAAAAGCTTTGCACTGCAGTTTCGTTTGCTGCATTTAAAATTGCTGGTGCAGTGCCACCCATTTCAAGAGCTTCGTACGCTAATTGCAAGCAAGGGAACTTATTTGTATCTGGTTTCTGAAAGTTTAAACTCCCAACTTGTAGTAAATCCAACCTAGGAAAATCATAATATAGTCGTTCTGGAAAGTTCAAAGCAAACGAAATGGGAATTCGCATATCTTGGGGTCCAAGTTGGGCTTTTATCGAACCGTCGACAAATTGTACTAAAGAATGAATTATGCTTTCTGGATGGATTACTACTTCAATTTGTTCTGGTTTCAAATTGAAAAGCCAATGGGCTTCTATAACTTCGAACCCCTTGTTCATCAAAGTAGCAGAATCAATAGAGATTTTCTTACCCATAGACCAACGCGGATGGGCTAGGGCCTCGTCTACATTAACATATTCAAATGTATCGTGGGCTGAATGTAAAAATGGTCCACCAGATGCAGTTAAGATTATTTTTTCAACTTTCGATAGTTCTTCTCCAAGCAAACATTGAATTATTGCATTGTGTTCGCTATCGATAGCAATTATTTTTGCATTACGTTCTTTTGCAAGGTTCGAAATATGTTCCCCAGCCGAAACAAGGGTTTCTTTATTTGCAAGAGCAACATTTTTCCCCGCATTCAAAGCAGCAATAGTAGGAGCAACACCAGAAAATCCCACCAATGCAGAGACTACAATATCGTTTTCGCTTTTTGATGCAACTTCTGTTAAGCCTTCGGACCCATAAAGGATTTCTATATCAAAATTGTATTTCTTTTTGAATAATAAGTAACTTTTGTAGTCGGAGATAACAACCCCTTTGGGTTTAAATTTATTTATTTGTTTTGCAAGAATGTCTATATTTTGATTGGTTGTAAGGTATAAAATGTTGAAAATACCATTACTTTTTTCAATTACTTGCAATGTTTGTATTCCTATCGAACCGGTAGAACCAAGAATAGTTACATTTTTAATTGTCGATGACCCCGTCATAATTAACTTCCAAAAATTCCTTTGTTATGTCCTTGTTTTGCTTAATCGATTCAAATTTAAATTGGTCGAGGGGAAGGGTATCGTCGATAACAAGTTTAATTCTAACAAAATACTTCAACATAAGTTTTGTAAGTCTGGAAATATTACCTTCAGTTAAATAGTCGGCAATATGTGGATGAACGTGTAAACGGAGTCGAAATTCGCGTGTCCTCGATTTGAAATTTTTCAACCATCGTTCAATTTTTGTAAGTACTTCTGCTTTTGTGGGTATTCTTCCCAGACCTTTACATAGCGGGCAAACTTCGGTAACTTTCTCGGAAATATTTAAATTAATCCTTTGCCGAGTAATTTGCATTAACGAAAGTTCAGTTAAAGGGAAGACAACTGCTTTTGCTCTATCTTTCTTCATTGCCCGACGCATTGCAAAGTAGATTTTTTTTCTATTAATTGGGTCGTGCATATCAATAAAATCAACTATAATTATTCCCGCCAAGTCCCGTAAGCGAATTTGACGTGCAATCTCGTTTACTGCTTCCATATTGGTCTTGAAAGCATTTATTTCTTGTGTTGCTTCGCTTACCAACTTCCCAGAATTTACATCGATAATAAACATTGCCTCGGTTTGGTCTATAATTATTGAACCACCGCTAGGTAGGGGAACTTTTCTTTGCTTTGTTAATTCAATATCTTTTTCTATTTGATAATAATCGAAAAGTGGGGTTTTCCCTTTGTAAAATTCAACTCTTTGTAGAAAATCAGGAGAATAATCTTCAAGGTACTCAACGATTTCTTTATAGAGTTTCTTGGAGTCCACTACAACTTTGTTTACATCATTTCGGAATAAATCTCGAATAATGCTTGTGGTTAACTCGAAATCTTTGTACAAAAGAGTAGGTTCTTTCGAGTTTGTAATCTTTTTTTGAATTTTCTCCCAAGTAACTTTCAACTTTTCCCAATCGTTTTCCAAATCTTCGTAGTCCTTACCAATTGCGGCAGTTCTGATAATGCAACCGAATTCCTTATTGGTAATCTTTGAAGCAAGGGTACGAAGACGGCGTCGTTCTTGTGGAGAATGGATTTTCCTCGAAACCCCTATGATTTTGAAGTCTGGAACAAGGACAAGGTACCTACCCGGAATAGAAATTCTTGTAGTAACTTTTACTCCTTTGTTAGCAAAAGCTTCGCGAACAACTTGAACTGGTATTAATTGATTTTCTTTAATATCCAATTTAGAATTAAGATGAATAGCAATGGTTTCGGGTTTCTTTTTGTTTGTATTTCTTTTGGTTCCATTTTTTCCATTCAAACTTTCCAAAAGATTGTCGATTTCTTGAATTACGCTTTCGTTGTTTTGATTATTTTTTTCATTAGTTGAACTTTCGTTTTCTTCTTCCCAGATAATTTGTCGAAATCGCTCGTCGACATCGGAAAAATGAAGGAAAGCATTTTGTTTCAATCCAATATCGATGAATGCAGCATTCAGACTTGGGAGTATACGGGTTATTCTTCCAAGATAGATATTCCCAACGAATTTTTCTTTATCTGGGGTCTCGACAAAATATTCGACCAATTTTCCATCTTCGACAATTGCAATTCGGTTCTCGTTAATAGCCGAACTTATTAAAATCTCTTTCTTCATTATATTAAGCCAAAAAACTCAAATTTTTTTATTAAACAATTTTTTAGACGAAATAAAATAAAATAAATTTGTAATTATTTATAAAGTTTGCTATTAATTATTCTTTTTGAATGATAAATTATACTTTGAATGTAGGAATAATGTATATTATTTTCCTACTAACGATATTGTTCATAAAACTTTTTGTTCCAAAGCAAAATAATATAGAATTGCCAAATAATATCAAGAAGTCCTTCAAAATTGATACCATTATTTTAATTGCCCTAACCATTTTGGAAATTTTTATTCTTTTTTCGATTGTTTTCAAACAAAAATATATACAAAATTTTTTTGTTAAAATTCCCGACATTTATCGTACAGTTGGTGTTGTTGTCGGTTATTTAGGTACAATTGTAATTTCTATTACTATGTTCAAACTAAAAAAGGTTTATTCTGCAACTTTGAGTATTAGAAACAATCACAAACTTGTTAAGGATGGTATCTACAAATATATCCGACACCCAATTTATACTGGTTATTTACTTTTACACATTGGTGTTACCCTTTCCCTTTCGAATATAATTGTAGCAATAGTTTGGATTGGGGGTTTGATAGTATTTTTGTTCCATAGAATTCCCAAAGAAGAAGAATTATTAGAATATTATTTCGGAGATGAGTATATTAGGTATAAATCAACTACTGGTTTATTATTCCCTAAACTTTCAAAAAAATAGTCTCTTATTTATTAATTCCTAATCAGATATAAAAATTTTTTTTAAATTAATTGGTTATAGTTGGGTATTTTATGAAAATCTTATTGTTGTTTTTAATCTTTTCAAATTTCATTTTATTATGTCAAATTAAAAATTACGAGGATTATGACGACCCAGCGCGTAGGGCGTTGGAATTTAATAAACAACGAGCTTATCCATTCGAAGAAATCCCAGATTTTGCTCGTCAAACAGCGTTTGAGCAAATGGAGAAATTGCACAAGAAACTTTCGAGCAGCCGAGTACTTGCAGAACAACCAAAATGGAAGCCTATTGGTCCATTCGATATCGGTGGAAGAATAAAGTCGATTGTTTTCCACCCCACGAAGAATGGTTGGGTATATGCCGCAGGCGCTGCAGGGGGAATTTGGTTTTCATCTAATTTGGGTGATTACTGGGAACCAATTTTCGACTACGAAAATGGGATTGCATTTGGTTCTATTGCCATTGATATGAACAATCCCGACGTCATTTATGCCGGAACTGGGGAATCTGTTATTGGTGGCGGGGTGATTTACCTTGGTAACGGAATGTATAAATCTACTAATGGTGGTAAGACTTGGAAACTTATTGGTTTGTCGCAAGTTGGGGCTTTTTCGAAAGTATATGTACATCCAAAAAATTCCAATATCGTTGTTGCTGGTGCGACTATTCGCCAACCAGGTTTCTATGTCTCTACTGATGCTGGTGCATCGTGGAACAAATTGTTCGATAAAAATGTTACTGATGTTTCTTTCAATCCAAACAATCCAAATGAATATTTAATTGGTGTTAATGGGGATGGAGTTTATTATACATCGGACCTTGGCAAAACTTGGGCAAGGCGAAGCAATGGGTTTGAATCGGGTGTTGGCAGGATTTCGGTACAATTCTCACCATCAGAACCAGATATTGTATATGCTCTCCTTGATGTTTCATCCCAAGGGTTAATTTATCGCTCGACAAACAAAGGAATTAGTTGGACACTTGTGTACCGAGGTTCGACTGATTTTTTCCGTGGGCAGGGCTTTTATAATAATTTCATAGAAGTACATCCTAAAAATTCAAATATTGTTCTTGCTGGTGGAATTGATATTTACAGAAGTTCCGATGGAAAAAACTTTTCAAATGTAACTAATGGATATTCTGGTGGAAACGTACACGTCGACCAACATTGTGCTGCTTTTAATCCCTTTAATCCCAATATAGTTATGGTGGGCAACGATGGTGGAGTATATCTCTCCACTGACGCTGGTATCACTTGGAGACCTAAAAATAATAACTTGCAAGTAACCCAATTTTATGGTTTTGATATAGACCATACAAAACCAAATATCAATTTTGGTGGAACCCAAGATAATGGAACACTTGGCAATCTTTCTCCAGACGATTGGGAATTTGTTGCAGGAGGTGATGGCTTTCGAACAGTTATTGATTATATAAATCCAAACATTATATATGGACAATCTACCCCGAGTGGAGTGATAAAGCCCTTTAAGTTGGACTTAAAAAGCGGTTCATATACTATTATAGACAAAGGCATCGATTTTTCGAGTAGTGTATGGGACCCACCATTAACAATGGACCCTCAAATTAACTACATTTTATATTATGGTCGTGATAAACTTTATGCAACTTATAGCGGCGGGAATAGCTGGGAGGTGCTTCCAACTCCAAAAGTTAATGGTCGATACACTGCAATCGAAGTTTCTCCTTTGAATTCCGAAGTTATTATGGCTGGAACAAGTGGGGGAGATGTTATTGTTACAACAGATGGTGGCGAACGCTGGACTATTGTTTCCAATAATGGTTTGGTCAATAGATGGGTTACTGACATTGCATTTTCAAACCAAAATCAAGGTACAGCCTTTGTTAGTTTTTCTGGGTTCTATACACCTCACATTTTCAAAACAACAGACTTTGGCAAAAATTGGTACGATATTGGTAAAACTTTGCCTGATATTCCGGTAAATACAATTGCTGTTCATCCTTTTAACGAGGATATTGTCTTCGTTGGTACCGATATTGGTGTTTTTGCAACTTACGATGGTGGAACAAATTGGTTCCCTTTTGGTGAAGGTCTTCCACGTTCCCCAGTAACAGACTTAAAGTTTTGCAAATATCAATTGGTGGCTAATTCTATTCCTTTACGAGCTGCAACCCACGGTCGTGGCATTTGGGAAGCCGATGTTCCATTGGATTTTATCACAAATTTCGAAATTACTTCACCAGCAGGAGGCGAAATTTTTGTTAGTACTACAAAACAAGTAATTTCTTGGTATGGGTTTACTCCACCCGTTAAAATCGAGTTCTCTCCAAATGATGGAATTGATTGGAGAATTATTGCTGAAAATGTTGCATCCTCTCCCTTCATTTGGAATATTCCAAATGTAGAAACAGAACTTGCACGTATTAAAATAACATCGCTTTCAAATCCAAATCAAGTAAAAATTTCAAACACATTTACTATTTCTATAGTCGAAAGAGGTTCGATTTTGCAAAACACAAGTGTTAATTTTATTCCTTATGGTATTGCATACGATGGCAAAGAAGGATTGTGGGTTACAAGTTTTGGTTCAAACCAATTAACTAAACTCAACGCAAATACTCTTACAAGAGAGAAAAGTATTAAACTACCCGGCGATAGCCTATTCACAGATATTGCTTTCGACAGGGATAACAATATTATGTATATTCATAGAATGAATAGTACCAGTGGTAATGGTGGTGTTGTACTTGTTTTAGATACTAATGGAAATTTGATTCGTCAATTTACAAGTCCAGCAAATGTTTACCCAACTGGAATTGAAGTGTTCGATGGTAAGTTGCTTTTAGGCGATAGGGATAAGAAAGATGAATTTGGCAAACAGGTATTAATGGTTGTAAACCCCTCGAACGGTTCAGTCGAAAAAACTTATCAAAATCCTTACTCGAAAACCTACGGACCAAGAGGTTTGGCATATGATAGAGAAAAATATGTCTATCAAGTTGGTACCTTCTTCCCTAGTACTGGTTCTTTGACTGAGGCCGTGATAAGTAAAATTCCCAAAGAAAACCTTTCAATTGAGGTGGATAGAATTGTTTTGCAATCTCCTACTGGTATTATAAATGCACGAGGGATAGAATTCGACCCCAGGGACAAAAATTTCTGGATTACAGACTATGCAGGAAATATCTACAAACTTGCGGGATTTGATTTGATACTTTCTATAAGCGAAAATCAAAAACATCGTAACTTATTGAATAGTAATGAACTAATTATAAATCCAAACCCAGCAAAAGAATACATAACAGTTTCTTTCAAATCTAGTTCAACTTCGAAAGCTTATTCCTTGCGTATTATCGATGTTTTGGGGAATGTAGTCATCGAAGAGGAAATCTTGGGTTCAACTTATTATTCATTACCAATCGATATAAGTAATATAACTTCTGGTATATATTTTGCTGTATTAGTTTCTAATGGTGGCGAGCAGTTTGTCAACCAATTTTGTGTAATGAAATAAAGTATGCTTTTAAAGAAAACACCAAAGGAAGAAGAATCTGGTAGAACCAGTCCCGATAGATACTTGATTACTTATGCAGACTTAATTACTCTATTACTTGGGCTGTTTGTAATATTGTATGTAAGTGCCAGAGTTGACGAAGAAAGATATAAAGAATTTGCCAAAGCTTTTGCCGATTATTTTAAACCACAAAAAGGGCAAGAAGATATACACGGAACTGGTTTAGAACCTTTCAAAGGAGTTAGGAAAGGTATTCCAGAGCCGGTTCTACCTTTCCCCGATAGGAGAAATTTGAAAGAAATTGAAACGGATATTGTAAAATCATTAGAACCATACATAAGAAAAGGAGAAATTTTTGTAGAAAACAAAGGACAAAACATTGTTGTTACTCTACCAGAAAAATTACTTTTTAAATCTGGAAAAGCAGAAATTGAACCCGGTGGGGAAGAAATTCTTGGAAAACTTGCACAAACTTTGGTGGGATTGTCGAAGGACCAAGAAGTTGCGGTGGATGGTCATACAGATAGCGACCCAATTAGTAATTTCCGATATCCATCGAATTGGCATTTGTCCGTTGCACGCTCTGTGAACGTAGCATATTTGCTTATTTCGAAAGGGGTTCCCGAGTATTCTATTGTAGTTCGTGGATTTGCGGACCAAAGACCTATCTCGGACAATGCTTCGCCCGAAGGAAAAGCAAAAAATCGCCGTGTAGAAATTACAATTTCCGAACAAAAGCACAATGTGCCCAACACTAAAGGTTACGAAGCAAATGAAAATGGGAAAAAATAGTACTTTGATATTTTCTGTTTTTATTTTTCTTTTTCTTTATTTATGTAAAATTAATTGCCAATCACTGAAAGAACCAACAAAGATTGTTGAACTTCAAACAGCTGGAGTTAATTCCAAAGGAACATTTTCAGTGGAGTCTTGGTTCTTTAAAAGTGGTGGATTGCGCATTGAATTAAATTTTACCCCATTTTCCAATTTCATATTGGGTGTATCGTATGGGGGGACGAATTTAATTGGTTCGAGCAATGCAACCTTCCAGAATTTGCCCGGACTTCTTGTAAAATTTAGAGTAGTAGAAGAAAAGATTAATTTTCCAGCATTTGCAGTTGGAATTTCGACTCAAGGTTTTGGACCATACTACTTGCAATATCATCGTTTCGAAACACTTTCCCCGGGTATTTTTTTTGTTGGTAGTAAAGCTTTTAAAAATTTTCTTGGAATTTGCGATTTACATCTTGGTTTGAACTATTCATTGGAATTGAAACCAAAACAGCGAGCAATAAATTTTTATGCTGGTGTTGGTCAAAAAATTTCCAATTTTCTTCGGTTTAGTTTCGAGTATAATTCCAATTTGGATGAGAAATCCAGTGAATTGATGCGGTCCAAAGGATTGCTAAATACATCTTTATATGTCTATCTTTCTCCAAATGTTCAAATTGGTTTGATTTTTAAGGATTTACTTACAAATATTAAAAGCCAGAATTCTCCCGAAAGAAATTTAGAACTGATTTATTCTGGAAGTTTTTAATTTTTGGACTTTCGGAAAGTTTCTTTTAGAAAGTTTTTAAAAGAAAAATCAGATGGGTTCTCGCTTCCACGTTCAAATCTTTGATTAATTGGAATTTCAAATTTTTGCGGATTATTTCCACTTGATTGAAATACTTTTGTTAAATCTGCAATAGCGGTGATATTGTTTTCGCTTGAACCCACGAGCAAAAAATAGTTACCAATTTGTACGATGTACAAAATTGATTTGTTTGTAAGAGGAAGCTTGGACACAATTTTAAAATCTAGCCCAAGATTTGTTATTTTTCTACTCGAGGCAGTTTTTTTCAAAAAAATTGAAACTAGAAAAACAACAAAAAGAAAACCGAAAACAACAAGCAAGGATTGAATTAAATCTGTGCTTGGCATTGCTATCTCTTAATTGTCTTTAATCTTTCGGTTGGGTCGACCAACGTTGTAATACGAATTCCAAAGTGCTTATCGATAACAACGACTTCCCCTTCTGCAATTTTTTTACCATTGACAAGAACATCAACAGGTTCGCTTACTAATTTATCGAACTCTATTACTGAACCACGACCAAGGTAGAGGATATCCCTAATTAACATATTGGTACGGCCTAGTTCTATTGAAACGGGAAGTTGCAGATCATAAAGCAATTCGAGTTTGGGTTCGAGCGGAGAATAGATTGTCTCTCCAGCTTCGGAACCGGTTTTGCCCATAGGTAATGGGCTTCCTTCTAGAGGTTCTTTGATTTCTTGGGCACCTTCTTGCGGTAGAGCACCACTACTAATAAGGGCATCTATTTCTTCTTGTGTCAAGGACATAATTAATCCTCCTCTTTGTACAACAAATCATCTTCAACAAGGTCTTCGTCCCGCAAAGGACGAAGGATTTTTACAGCTTTTTTATTGTCGACCATACCTGGTCGACCAGCAAATTTTTTCTTGCCTCCTATTGAAATGATAATTTCATCAGTTATTTTATTTTTTAGGCGAATAATATCCCCTTCTTTTAGCTCTAAAAGTTCTTTTACTGTAATCGAGGTTTTGCCAAGTTCGGCGCTAACTGGCAAGTAAGTTTTAGACATATGCCTTTTAATTGTTTCGATGTTTTCCCTTACTTTCTCTGGTGTCATTTTAACGGGTCCGGCAGTAACTTGCTGGCGAGTAAGTTTAGTCAAAACCTCTTCAAGAGCAAAAGTTGGAAAACATAAATTCATTAAATAAGTATGCAATCCAATGTTCACATCGAATGAAACAACAATTACTATTTCGGAGGAAGGAGCAATTTGGACAAAGTCGGCTTCCATTTCTAAGCGTTGATACTTGAAAGAGAGTTCTGCGATGGAACGCCAAGCATTTTGTAAATCGTAGAGTGCGTGTTCAATTACACCTCGAATTACGGCTTGTTCGATTGGAGTAATTTGTCTTGGTTTTGGTTGTGTATCGCCACTTCCTCCAAGAAGTCTTTCAACAAGAATTAATGCCAATTGTGGACTAATCTCCAGTATCCCAGACCCATCGGTTCCTACAATTTCGAAAACATAGAGGCAACTGGGATTTGAAACCGAAAGAATGTATTCCGAGTAGAACAATTGGTCGACAGATGTAACTGAAATTGTAACAACAGTTTGAAGGCGAGAAACTAAATAATATCCAAAAACTTCTGCAAAATTTTCGTGTATACTTTGCAGAGTTCGAACTTGAGATTTAGAAATTCTATTAGGGCGTCGGAAATCGTAGTTTGTGATTTCTGCTCGTTTAAGGCGCTCGCTAAGAAAGTCGTCGACATCGAGCGCTCCTGTCGACATTTCTTTCAACAGATTATCTATTTCCGATTGCGATAATACCTCGCTCATACTTTTAATCTATTTTCATTGAATAATAAATTCTTGTAGATAAACCTCGTTTAAAATTAACTGATGCGATGAAAAAATTGGTTTTAAACTATCTTTGAACTCGTTTGCCAAGTTGTTCCTTCTTTGTTGCAATTCT
Source organism: Ignavibacteria bacterium (assembly GCA_026416955.1). GTDB lineage: Bacteria > Bacteroidota > Ignavibacteria > Kapaibacteriales > UBA2268 > Naka2016. Next base: position 99,360 of record JAOAEE010000027.1, on the reverse strand, counting down.
GCTACTGTTAATGAACCCAGAATTTGGTTGATTTTGCTTCGAATAGGTGCCATAATTTCTGGTTGCAGAACTGCTCCAGCTTCCCCACCTTCCCCAAAGATTTCCTTTAAAACCTTTTCGTCGCGAGCGGAAAATTTCATTGCTAAATTAACTACAACAAATTGGTCGGAATTCAATGGGTTAGTTGTTATCCTTCCGGTTTCGAAATATTTCATCAGTTTTTTGTCAAGTTTTACTTCTTCTTTGGCTTTTTCTTCGGCTTTTTTACCTCCTCCGCTCAAATTTTCTACAATGTAAGGCAGAAAAATAAATCTTGTTGCAATAATTAAAAGGATTAAAGAACCAAATACAATTCCAAGAATAGGGATTAACCCAATGGTTCCAGAAGTTTTAGTATCTTTTGAAACCTCGGGTTGCTTACCTTCGGTGTTTAAATCATTTTCTTCTTTTTTTGCCATAAATACACCTTTATTCAATTAAAGAAAGATAAAAATTATGCCAAAGTGCAAACTCTTTATAATTCTTTTTTTTTCAATAATTTGGAACATATTTACTTTTTATTCATCTAATAAAATTGGCTAAAATTCTACACTATTCATAATAATAATCGAAAAATTAGAAAAAAATTGTAAATTTTCACCACTTTTTCATTAATTCCCTTGCAATTACAATATGTTGAATTTCGGATGTACCCTCGTAAATTTCGGTAACTTTTGCGTCGCGCATCATTCTTTCAACGTGATATTCACGGACATAACCATATCCCCCGTGAATTTGAACAGCATCTCGAGTAACCTCGTTTGCAATGGTTGTTGCAAAGAGTTTCGCTTCCGAAGCCTCTTGGATATGCTCGAAACCGTTATCACGTAACCAAGCAGCTTTGTAAATAAGAAGCCTTGCGGCGTTTATTTTCATCGACATTTGAGCTAATTTGGCTTGAATGAGTTGATGCTCGATAATTGGTTTTCCAAAAGCCTTTCGCTCCTTTGCATACCGAACTGATGCTTCGAAGGCACCTTGGGCAATTCCAAGTGCTTGTGCTGCTATTCCAATTCTACCTCCGTTCAATCCCCTCATTGCTATATAGAACCCTTCGCCTATGTTTCCAATTATGTTTTCTTCGGGTACTTCTACATTAGTTAGACCAATACTTGTAGTATCGCTCGAATGTAGCCCCATTTTATCTTCTTTCTTCCCTGGTTCAAAGCCCGGTGTCCCTTTTTCAATAGCAAAGCAAGTTATTCCTTTGTAACCCAGTTCAAAATTGGTATTTGCAAAAACCACGTAAATGTCTGCATTTTGTCCAGTAGTTATCCAGTTTTTGGTACCATTCAAAATCCAAGTGTTCCCATTTTTTACAGCCGAAGTTTTGATTTGGGTAGCATCGCTTCCAGCCTCGGGTTCACTTAGACAATATGCCCCGAGAAGTTCTCCAGTAACAAGTCGGCGCAAGTATTTTTCCTTTAAGTAGGTGGAGCCATATTTTTCAAAAATCCAGTTAACAAGGGAATTATGCACCGAAAAAATAACACCAACCGAAGCATCGACCTTGCTAATTTCTTCCATTGCAATAACATAACTTATTGTGTCCAGACCGCTTCCTCCCCACTCTGGGGAAACCATCATTCCAAGGAATCCCAACTCGCCAAGTTTTTTGATAATTTCGCGGGGGAATTCACAAGAAATGTCGCGTTGAATTACACTTGGGGCAATTTCTTCTTGAGCAAACTTTCGTATTGTGTCGCGAATTTGCTCGTGTGTTTCATCGAGTTTAAAAGAAATCATAGACATAAACTAAAAGTTTAACCCAATGCAATTTAAAAAATTTTTTTAGTTTATTATCGTTTCTAATTTTTAGTGTTTAACAATTTGGTGATGATAGAGAACGAAGTTCTACCCGAGCGAACTCTTTTGGTTGCCATTCCCAAAAAAGGAACCTCGAAAGATATCATTGAGGAACATCTTGATGAACTTGCTTCGTTGGTACAGACTGCTGGGGGCCAGGTTGTTGATTCGGTTTACCAAGAGGTTGTTTCTTTTAATCCCGCAACTGCAATAGGAAAAGGAAAAGTACAGGAAATTAAGTCTTTGATTCAACAAAAAGAGATTAACCTTGTAGTTTTCGACGATGAATTAACCCCAGTACAAACTAAAAATCTTGAAAATGAATTTCAGATAAAAGTAATAGACCGAACGACACTTATTTTAGCAATATTTGCTAAACACGCAAGAACATTGGAGGCAAAAACTCAAGTCGAGTTAGCTCAACTTCAATACCTATTGCCAAGGTTAACCAAAATGTGGTCGCACCTTTCGAAGCAATATGGTGGAATAGGGACGCGAGGACCCGGCGAAAAACAAATTGAAAGCGATAGAAGGCTTGTGAAGTCAAGAATTCAAAGATTACAAAAAAAGTTAATAGAAATTTCGAAGCAAAAGGAAATCGAAAGGAAGCCCCGAGAGAATTACTTCAAGTTCGCTTTGGTTGGATACACAAATGCTGGAAAGTCGACTATTATGCGTGAACTTACTAATGCTAACGTAGGTGTAGAAGATAAACTTTTTGCAACTTTAGATACTACTACTCGTGCACTTCGATTACCTAATGAAAAGGTAGTTTTGCTTTCGGATACAGTCGGTTTTATTCGGAAGTTACCTTCGCATTTGATAGCATCGTTTCAAAGTACTCTTATTGAAGTGCAATATGCTAATGCGCTTCTTCATATCGCCGATGCAAGCAATCGCTACCTTTCAGAACAAATAAGTGTTGTACAACAAACACTCGAAAAATTAAAAGTCGACCAAAAACCTGTAATCCTTGTTTTAAACAAAATAGATTTGATTCAAGATAAAGAATACATTAAATTTTTGCAGCGAGAATATCCCTCGTCCATATTAATTTCTGCTGAAAGAGGTATTAACATTAATGCTCTTCTTTTAAAAATGCAAGAAACAATGGAAGAAGAAACAAGGTATGTTAAATTGCTTTTGCCTTACTCCAAGATGGAATTAATTCCCTATGTTTATAGAATGTCTAGCATAATTAAAAAGGAAGATAAAAGCGAAGGGATTGAATTCTACGCTAAATTGTTGAAACAAGAGGAACCTTACTTTATTAATTTATTTAGCCAATATATACAAAATTGAGGAATTAATGGAGAATAATGAATCGCAAAAGGTGGAAAACATAATTCGTGACACTCGAAAAAATGTTCGTTATATTATTCTTGCGAGTAGAAAATTGACTCGCGAGGAAAAACTTCGTGTTTTACGACTTTATAATTATGATCCGCAAAATTTGAAAACCAAACCCAATTCTACCGTAATAATAGAAAGTGATATCTAAGACAGTGGAAACCGAGGTTTTATATTTGTTTGAAAAAGCAGTTAATTTTTCAAAAATTAAAGAAATTGTTGCTAATGGGACCGACTGTGGTATTCGCTTTCTCCACGGTTCTTCTAAATCGTTTGTTATCTATTTACTAAGGAAGAACTTCCCGAATAAAAGATTTATCCTACTTGTACCAGATGAAGAGACCCTAAACAAATTTGCCTTGGATCTAAATTCATTTTTTGGTTTACAAAATGTGCTTCTTCTTACCTCTTTTTCGATTTCGAAATTTAGGCAAATCCCAAATGAAAAACTTGAACTTAGTATTTACGAGAAATTGTATCAATACTCCAATCACAATGATTCAATTCTAATTCTTACCCCCGAAATTCTCGATTTTCAAGTGCCTAAACCAAAAACATTTGCAGAAGAAAGAATTGAACTTGCTCTTGGAATGAGTTTCCCTTATGATTCTTTTATTGGTAATTTAATTCTTAAAGGCTTCGAAAGAAAGGATTTTGTTGAAGAACAAGGGGATATTGCTGTCCGGGGTGCAATTGTCGATATTTTCCCGCTTGGGCTCGACAACCCAGTAAGAATAGAGTTTTTTGGAGACGAGATAGAGTCGATTCGGCTATTTGACCTTGAAACTCAAAGAAGTATTGAAAAACTTGATAGAATAGAGATAATCACAACTTTGTTTCATCAAAAACAAGAAAGCACTACGATTTATGAATATTTTGATAACGATGACCTTTTTGTCGTTGATAGTTTAGAAAAAATTGAACAACTTTACCCCGAAACATCAATTAATTTCTTACAACAGAAATTTTATATTAATTCCCTTTTTCATTTTGACTTCGAAGTTAAAACCAAAGAAACTAAAGCAAGTTTCACTTCGGTAAGAAATTTTACGAAAGAATTTTTAAAACTGTTTTACCAAAGGTATAAAGTTTATTTTGCATCCGATGGAGATATTCTATCGGAGCGATTGAAAGAAATCGTAAGTAATGCAATTCAATTAGAATACGAAACGAATTTAGAGCAGTACGAGGAAATTTTCGAACCCGACGAAATCCTCTCTAAGTGTATTTGGTTCAACAAGCCGTTGAGCGAAGGTTTTTATTTCGAGGAATCACCAATTGCAGTTTTTGTTGAGCACCAAATTTTTGGTAGGGAAAGGACCCGTATTACTTCTTTTAAAGGGAAGGGAATTAGTTTAAAAGAGTTAAGCGAGTTAAATATTGGGGACTTCGTAGTCCACGTCGACAAAGGAATTGCCAAGTTCGATGGTCTTCAAAAGGTTAAATTTGGAGAAAGCTACCAAGATTGTGTACGATTGATTTTTGCCGATGACGATATTGTTTACCTTAATTTGAACTTTTTGCATAAGTTACAAAAGTATCGTGCGGAAGATGGTGTAACACCCAAATTAAGCAAACTTGGAACTAATGAATGGGAACGCAAGAAACAAAGAATAAAGGAACGATTAAAGAAAGATGCTTACGAATTGATTAAGTTGTATGCAGAAAGAAAACTTCAGAAAGGCTATGCTTTCCCTCCAGATACAATTTGGCAAAAGGAATTCGAAGCATCTTTTGTCTATGAAGATACAATCGACCAAGCGAAAGCAACAGAAGATGTAAAGCGTGATATGGAATCTTTTGCGCCAATGGATAGATTGATTTGTGGTGACGTTGGGTTTGGAAAGACCGAAGTTGCTATTCGGGCTGCTTTCAAAGCAGTTCAAGCTGGGAAACAAGTTGCAGTATTGGTACCAACAACTATTCTTGCAAGCCAACACGAAGTTACTTTTAAAGAAAGGCTTAAAAACTACCCAATTAATATTGAATCTTTGTCCCGTTTTAAAACAAAAAAGCAGATTGAAGATATTCTTCAAAAGTTATCACAAGGTTCAATTGATATTATTATAGGAACCCATAGATTGTTGAGCGACGATGTCAAGTTCAAGGACTTAGGGTTGCTTATTATAGATGAAGAACATCGATTTGGTGTTGCTGCCAAGGAGAAGTTGCGTAAGTTAAAAGTAAACGTAGACACAATGACTATGACTGCTACTCCAATACCCAGAACTTTGAACTTTTCTCTTTTGGGTGTTCGCGATTTAAGTATTATGGAGACGCCACCTCGGAATAGGTTACCAATTTATACTGAAATAATTTATTGGGAAGAAGAAATTATACGAAAGGCTATTATACGAGAAATTGCTCGCGATGGACAAATTTTTTTCGTTGTCGACAAGATTTCTCATATCGATGTTGCACTTCAAAGATTGCTCAAGATTGTTCCAAATGTAAAAATTGCAGTTGCACACGCGAAATTGAAAAACACTGAACTTGAAAAGGTTATGACTGACTTTATTCACGGGAAGTATAATATTTTACTAACGACTAAAATTGTGGAATCTGGACTGGATATCCCTAAAGCAAATACAATTTTCATTTATAATGCTCAAAATTTTGGACTTGCCGAACTTTATCAACTTCGTGGAAGAGTGGGACGAACCAATATACAGGCATTTTGTTATCTTATTATTCCACCGCTAAATACCCTTCCGCGCAAGGCATTGCAAAGACTTCAAGCACTCGAAGAGTACACCGATTTGGGTAGTGGATTGAAGCTTGCATTGCGTGATTTGGAAATTCGGGGGGCTGGCGACATTTTTGGTTACGAACAAAGTGGGTTTATTAACGAAATTGGATTTGAAATGTACCAAAAGATTTTAGACGAAGCAATTAGAGAACTCAAGACAACCGAATTTAAAGATTTGTTCCCAGAACAAAAGGAAGATGTGGGACTTAAGTTCTTAAAAAATGAAGAATTACAGATTGAGGTCGAATTTGATGCTTTTATTCCTTCAAATTATATTCAAAATGAAATAGAAAGGTTTAAGTTTTACAAATTGTTATATAATGTTCGTACTCCCGAACAGCTAAATTCATTACAGAACGAACTTATCGACAAATTTGGTCCATTGCCAAAAGAAGTGGAAAATCTTTTGAAAATTGTTTCTTTACGAATCAAAGCCTTTGATACTGGAATTCAGAAAATCGTTTTCCGGTCGAATATATTAACCATTGAGTTTCCCGATGAAACAAATCGTGAGTATTACGATTTACTACTTCCTACTATTTCAGAGTTTGCTATGTCGTTCGAAAATGCTAAACTAATTCAACAGAAGGATAAATTGTATATTAAAGCGAAAGTTAATTCGTTTAATCAAGTTCTTGAAATTATTTGGAGATTTAAAAAAACGATTGAAAGTTTGGTCTTATGAATATGGAACTGATTTTATCTATCGAGACAACAGCAAACATTTGTTCTATTTCAATTTCCAACCGAGAACAATGTTTGGTCGAATACTCTATTTCAATACCCAATTCCCACGACCAATTCTTGGCAGAGTTAACTTTTAGGGCATTGAAAGACTTGCAGGTAAGTGTTAACGATCTAACTGCTGTTGCTGTTTCTTCTGGCCCCGGCTCTTTTACAGGATTGCGGATAGGTTCCGCATTTGCAAAAGGTCTTTGCTTCGACAATTCGATTAAGTTGGTACCTGTACCAACTTTGTCCGCACTTGCATACAATTGCAAAGAGCTAGCCTCGAAATTTGCCAAAAGAATCATCAGTGTTGTTCATTCGCACAAAAACTTTTTCTTTTATCAATTTTATGATTTAAATGGCCATCCAACTTCTTCTGTTTCATTTGCAGATTTGGAAGAGATTGGTACAAATGTTACCGATTACGACTTTGTTGTTGGTTTTGGTGCGGATAAAATCGAAAAAGGGATTCAAAACCAAGATTTTAATTATTTAACAGGTCAAAGAGTAGCAAAACTTGGTTGGAAATTACTTTCAGAGGGAATGGTAGTTCCCGCGGAAGATTTTGTTCCTTCTTATTACTTAGAATTTCAACCAAAGATTAAAAGTTGATTTAATATTAACTATTTTCCCCTTTGTTTTTGATAATATTTTCTGCCTCTTCTTTTAGGATTTTCTTTGTGCCGTTGCACTTTGGATAAGTGGAACAGGCAAGGAAGTAACCTTTTGTACCCCTTCTTAAGAGCATTTCACTTCCACATTTATGGCATTTTTCATTAGGAACTGGAATAGGCTTGAATTTTGATTTGCCTGCGAATTTTGAAATCGGTTTTGTCCCCGTGCATTTTGGATAATCTATACATCCGTAGAATTCTCCCTTTTTGCTTTTTCGTACGACCATCGGTTTTCCACATACATCACAGAAAACACCTTCTGCTATTTGGGGTTCTTCTTTTTCTACTACTTCGTAGAGTGGTTTTGTATTTTTACATTGTGGATAATTTGTGCAACCCAAGAATCTTCCATATTTGCTAACACGTACGACCATAGGAGCGCCACATAAATCGCAAGTAATGCCATTATGGTGTAGTTCTTTGGAAGCGTTTTCCAACAATCGCGTCAAAGGTTCATAGAACTTACTAACAACCTCTACATAATTTGTTAGGCCTTCAGCAATTGTGTCGAGTTCTTCTTCCATTTTTGCAGTGAATTCTACATTGAATATTTCCGAAAAGTGCTTAACAAGCGTTTTGTTCACCTCGCGACCAAGTTCAGTTGGAACAAATGCTTTATTTTTAAGCACAACGTATTTTCTTTCGAGAAGTGTTGAAACGATTGTTGCATATGTACTTGGACGCCCTATGCCTTTTTCTTCAAGTTCCTTGATTAAACTGGCTTGATTGTATCTTGGTTGTGGTTGAGTTTGCGATTCTTTTGCTTCTACTTTATGTAGTTTTAGTTTATCATCTTCTTGCACTTTAGGTAAGCGTGCTTTTTCTTCATCTTCCTCGGAGTTCTCATCTGTTTCGTCTTCAAGGTAAATTGCAAGATAACCATCAAAAACAAGAAATCTTCCACTTGCACGAAAAACGAAATTGCCACCTTTTATTTCAACAATGGTTTGGTCGTATTCCGCTGGTAACATTTGCGAAGCGATAAACCGATTGTAAATCAATTCATAAAGGAAAAGCAAATTCTTATCGATTTTCCCTTTTAATGATTCGGGTGTTCTGTGGATATCGGTCGGTCGGATTGCTTCGTGGGCATCTTGGACATTCGCACTTTTACTTTTGTAGATGTTTGGTTCTTGGGGTAAATATTTTTTCCCAAATTTTTGCTTTATCAATTCTCGGGCAGAGTTGATTGCATCTTCACTAACTCGAACCGAGTCGGTTCTCATATAAGTGATTAAACCAATGTTTCCTTCGTCTCCAACGGGGACACCTTCGTATAGTCTTTGTGCCAATTGCATTGTTTGTTTATTCGAAAAGCCTAATTTCCGAGCCGCTTCTTGTTGCAAGGTGGATGTAATAAATGGAGGTTTGGGAGTTTTCTTAACCCTTCTTTTGGTTACTTTTGAGACCACAAAGCTATCGACTTGCTTAATTCTTTTGATTATCTCGTTAGCTTCTTCTTGTGTTTGAATGAAAAGGAATTTTTCTATTCGTTTGCGAAAATCCTCTTCATTTTCGTTGCGCATTGGTTTTTTAGAGCCTTCGGGATTTTTTATTTGTTTTCCATCGAATTCAACTAGCCTAGCGTTGATTTTTTCTTTTTTTGTTTCGAAAGTAGCAAAAATATTCCAAAAAACGAATGGTTCGAAATTTTCGATATCTTCTTCGCGTTCGCAAATTAATCTAAGTGCAACGGATTGGACACGACCAGCGGACAAAGCCTTTTCGCTTTTCTTGACAAGTGCATTCGATACAAATGGGGAAATTTTATAACCGATTAAACGGTCGAGGACACGTCGTGCTTGTTGGGAATAGTACAGGTTTTCGTCGAGTTCTCGGGGATTTTGCAGTCCTTCCCTGATACCTTTTTGGGTAATCTCGTTAAAAAGGACACGTTTTATTTCGGGATTTTCGCTTCGAATTTCTTCGGCAATATGCCAAGCAATTGCTTCTCCTTCGCGGTCTGGGTCGGTAGCGATTAAAACCGACTTGCAATCTTTTGCCCTTGATTTCAACCTTTGAATTATTTCCTTTTTATCTTTAAGTATTTGGTATATAGGTTGGAAATTGTTTTTTATATCGACACTTAAAGTGTGCTTGTTAAGGTCTTTTATGTGTCCAACCGATGCTTCGACTATGTAATCCTTTCCCAAATACTTATTAATGGTTTTTGCCTTTGCTGGCGATTCTACAACCAAAAGGTTTTTCGTTGCCATAATTATTTCAATTTAGAAAGAAAAATTTTAACGATAATATTCAAAGAATATTTGAAATTCAAAAATAAATATTAATGTGGCGGGTAATTTTGGACTTTCTAAAGATAATTTTTTGAAAAAAGTTTTTATTAAATAATACTTTATTTTGCAATTAATAGAAGAACAAGGGATTGCTCCCTTGTTCTTTTTATGAAAGAAAGAAATTATCTTGGTGTTACGATAACAATTTGGACTGTTCTCGATAAATGTCTGCCGGTTGGAGTTTCATTGTCGAAAAGTAATTGTCGTTCGCCAACTCCGTAAGTTTCGATTTTGACATTCTTTCGTTGGGCCTGTATTATATTTTTTACTGCTTCTGCTCTTCTTGTAGCAAGTCGGAGATTATATTCATCGTCTCCAATTTTATCGGTATATCCATAAATTTTTACAGTCGAGTTGAATTTAATGTTTGGTAAAACGAGTTTATTAATAATTTCTCTGTCCTGTGCCGAAACATCAGCCTTGTCGAAATCGAAAAGTGTAAGACTAAACTTCGTTATGGTAACATCGGGAAGTTCTTCTGCTTTCTTTTTAGATTGAGAAAGGTATTCGGTTGGAAGCGAGCCGTTTGCTTTGTATTTTTTTCCATTGATAGTTTCTACAATTAAGGTATAATCAACAGGGACATTGCTTGCGGCAAGTTCGTTTGGCTTTATTGTCCAATGCAATGGTTGAGGTTGACCATTACCATTATGTCTTTTGAGTAAATTTCCACCTTGGAAGACATCAATTTCCCAAAAAGTAATTGAGTCTTTAACATTTGCATAGGGTACAAATTGAATTAAACCCGGCTCGGCTATTCTTTGATTATCACCTTCAATTAGGATTGGAGCAAGAATATCGGGATTAGAACTTGATAGTTCGGCTCGCCTGTTTTCTGCAACACCTTCTGGAACATTTGAGGTCGAGGGTTTTGCTGGAAATTGAGATGTGCGAACATTTATGATTTGCTCGTTAATGTTCCAATTGTTAACAAGATAGTTCTTTACAAAATTTGCTCTTTCAAGTGGAAGTTGCTTATTATTCTTCTCTGCAGGGGAGCCATCAATAGTTCCAACAACGGTGAGGTCTGCACGGGGATTGTTTTTAAGCCTCCAACCAACGATATCCAAAGTGCGTTTGTTAATTTCTAATGCGTCCATTGGTAGGGTTTTTGGGTCGAAAGCTCCTGCTTCGGCTCTGGAGGTTAGAATTTGAGTATTTGAGGCTGGTTTCGCAGAATTTTCCTCGAAGAAGATATATGGAACTAAGGGGTAATATTCTTGGTAACGAGTGTCTTCGACTTTAATAACTGTTGCCGGTACGAATTTGCCTTCGTTGTTTAATGCAAGCACTTCCTTGAATCCAACTTCGCCGGGTACTTCTGGGATATAAGGCTCTTGTTTCTTTGGAGTAATAGAGAATGTTAGATTAACTCCAATTCTCAATTGTGAGTTGGAAAGTTGCTCGTTATGATATGCAAGAACATTGTTGAAATTATCCAAAATGTCTGGGAAGTCTTGGTTGTAAATTTTTGTAAATGGTATTCGAAAAGAAACTTCTGGCGAAATAAAGACATTATTAGAAATTTGAAAAGTATAACCTAAGCCAAGAACAAGTGCGATACGAGTTTTTAAATCTTGAAGTTCACTACTTACATTGGTAACGTTATTTGTAATTTCATTGGTTAAGTAGGAACCCAATTCAAGTCCCCCTAAAAGATATAAATTTTCAAAACCTGTAAGTTTTGGATAATATTGAATTCCCGGGGTAATTTCAAGATAGGAAAACTTTACATTTAGAGCATCTTCGGTTTTAGTGTAAGTTAAAGTATTATAATTAAAAAGGTAGAAATTTAGGTCGGAAGCGTAATAATTATAGCCAATTCTTCCAGTAATGAATAGATTGTTTGTCAAAGGATAGTTGATTATTCCACCAAAGCCGATACCGGAACCTAATTTATTTTCGCTGATTGAACCAACTTGTTGGTACAACTGGGTTTGAGAATTGTAAGCAAACCAATCCAAATTTGGTGAGAAAAAATCCGCGCTGTAATATCCCCAAAGACCAAAGTTCAACGGGAAAATTGGTTTGGTGGATTGTGAAAAAGAAAAAGACGTAGTCAAAATAGCGAAAAGCAAAAACCAGAAGTACTTCTTCATAGAGCAACCCTTATTTGTTAATAATAAAGATATTAAAACTTTTATTAATTTTGTAAAGTTCAAAGATAATAAAAACGAAGTTTAATTGTGGTTAATTTTTAAAAATTATGAAGAAGAATGTAATATTAGTTTTATTTTTTGTTTTTTTTATTTTAAATCATATTTATTCAAAAAATATTGGCTTTGGATTTTCAGTAGGCCTTGCTACTCCCAATTCACAAATTAATAATGTATATAATTCCGATAAAATAAGTTTAAATAACAAATTTTGGGATGTTATTCGCCAAGGTGCAAAAAATGGATATTTCCTCGGCGTGAATCTTAATCTACCTTTATCGAACAATTTGGATTTTAAAGGGGGTCTTTCGTTAAATAGATTTCCCCAAACCGAATTGAGATTATTTTTCCCAGAACAACCCTATGATACTGTTGTTTTAAAGACTATTCAAAATTTTATTCCGATATCTGCAGGTTTCGATTTATTCCTTTTGAAAAGCTTTGTTTCACCTTATATTTCTGGAAATTTATCCTACTTTTATTTAGTAAACACTATTGATATTGTAAAATTGAATCAAGAGCTTCCCATTGCGACATCTAAAACCGAAAGTAGAATTGGAGCTGGGCTGGGTGCGGGATTAGATTTTGACTTCGAAATTGTTACTTTAAATATTGAAGCAAAATATTGGTTCGTTAATCTTATTGGTAATGTTACTAACGAAAGCAACAAAAATTATTTCACTCTTGGTGTTGGAATTACTTTTGGTGGAAAATGATTGATGTCGAAACAAAAGTTATTTCGAGATATAAATCATATCAATATATTGAAAACTTAGCGAATTATGTTGGTGAAGAAGTCGAATTGCGTGGCTGGGTCTACCATAAGACTGGCAAAGGCAAGTTGCAATTCATTATGTTGCGAGATGGTACTGGCATTGTCCAATGTGTTGTTTTTAAACCAAACGTTAGCGAAGAAGTTTTCGAGAATGCTAAGCAGTTGACACAAGAGAGTTCAGTAATAATAAAAGGCAGAGTTCGCGAAGACCAAAGAGCACCCGGTGGATTTGAGATTGATGTTACAGATATCAAAATCATACAACTAACAAAAGATTATCCGATTACCCCAAAAGAACACGGAGATACTTTTTTACTCGAGCATAGGCACCTTTGGTTGCGCTCTTCTCGGCAACACGCAATAATGAGAGTTAGGGCAGCAGTTGTTAAAGCTATTAGGGACTTTTTCGACGGTAATGGTTTTAAATTAATGGATTCTCCTATTCTTACTCCTAATGCTTGCGAAGGTACAACAACTTTGTTCGAAACTGAATATTTTGATTTGGGGAAGGCTTATTTATCGCAATCTGGGCAATTGTATGCCGAAGCATCTGCAATGGCATTGGGTAAAGTTTATACTTTTGGGCCTGTTTTTCGTGCAGAACTTTCCAAGACACGTAAGCACTTGACAGAATTTTGGATGGTTGAACCCGAAATGGCATATTTCGATTTGGAAGACGATATGGACCTTGCCGAAGACCTTGTTGAATATATTGTTCAATACGTTCTAAAGACTTGCAGAAAAGAACTTGATACTCTTGAAAGGGATTTTTCCAAACTCGAGAAAGTCAAAAGGCCATTCTATAGAATGACTTATACAGAAGCAGTCGAATGGCTAAATAAAAATAACGTTCCATTAATTCGAAAAGTTGATGGCAAAGAAATCGAAGAACCATTCCCTTGGGGGGAAGATTTTGGAGCCGTCCAAGAAGAAGCAATAATGGAACAATTCGACAAACCTTGCATAATTCACCATTATCCAGCGAAAATCAAAGCTTTCTATATGAAGCGCGACCCGATGAATCCAGATTTGGTTCTTGCTATGGATATGCTTGCCCCAGAGCGTGGAGGTGAAATTATTGGGGGAAGTCAACGAGAAGACAACTTCGATTTGCTTCTTGAGCGAATTAAAGAGGAAAACCTACCTCTCGAGGCTTTTCAATGGTACCTTGATTTGCGAAGGTATGGTTCTGTTCCCCATAGCGGTTTTGGTCTTGGCATCGAAAGAACTGTAAAATGGATTACTGGTGCTAAGCATATTCGGGAAGTTATTCCTTTCCCAAGAATGATTTATAGAATTGTGCCTTAAAAATAAATTAACATTTTTTTCGATTTATTAAATTTATTTTAATTTTAAAGGTGTTATGGGACAGGTTGTTCACGTTACAGACCAAAACTTCCAAGAAGAAGTTTTAAATTCAAAAATTCCAGTGATTGTAGATTTTTGGGCTACTTGGTGTGCTCCTTGCAGAATGATTGCTCCAATTGTTGAGGAAATTGCTCGCGAATACGACGGAAAAGTTAAGGTTTGCAAACTCGATGTAGATAGTAATCCAAATTCAGCTATTACTTACGGAGTTCGTTCAATACCAACTTTACTTTATTTTAAAGATGGTAAGTTGATGAGTGCAACTATTGGTGCTGTCGGGAAGTCGAAAATAGTTGAAGAAATTGAAAAATTACTTTTATGAAAAGACCAAATTTACTCCCAGAGGATGAGATACAAAAGTACTTATCAGATCTCCCATATTGGAGACAAGAAGGAAATTCTATTGTCCGGGAAATAGTAGCCGAGGATTTTGTATCTGCAATTGGAATTGTAAATTCAATTGCAATTATTGCAGAAAGTTTAGACCATCATCCCGATATTTTAATTTATGGTTGGAATAAGATTCGAATTACATCATCTACCCACGACCGAGGTGGACTAACTGAACTCGACTTTCAACTTGCTAAAAAAATAGAAAATTTAAAAATTATTCAAAAAGGGGATTTATGAACAGCGAAATAATTGGTGTTTTGGCAAGGGAAATTCTCGATTCTCGTGGTAATCCTACTATCGAAGTTGAAGTTTTACTGGAAGATGGGAGCGGTGGTGTTGCTGCTATTCCATCTGGAGCAAGTACGGGTGAAAACGAGGCAGTGGAACTAAGAGATAACGATAAAACGCGTTATCTTGGTAAAGGTGTTTTGAAAGCAATTGAAAATGTTGAAAATGTAATTGGCCCAGAACTCTACGGTTTGAGCGCCTACGAGCAAATAGAAATCGACAATCTATTGTTGAAGCTGGACGGTACAAAAAATAAGTCTAAATTAGGGGCAAACGCAATTCTTGGTGTCTCTATCGCTGTTGCGAAAGCAGCTGCAAATAGTTTCGACCTTCCACTTTATAGATACATTGGCGGAGTGAATGCCCGTGTCCTTCCAGTCCCTATGATGAATATTATTAATGGTGGAAAACATGCCGACAATAATGTGGATATCCAAGAATTTATGATTGTTCCGGCTGGTGCATCTTCCTTCAAAGAAGCTCTAAGAATGGGCGCTGAAATTTTCCATAATTTGAAAACAGTGCTTAAGTCAAAAGGATATAACACTTCGGTCGGAGACGAGGGAGGTTTTGCTCCTTCGTTAAAGTCGAATGAAGAGGCTTTTGAAGTAATCCTTGAGGCAATTGAAAAAGCAAACTATACAGCAGGGAAAGATGTTTTTCTTGCAATTGATGTTGCTGCTAGTGAAATGTGGGAAAAGAAGAAATACAAATTTTTTAAATCCACCCAGAAATTATTTACCTCCGACCAAATGATAAAATGGTACGAGGAACTTGTTGGTAAATATCCAATTATTTCCATCGAAGATGGGCTTGGGGAAAAGGACTGGAATGGTTGGGTCGATTTGACAAAGGCTCTTGGCAATAAAGTTCAATTGGTTGGGGATGATATTTTCGTAACAAATCCAGAATTTTTAAAGAAGGGTATTGAATTAGGTGTTGCAAATTCAATCCTTGTAAAGTTAAATCAAATTGGGACGATAACAGAAACTTTGGAAACTATTGAATTTGCCCGAAAGAATGGATATACAACGATAATTTCCCATCGTTCGGGTGAGACCGAAGATACTACTATTGCTGATTTCGCTGTTGCTACAAATTCTGGACAAATAAAAACTGGTGCCCCAAGCAGAACTGACCGCGTTGCTAAATACAACCAACTGCTTCGGATTGAAGAGTCGCTCGGCGAGATGGCTGTCTACGCTGGTTTAGATGCCTATGCGAAGTTCATAAGATAATATTGTTTAACATAATACATTTAGTTTATGATAGTTTTCGGAACTGATGGGTGGCGTGGTGAAATCGCGCGGGATTTCACTTTTGAAAACCTTCACAAAGTGGCTCTTGCAACGGTCAACTATTTAAAAAGTTTAAAAAAACAAAATATTTCTGTTGTAATTGGATATGATACACGTTTTCTTTCTAAAGAGTTTGCCCACGAAATTGCTTTGATTTTTGCCTCCAACGGTATTGTTGCCCACTTGACAAATACTTTTGCTTCTACTCCTATGGTCTCGTTCCATACTAAGCAAAAAGGTTCCGATTTAGGAATTGTAATTACCGCTTCACATAATCCACCAACTTATAATGGTTACAAAATAAAAGGGCGTTTTGGTGGTCCAGCTCCACCCGAAGAAGTTCAAAAGGTGGAAGCAGAACTTCTAAATATTCAACGAGTCCCGAAATTTAAGTTCAAGCCTTGGGATATTTATGTAGGAACGAGAATGATTCGTCCTTTCGATGCTCGCGAACCATATATTCGCTACATAAAAAAGAAAATCGACATAGATTTAATCCGCTCGAAAAATTTTAAAATAGTTTTCGACCCAATGTATGGTGCTGGGCAGGGTATACTTAAACTTCTTTTGCCAAATATTATTGAAATTCACAACGAATTCAACCCATCTTTTGGCGACTTGCACCATCCCGAACCAGTCCCAGAGAATTTGCATTCTCTTTTCGATTTGATGAAAACTGGAAAGTATGATATTGGAATAGCGACTGATGGAGATGCCGACCGTCTTGGAGTTGTTGATAACGAAGGAAATTTTGTTGATTCCCATCGAGTGTTTATGATTTTGCTAAAATACCTTTTTGAAATACGAGGTAAAAAAGGTGCTGTTGCAAAAACTGTTTCTTTAACTTCTATGGTAAATAAATATTGCGACAAACACAATATTCCTTTGTTCGAGACTCCAGTTGGTTTTAAGCATATTGCAAAGTTGATGGCTGAACAAAAAATTCTTATTGGCGGGGAAGAATCTGGTGGCCTTGGGACAATCATTCATATACCCGAACGTGATGGAATTTTCAATGCTCTTCTACTTCTTGAAATTATGGCAAAAAGGAAAATGTCTATCAAAGAACTTTCCGATGAATTGGACAAGGAATTTGGTACTCATAGATATTGGCGGCGTGATGTAAAAGTTAGTGAGCAAGAAAAAAAGGCTTTGTTGCGTGCTTGTGCAAAGGGACCTACAAAAATTGGAAAATACCTTGTGAAAAATGTTGATACCAAAGACGGTTATAAATTTTTCTTTGATGATGGTTGGCTTTTGATTCGACCGTCGGGTACCGAACCCCTTATTCGCTTCTATGCAGAGGCAAGTTCGATGAGTATAGTAAATGAACTTCTTGAAAACGCTATGAAGTTGCTTAAATAATACTTCTTTATTATTTTTGAGAAAAAACTAACTTTTTATATTACTCTTCTGTGAGTGGTTTAATTATGTACCCATCTTTTGTATCGACTACTTGAAATCCTTTTTCTTTAATTTTTTCTCGCAATTGGTCGGCAAGAGCAAAATTCTTTTGTTTTCTTGCGTTCAATCTTTTTTCTGCGAGTTCTTGGACTTCTTCGGGTATTGTAAATTCGACTTTAGGACGGGGTTCGATTTTCCAAACATTGAAAATGCTATTTAATTCCTCGAAAAACTTAATTAATTCTTTTGCAGAACTTTTAGCAACTTCGTCGGCTGGATTGTTGTTCAAAAAGTCGAATAGATGAGCAAGAGCTTTTGGAGTTTGCAAGTCGTTTGCCAATTCGCCAAATACAGAATCTTTTAATTGTTCGACGCTAATTTCTTTCCCTTTTAAATTTTGATTGTCAAATAAGTCGTAAATATAGTTTTGAACTCGTTGTCGAGCTTTTCGGGCTGAACTTAAACTATCGAATGTAAAGTTTAGCTGAGTAGAGTAATGCGCTGAAAGCATAAGAAAGCGAATGTCGAGAGGGTCGATACCTTTTTCAAGTAGGTCCCGCAAAGTAAAGAAATTACCAAGCGATTTGCTCATCTTTTTCCCTTCGACGAGAAGGAATTCGTTGTGGCACCAGAAAACAGTAGGTTCTACTCCATAACCAGCTTTACTCTGTGCAATTTCGTCCTCGTGATGGGGGAATTTTAAATCCACCCCACCGGTATGAATGTCGAAAGGAAGCCCTAAGATTTCGCGTTCCATTACGGAGCATTCAAGATGCCACCCAGGTCTACCGTCGCATTTGACTCCATTAAGTGTGAATTGCCAATAAGGTTCTCCTTCCTTTCTTGCCTTCCAAAGGGCAAAGTCCGAAAATTCTTCTTTGTCGTAGGAGTCTGCATCTATACGAGAGCCCTCTTTAAATTTTTCAAAGTCAATGTGATATAACTTTCCATAAATGTCGTATTGTCGCCATTTGCTTACATCGAAATAAACAGAACCGTTTACAATATAACCAAAGCCTTTATCGACAATACGTCGTACTAATTCTTGCATTTGGGGAATGTAATCGGTTGCCTTGGGCATTTTGTAGAAATCTTTTAGATTTATACCTAATTTTTGAATGTCTTCCAAAAAAGCCTTTCTATAGAATTCAGTAAATTTAGTTAAATTTTTCATTGGGTCGTTGCTTTGCTTTCCCATCTCTGGGAGCCAAGCGGGGCTTCCTATTGCACTATCACGTATTGTTTTATCATCAATATTTGTGATATTCATTACCCAACGAACTTTGTAACCTCCAACTACTTTCAGTACCCTTTGGAGCAAGTCGGCAAAAAGGAAGGAACGCATATTACCGATGTGGGCGAAATTATACACAGTTGGTCCACAAGAATACATTCTTACTATTTTGTCCTCCAGAGGTGCAAATTTTTCTATCTTTCTTGTAAGTGAATTAAAAAGGTAAATTTGATATCCCATTTTTAAGAAAGTAAAATAGTAAATTGACAAAAATAATATAAAAGAATTAGATTACAATCGAAACTCCAGTTTGGTTATCGTTTGGCAAATTTATTAGACGCAGAAGTTGAGTATTTCCAGTCGGTGTTTTAATAATTAGACGAATACCTTCCTTCCTAGAATTTCTACGAAAATTACTTTGAAGTAAGTTTAATTCATTTCTCCCTTCGCTGCTTGTAAAATAATTGCCCATTTCTTTTTCCAAGTTTTCTTTTATTGGTTGGATTAATTCTTCGTCCTCGGGATTGAATTTGTGTTCGTCTGTATTCCCAAGTTTTCTTTTCCTATAACGGAAAAGAGTGAATCTGACATTGTTTTCCCATATGTAAGGAATAATAAAGAATATTGTATTTCCAACCGAAAGAGATGCAGCACTATTAATAATCCATAAGGAGTTAAAACATTTCAAAAAGTCATCCACAATACTTGTCATATCCGTGGATAGTTTTTGGGTTTTTAATTCAGCGACCAAATTGAATATGTTTTCGTTAATGTGATTAAAGTTTGGGCTAAAATATTTAATAAAAGTTGAAAATGGGACATTTTGTTGAAGAATTTTTCTAAGTTCTTGAATTTTACTTTTTGTGCTATCTGGGAAAAGTTCAAGATTGAGGTTTAATACCGAAATTAATTTTGGGATTATCTCTTTGAGTAGGAACATTCTTTTGTAATGCTCGAAAAATTCAATATTTGGTTCAATATTGCTTTCAAGTGCAAAATCAATAAAACGAAGCAATAGTTCGATGTTTTCTTTGGAAAATTTTTCAAGAAAGTTATTTGCATACTTAGCTTTTAGTATTACATCTTCTCGGATAATTACATTTGCTTTATTTTTTTCATTGGAAATAATAGTTTCAAATAAGTTTGTTTTTGGTAGGTTAAGAATTCGAAGAATTTCGCTTATTGGAAGTTCTTTGTTTTCTTTGCCGACAAAAATGCTGTAGATTTTTAGAACAAGCGATGGTTCGACAGATTGGACACGAAAGAAAAGTTCGTCTCCCGATTTAAACTTCCCAGTAATTTCTGCGGAAAAAGTACCATCGGGCAAGGATATGATTGCCTGTGTAGGAGAAATTACTTCTACAATTTTGCCACGAATTATTTCCCCGACACGAACAGAAATTTGTTTTTGCTTACCTTGTGACAATCGCTGAAAGTCTAATGTTCTATTTACATTGCTTCCCAATGGGTCGATTTCATTCGGGAACTTAAATTCCGCAGCCATTTTCAATTTTTAATCAGTTGTAACATAGCAAGTTAATGATTTTTTCAAATTTACACAAAAATTATTTGTATTTTTGTTTTTTATCTTAGGTTTATTATGAAAAAAACATTTGCTTTGTTAATCTTGCTATTGATAGTTTCTTGTAACGGTAGAGAAACAATCAAAACCAATTTGCCAAAACCAACCAACCCCGACGATAAAGCAAGTTATATGATTGGGTACGATATTGGGCGACAAATGTTGCGAGATTCTTTGAAAGTTAATATGGATTACCTTATCCTTGGTTTCCGAAATGCATTTAAGGGCGATTCAACATTTATGACACACGCTGAATTGGATTCGTTTCGTATTGAGTTTCAAAAAATTCTTCTTTCTCGCCAAGATGAAAGGATGAAACTTGAAGAACAGAAAATATTGGAGCAAGCTCCAAAAAATCTTGCCGCTGGTAAAGCTTTTTTGGATAGCAATAGAAAGAAACCCGGAATCATTGAAACTGAATCTGGGCTTCAATATCAAGTACTCCGCGAGGGTAAAGGTAGAATTCCGAAAGAAACCGACTTAGTTAAAATACACGTTAAATCTCAGTATATTGATGGACGAATTTTCGATAATACTTACACTCGTAGTCCCGTAACACTCGAAGTTGCAAAGCTTGTTCCCGGATGGAAGGAAGCAATAACCCATATGAAGGAAGGTTCGATTTGGCGAATATTTGTTCCTCCACACTTAGGTTGGGGCGAGAAAGGTGCACTTCCAACTATTCCTCCTAATGCTACATTAATTTTTGAAATAGAGTTAATTTCGATAGAGAAGTAAATTTTAGTTTAGTTTAAACTAAATTTATTATTTATGCAAAATTATCTTTTGATTTTCCTAATTTTTGTTTTTTTCGGGAAAGTCTTTTCTCAAAATCCTCAGAAACATTACTTCTCCATAGATGGGAAAATTCAATCCATACTTGTACTCGAAATTAAAGGGTTTGAATATTTTTCTTTTGAGAAAGGAAATGTAGGTGGTTTCAATTTTCAAATTGGGCGATATCTTTTCTATTTTTTGCCCGGGTCAAAATTTTTTACATTTGTTGATGTTAATGGTAATCACCACGATTTTCAAATGACAAGACCAGCCATTCTTCTGGGGCAAAAATTATTTATTCCTTTTCGCTCTTTTTTGGATTGTCTACTGAATTCCAATCTCTTCGAGATTTCTTTTTCGACAAAAAGTTATGCCTTTAAGTTTAAATTGGATAAAACCCAAAAACTTTCGACTAGAAAGGGTAATGAAAAATATGATAAGACAAATACTGGTACATCAAAATATGGAATGGAGGTGGCCCCAGAATTAGGAGTTACTGAAGAAAAGAAACCCACGACCGAGACAAAAGCTTTCCCTAAATTATTGTTAACCAATCAAGACAGATTTAGTTTAACAAAGCCAACGAAAACTAAGAGCATTGAGCCCGGGGAAACTCGAATGGAAAAGCCTTACAAAATAAAAGAAGATACCACTGGGAGAGTTCCCCCAAAATATTATGTTTTACCACCACAATTAAAAAATAATCCTAAATAGGTTTATTTTAAAGAAGATTGTTAAAATCTTATCTGCTTGATTTCTTCTTTCAATCTATTAATATCGGCAATCCAAGATTCAATATCTTCTTCGTGTTCAAGTTCCTCGTTCAAAATCGTAACAGCAATTTGGTAGGTCGCGAAGTCTTTTCCATTAGTAAACGAAGCGATTTCTTGATATCGTTGAATAGCACAACGTTCTGCATCAAGATTTTGCTGAAGAATTACTTCGATGTAAGGGTCGGTGGGTGCATCATATTTGCATCGAGCGTATTTAAACCAATCTTCTGGGGTAAGAATTGGGGTTCCACCAAGTTGAATTATTCTGTCGACTATTAACACAGCGTGGTTCAGTTCTTGTTGGGCGTGAAGCAAAAGCTCTGGTTCAATTTCGCCTCGCATTGGACCAACCATTAGTCGAGCTCCAACCCAATATTGATAGAATGCTAGCCACTCTTCGGCTAAAGCCGAATTAAGTTGTTTAATAATTTCATCGACATTAATACCAATAATTTCACTTGCTTTCCTTCCCATAGTAACCTCTGAAAAAAAGCAAAATAATAAAATTATCCGTTTTACGGCAAGTTTTTGCTAAGAGTAACAAGGGAAAAAGTTTAGTTAATGTTTTTTGTATACAATTTTGTTTTTCAAATTAAAATATGGAAAAAATTTTTTTATCTTATACATTATCATATTTACTTTAAGTAAATGAAAAAATTTGAAAATTGGTCTAAATAAGTTAGTGAACTTTCCAACTTATGAGTGTTTTCTAAAAGTCTTCGACCCAATTTTTTTGATTTGATTAAGATGAAGGTTTAAGAAATAATTACTCCTCCTATTTTTTGTAATTTTGTTTTTTTATTAAGTTAAAAGAAATAATGTCTGTTAGAGTTCGTTTTGCACCTTCGCCAACTGGGTACTTGCACGTTGGAGGTCTTAGAACTGCACTTTATAACTACTTTTTCGCAAGGAAACACAATGGCTCGCTCGTACTTCGAATTGAAGATACAGATAGAACCCGATATGTTGAAGGTGCAGTAGAAAACTTGATTAGGACTTTAACTTGGGCTGGAATTGAATTCGACGAAGGTCCCCACATTGGTGGACCACACGCCCCTTATTTTCAATCGCAAAGATTGGATATATACAAAAAACACGCTGAGTTGCTTGTTGAAAAGGGGTGGGCATATTATGCTTTCGATAGTCCAGAAGAATTAGAAGAAGCACGGCAAAAAAGTCCACACCACGAGTTTAAGTACGACCGAAACAAAATGAAAAATCAATTTACCATTGGTTGGGGTAAATCATTGGAACTTATTTCACAAGGAGTACCCTATGTAATTCGACTAAAAGTTCCAGATAACGAGGAAATAAGATTTTACGACATCATTCGAGGGGAAATAATAGTAAATTCAAAAGATGTGGACGACCAGGTTCTTTTAAAATCCGATGGATATCCTACATATCACCTTGCCAATGTTGTCGACGACCATTTAATGGAAATTACCCACATAATTCGCGGGGAGGAATGGTTGCCTTCAGTACCTAAACATATTCTTTTATACAAAGCATTTGGATGGGAAGTCCCAAAGTTGGCACATTTACCCTTGTTGTTAAATAAAGACAAGACAAAGTTGAGTAAACGACAAGGGGATGTAGCAGTCGAGGATTATATCGCGAAGGGCTATTTTCGTGATGCTTTTGTCAATTTTATTGCACTTTTGGGATGGAATCCTTCTGCGGATAGGGAAATATATTCGATAGATGAACTAATCCAAAAATTCGAGTTAGAGAAAGTGAACAAGTCTGGTGCTATTTTCGATGTAGTAAAACTCGAAGCAATAAATTCTAAATATCTTTATTCAAAACCTATAGAAGAACTTGCCAAAGAATTTAAGATTTGGGTTGAAAAACGCGGTTATTCTGGGTATTCCGAAGATTACCTTCGACAAGTTGTAGGTTTGTTGCGCGAAAGGGTCAAGAAATTGCCCGATATTATTGATTTTGCTCCTTATATGTTCGAAAGACCAAAACAATTCGATTTAGAGTATTTTAATAAGCATTGGAATCCTTCAACTAAGGAGCATCTTAAAAATATTTTAAACTTGTTTCTTTCAACCGATGATTTTACTCACACAAAATTACACGATTTGGTGGTTGAATATTTAAATAGTAAAAGCTTAAAGTTGAAGGATGTGGTCCATCCCCTCCGTTTAGCAATTACAGGTTTGTCCTATGGTGCTGGAATTTTCGAAACCCTTGAAGTTCTTGGGAAAAAAGAAGTTGTTGAAAGACTTGAGTACTTTATTGATAAAGTACTTCCAGAATTAAGTAAGGAAAGCTAATGAAGTTTTTTTTAATTTTCTTTACCTTGTTTTTTTTATCTAATTGTGGAACAAAATATCCGTTTTGTGTAGAGGAAAGCAATAGAAAGTTAGAGATTGCTTGGGGAACAATTTTTAGTAAACAAAAGGATAAAGTAGAAAAATTCTTGCTGATTTCGACTGGTGATATTTTCAAAATAGAACACCCCCAGAAAAGGAAGAAAATACTTAAAATCGATAATGACAAATATTGTTTCGTTTTGCAAAATGTAACTGAGACAATTTTAAAGACCCAAGCCATAAATGAAATAGGAGATACTTTAAATTTCGTAGAATATTACAATCCTAAACTTGGGATTTATTTTATTGCAAAATGGCATCCGAGGTTCAAGACAAAAAACAGCATCTATTTTCGTCAACTATACGATTCTTTGCAAGCATTAACTTTTGGAATAAAGAATTAATTTTGTATGAATATAGAAAAGCAATGAGGTAAAAATGCTTATCCTAATTTCGGACGATAATTATGATTTTTGTTCAACAGTTGCCGAAATTGTTCAAGGCTTTGGATACGAAACTCATATGGTTCATACACCCGAGGACACAATTAATTATGTAGATAAGTTCAGTAAAAGAGTTAGTGCTTTACTTTTGGATATAGAATTTGGTCCCGATACTAATATGAACGGGATTGATGTTCTTGAATATTGTCGGAAAAACCATCCTTTTGTTCCAGTTGTTATGGTTACTGGTAAAGGTACGATAGAAACAGCTGTAAAGGCTACAAAACTTGGTGCTGTCAACTTTATTGAAAAAAGTTTAGTTAGTGCAGAAAAGTTAAAGGAAGTTTTAAGTAGTGCTATATCCTTACCAGAACATAAAGATAAAAGCGAGATTTTGCAGTTCCTTCGTGCAAACGGAATTATTGGAAATTCTGAACAGATTTTAGACCTTGGGTATAGTATTGTCAGATTTGGAAGGACCGACTTAAATGTCTTAATAACTGGCGAAACTGGTACAGGGAAAAAACTTGTCGCACAAGCCTTGCACTCTGCAAGTCGTCGAGCAAAAAAGCCTTTTGTAATTGTCGACATACCAAACATTCCCAAAGAATTGTTTCAAAGTGAATTGTTCGGCCATATTAAAGGTGCTTACACTGGTGCAATAACAAACAAAGAGGGGCTTTTCCAAAGAGCTAATGGGGGAACAATTTTTCTCGATGAAATTGGAGAATTAAATTTCGAGTTGCAAGCCTCGTTACTGAATCCAATCGAAGAGAAAATAATTCGAAGAATTGGGAGTAGTGAAAACGAGGAGGTTGATGTACGCATTATTTCTGCAACAGACAAGGACTTATCTGCGATGGTCTCGCAAGGTTTGTTTAGGAGCCAACTTTATCATAGACTTCGCGAATGTGAAATTTATGTTCCGCCACTCCGTGAACGAAAAGAAGATATCCCAGAATTAGTACAATTCTACTTGACCAAATTTAACATAGAAAGTGGAAGGGCAAAGTTCTTTTCTCCTTCTGCAATCGAATTTTTGCAAGAACAACCTTGGCCAGGAAATGTACGCGAGTTGATTAATACTATTCGTATAGTTTCGGAATATACGGAAAAGGATACAATAGAAATCCCAGATTTAAGAAAGTTCCTTGGTAAAGAAGATGATAGCGAACACGAAGCTTTTCTGCCCCCAATTACAAGCGGTGGTGATATTAAGTCCGATATTGAAAAAGTAGAAAAATTAAAGATTGAAAAGACATTGGAATCTTGTAATGGTAATGTAAGCAAAGCTGCTGCTATTCTTGGGGTGAGCCGAGAAACACTACACAACAAGATACGGAAATATGGAATTAATCCTAATTTTTATAGAAAAAGAAGTTAAATCAATTTAGGGTATGTATTATGAAAAAATTCCTTCAATTGTCTTTTTTATTGTTGGGTGCAATTATGTTAATGAATTCAAGTAAGGGAAAAAATTTCTTCCCTTATGATTACAAGGTAGAGATACTTGAAAATGGATTGAAGGTTATTCTGATTAAAATGCCAAGCAATGGGTTGGTTTCCTATTATACAATCGTAAGAACTGGAAGCAGAGATGAGTACGAACCCGGCCATACTGGTTTTGCCCATTTTTTTGAACATATGATGTTCCGTGGAACAAAGAAATACCCCGGCAGTGTTTACGATAAAATATTAACCGAAATTGGTGCAGATGCAAATGCTTATACAACAGACGACTATACTTGTTATCATCTAAATTTCACAGTGGATAATCTCGAAAAAGTAATGGACTTGGAAAGTGATAGGTTTCAGAACTTGTCCTATTCGGAACAAGATTTTCAAACTGAATCAGGCGCTGTTTATGGGGAATACCGAAAGGGCAAAGCAAGTCCTTTCTTTTGGATTTGGGAAACCCTATGTAATACTGCATTCGAAAAGCATACTTATAAACATACAACTATTGGATTTGAGGAAGATATTAAGGCGATGCCAACTATGTATGAATACAGTCTTTCGTTCTTTAATAGATATTATAGACCAGACAATTGTATTTTGTTAATTGTTGGGGACATCGACTACGAAAAAACTTTCAACCTTGTGAAGAAATATTATGTTTCTTGGAAAAAAGGATATGTTCCACCGAAAGTTGAACCCGAACCAGAACAAACGAAAGAAAAGCGTACTATAGTAAAATATCCGGGAAAGACTTCTCCAATTATGGTTGTTGCTTATAAAGGTTTAGCAGCAAATCCCAAGGATAAAAATTACGTTGCGAGTATTCTGTTTGGTAGTCTTGCTTTCGGAGCAAATAGTGAATTGTACAAAAAATTATACATACGCGAACAAAAAGTGTTGTTTCTTGAAGAAGAATTTAATGCGAATAGGGACCCATTCCTTTGGATGATTTGGGCACAAGTCAAGGATGAAGCCGATATCAACTATGTCGAGGAGGAAATATTCAAAACGATAGAATATTATCAACAAAATCCGCCAGATAGTCAGAAATTGGAGGATATAAAAAAGCATATGAAATATTCTTTTTTAATGGGGTTGGAAACTCCCCAAAAAGTTGCTTCAATTTTAGCAAGGCCACTTGCTTTGACAACAGATATGCAATCAATAGATGACTACTATAAAACACTTGAAACAATTTCGCCACAAGATATTCAATCTGTTGCAAAATCATATTTTGTTCCAAACAAAAGAACCGTTGTTGTATTAAAAGGGAGCAAATAATGAAAAGGTTATTGTTAGTTTTTTCGGTTGTACTTTCAATATTAGTTTTAAGTAATTGTGGTATTAAAAAAATGGAAGATACTAAGCTTTTGGAAATGAAGGTGGAAGGGGACCCAACAGTATCTTTTATTGTTTGGTTCAAAGTAGGCTCGCAAAACGACCCCAAGGGGAAAGAGGGTCTTGCAATGTTAACTGGTCGATTACTTGCCGAAGGTGGTACAACTTTCAACTCGTACGAAGAAATCCTAGATAAACTATATCCTATCGCTTCTTCGTATTCGGTGAAAGTAGATAAAGAAATGACTGTCTTCTATGGAAGAACCCACATAGATAACCTTGATATTTTTCTAACTTTGTTTAAGCAAGCAATATTGTCCCCTGCCTTTAAGCAAGAAGATTTCGAAAGAATTAAGAGCGATATGGTCAACTTTCTCGAAAAAGATTTAAGATATGCCAGCGATGAAGAACTTGGCAAAGCAGCTCTTTATGATTTTATTTTTGATGGTACCCCTTACAAACATATATCAGATGGCACTTTGGAAAGTTTAAGAAACATTACATTAGACGATGTAAAGGCTTTTTACAAGCAATATTTTAATAAGAATAATTTTGTAGTTGCCGTAGGTGGAAACTTTTCGGACAATTTACCAAAGAAACTCAAAGAAGATCTAGAAAAGTCCTTAACAGATGGACTCGAAACTAAATATCCAGAAATCAAAACTCAACCAATCAACGGTTATGAGTTTCTACTTGTCGACAAGGATTGCAATGCTACTGCAATTAGTTTTGGCTTTCCAATTGATGTTGTACGAGGAGACGAGGATTTCTTTGCTCTTTGGTTGTTCAAATCTTGGTTCGGGGAACATAGGAATTCTTCGAGCCATTTGTACCAAGTAATCAGAGAAGAACGTGGCCTTAACTACGGCGATTATGCATATATAGAAACTTTTCTTAATGGAGGTGCTTTGCGTTTCCCCCAACCAAATAATCCAAGAAGAAAGCAAATATTCGAGGTATGGATACGACCCGTTCCGCACGAGGCTCGACTTTTTGCCCTTCGTGCTGCATTAAGAGAATTAAAGAAAATTGTCGACAATGGTCTTACCAAAGAACAATTCGAGATTACTAAGAAGTTTCTATTAAATTATTCTCTTTTTTATGCTCAAACGACAATGGAAAGACTTGGATATCAAGTTGATAGTCGTTTCTATGGTGTTAAAGACAATGGAAATTATATCGAGTATTTCCGTAACAAAATAAAAAATTTAACGCTTGAGCAAGTAAATAATGCAATTCGGAAACATATTCAATATAACAATATTAAATTTGCCATCGTAACCAAAGACGCCGAGAAGTTGAAAGAAGACTTAATCCAAAATGTTCCGAGCCCCATTCAATATCCTACTCCCAAACCCCAAAAAGTTTTGGAGGAAGACAAGGAAATTTCAATTTTCCCTTTGAAAGTATCCGCCGATAAAATTAGGATAGTCCCCGTTGATGAAATGTTTGTAAAATGAAACGAATTGGGAAACTAAATAAAATTATTTCAACACGATTCCAGTTTCTTTGGCCCAAAGAAGAAGGTCGAGTTCTTCGGGTGGAATTCCAACAAAATTTGCAAAGTTAAAAAAAAGATTTTCTATTTCGATGTATTTTTTCCTGGTTCCCAATTTGGGAACGCTTTCCATAATTTTGAGTTCCACTAGATTTTTCAATATATGTCTGTCCAATATTGCTACATCTGTTATACCGATGTTTCTAAGGAAATGTGATGACTCCTTGTAGCCAAAACCGTTGACGATTTTTACCAATTCGTCTCTTTTCTCGATTGCTCCAATATTTTTTTGGACAATACAAAGAATTGATTTCCAATTTTCTCTTGCTTGCAATAATCTTTTAGCCTTTTGGTTGTGAAAACGAATATAAATTTTCTTTTGGTTTGGATTGGAAATGTTTCCAGAAAGAACTAAGGTGGGGTCGAAGCCCTCTTCGAAAAAACGTTTGTTTTTCAAATAATTAACAACAATTTCAGCGTTTTGTGCTTTAGAACCGGGAGTAAGTAAGCAATAGCATAGTTCATAAAAATAATCTTCTTTTGGTAGATTTTTAAAGAATAGAATTTTTTCCTTTATTTCTTTTTTGTATTTATTGTAAAGTGTATAAATATCTTGCAATTCAAACATCTCTGAACTTTCTTCTGCACGCGTTTAGAGTTATTCCAACAAGAAATGAGTTTACAACAAAGAAGGAACCACCACTACTCACAAAAGGCAAAGGAATTCCCATTACTGGTAAAAGACCAATTGCCATTCCTATGTTTTCAACAAAATGGGAAAAAAGTAACATTGCATAGCCCAAAATTGAATATTTTAGAAATAGGGAATTTGTTTCGATACCAATTTTCAAAACCCTACTTAATAATACATAAAAGGCAATGATGATAGCAACAGAGCCAACAAACCCAAATTCTTCTGCTGGAATAGAAAAGACAAAATCGGTGTTTTGAGCGAAAACGTATTTTAACTGAGTTTGGGTTCCAGCGAACGGTCCTTTCCCCAAAAGACCACCACTTCCTATTGCCAATAGGGATTGTATCATATTGTAACTTTCTTTAAGAGGAGCATAACTTGGGTCGACAAACACTTTGATTCTTTCTTGTTGATGTTTAGGAAGGTGATTGATTATGTCCTTTGTTCCAATAGCAAGGACTACGACCAAAGCAACAGTTAAAATCGAAGTAACATACTTTTGTTTGTTGATGAATAGAACAATACCAGTGAAAATTATTACTGTAACAATAAATTCGGTCATACCTTTTAGATAGAATAGTAAAATAAAGGGGAAGCCAACTAATGCTAATAAGATGTTCAAGTTAAAGTCGGACCAATAGAGTATGCCCCAAAGAATTATTAAAAGAATTATAGCAGAACCGAAATCGGGTTGAAGTATAATGAAAATCAAAGGGATAAGGAAAATAACAAAGAGCGAACCAAAACCGCGTATGTTCTTCAAGCTAACACCCGGAATAGAAAGAAAAGCTGATGAAGTAAGAATAACGGCAAGTTTTGCGAATTCAACTGGTTGGAATGAATAACCACCTAAACGAAGCCATCCTTTTGTTCCGTGGATTTCCACCCCAAATATTAAAACAGCTATTAATAAAAGAAGCGAAACAAGGTAAATTGGAAAAGAAAGGCTCCTCAACCAAGTTTCTGGAATAAAAGCAGTTACGAAAATAATAACAATACCCCAAAAGACTATTCCTAAATGTTTTTGAAATGGGATTAATGTTTCGGAATTAAGGTTATTGCTATAAATTGAGTAGATACCAACCAAAATTAAAAAGAAAACGCTTGCTAAAAGTTTTGTGTCGAAAACTTGAAAAAGAGTTTTGCTTTTACCAACTTTTTCTTTCATTATCAATCAGAGAAAGCCTTGCCCACAATTCTTCTGTAGGCTTCTTTATATTTTTCGACTATTTTTTCTATGACTTCATTTGGAAGTGGTGGCGGTGGTGGCACTTTGTCCCAATTAAGCGATTCGAGGTAATCGCGCAGAACTTGTTTGTCGAAATTGTATTGTGGTTTTCCGGGGGCGTAATCTTCTTTCAGCCAGAATCTCGATGAATCGGGAGTAAGAACCTCATCAATCAATATTATAGTTCCATTTTCATCCAATCCAAATTCAAATTTGGTATCGGCAAGTATTAAACCTTGGGTTTCTAAATAATCAGAAGCAAATTTGAAAAGACTAAGAGATATTTCTTTGACTTTGTTTGCTAATTCTTCCCCAAGTACATTAACTGTATAAGAAAAGTCTACATTAATATCGTGACCCACTTCTTCCTTTGTCGAGGGCGTGTATATTGGTTCTGGTAACTTTTGAAATTCAACAAGACCATCTGGGAGTGGAATTCCACAAATAGTTTTAGATTTTTTGTATTCTTTCCAACCAGAACCAGCAATATAACCACGCACAATTGCTTCGATTGGTAATGGTTTGCATTTTTTGACGAGCATAGAACGGCCAGCAAGCTGGTCTTGATATTTTCTGCAAGGCTCGGGATATTCTTCTGTATTGTCAGTTACAAAATGATTTGGGACAATGTGTTTGGTTTTTTCGAGCCAAAATTTCGAGATTTGAGTAAGAATTTTCCCTTTGTATGGAATAGGTTCGTTCATAACTACGTCGAACGCGCTTATACGGTCTGTTGCAACGAAAAGCAAAAATTCACCAAGGTCGTAAATATCTCGTACTTTACCTCGGTTTCGGAGTTTTAGTTCTTCGAAATTTGTTTGATAAACTGCTTCCATTATAATAACCATTTTGAATAATGTGAAACATACTCAAAGAAAAATAAATTGTATTCCAGAAAAGATAAATACAAAATGAAAAACACAAAAATAAACAAAAAAGAGATTAAATAAACCTTCGATGGTTTAATATCGAAAACAATCCAAACTGATTTAATTAAACGAAGAAACCAATAGAGTATAAGAATAATGAAAACAATTATGAAAATGTAACCAAGTAAATTTGAAATTGGCAAAATTCTATTGATAAAAATTGCAATTGGAAGAAGTATTAACGCTGGGGTACCACTCCAAACTACCATTTTATATGTATCGCTAATAAAGATTTTCGAGCGTACGAACAAAGATGAAAATTTAAGAATTAGTGCAAGCAAAAACAACTTGATGTATATTAGTATTGATAAAGTAAGCACAAAATATTCGGATTGCCACGATAATTTTAGTATCCATTCTTTTACAAAAGTATTTGGACATATTAAATTTAGAAAACAAAGAAAAATCTCGTTTGTTTTCAAATAACTTAAAATGGAAACCACAAACAGAGCAAGTGTGACAGACAAAGCAATACCAAAAGTAGCAGTTTGAATATTTGAAATTAGTCTTCTATCCCGAATATCGGCAAAGAAATTATAGGAACGAAAGAGCGACCTAAAAGTGTGTTCCCGAAATCTTCTACTACGGTTGACCATTATTCCCCAAAGCAAGAAGGCAAAAGCACCAGCAAAAATGTAGACAGTAGGGAAATCGGTCTCTGCTTGCCCGGGGTTAATAACTGGGGTTTCTTCGTTGTTGAACAAGGCTTTCAACATATTGTAAGTTTGTCTTTGATTGTTGTAACTTATTATCCCAGAATAAGATATATATGGTTCATTTTTTGCTGATTTTCCGATTGGGTTTTCGGTGAAATAATCGTTATAACTCCAGTAGATAATTCCAGCGTTTCCGACTTGGTTTCGTATAGTGTATCTAATGTTCAGATAATATGATTGATATTCAACAGACATAATGTCGTTGTATCCGTTGTGGTTATTTGGGTCGATAATTGTACCGAAATTAAACACAACAGGCTTATTTAATGAAGAGTTAAGAATTTGAAGTGCATTTAGAATTTTTTCATTGGTTTTTAGTTGAAAGTTATCCTTTGCGACGTAAAAATCGATGTAGTCGAAATTAATTGGTTCAGCACCAAGAAGGTAAACTATATATTTCCTTATTTTAGGATACTGGGCAATTTTTGAAGCCATTCTCCGAATATACTCGTTTACCTCATTTTTTGTGAAATCTAGGTTTTCCCCAAAACCGATTGCAAAAAAAGAGGGATTTGAACCCATATTCCTTATGATATTTTCCATAATGGTTTGGAATCGTACAAATAAGTCGGATTTTTTTATTATTGAAGATGGTATGGAATAAACTGGCAAATCTGTTAAAACAATAATTCCATATTTGTTTGCAAGTGAAATGAAAAGTGGATTAGGTGAAGTGAACAAAAATCGAACAACATTTGCACCTAAGGATTTTAAGTTTTTTAGGTCGTTTTCGAGCTTAATTAAGTGGTTACCAGAAATGTAGTAATCAAAATCTTCGACAAAGTCCACACCTTTAATTAAAAAAGGCTTGCCATTAATCAGCAAACCGAAACCATCTTTAGTTTTATATGTATCCCATTTTGTAAAACCAATATCCTGGCGAATAATATCCAAAACTGTTCCTAAAAAGGAAATTTTTACTTCCAATTCATAAAGATATGGATTATCTGGGTCCCAAAGAACTGGATTAGTTATTCCAATAGTTGGTTCAAAACTGATATTTCTAAAAGATGAGAGCTCAAAATTTATTGGTAATGCCTGACCTACTATTTGTTTAGTTTCTTTGTTTCTAAGAAGGACTTCGAGCGAAAATGTGGGTCTTCCAATTTGCTGTGCTAAATTGAAACTTTTAAGCAAATTTTCCACTTCAAATGAGCTAATGTTAATTTTTGCTTTGAGCAATGCTTTAGCAAGAGTTTCGAATTCTGTGTGGACATTCAAGTTGTTTACCCAAACTAATGGTGTTCGCACCAAAAAAAAGTCTCTTGGTATTCCAACGGTTAATTTACGATAAAGAAGATAATTCTTTCGGGTTTGGTATGCCAATGGATTTGCTTTTGTTATTACCAATTCTACTTGATTATGTTCTTTAATTGTAATTTTTCTTGGAAAAGTAATCCACAAAGGTGAACCATCGGAAACATATCTACCTAAGAATTGGTTATTCCAATGCAGTTCAATCTCATCGTTTACACCAAGAAAATAGAGATGCCAAACCGAGTTTTGAATAAGTTGTTTATCTAAGTGAACAATTTTTCTGAGAGTTACTTTATTGCAATTATAAAAGACTTTTGGAAAAAAAACTGAGTTGAAACCTTCATCATCGATGGAGGCTTCCCAATAACCATTTAATTTAAATAAGGTTCTCGTATCGGAGTTCATTATCATTTGAAAAAGAGCTTCGTTTGACCCTTTGTTTTGTGAAAATAGTTCGTAAGGGTTATATGATAGCAACAAAAAAATATAAATGAAAATGACAATAAATTTCATTTATTTTCTCCAGAAACTTTTTCCGTAATTCTAACCTTTGCTAAGAATATTAATCCTAAAACAAAAAACAAAATTAAAGATAAAATTGCTAATCTATATGATTTTGTTATTTGTAAGATAATACCAAAAGTCAGCGGACCAATCCAACTGGAACCTTTTTCGGTAATTTCGTAAAAACTAAAATATTGTGCTTCGGAATTTTTGGGAATAAAATACGAAAACAAAGCCCTACTCATTGCTTGCGTTCCACCCAATACGAGCGAAATGAGTATTGCTAAAATAAAGAAACCCACTTCATCCTTGAGAAATAGATATGCGTAAACTACTATGACACACCAAATTGTCAAGCAAATAATTAAAGTTCTTTTGGTTTTTAACTTTGAACTAAGTTTCAACACGAGTAATGTCCCAAAAAAAGATAGAAATTGAACAAGCAAAACTACAAGGATTAAAATATCCATTCCTAAATTAAGTTCTCTTTTTCCAAACTGCGTCGAAATAATTATTACGGTTTGAACTGCATCATTGAAAAAAAGAAATGCAAGAAAAAACCACAAAGCATTTTTGTTCTTAATTATCTCTTTGAAAGTGGAAGTAAGTTTTTTAACGTAAGATATTTTTTCTATGGATTGAATCTCCGAAGTGTTTGTTCTTGTTATTTTAAGGTTAATATGCGAAATAAATGAAAAAAGTAACCACCAGAAGCCAGCCATAGCAAAGGAAATTCTTATTGCATCTTCTTGGGTAATACAAAAGTTTTCGTGGAGTGAAATTAACACTATGTTTAGACCTAAAAGTATACCGCCACCGATGTAACCAAATGCCCATCCCATAG
The DNA here is from genome assembly GCA_026416955.1 of Ignavibacteria bacterium. GTDB lineage: Bacteria > Bacteroidota > Ignavibacteria > Kapaibacteriales > UBA2268 > Naka2016. Next base: position 64,435 of record JAOAEE010000027.1, on the reverse strand, counting down.
AAGAAACCTTATCTCTTTCCTCGAATGAAGAAATGTTTAATAATAAACTATTATACATTACAATGCTGGCTCCAAAAAGAACGTTTGCCAAAACAAAAAGGAATGAACCTAAAAAAATGGTTTTTTCAGTTAAAAAAAACATTCCTATGGTAAATACAGAACCAAAGTATGCAAAAATGTAAAGTAAACTTTTCTTATTATTTTTAGAATCGGCGTATGAACCGATAATAGGAAAGAAAACTACTTGAAGGAGCACAGAGAAAGAAACAATGTAGGAAAATAATGATTCGGAATATATTTCTAAACCCAGGAAATTTAGATTTCCCGATAAATCTGCAGAACGACTAGCAATTAATGTTAAGTAAGGACCAAGAAAAACAGTAATGACACTTGTTACAAAAGCAGAGTTTGCCCAATCATAGAGATACCAAGCAAAACGAGTACGCTTCGAGACTTTGTCCATTAAGTTCTACTTCGAAAGAGTTCAGGGAAAAGGTATTCTTCTACTATTTCGCACCAAATATGGCCAATCATAATGTGACATTCTTGAATAAGAGCAGTCTCGCTTTCTGGAACTATAACAGAGTAATTGCACAATGGGGCAATTTTTCCCCCGTTACCCCCAAGCAATCCAATAGTCGTTAAGCCAAATGTGTTTGCAATTTCCACCGCTTTAATTACATTTGGAGAATTTCCACTTGTGGAAATTCCTATTAGAATGTCTCCCGCTTTCCCATACGCTTCCACTTCGCGAGCAAATACATTTTCGAAACCAAAGTCATTTCCACCAGCAGTCATAATCGAGGGGTCGACAGTGAGGGCAAGTGCCGGAAGTCCTTTTCTATTTACATTGCTCCGAAATCTTATAACTAGCTCTGCTGCAATATGTTGGCTATCAGCTGCGCTACCACCATTTCCACATAAAAGCACTTTGTTCCCTTTTTCGAGGCTTTTGGCAATGATTATTCCTGTTTCTAAAATTTTATCCGTAACAGTTTCTATTAGTTTTCTTTTAGTGGCTATGCTCTTTTCGACCCTTGAACTAACATCATAATAAAAATTTTGAACATCCATAAAAATGATAAAAAGTGTTACAAACCAAAATAAAATCCGATGGAATAATTTTTCTATTTTTGCATTTATTTTATTAAGTAAATGAAACTTTCAACAGTAAAAAAAATAAAAACTAATTTAAAAATTTTTCTCGATATTTTTCTTCTTTTGATTGGCATTTTCTCTTTGTTTACATTTATTCTTGTCATTGGCTTCCATCTTACCAAACCCGAGGAATTCTTTGTTCGATTTGTAATTCAAATTATTATCTATGCCTTTGTCATCGAAGAATTGCTTCGTCTACTAACATTACAAAATTTTGCCGAACATTTAAAAGAGCGTTGGGTTGAACTTATTATTACTTTTCTTTTGTTAATCGAGATTATTTTTGAAAAGCCGTTCCAACAAGTTATTAGGACTATTTTCCCACTTCTTTCTTTCGACCAAATTACTTTGCTTTATTTAATTATTACACAGTTAACTATATTTATATCTGGAATTTTTAAGCTTATTCGTCACAGTACTGCTATTACAAGATTGAAAGTTCCACCCGGCGCCATCCTTTCAATCAGTTTTGCGACTTTGATACTGATTGGTTCATTATTTCTTGTGCTTCCCAAAGCTTCTGCAACTGGTGTGTCGATAAAATACATAGATGCTCTTTTCACTGCTACAAGTGCAGTCTGTGTAACTGGATTAATTGTACTTGATACAGCAAAAGACTTCTCTTTAACTGGTCAAATAATAATTCTAATATTAATACAATTAGGTGGACTGGGGATAATGACGTTAACCACTTTCTTTTTTACTTTCGTTGGTGGGGGGTTGACGATTAGAATGCGACTAATGCTAAAAGAGTTCCTTAGTCCCGATACTTTTTCGGTGATTGGTTCCTTATTGAAAAAAATAGTCTTTTATACCTTTGTTATTGAATTTTTCGGTTTTGTTATTCTTTACCTTTCACTTGGTTCAAATATCCAGAGTAACCATACAAGGTTCTTTATTTCTGTTTTTCATTCAATTTCGGCATTTTGCAATGCAGGTTTTTCTTTGTTCTCTGAAAATTTAATGAGCCCACTGCTTCAAAATAACTATTTATTCAAATTTACTGTTTCTGTTTTGATTATTCTTGGTGGGATTGGTTTCCTTACTTTAAATGAATTAACTTCATTGAAGTTTTTTGGGAAAAGGGTTCAGAAAATTAAATATCAACTTACTCCAACTACAAAATTGGTACTTTTTACGACTTTCATACTAATTCTTGGAGGCACAATTCTTATTTATTTAGGTGATGTAAGAAGTGGTGTTTTAGGTTCCGATACTTTTTCTCGGGTCTTCAATTCCTATTTTCAATCGGTAACAGCAAGGACAGCTGGGTTTAATACTGTTCCAATAGAGCAACTTTCAGTTTTTAGTACTATAGTTTTAATTTTTTTAATGTGGGTGGGGGCTTCGCCAGGTGGTACAGGTGGTGGAGTAAAAACTACTACTTTTTCTGTAACCATTCTATATTTAATAAACTATATTAGGGGTAAAGAAAGATTGGAAATATACAATAGAGAAATTGATATTGAAACAATAAAGAAATCGCTTGTAATAGTTTTTCTTTCTATTGTTGTTATTTTTTTAGGTTCTGCAATACTAACCATTTTGGAGCCAGATAAAAACCCCTTGAATTTGTTGTTCGAAACTACATCTGCATTTGGAACTGTTGGTTTGTCGAGAAATACCACTTTCTATATTGGTGATTGGAGTAAATTTGTTTTAGTTTGGGTAATGTTTATTGGTAGGGTGGGTGTTCTGACATTTTTTAGTTCTTTGTTTAAACCAGTGAAGGAATTGAACTATTCTTTGCCCAAAGTTCACATAAATGTTGGATAATTACTTAACTTTAGTTACTCTACGATGTATTATATATGGCGGGTCTAAAGATGTTATTGTAAAACTGTTGGGCAAATCTATATGGGGAATAAGTATTCCAATTGTATCATTCATTATCTGGTTATAATCGATTTTTGCATCCAAGAACACTAAGTCGCTTTCTATCATTTTATTTACTCCGCTTCGGATTGTTGCTGTTACATACTTTGGTTCAATTATATGTCCTTCGGGTAAACTTCCACCTTCAATTCTTACTGGAATGTCGTAAATTGTTTTATCGACAGCAAAATCAATATCAACATAAACCATTACTTTAGACACATTGAATGATATTTGGGAATGCAGAGTATCGCTCAATGGCACTTCGACTTGGATTGGCTTATTTACATCGTCGAGGATAACCTTTGCCGTTTTCCAACTTTCGATTTTCTCGATAATTTCTTTTCTGCCCTTAATAGTAATGAATTCTGGTTTAACAATGGGTTTTCCGACTACCACAAAGTTTTCTCTAGGATGGATAGTTATGTTGGGTTCAACTGGAACAACTTTTTCGAACATTTTTCCAACTTCAATCATTAAAGTACCGGGATTTACATCTAAAATTTTTGCATTTACTCCAAGGTGTATGTTTCTAATTATGTCATTTTTAGTAATTATCAATTGGTCGCTGGTTCTTTCCGAGATATCGACAGATATGTTGCAAAAAGAACTTTTAGGTAGGAAGGTTAAGTTAAGTATTTGCCAACCAATGGCAGAGATAAGGACATCAATTTTCTCGGGGATTCTTCCAGAAATTGAAAATCTTTCAGGTGTATTTATGGTTAATGGAACCTTTATTGTTATACTGTATTCAGAATTAAGAATTGAGTAGAACCAAATCGAAAAACTCACAAGTAAAGCGAAAATTATTCCTTTAAGTTTATCATTAATTGATTTTCTTTCGATTTTCATCTTCTTAATTTGCTTAAAAGTTTTTGTTTTGTTCTCAATTGTTCTTGCATAAATTTCAAATATTGCTCTTGATTTTCAGGGTCTTCAATTATTTTCTTTCGCATCTCATCGACCAAAAAATCAATTTTTCGAACTCTTAACCTTGTAAAAACATCTTCTAATACTTTTTGGTAATCTTTATCTTCGAAACTATGTCCGAACTTTTCCCAATTTTCGCTTAGTTTTTCTTTTGAAAAGACTAAATTTACAAAAAAATCCTTTTTTTCTTGTTCAACTACAGGGTCGATTAAGATTTTGTTAAGGATATCTTTTCCTCTATGAAGTTCAACCAATTCATACAATTCCTTTCCAGTTTCGGTTAGCATTTGTGTTGAATTGAATTTGTGTATGGTAGATAAATACTCAATTGAATTTGGATATTCCAGACAAATCGATAAAAGATGCTCTTCTTCCGGAATTAATTCTTTTTTACTTGGTTCCACGGTAATTTCATTTATTTGGTTATTGAGTTTTGAAGGCGACTTTTCTTTCTCGGCCTTCGCCTTTTCTTTAAATAACTTATCAAGTTGAGAATAAGGTAAAGCAAGCAGATCTGAAAGCTCTTGAATGTAGTCGGAATGTTGCAGTATATCTGGAATAGAAGCAATTAAGTTTAGACAGTAGTGAATGAATTTTGATTTTTGTGCTGGTCGGCTTAAAATCGATTTACTCTGGGCAAGTTCAAATAAGTATTGTATAAAGTTTTTTGCATTATCCAAAAGGTTAACAAAGGCTTTAGGACCAAATTTTTTCACAATGCTGTCGGGGTCTTCGTTTTCAATTAGTTTTACAATAAGGACTTCGAACCCAAGCGGTAAAGCCAATTGAATTGCCCTTTCGGTCGCTTTTTGTCCAGCCTCGTCCCCATCGTAGGCAATGTAAATTGTTTTACAATATCGAGAAATTTGGTGCAATTGTTCTTCTGTAAGAGATGTTCCGCAAGAAGCAACAGCGTTTTTTATTCCTGCTTGGTGCAAGGCAACAACGTCGGCATATCCTTCTACTAAAACAACGGCCTCTTTCGAGCGTATTTCGTTTCTTCCATTAAACAAACCAAAGAGAAGTTTGCTTTTATCGAATACTTCAGTTTGTGGGGAATTGATATATTTTGGTTGATTGTCTATTTCTTTTAAACTTCGTCCGCCAAAACCAACTACCTTTCCAATGTGATTGTGAATTGGGAAAATTATTCTTTCGCGGAAAGTATCGTAAAATTCGCTACTTGTACCTTCTTTTGGTTTTATCAAACCAGCAGAAAGGAGAATCTCTTTCGAAAATCCTGCCTTGGTTAGCTCTTTGTAAAGTGTGTCCCACCCAGAAGGAGCGAAGCCAATTTCAAATTCAGCTATGGTTGCTCTTGTATATCCTCGACCAAGTAGGTATGTTAAAGCAACTTTGCCACTTTGTGTAAAAAGAAGTTTTTGGTAGTACTTTTTTGCAAATTCTAAGGCTTGTAAAATTTGTTCTCTTTTGGTTATTTCTTCTTTGACTTTCTCCCCAATTGGTTCCAATCTTAATCCAGCTCGTTTAGCAAGTTCTTTGAGTGCTTCGGGATAAGATAATCCATAGTATTCTACTGCGAAAGTAATTACATTGCCCGACTTTCCACAGCCGAAACATTTGAAAATTCTTTTATCTGAAGAGACTGTGAAGGATGGTGTTTTCTCTTGATGGAAAGGACACAAACCAACATAATTTGCTCCACGACGCCGAAGTGTTACTGCTTCGGAAATATAATCGACAATATCAATTGCGTCGAGTATTTGTTCGCGGATATCTTGCATAAATTAATATCAATATACTTTTCGTTTTAAACGAAAATCGAAATATTTTTCTGCTTCAGGAACAGTGATTACAAACTTTCCACTATGGTCAATATAACCACGTTGCCCATTACGAAGCGATGCCCAAGCAAGACTATCGATAAACTTGTCTACATAATAATAGTCGTTGTGTAGGATTTCGGCACCGGTTTTATCGATAAAAAAATATCTCCCGTCTTTCATTACGGGAGCGACACCTTCCGAAAATTCTCTAACATCGTCGAAAATGAAATCTGTTATTTTTTCACCTTTACGATTTATTAAAGCCCATTTGATTTTTTGCTTGATTAGTTTTCCTATGAATGCCATACTATCGGAAAAAGGTTTAGAAGTATAGCCATCGACGAAAAATTCAAATTCGCCCTTTTTGTTAATGAAACCAGCTTTGTCCCCTTTAATAGCAAAAGCAAGCCCTTCTGAGAAATGTTCTAAAAGGTCGAATTCAAGCGGAACAACAATTTCTCCCTTTTTGTTCATAAATCCAATTCTGAATTGCCTATCATTAATATCTGCAAGTCCCTCTTTAAACTTATTTCCTGCGGAATTTTCCATTTTAATTATAAGATTGTTGTTTGTGTCGATAAACCCACGAATTTCTTTGTTTTTAACAAATGCCAAACCCTCGCTAAATTCTGTTGCATCTTCGTAAATTAATGGAATTACCAATTTCCCTTGATAATTAATATATCCAAAAAGCTGTTCATTGGTGGAGTTTGTATCTCCTTCTTTGACTTTTTTTATTAACTTAACAACAAGTGCTCGACCGTTGTAAAAGTCGAATAAATAATTTATCCCGTCTATTACTGTAATATTTCCAAATAAATCAATAATAGCCCACTTGGGTTTTTTATTAAATTCGATATTTACTCTAAAGTAGCCTTCGTTATATCCAAGTACATCTAAAAGTTCTAATGGTTCGAAAAGTAAATTGCCTTTGTTATCGAGGAAATGCCACTTTCCATCTTTTAAATAACCAACCAAAGGTTTTCTCTTAGACCATTGTTCTGTGTGTTTTGTTTCTTTTATTTTTTTTTGAACCTTGTTTTTTTGCTCTATTCCAGAAGTTTGAAATATTAATGACAAAAAGGTAACAAGAACCCCAAAAAAGAAAATCCAAATCCTTCTCATACTACCTTTGTTTTGTATCTTTCCAAAAATTCCCGTACGACAGGTTCTTGTGAATATCTTAACTTTTCGACTTCGCCATCGAAAACAAGATTGCCATCGTCAATCATTGCAACATAATTTGCAATTTTGAAAACAGAGAACAAATCGTGGGTAATGATAATTGAAGTAATTGAAAATTTTTTTGCAAGTTCAACTATGAGATTGTCTACTTGTTCCGAGGTTACTGGGTCTAGACCAGTTGTAGGTTCGTCATAGAAAATGTAAGATGGGTTCCCAACCAGAGCACGAGCAACGGCAACACGTTTTTTCATCCCGCCCGATAAATCTGCTGGCATTTTGTCCTTTAGGATTTTCCATTCGCTTTCGAATTCTTTTGTTCCGACTTCTTCTGGTTTCGGCAGTAACCCGACTGCAGAGAGAGTTCTTATTGCTTCCTTAACTAAGAATTTTTCGTCGCGAATGCCTCGTTCGTAAAGTCCAATTACTACATTTTCATAAACGGTGTAGGAATCGAAAAGGGCAGATCCTTGGAAAACAAATCCAAACTTTTCTCGCACTCGGAATAATTCATCTTTTTCGAGGTTATGAATATTTTGTCCATCAATAATGACTTCTCCTTCATCTGGGTCGAGCAAACCAACTATGTTTTTAATTAAGACACTTTTGCCACAACCAGACCTCCCAATAATGCAGTAAGTTACTCCATCGGGTATTGTAAGTGTTATTCCGTTTAAAACTTTTTTCTCGCCGAATGACTTATGTAAGTTAATAACTTCAATCATTTACTCTCCAACGGAATATCAATAACATATGGTTGTTTTGGTTTAGGCAAAGAGCGCTTTAAAATCCAAGGATTTAATGTTTTTACCCAAAAATACGAAGTACCTTGTGCTTTTGCCCACTCAGCAAGGTTTTGTATTTCCCCGTCCCAAACTACTTGCTTTACTTTAAATGGTTGGTAAATTTCGTTTTTAGGTATTTCGAAACCATATTTTCTATGATTGACAAGAATTTCTTTGATTATTGCAATTCTGAAGATGTATCTAGATGTTTCTTCGTTTAAAAAAAGTTGATAAAAATTCTTATTATTTTGGAAATCAATATTGTCTGAAAGATTAGAAAATCCCATATTGTAAGCGGCAGCAGCGAGTGTCCAAGAACCAAAGACTTCGTAAGCGCGTTTTAAGTATTTACAGGCTGCATGTGTGGCTTTGTATATATTTAGTCTTTCATCAATATAGTCATCGACTTGTAAACCGTAGTCTTTGGCAGTTGATGGGATAAATTGCCAAATACCGTAAGCAGATTTTGGAGACATAGCGATTTGCAAGCCACTTTCCGCAACAGCAAGATACTTAATATCGTCGGGTATATTATATTTTTTGAAAATACTATCGAAAATAGGAAAAAAGCGACCGGACCTTTTTATGTATAAAATTATTTGTCCGGGGGATTGAAGATTTATGAAAAATTCCCGTTCTGCTCTTTCACGAGTAATTGCATCGTGCAAAGGAATAGGCTCACCACAAAAATCAAGTCTTTCGGGTAATTGATATCGAACCAAGTTGGACATTTGGGGAGTTTCTACGAAACTATCTTCTTTGCCTATCAAATTGTCCCAGTCGGAAAAAATTAGTATAAAAATTAATCCATAAACACACGCTTTCAACATATTTTGTTCATACATTATTAATTAATCTTGACGAAATATTGGCTATTTTAATGAAAGTTCCATTTTTCTTACCTTTTCGACTTTTTCCCACAACGAGAAAACTAAACTATCAATTCCATAACGGGTTAGAGCGGAAATTCCAACTGGTTTTGGGAAATTTTTCCCAAAATTTATCTTTAGTAAATCTTTCCATTTGTCTTGTGGGACTATATCAAGCTTGTTAATTGCAATAATTTTTTCTTTTTCCAGCAGTTCTTTATTGTATTTTTTCAATTCATTTACAAGAATTTTGAAGTCCGACTTTAAGTCGGCACTTGTTGCATCGAGAAGGAAAAGTAGAACTTTGGTTCTTTCTACGTGACGTAAAAACTCCAATCCTAATCCTTTTCCTTCGGAGGCACCTTCGATAAGCCCGGGAATATCGGCAATAACGAAATTTTTTCCAATATCGATTTTAACTACACCAAGATTTGGGGTTAATGTTGTAAATGGGTAATCAGCAATTTTGGGTTTAGCCTCGGAAATTACAGAAATTAAAGTGGATTTTCCAACGTTCGGAAAACCAACAATTCCAACATCGGCGATTACTTTTAATTCAAGGATAATTGTCAATTCTTCCCCGGGTTGCCCCTTCTCGGCGTATCTTGGGGTTTGATTTGTTGGAGTGGCGAATTCAGCATTTCCGCGTCCTCCTTTACCACCGTGTGCAACTATAAATTCTTGGAATGGTTCTACCAAATCTACTAGGATTTCGTCAGTTTCGGCATTTTTCACAACAGTTCCACAAGGTACTTGAATTATTAAGTCTTCCCCGTTTTTTCCAGTTTTATTGTTAGGGCCGCCCGGTTTTCCATTTTCAGCCTTGAAGTGGGATTTGTATTTAAAGTCCAGCAATGTAGTCAAATTTGGGTTGGTACGCAAAATAATGTGCCCACCACGGCCCCCGTTACCTCCATCTGGTCCCCCTTTCGGAACAAATTTTTCGCGGTGAAAACTAACAATACCATTACCTCCATTGCCTGCTTTAACATAAATTTTAGCAATGTCGATAAATTTCATAATTATTGCTCGTCGCCAATAACGATAATTTTATCTCCTTCGGAGAAGAATATCCTATTTGATTTTATAGGATTAACTCTAACACCGTAAGCAAGCATTGAGTCGCCAGCGTAACGGGGCTTTGCTTCGTGTAGTTTGTATCCAATTGCGATTTCGTTTCGTTGCCGTGCTGCTTCCATAACAGTGTAGAAGTTGACTGGACGACCCAATTCTACATAATATTCAGCAGGTTTGATGAAAATTGAAGGATTTGTTGCGCTAAATAATATCTCGAAAATTGTTTTAAGTTCCTTGTTCTCGGAAATTTGTGAAAGCATTAAACTGTCGAGTTTGACACTAACAATGAAGTCATCGGCGTGGGTAATTTCTGCAAGTTCGCGATTACGGTCGTCGAGCATTTCACTTACGATTGAAAATTTGTGCTCGATTTTGTCGGCTATGTCGCGCAAATGTAAAAGGGTACTTAAAGTTCTTGCATCGACGGATTGAACATCGAGCATTTCTGTCTGGCTTAGCACTATAATATGGTCGAATTGTTCAACAATTAGGTTATCCAAGACCCTTCTATCGGTTGTATCACCATAGATAAAAGAAATTTCGTGATTTTGTAGTTCATAGTTAATTTCGAGAATTGTTCTTTCTACATATGCCAAATCTGTTACTACTACAAGTTTAGAACCTTTAAGTACATATTTATCAAGTTCGCTAATTATTAAAGGAGCTCGCCTATTCCAACCTAGAATCAAGGTATTTTCGGGTCTCCTTTCTTTGGTTTCTGGTTCGGTTCGGATTGCACCGGGGTCTATTTTGTAATCGAGTAATCCAGAAAGAATAATTGTGTCATCATCTTCGGAAATTGCTATGATTTTATCTCCCTCTTCGATTTTTGTATTTAAAGGTGGTTTAATAACAATTTCGCCGCTTTTCTTTCGAAGCCCTATGATTGTAGAAGTTTCATAAGCAAACATTGCCTCGACGAAAGTTTTTCCAACGATTGCTGGCTCATAAGCAAAGTAAATTTCGTCGCCCTTAAAGTCAAGAAGTTCGGTAAAAACAACCGAAAGACCTGGTTGACGGCAGGTTTGCGCGATAATACGAGAAACAACATAATCGAAGACGACAAGTTGTACTTCGTCGCGCCCAGCAATTTCAGCAATGGGAACATTCCGGGGATGGCGTATTTCTGCGACGATATGATATTTTTCTGGTAATGGTTTACGATTTGGATTGTTTGTAATTGCCAATATTGTTTTTATCACATAAGAATCTGGTTCGGGGACATCGGGTGCAATAATAATTATTGATTTTGCTTGGTTAAGGTTTACAACTTCCAAATCTCTTAAGTCAATGGGATTTCCAGTCCTACAAATTACTTTTGTGTTTTTAGTGTTACCAACTTTTGACCTAATTTCATCATCCATCTCGACTTTGTCTTTTTCGGCAAGCACAACAATAGTCGATTTCTTTTGGTTTTCATTAGCAATTACCAATTCAGAAATAATTTGGAACACTTGGAATGACCAACCAAGAATTACAGTGTGGTTTTTTGCAAGTACAAAACTTCTTCCCTTTCTCAATTCCATTATTTTGTCCATTACCACACTGCTAACGACACCGATAAAGACACCAAGCATAAATAAACCGAACAAAGTTGAAAGTAGCATAAAAGCAAGGAAGAAAAAGTCGATTGGGTCTTCGGATATTACACCTCCATCGAGTGTTCTTAGGATAACTACCCAAAGAACATCAAAAAAATTGTAATTATCTTTACTCGTTAGACCAAGGACAACACCTTTTTCGGTTGGAACAATATCAAAGGTGTAAATAATTAGTGCAATTATTACAATAAAAATTGAACCCGAAATTAAAAGTAGAAGGAACGGTGGTAAAGGACCTTTGGACATCAAATTGTCAAACTCGAAGCGAATTCGCTCCTTTAATTTGATTTTTTTCATAAATATAAATAAAAAAAAACTAATTTATAAAAAATTTTCATTTGATACCATTTTGAGGGCAAAAATTTTTCGAGGGTTTATAGGTAATTTTTTAAGTATGACTAAAATTTCATAATTTGGTATTTTTATTTCAATTTTTTTATGATAAGGTTTTTGAAGATATTTTTGGTGCTATTTTTAGCTTTTTCTACTTTCCTTTTTTCTAAAGATGGAAATTTTGTTGATATTATTCTTTCGAATTTGCAAAGAATATACGACCATACCCATAGAAATTACAATGCTTGGAACACTCTTGCAGAATTGTGTGATAACTTTGGACCTCGTTTGAGCGGAAGCGAGAATTTAGAGAAATCAGTGGATTGGATTGAAAATAAATTACGATTGGAAGGATACGATAGTGTTTGGTCCGAACAAGTAATGGTTCCAAAGTGGGTTAGGGTTCACGAAGATTGCGAAATAGTTTACCCAAGGCGAAAAGTATTACCAATAATGGCATATGGAGGGAGCGTTTCCACACCCGATACTGGAATTTTAGCCGAAGTAATTGTTGTAAATAGTTTCGAGGACTTAGAAAAAAATAAAGGGAGTGTCAAGGGGAAAATAGTTGTGTATAACCCACCGTACGAAGGTTATGGAAAGACTGTTCAATATCGTTGGTTGGGCGCTGTAAAAGCAGCTCAATACGGTGCTGTTGCTGCGTTGTGTCGCCCAGTGTCTCCAATGTCTTTAAATAATCCGCATACTGGGGTAATGCATTACGAGGATACTGTTACTAAAATACCTTTTGCTTCAATTACCGAAGAAGACGCTTTGCTTTTAGAACGGTTTCAAAGGCGAGGGATTGTTCCTAAATTGTTTTTAAAAATATTGACACGAGACGAGGGTTTTTCTCCTTCGCGTAATGTAATTGCCCAGATTCGGGGCTCTGTTTTTCCAAATGAAATAATTGCTTTTGGTGGTCATATAGATTCGTGGGATGCTGGTAGTGGTGCACACGATGATGCAGGAGGTTGTGTTGCTTCGTGGTATGTTTTGAAAACATTTAAAGAACTTGGTATTAGACCCAAAAGGACATTAAGACTTGTTTTTTGGGTGAACGAGGAAAATGGTTTAGAAGGTGGGAAAAAATACGCAGAATTACATAAATACGAAAACCATAAATTATTGTTCGAGTTCGATTCGGGAATTTTTCCCCCAAATAGGATAGGATTTACCGGACCCGACACACTTTGGGAAAAAATAGTTGATTTTAAAAATTATTTCTCCAAGTTTTATCCAAATGTTGAAATACAAAAAGGTGGTGGTGGGGTCGACATTTCTCCGATGATGAAATTAGGTTATCCCGGTGGCTCATTAGGAACAGATGACAAAGGAAAGTATTTCTGGTTTCACCATTCCCATAAAGATACTCCCGACAAAATTGACCCAAAAGATTTAAATGATTGTGTTTCTATTATAGCAATGTTTCTTTACCTTTATTCAGAAATTTTATAGGAAGGCTATGGGGAAAGAAAAGTTTTTTGTAAAAATCGACGAAAAAGATTTTACTTGTGAATTGGGTTCAAATCCCCACGAAGTAATTGTTGATAACGAGTTGTATATTTTCGAGCAATTGAAAACATTATCTCCCGGAGTTTACTCCGCTAAAATCAATAATCGAGTTGTTACTTTCGAAGTTAGAAAGAAAGAAAATGGCTTAACGCAAATTTCAATCGATGGGTACACTTTTGATACCGAAGTTTTAGACGAAAAGCTGCTTTTGCTTCGTTCCTTTGCTGCAAAAGAAGAAGGTGAACAAAAAGGTCAAGTAAAGGTGCGTGCTCCTATGCCCGGATTGGTAGTAAAAGTATTAGTCGGCGAAGGGGCACAGGTGAAAAAAGGCGATAAAGTGGTAATTATCGAAGCTATGAAAATGGAAAATGCTCTTGCCTCCCCAATTTCTGGGTTTGTTCAGAAGGTTTTTGTTCAAGAAGGTCAAACTGTGGAAAAAGATGCAACCTTGGTAGAGATTGTATCTCAATAAATTTTTGGACTCCTTACTCGTCAATCTTACTTAAAAAATTATGTGATATGAAAATACCAAGGTTTCTTTTTACTTTTTTTATTATCATCTTTCTATCCTGTTCAACAACAAAAAGACCAAGAGATTTTGCTTTACAAAACGAAGTATGGGATACACCCGATAGTAATTATTCTACAATTTTCCTTGGTGGGGTTAAGCCTATTGATTCGGTCAATCCCAACAAGCTTCGTTATGATATTTGGAGGATTGACATTAGTAAGTACCCCGATACCGTTAAATTATATACCAGAGTTTACGACGATAGTGGATATTTTGTTTCTCAAATGGCAGAGCCATATAAAAAAGGACAACACATTTATTTTAATTTCCTTGAAGAATATTTAGGAAAAGTATATAATATTCGTCACAACCCAATCAAAGAATTCAAGGTTCGTGAATTTGGGGCTTCTGATTCTATTCCATATAATATTGTGCTCACTGTTGATTATAGCGGGTCGATGAGTGGGGTGACAAACGCAATTTTCGAAGGTACAGAGTTGTTCATTTCACTAAAATATCCTAATGATAGAATTGCCTTTTGTACATTTAATAAAGATTTCGATGTTAAAATCCCTTTCGAAACGAATAAAAATACTTTAATTGAGCAATTTAGGTTAAAGAGAACTCAAGGTTTTGGTTTATATTCCGGTTTATTCGACGCAATTTACAAAAGCATTGAAATGTTTAATAGTTTTTCGGATGACTTTGCTCCACGTTTAATAGTTGTTTTTTCGGACGGAGACGATAATTATTCCCGGGTAAAAGTGAGCCAGATAATTTCACTTGCAAAAAAATTAAATGTGCACATATTTACCGTTGCATTCGGCTATTCAATAGATGAAAATCTTCAAGAAATAGCATTTAACACTGGTGGGAAATTTTACAAAGCATACTCGAAAGATGAATTAAAGCGAATTTTTATGGATATTTATATGAGCCTCAGGAACTACTATCTTGTAACATACAAGCCTCCCAAGTTTTGGGGCTATCACCGTGTTCTTTCCCACTTGGATATTCCCGGGCGCAAAGACTCACTTTGGGCAGAAGGCTTCTACGATACTTCCGAGTTGTGGCGAGATTCTGGTGATACTTTTGTTAGGCCAATTCTATTTGATTTCGATAAGTGGGACATCAAACCGGAATCTTTTGCAATTATCGATGAGATTGTCGACCAAATGATGTCCCGACCAAAACTCCGGCTCGAAATTCAAGGTCATACAGATAATGTTGGTACAATTGAATACAATCAAAGATTATCAGAAAGAAGAGCAAAGGCAGTGTATGATGCTCTTGTTGAAAGAGGTGTCGACCCCAAGCGTCTACGCTGGCGTGGCTTTGGGATGTCCCAACCCATTGCTCCGAACGACACAGAAGAAGGTAGAGCGTTGAACCGAAGAACCCAGTTTTTAATATTGGCAAAATAAAGGTCTTTTTATGAGATTTTTTTATATAATATTAGGAATAGTTTCACTTTTTTTGTTTAGTTGCGTAAAAAAAGAAGTTTCGAAAACTTTTGAAGACAAGTTTGATGCCAAATTAAAATTAGTAATGAAAAGTCCGGAATACTCCAAAACAAATAAACCTATTCGCTGCGTAATTGAAATGTATAAAAATTTGGATTTTATTATAAAGGATAAACTTGAACGGGTTGGTTTAAAGGTTGTTACCTCCGCTGGTAATATTATTATAGTTGAAGGAGATGTGGAGTCGCTACACAAAGCTTCGCGTTTCGATTTTATCCATAGGATAAGTCTTTCGCACGACTATCAATTGAAAGAAAGTAAATAATTTAGGTGATATATGAAAAGATTTACTATTTGTATTATCTTCATAGTTTTCTCATTCAGTTTGTTTGCTAATGAAAATATTAGCAAACTCGATGCATTTTCGAAAAAATTGTTGAGTAATTTTCAAAATATTAAACAAACAGATGCAGTGTTAGTTGCCAAGCAAATTGGATATCCTTTCGAAGTTAATATGAACCAAATCTTTGTAACTTGTCTAATTGAAGTAAGTTCTTCGAACAACTTTACCCTTGAAAATTATAAAATCTTATCTAATGGTGGAAATATTTTTGCTGTCAAAGTCCCATTGGATAAATTACCTGAGCTGATTTCAAACGAATCTGTAAGCAGGATTTCTTTTGGTAGGAAATATAAACTTACTCTTGATTCTGCTCGAAATAATGTTCGTGCAAGCTTTGCTCATAATGGAATAAACTTGCCTCGTTCTTTTACTGGCAAAGGAGTAATTATTGGAATTTTAGATACTGGGATAGATTTGCTTCATCCCGATTTTAACAATGAGAATGGGACACGGGTTTTGTATTTATGGGATATGTCGGAAACAGTCTCACCAAAACCACCAGATGGATTTGATTGGGGTAGGGAATACACAAAAAAAGAGATAGACAACAGCTTAGATAGCGTTTTACAAAAGGATATTTATGGTCACGGTACCCACGTTGCTGGAATCGCTGGTGGAAATGGAAAAGGAAAAAACGAATTCAAGGGAATTGCTCCCAATGCGGATTTTGTAATTGTCAATGGAGTTAAAAAAAATGAATCGGGGTCTTTTTCTGATGCCGATATTCTTTCTGCTTGCAATTATATTTTTCGCAAGGCTGATGAATTGGGTAAACCTTGCGTTATCAATTTAAGTTTAGGATTAGTGTTTGGTTCGCACGATGGTGAGGGATTATTAAGTAAAGCACTTTCGAATTTAGCTTCCGAAAAGAAAGGACGTGCAATCGTTGCTTCTGCAGGTAACGAAGGTGAAATGTTCATACATACCGGTGGGGAAGTAAAACAAGGAAAACGTTACGAATTGCTATTATATCCATATAATCTCTGTGATTATGCTCCCGAATTATGTCCAGATATCCCCGATTATTTTCTTTTTGGTTCCGATATTTGGTCCGATGTAGGTGTGTTTGATTCTGTTTATGTGGGGATATATTCACCCAATAGTAAGAAATTTTTAGGAGAGAAAGGTTTTTCTGTAAAAAATGTTGTGGATAAAGCTCAAATTTTCGATACGAACAATACTCTTGTAGGTTTAGTATCTATATCAAATGAAATATATAACAACTCCGAAAATATTTTGATATTAATTTCTAATGAGGGAATATCGAATTTGCCTATTCAGGACTATATTTGGTCGATTGTTTTTGTTGTTAAGAAAGATGGTAAATTTGATTCTTGGTCTTCTATTCCAATTGAAAGTCAGCAGCAATTACCAGCTCGGTTTCCAGGATTTCCACCCAACAATGCAATGACAGTTGGCTCTCCTGCTGATGGGAAGAAAATTATAAGTGTTGGAGCATATGTATCGAAGAACAAATTCACAAATATATTAGGCCAATTCGAAGATTGGAGCCAGTTTTATCACCTTTGGGAATTAGCAGGTTTCAGCAGTCGTGGTCCAAGTAGAGATGGGAGAATCTTACCTATTATTACAGCACCAGGAATGCTTGTCTTTTCTGCTTTATCGAGTTCAACAAGCCCGGATTATATTGATTCTTCCTTCATTGACCCATCCGGAATTTACTATGGTATGTCCGGAACAAGTATGTCTGCTCCAATAGTTGCTGGAGCTATTGCTTTACTTTTTGAACAAAATCCTAACTTGTCAGTGGATGAAATTATTAATTTGTTGAAGCTTTCTGCAAGGAAGGATTCATACACTGGTGTAGTCCCGAACAACAATTTTGGTTGGGGGAAACTTGATGTACTTCGTTTACTTCAGTTAGTAACTTCCGTGGATGAACAGTTAGAATCTTCAAAATTTGCAATAACTCCAAATCCAGCAACGGATTGGTTATTGGTAACTTCTTCTGACCCAATTCTTGAAATAAATGTTTACGACATTTTTGGAAATTTGATTCTTTCAACCTCCAATCCAATGGTGCAAATAAATAATATAGCTTCTGGGGTTTATCTTTTAAATGTTAAGACATTAAATAAGAATTATCGCGCACATTTTGTTAAGTATTAATATTTTTTTATTATCTTTTTCTTAAACTTTGCAGGAAAATAGTAACTAAATAATTTTCATAAAAAAGTAATAGTTCTTATAAATTTTCTTTTGGATAATATCAAAATTGTTTTAAGGAAAAGAATTACAAATATTTTATTTTTAAGTATAAAATTCATAATTAGTTACAGAAAATACCTGTCCACCAAATACCACATATTGACTAATCCTAGCCCAATATAGGCTTTTAAGAAATTTTGTATTCTTAATTTAGTATTTTTTTTGTAACAAAATTGTTGTTAATTAATAAGAGAGATTATGAAAATGGAAGTGATGAATGGATTTGTAGTAGTAAAAGATACATTCAAAGGCGGTGTACATCCGAAAGAATGGAAAGAATTGACAGAGTCTAAGCCTTTGGAAATAATGCCCTTGCCAAAAGAAATCATCTTACCGCTGCAACAGCATTTGGGTAACGAAGCAGTTCCTATTGTCAAGAAAAAAGACAAGGTTGTTCTTGGACAAATCGTCGCTCAACCAGTTGGGTATATTTCCGCACCAATACATAGTCCTGTAAATGGTGTTGTAAAGGATATTAAATCGGTGCCTTCACCTTTTGGTTTTCCAAAAAAGTCCATCATAATTACCCCAGAAGATTCCGAAACTAAGCAGTTTTTTGAACCCTTAGACCCATATACAATTACTTCTGAACAAATTATTGAAAGGGTGAAAGAGGCTGGTATTGTTGGAATGGGTGGTGCTTCATTTCCAACTTTTGTTAAACTTACTCCACCGAAGGATAAGCAAATCGACACATTAATTATTAATGCTTGTGAGTGTGAACCATACCTAACAAGGGATTACCGTATCATTTTAGAAAGAACAGATGAATTCCTTGCTGGGGTTAAACTAATTATGAAGGCTTTAAAGGTAGAAAAAGCAATAATTGGTATAGAGGATAATAAACCGAAAGCAATAGAAATACTAAATAAATATCTTTTATCTGAACCATCAATAAAACTATATGTTTTAAAAACAAGATACCCGCAAGGTGCGGAGAAAATGTTAATTTATGCAACTTTGCGAAGAGTAGTTCCCGCGGGGAAATTACCTCTTGATGTTGGAGTAGTTGTTCAAAATGTTGCAACTTCTCTTTCGGTTTATCAAGCAGTTGTAGAAGGGAAACCCCAAATCGAAGCTATTTTAACAGTTTCGGGGAAAGGAGTTGTCGAGCCCAAGAATTTAATTGTTAAAATTGGAACGCCAATTCAAGAAATCCTAAATTACTGCTCGGGTCTAAAACAGGATGCTTCCAGAATTATTTTTGGTGGACCTATGATGGGCGTTCCCGTTTTTGATCTAAGAACACCAGTTATC
Organism: Ignavibacteria bacterium; assembly: GCA_026416955.1. Taxonomy (GTDB): domain Bacteria; phylum Bacteroidota; class Ignavibacteria; order Kapaibacteriales; family UBA2268; genus Naka2016. The sequence continues at coordinate 45,460 of JAOAEE010000027.1, read as the reverse complement.
AAAGCTACTTCTGGAATTTTAGTTCTTACTGAAAAAGAGACCCGTAGGGGGGAAAGCCTAAATTGTGTTAGATGTGGAAAATGTATAGAGGTGTGCCCGATAAATTTATATCCAACGAAATTAGCTCGCCTTTCTGAATTTGGAAAATTCGAAGAGGCTTTAAAGTTGGGAATAATGAATTGTATGGAATGTGGAACTTGCCAATACAATTGTCCTTCGGATGTTCCAATTGTTCATTTCGTTAGGATTGGAAAGAATAAAGCAAAAAACTTAAAAATTTCATAACAGGGGGTTTTGTAGGTCTATGGAACAACAAACAGTTGAAAGTCTGCAGGAAAAAAGATTGAAGTTGGGAAGTTCGCCGCATATCAAATCTCCTTTTACTACTGAAAAGGCAATGTACTATGTCATTATTGCATTGATTCCTTGTATCATTTCTTCTGTAATATTTTTTGGCTTTTATCAATTAGTTGTTATTGGTACTTGTTGTGTCTTTTCCGTTGCCACAGAGTATGTCATAAAGAAACTTAGGAAGCAGAAAATAACAATAATGGATGGTAGTGCATTTTTAACTGGTTTGCTTCTTGGTTTGATACTTCCACCAAATTATCCACTTTCTCATTGTGCTCTTGGTTCAATTTTTGCAATTGGAATAGGAAAAGAAATATTTGGTGGATTAGGTTTTAATATCTTCAATCCGGCATTAGTTGGTAGGGCGTTTCTGCAAGCTTCGTTTCCGGTTGAGACAACTACTTGGGTTAAACCCAAGTTAGCTGTCGATACTGTGACTTCGGCAACTCCTTTGGCTCAATTTAAGTTCGAAAAAGTTATTGCCGATGTTTCCCATTTGTTTTTTGGAAATGTGTCTGGTTCACTAGGTGAAACATCAGCACTTGCCATCCTAATAGGTGGGTTATTTTTAATTATAATTCGCGTTGCTAATTGGGAAATACCATTGTCGATGATTATTGGGATGGTTTGCTTTCAAGGGATTTTGTGGGTAATCGACCCTACAAAATATGCAAATCCTCTCTTTCATATTCTTTCGGGTGGGTTTCTTTTTGGGGCTTTCTTTATGGCAACCGATTGGGTTACTTCCCCAATAACTAAAAAAGGAATGTGGCTTTATGGAATTGCGATTTCACTTTTAATTGTTGTAATACGAAATTTTGGTGGCCTTCCCGAAGGGGTAATGTATGCTATTTTGCTAATGAATGCCGCAACACCACTCATAAATCGATATACGATACCCAAAATATTTGGTGAGGCAAAATGAAAAACGTAATCCAAATGATAGTTGTGTTGACTGTAATTGCTGTAATTTCTGGGATTGCCTTGTCCGAAATAGCTTCGTGGGCTAATCCAAAGATAGCAATTAATCGAGCAAAAGAGACCGAAAAAGCAATTTTTCGTGTCCAACCGAAAGCAAAATCTTACAAACAAATTAAGAATATCGACTTTGAATTATATCAAGTATTCGACCAGAATAATAATCCAATTGGTTATGCTTTTCCATACGAAGGAAATGGTTTCCAAGGGAAAATTCGATTAATAGTTGGTTTGAACGATTCATTAAATGTGATTTCCCGAGTTGAAATACTTGAACAAGTAGAAACACCTGGCTTAGGAACAAAAATTACCGAGGAACCTTTTTTGAAACAGTTCGAAAACTTAGTTACTTTTCCACAAATTGAATGGATAAAGGGGTCCAAACCAACGAAATCTAATCAAATCCAAACAATAACTGCTGCAACTATTTCATCTAAATCGGTCGTCGAAATTCTTAATAATGGGATTAATAAGCTGCGAGAATTGAAACAAAAAGGAGTCATTTGATATGGCAAAGTCAAATACATTCACTTATGAATATTTAAAAGGTTTATGGGACCAAAATCCAGTAATGAAGCAAGTTCTGGGTATGTGTCCAACTCTTGCAGTAACTGTTTCTGTCGTTAATGGTATTGGTATGGCTCTTGCAACTACGTTCGTTTTAGTATTTTCTAGTTTGATTATTTCTTTAATTAGAAAAATAATTCCAAATCAAGTGCGTATCGCCTCGTATATTGTTATTATTGCAACCTTTGTAACAATAGCAGATTATGTTTTGAGAGCGTCATACCCCGATTTATCCAAAGCACTAGGTCCATTTATTCCTTTGATAGTAGTCAATTGTATCATTCTTGGACGAGCCGAAGCTTTTGCTTCAAAAAATTCGCCTTTTAGGTCCTTGTTGGATGCTTTAGGTATGGGTACTGGTTTCTTTATTGCCTTGGTGGTTTTAAGTGGAATTCGGGAAATACTTGCCTCGAAAACAATTCTTGGAATTCAAATACTCCCAGATAGCTTTGCTCCCATTTTGGTAATGATTTTACCTGCTGGCGCCTTCATTACTTTGGGTCTCTTATTTGGTATTGCTAATTTCTATTCTATTTCATTAGAGCAAAGAAAAAGAGAAAAAATTATCAAGAAGTATGTTGATAATAACCAAGAGAAGGTGAAAGAATGACTTTGATATTGATATTTCTTTCTGCTGCAATTATAAACAATTTTGTTTTATCCTATTTTTTAGGTATTTGCCCTTTTATTGGGGTATCGAACAAAATTTCATCAGCATTTTCGATGGGTATTGCTGTTACTTTTGTTATGACAATAACTGCTATTGTTAGTTGGTTGGTCAACAACTATTTGCTAATTCCATACCATTTAGACTTTTTGCAAACAGTTTCTTTCATTTTAGTAATTGCTTCTTTAGTGCAATTTGTCGAGATGGTAATCAAAAAGGTGAGCCAACCATTATACCGAGCCTTGGGGATATATTTACCTTTGATTACTACTAATTGTGCGATTATGGGTTTAGCACTATTCATTGCAATGAAGAACTACGACTTTCTTGAAAGCATTTTCTACGGCCTCGGGGCTGGTATTGGCTTTACAATTGCTATTGTTCTGATGGCTGGTATTCGCGAAGAATTAGACTTGGCTGATGTACCCAAAGCTATGAGAGGTGTTCCTATAACATTAATTACTGCTGGTTTACTTGCTCTTGCTTTTATGGGATTTGCTGGTATGATTACTATTTAGTGGTGTTATGAGACCGGTGTGTTTCTTTATATTGTTAATTCTAATTTTCTCGTGTAGTTCAAGAGATACTATACATAAACGCACTATTTTGTCGATGGGGACTACTGTTGAAATTCAAATTCAAACCAATGATATATCCTTGGCTGATAAAGCAATCGATTCCGCTTTTTCCGAAGTACAAAGAATTAACGACAAGTATACAGTTCATAAACCTAATTCTTATTTGAACTTGGTCAATAATTCAGATACTTTTCAATTAGATGATGAAACCTATTTCCTATTTCAAAAGTGTGAGTTTTACAACAAATTAAGTAATGGGGCATTCGACCCAGCAATTGGTAATATTATTCGGGCATTAGGTTTCGAAAGTACAGACGCAGAGGATATTCCAGATGATATTATCAGGCGTTATCTATCCGAAAATAATTGGAAGTTGATTAGACTTACTAATGATAAAAAAATAATAAAACCGAAAAGCTTGAGAATAAATTTAGGGGCAATTGCAAAAGGTTACGCTGTCGATAGGATGTTTGAAATTGTCAAATCTTTTGGTTTCAATTCTATTTTGGTCAACGCTGGTGGAGAAGTTAGGTGTTCGGGGAAGGAGTGGGAAATTGGTGTCCAACATCCGAGAAATAAGGAGGCTTTGCTTGGGGTAATAAAATTAAGAGATGGTTCGATAGCAACAAGTGGCGACTACGAGAGATATAGGATTAATAATGGCAAAAGAATACACCATATTTTCAACCCTATAACAGGAAAGGTTGCCGATGAGTGTCAAAGCGTTACGATTATTACAAAAAATTCAATTGACGCAGATGCCTTGGCTACTGCTGTTTTCGTTTTAGGCCCAATCGATGGAATGAAATTAATAGAGCAAATTAATGATGCCGAGGCGCTTATCGTCGATAAGAATGGAAAATTATTTCGTTCAAAAGGTATTAATAAATTTTTTTATGATATTGGTAAAAACTGAGGAGGAAGGAATATGGAAAGTCAACTTGTGTTATCAATTTTGACTATGGGTGGTTTGGGTTTATTCTTTTCTATTTTTTTAGCAATTGCAAATGAGAAGCTTCGTGTCGAAGAGAATCCATTAATTTCCAAGATAAACGAACTTCTACCCGGTGCTAACTGTGGTGGATGTGGTTTTGCTGGTTGCTACGATTTTGCAACTAAAGTGGTAGAAGGAAAAGTAAAACCTACAAAATGTCCAGTTAACGACCCCGAAAATACAAATGAGATTGGAAAGTTGTTAGGAATAGAAGTGGAAACCACTACGAAAATGGTTGCTCGTGTGCTTTGCAAAGGAGGGAATGCTGAAGCAGTTAAAAAGGATACTGAATATCTTGGTCCTAGGACTTGCTTAGCAATGCATTATCTTTCTGGCGGCGAAAAACTATGCTTTTATGGGTGCTTGGGTGGTGGAGATTGTGTTTTAGCTTGCCCATTTGGTGGAATAGTTATGAATAACAATGGATTACCAGTTGTGATAGAAGAGTTATGTACTGGTTGCGGAATGTGTGTTCAAGCTTGCCCAAGAAATGTGATTGAATTATATCCAGTCGATGTTGATGTTTTAGTTTTATGCAAAAATTTAGACGACCCCAAAACATCCAGCCAAGTTTGTAAAGTTGCTTGCAATGGTTGTGGAGTTTGTGCAAGAAAACTTGATGGCGCAGTAACAATTTTGGACAACCTTGCGAGAATTAATATTGAAAAAATTAAAAACCTCGAAACTGTTCCCGTAGAGATTTGCAAAACTGGTGCTTTGACAAAAATTAAAGCTAAAGGTAATGGAAGTCTTAATTGAAAAAGGAATTGTTGTTTCGAAACTGGGAAATCGGATTAAAATTGCAGTACCCAAGAAACCTGAATGTGATACTTGTATGTCGCTACTCTGTCATAGAACTCAAAAGGGAGAAAACCTTTTGGAACTTGAGAGCGAAATTGATATTAATGTCGGAGAAACTGTAGAAGTCCAACTTTTTGGTAAGCAATTAGTAAAAGTAACTACTTTTCTATACCTTCTACCATTGGTTATTCTTGTTGTTTCTATATCTATTTTAATGGGATTAACAAACAATGCAATTTTTTCCGTAGTGATTTCGTTTGCCCTTTTAGGTATATATTATCTGGTTTTACGAAGAACTAAATTTGTACGTACGAAACCAAAAATCTTTCGTGTTGATAACATTCAGAAAGCAAATAATGAAATATTATGAATTTGAACAGAGAAACTAAGTTTCTAATATTTCCTTTTCTTTTAAAGAAAATAGTTCGTCGATTTTTTTAATAAATTCGTCTGTTACTTTTTGGATTTTCTCTTCCCCAACTTTCTTATCGTCTTCTGTAAGTTCTTTTTCTTTCTCCGCTTTGCGTATTACTTCGATTTGGTCTCGGCGGATATTTCTTATTGCAATTTTAGCGTCCTCGGTTAATTTTTTACAGAATTTTACAATTTCTTTTCTTCTTTCCTCGGTAAGTGGGGGAACAGGAATCCTTAGTACTCTACCGTCGTTAACTGGATTAAAACCTAAATCGGATTGCTTAATTGCTTTTTCAATTGAGTTAATAATAGAAGTATCCCAAGGTTGAATAATAATAGTTTTTGCATCGGGGACGTTGATAGTTGCAATTTGTGTTACGGGAGTAGGAGTACCATAGTAATCAACTTTGACGTTCTCGAGAATAGAAGCATTTGCTCTGCCAGTTCTTACTTTTGTAAGTTGTTGTTTAAAATGTTCCAACGACTTGTTCATTTGCTCTTTTGTTTTCGAAATAATTTCATCAAGTTCCATACTTCCCCCGAAATATTAGTTTGTAACAATTGAACCTACAGACTCTCCTTTAATAAGACGAACAAGATTCCCCTTCTTGTTGATATTCAAGACAACAATTGGAATATTGTGGTCACGACAAAGAGTAAAAGCAGTTTGGTCCATTATAGCAAGATTGTGAATTATTGCCTCGTTGTAGGTAAGAAGTTTCAAAAGTTTTGCTTCTGGATTTTTCATTGGGTCGGAGTCGAATATTCCATCAACTTTAGTTCCTTTAATAATGATATCTGCACCGATATCAATTGCACGCAACACAGCGGTTGTGTCGGTTGTAAAATTTGGTAGTCCAGTTCCTCCGCCAAATAAGACTATGCGTCCCTTTTCAAGATGCCGAATTGCTTTCCTTCGGATATATGGTTCGGCAACGCTTGTCATTGTAATAGCGGTTTGTAAGCGAGTTTCAATTCCTAATTCTTCAAGTGCACATTGAAAAGCCAAGCAGTTAATAACTGTCGCAAGCATTCCCATATAGTCGCCCGAGACTTTGTCGATACCCTTTGCTGCGGATTGAAGTCCACGAAAAATGTTTCCGCCACCAATGACAATTCCTATTTGTACCCCAAGTTTGTGTAGTTCAAACACTTCATTAGCAAAAAATTTCAGGGCAGAAGGGTCTATTCCAAACATCCCTTCGCCCATTAAAGCTTCACCGCTAAGTTTTAGTAGGACCCTTCGATACTTTGGTTCAATTTCCATAAAATTTATTCTACTTCACCAAGGTAATATCTAACAAATTGCGAAATTTTAACTTTACATCCAAGTGTGTTTTCGACATTGTTCAAAACTTCTCGAACAGATAGGTTGCCATCTTTTATAAAGGTTTGTTCCAATAAGCATTGCTCGTTGAAAAACTTTGAAAGTCGACCTTGAGCAATTTTTTCGGCAATTTCGGGTTTTTTACCTTCATTAATTGCTTGTTCCTTATAGATTTCAATTTCTTTGTCAATTACTTCTTGGGGCACAGACTCTCTGTCGATAAACATTGGGTTCATTGCAGCAACCTGCATTGCTATATCGCGTAAGGAGGTCTTAACATCGTCTGGTAATTCTACTTTTTTATCAAAGTCGTAAACGACAAGCACACCAAGTTTACTACCTGCGTGAACATAATGAGAAATGTATCCAGATGTCTCAATTCTTTTTATTCTACGAACACGAATGTTTTCTTGGAACTTGGCTAATATTTCGTTGTGGAAGTCTTGTAAAGTTTCTCCGTTTACTTTACATTGGAACAATTCTTCAATAGTTGTGACATTGTTATTTAGTAAAGTTTTGGCAACCAGTTCGGAATAATTGACAAAATTTTCGTTACGGGCAACGAAATCTGTTTCGCAATTAACTTCAACGATTGCGCCAATTTTATTATCGGGGCTAACAGCGGTAGCAATAATACCTTCTTTTGCTTCTCTTCCTGCCCGCTTTTCTGCCGAGGCTGCTCCTTTCTTTCTAAGTATTTCGATTGCAAGTTGGAAATCGCCATCGGCTTCTTGCAGTGCTTTTTTGCAATCGCCCATACCTGCGCCAGTTTTTTCACGCAATTCAACAACCATTTTTGATGTAATCTCTGCCATTTTTATCCTTTATATTAAAACAAAAAATTAACTTTCTGTGCTTTGTTCTTCTTCAAGAGATTCAATTTTTGGAGTTTTTCCTCCGACACCAACTCCAACGTCGCCTTTTTTAGTTTTGCGTGGTCGGAGTTTGGTTTTTACTGGGGGAGTTTCGGCTGGAATTTCTTCTATTTCAGTAACTTTTGGTTCTGCTATTATTTCTCTTGTCTTTTCTGCATATACTTGCTTACCTTCGATAATTGCATCGGCAATTACTCTTGTAATAAGTTCTATTGTTAGTTTTGAATCGTCGTTTGCGGGGATAGGATAATCAATTGGTTCTGGGTCGCAATTTGTGTCGACAATTGCGATAATTGGAATATTTAACAGTCGTGCCTCTTTTACGGCAATATGTTCCTTTTTTATATCGACAATATATAGAGCTGATGGTGTTGTCATCATTTCTTCAATACCACCAAAGACTTTTCGAAGGCGTTCTTTTTCGCGAATCAAAAGCAATCTTTCTTTTTTTGTCAATTTTTCAAAAGTACCATCTATTTCCATTTTATCGATGGTATTCAATCTTTTGATACTGCGTCGAATTGTGGTAAAATTAGTAAGCATTCCACCGAGCCATCGTTCAACGACGTAAAAGGTTTGGCATCTTTGAGCTTCTCGTTCGATAGTAGTTTTGGCTTGTGGTTTTGTTCCAACAAATAAGATATGTTTCCCTTGTGATGCGATATTGAAAGCAAATTCTCGTGCGATATCGATTAAAATTTGGGTTTTTCTAAGGTCGATGATGTGAATCCCATTTTTTTCGGTAAAAATAAATTTTTCCATTTTGGGATTCCATCGGCGGGTAAGATGTCCAAAGTGGGCACCACTTTCAAGAAGTTGTTCAATAGTTACATAGTGTGTCATAAATACTCCATTTGTGTTAAACATCTGTTTCGTTCAACTTGCTTGCTCAAAGGCAAAAGCCTCCACACACAAGCAATCCCGAAACATGGTAGTTTGAAAATTTATCGTTTAGAAAATTGAAATCTTTTGCGTGCTTTTTTCTGACCATATTTCTTTCTTTCGACCATTCGTGGGTCGCGTGTTAGTAGCCCAAATTCTTTAAGAGTTTGTTTAAAAGATTCTTCGTAAGCAACCAAAGCGCGGGCGATTCCGAGTTGAGTTGCACCAGCCTGGCCACTAATTCCGCCACCATTTGTTTTAACAAATACATCAAATTTTCCTAATGTATTTGTTACTTCTAAAGGTTTGATAATTTGAATTCGGTGAAACTCAATAGTAAAATAATCGTCGAATGGTCTTTCATTGACTAGAATTTTTCCCGAGCCGGGAACAAGCCGCACTTGTGCTACTGCTGTTTTCCTTCGTCCTGTTGCTGTTGCTTCTTTCATTTATCTTTACCCTTTAGTTCTCAATAAGGTAGTTCAATAAATTGTGGTTTTTGTGCCTGATGTGGATGATGCGCACCACGGTATACTTTCAATTTGTTTATTAATTTTCGTCCCAATCTGTTTTTTGGCAACATTCCCCATACTGCATGCCTAATTACGAACTCTGGTTTTGTCTTTATCAAATCTTTAAATTTCCGAAAGACTTCGCCCCCGGGATAACCAGTATAATGAAAATATTCTTTCTTTTCTACTCTTTTACCTTCAACTAATACTTTTTCTGCGTTAATCACAATTACAAAGTCTCCGCAATCAATATGTGGGGTAAAATATGGTTTGTGTTTTCCCCGAATTAATTTTGCCACTTGTGAAGCAAGCCGACCAAGAGTTTTCCCACTTGCATCAACAACAACCCATTTTCTTTCTACTTCATTTTGTTTTGCAGAGCGTGTTGTTTTATTAAGATTTTCTATTTCCATACTATTCACCCTAACCTTAAACAAAAAAATTACCTTGCATAGTATTCTACGACTTGAGGCAACTCGACCATAACTGGGATTTCCTCTTTTGGGGGAACATACAAATACTTAAATGTAAAATCAGCTTTTACAAGCTCGATGTATGGTGGAGGTTGAACACTTCGTATAGAGTCTAAAATCATTGGGATTTTTCTACTTGATTCTTTTACTGAAACAACAGAATTTGGTCTTACGGAATAAGAAGGAACATTTACAACTTTTCCATTCACCAAAATGTGTCCGTGGGTAACCAATTGCCTTGCAGCATAAATTGTGGGTGCAAAACCGGCACGATAAACAAGTGCATCAAGCCTGGATTCAAGAAGTTGAAGTAGGAATTCTCCGGTATTACCAGTGATTCGCGAAGCCTTTTCGAAATAGTTTGCCATTTGTTTTTCGGAAACGTTATATTGGAAGCGCAGTTTCTGTTTTTCGAGCAATTGTCGTGCATAATCCGACATTTTTGCCCTTCTTTTCATTTTTCCATGCTGCCCGGGAGGGTATGGTTTCTTTTGGGTATACTTTTGTGCTTTTGGTGTTAGGTTCAACCCAAGTTTTCGCGATAGTTTTACTTTTGGTCCTGTGTAATTCATCGCTCCTCTTAATAAAAATCAAAATTAAAGAGTTACAAAAATACGAAGAAAAAAATAATTAGCAAAAAAGTTTATTGGTAAATTAAATACTTATTTCCAACTAATTTAGTTCAACTTGAACAATTTTTGGTCTAATTTACCATTGATCGCGATTGTGTCTATCTGGATACTTGCAAGTAAATTTTTTCCGCTGAATACTTCCGTTTTGTAGGGAACTAAGAAACCAGAAATTTTCCGATAGTCTGAATATACACTTTCGGTTTCAACTTTCTCGCCATTTAAAATTTTTTGTGTTTTTGTTCCAATATTCAAATATGAGTTCTGGTCTATAAAGACGAACGAGTTGGTCCCGTCGGGATAGGAAATTTTGAATTTGTGTGCATCTTTTCCTTTATATTTTTCCTTTGTAACACTAACAAGTTTTCCACCTTGTTGGGTGAAGTTCATTAGTTCCGAGCGGAAGTAATTCAATTGATTTTCAAGGTTTTTTTGCATTTCTATTTTTGCATCGGGTGGGAGAGGAGTAATGTTATCATCTACAATTGCGAAAATTGTATCTGGTAGCAATAAAGTAACAAGTTTCTGCCCGGCAAATTCAACTTCTGTTCGCATAGTTGATGGGCGAATGATGTAGAATTTTACTGGGAGTTCCATTCCCATAGTTTTGATATTCACAATCATAAACACGTTTTTTACTTTGTCGAATTCGGTTTTGCCGCCTCTAACTTTAATGTTTTTTTCGATTATCGATTCTGGGGATTCCTTACAAGATATTAATAATACAAGCAGGAAAATAAAAAAAACATTTCTCATTTTTATTGATTATTTTTTGAACAAACTATCGTCAATAGGTTCGTTGACTTTTACAGTATTGAATTCTATTTTAACATCTTGACCCTCACCCACATTCATTTCAACGACCTTTGGGAAAGTAAAACCACCTACTTGTTGATAATCTTTGACTAAAATGTCAATATTTTGTTCTTGTCCCATAGATTTTTCTTTGAAGGATATTTTTCGAATTAGAAAATCCTTAGTGTCGAACCAAAAAGTACCTTCGTTACCAGTTTCGGTGGTGTCTTTAGGTGTAATCTTCAATTTATGGCAACTGAGGTTGTTTATCTTTTCCAGTCCAAGCAATTCATACTTATTTTTTTCTCTTCCTAATTCTTCGTCGTTAAAATTTATGCTGCCAGCAAGAGTTTGATTGATAATCTGCTTTTTTATTCCTTCGAGTTGTTCGGTAGGCAAATCGGTTGTTGTTCCATTCTGGATTTGCCAACCAGCATCCTTAGTAACTATAAATGTTTGGTTTTGACCCATAAATGATGTTTCGAAACGAATATTGTCGCCCTTCATCCAAATTTTATTAGGAATTTCCATTCCCATCATCGAAACTTTGAATTCTTGGTAAAGAGTTTTAATTTTCGATTTGTCGGCAATTTCTTTTTGCTTGTTTACGAATTTTGTGATTACTTGTTCGTCGGATTGCGAAAAAGCACAAGAAGTGAATATTATTATAAAAAAAGAACACAAAAAATAAGACAGTCTGGACATAATACCTCCAAATTATTTTTGTTTGTTAATAGATGAAATTTTAATTAAAAATTCCTCGATTTCTCTTTTGCTTAAACCTATTTCCAACATCTCTTCGATTGTCGGTATTTTATTTTGTATCATAGAACTTAAAATTTTTAGTTCCTTTGCAGAGAAAGTTATTGAATTTAGCCTATAATCTTCGAAAGCTTCGTATGCAATTGGGCAAGTATGTTTTACAATTTGAGCGATAATTTTGGCATATTCTCTTATCTCGAATTGAGCAGTAGGGTGTAGTCGCAATTCCAGAAAATGGAAAAGATTGTGAAGATCAATTTTCCAATACCATTCAGTGTAGGTGGAAAGTGGTAAATTTATTCGAGCGAGTTCGCGGGCAATTTCTTGCGAAAGGTAACTATTGTACTTTTCGTAGAGAAAGTTTTGTGTATCTTTTAAGTCTTCGATGAATTTGTTTGCAATATCCTCGGGGATTGGTTCATCGGAACGACCTTGTTTGTTTGTTTTGCTTTGTGTTCGAACATCTTCGGGCGAAGGAAGGTAGAATTCGTCGGGCATAATTGAATATCGACCAGAATATTCGTTGACATTTGCGGTTCTGTGTCGAATCCATTGTCGTGCAACGAATATTGGGAGTTTGATGTGGAATTTGTATTCAACCATTTCGAAAGGGGAAGTATGACGATGTCGCATTAAATATCGAATTAAATTCCTATCTTCGGAAACGGTTTTAGTTCCCTTACCATAGGACACACGAGCAGCCTGGACAATCGAATCATCTCCACCCATAATATCAACAAGTCGGACAAAGCCTTTGTCCAAGCATTTAAATTCCTTACCGATTATCTCGTTTTTTTCCAAACTTTTTTATTAACGATAAAAAGTAAATTGACGGAATTGTTGTTTAATAATTTTGAGTAAAATCGTCAAATCAGACAAATATTTTAGTCCAGATTATTTCAAAAAATTTTTTAGGAAAATATTTTATATATTTTGAAAATATTACTTTGAAATTAAGGATGGGGTTCAATATATTATTATTGTATTACTTAAATATTCTGTAAAATTTTTTTTCAAATATTTTTGAAATTTTAAGCGAGTAGTAAAAATTTTCTTTAACTAAATTAATAACCACTTTTTTCAATTATTAGAGGGACTAAATGTTTTATGAACAAAAAAAAATTTCTTTGAAGAATTACTTTTTAATTTTAAAAGGTTATTTTCTTTGCTTTTTATTTGATAGATTTTTTATCTAATATTAATTTATTCATAATTGATAATAACTTAAATAGTTGTTTTTTTCTTTGTTTTACATAGGGAAATAAAGTGTAATTTTTTGTTAGTTATTATGAATAAACAATCGTTGTTTGATTATTAAGAATAAATAATCATTAGATTAATTTTTACCTATTTAAAGACTACTGTTATTAGAAGGAGAAAATGAAAAAAATACTTCAAATTACATTGAATTTAGTAAATTGTAATTTTATTTATTATATTTTTGAGGGTATGAATATAGAGGCAATACAAAAGGAACTGAAGAACGAAGGGCTCGATGGTTGGCTCTTTTATGATTTTCATAATCGTGACCCCATTGCAATTCGTATTCTTGAAATCGATTCCAAAAGATTTACTTCGCGGCGTTGGTTCTATTTTATTCCTTCAGATGGAACTCCCAAAAAGTTAGTCCATCGAATTGAATCCTGGAAGTTAGACCACCTCCCCGGTGAAAAGTTTGTTTATTTACCTTGGGAGGAATTGCATAGCCACCTTCGACAAATTTTGTCTGGTACAAAAAGAATTGCTATGCAATATTCTCCACGTAATTCAATTCCGTATGTTTCTAATGTTGATGCTGGAACTGTTGAACTTGTTCGAAGTATGGGGATTGATGTTGTTTCAAGTGCAAATCTTGTTAGTTTATTCGAAGCCCATTTAACAGACAAAGAAATCCAAACTCATTCTCTCGCTGGGGAGTTAATGCACAAGGTCAAAGATTTTGCTTTTATGGAAATTGCCCGAAGAATAAGGAATGGCGATAATCCTACTGAATACGAAATTCATTGTTATATGTTAGAGTTATTTAAAGAGTTTAATTTAATTACCAACGATGGACCTATTGTAGCAATAAATGAACACGCGGCCGACCCTCATTTCGAACCGACTGAGACGAATTGTTACACTATGAAGGAAGGAGACCTTGTTTTGCTCGACCTTTGGGCAAAACTAGACCAACCAAAATCAATTTACTACGATATAACTTGGATGGGATACATTGGAACCTCGGTTCCACAAAGGCTTACTGAAATTTTCAATATTGTTGTTCGAGCACGAAATAATGCATTAAAACTTGTTCAAGATAGGTTTGAAAGGAATATTCCACTATTTGGTTTCGAAGTTGATGATGCTGCAAGAAAAGTTATTATCGATGCTGGTTATGGCAAGTTTTTTACACATCGAACGGGACATAATATTGGCGAGGAAGTCCACGGCAACGGCACACATATGGATAATTTAGAAACTCGGGATGAAAGAAAGATTATTCCGGGCAGTTGTTTTTCCATTGAACCCGGTATTTATCTACCCGAAGAAAAGATTGGATTCCGTTCCGAAATCGATGTGGTAATAACAAATAAGGGTGAAGTTGTTGTGTACGGAGACATTCAAGAGGAAATAATACCTATTTTAACTCTTGGTTAAGTATTGTTTCACAAAATAAAAGGGTTCTATGTTTAAAAATCACCCAAAGGGCCTTGTAGTTGCCTTTTTCTCCAATATGGGAGAGCGATTTGGTTTTTACACAATGATGGCAGTGCTCGTATTGTTTCTTCAAGCAAAGTACAATCTTTCGGCCGAAAAAGCTGGAGATATTTATAGCTGGTTCTACTTTGCAATTTATGCACTTGCACTTGTTGGCGGAATGATAGCCGATTTTACGAGTAAATACAAAACAACAGTGATGTTTGGACTTATTGTAATGCTAATTGGATATGTGCTTGTTGCATTGCCGGGGATGACCTTACCAATCACTGTTCTTGGGCTATTTGTTATTGCTTTTGGCAATGGTTTGTTTAAAGGAAATCTTCAAGCTATTGTTGGGCAAATGTACGACGACCCGAAATATTCTCCACTTCGTGATACAGCGTATATGATATTTTATATGGGAATAAACATAGGTGCTTTTTTTGCTCCATTTGCTGCAACTGGGATAAGGAATTACATTCTCGAAACTCGGGGTTTCCTCCACGATGCAAGTCTTCCAGCTTTTTGTCATAATTATTTAAGTGGAAAGTTGACAGACCCAACTCAAATTGCTCATTTTGAGAATCTAGCTCGCAAGGTCTCTGTTGGATTTAATTTTACCGACTTAAACACATTTTCTCAATCATATATTGATGCATTTTCCTTCGGTTATAATATGGCGTTTGCAATTGCGGCAATTGCTATGTTAATTTCCCTTGTTGTTTATTTGTCATTCAAGAAATTTTTACCAGAAAAAATAAAGGTTGTTAAAGAGGCTAATAAGGAACAAAAGTCGACTTTCTTGACTAAAGAAAATTTGGTTCCGCTTTTGTTTGCTATTGTAGTATTTGTTGCTGTTGTTGTAATATTCCATTTTGTTTTCAACAACTTTGCTTTGGGGTTAGCAGTAGGTTTGTTCTTTGCTTTTGCAACCTGGATACTTTTTGCTTCGACAAAGGAAGAAAAACCAAGAGTTGTTTCTTTATTGCTTGTATTTCTTGTGGTAATATTTTTCTGGATGTCCTTCCACCAAAATGGGCTTGTGTTAACATTTTTTGCAAGAGATTATACTGTTAAAGAAGTTGGACAAATTGACCAACTTTTCTTTAATCTTGGGAATCTACTTATTTTGATTGCTTCTATCGTAGGTTTGGTTCTTACTTTTACTTTGAAAAAATCCTGGGAGAAAATTGTTAGTTTCATCGCTTTTATTGGTTTTGGTATTTGGACTTATTTGAAAGTTAGCAACGCACCTGCAACAACCCCAATAGAACCGGAGAAGTTCCAAGCATTTAATCCTTTGTTCATTGTTGTTCTAACTTTTCCAGTTATGGCATTTTTCAATTATCTTCGACAACGAAATATGGAACCTTCGACACCTCGAAAAATTGGTATTGGAATGCTGATTGCTTCTTCTGCTTTTGTAATTATGTTAATTGGTTCAATTGGACTTCCTTCTCCGAACTTTATTCACACTTCTGGGATTACTACTTGGGAGCGTGTTGGACCACATTGGTTAACTGCAAGTTATCTAATATTAACTATTGCAGAATTATTCCTAAGTCCAATGGGCTTATCCTTTGTATCAAAGGTTGCCCCTTCAAGATTCCAAGGGTTGATGCAAGGCGGCTGGTTGCTTGCAACCGCTGTTGGAAACAAACTTCTTTTTGTTGGTAGTTTTCTTTGGGATAAAATAGAACTTTGGGAAGTTTGGTTAGTTTTCGTAGTTTGTTGCTTCATTTCCGCTGCTTTTATATTCAGCATAATGAAGCGATTAGAAAAAGCTACAAGTTAGTTTACTACACAAAAATAACTAAACTAAAAAAACAAGGGGTTTTACCCCTTGTTTATTTTTGTTAATTTTTTGTATTTTATTTAAAATTTATTTTCTTCTTTGTAATTACTTGTGAAAATCTTTTTCTTAATTTTGTTTGATTAGCAAAAAAATCGAAAATCAAAATGGACTTTGTTCATCTTCATAATCATACACACTACTCAATGCTCGATGCAGCTGCAACTGTCGACGACTTAATCGAGGCTGCATTAGTAAATGGTCACAAGGCAGTTGCTTTGACAGACCACGGTGTTATGTTTGGTGCAATGGAGTTTTATTTAAAAGCGTCGAAAAAGGGTTTGAAGCCAATTATTGGCTTCGAAGCATATCTTGCAACTGGAAGTCGTTTCGACAAGACATCGGGTAAATCCAAAACTAAGAAAAAGAATTACTACCATCTACTTCTTTTAGCAAAGGATTTAATTGGATACAAAAATTTAATGAAATTAACAACATTAGCACATCTTGAAGGTTTTTATTATAAACCAAGGATTGACAAGGAACTATTGGAAAAATACCACGAAGGGATAATTGCTTGTTCTGGTTGCATAAATGGAGTTATAAATGTCCATATTGTTAATGGTGATATAGAAAGAGCAAAAAAAGAAGCAAAATATTTCAAAGACTTATTTGGGGATGATTTTTACATTGAATTACAAAATCATTTTTTGCCAGAAGACGAAGTTATCTTGAATTATGCACCAAAAATCGCTAAAGAACTTAATATCAAGCTTGTTGTTACCAATGATGTTCACTACATAAAGAAAGAGCATTCTCTTGCTCATAATGTTTATCTAAGTATAAAATCTGTAAGCGAAGGTGCGCAAAATGTCAATATTCACGAATTGAGGTATAGGTCGGACCAACTATATTACAAAAGCACAGAAGAAATGATTGCTTTGTTCAAAGAATTTCCAGACGCAATCGAAAACACAAAAGAAATTGCGGACAAGTGTGAACTTCAATTCGAGAAGAAGATATTTATGCCCGAATTTCAAATCCCCACAGATTCCAAAGCCAGAAATTTAGATGAATACTTAAGGGAACTAACCTACAAGGGTTTAAAGGAAAGGTACCAAGAAATAACCGAAGAAATAAAACAACGAGCTGATTATGAATTGAATGTAATTTGCAATATGAAGTTTTCTGGCTACTTTTTAATAGTTGCCGATTTTGTTAATGCAGCAAAGAAAATGGGTGTACGAGTAGGCCCCGGAAGGGGCTCTGCAGCTGGAAGTATTGTTGCTTATGCTCTTGGTATTACAAATATTGACCCAATTAAGTATGGTCTTTTGTTCGAACGCTTTCTCAACCCCGATAGAATTAGTTTACCTGATATTGATATAGATTTTTCCGACGATAAAAGGGATTTGGTGATAGACTATGTTAAAAAGAAATATGGCGAAAATTGTGTTGCACAAATTATTACTTTTGGAAAACTTTCTTCGCGAGCTGTTTTGAAGGATGTTGGAAGAATTCTGGGCTTTTCCCATCAAGAAATCAATAGGATTACTAGTAAAATTCCAGTGGTATTGGGAAAAGTTACTCCTTTAAGCGATGCTCTTGAACTCCCAGATTTAGCAGACTTAAAAAATAACGAAGACCCGCAATATAAGCAGCTTATCGAGTTTTCATTGCTTCTTGAAGGTTTATATAGGCATACATCTATTCACGCTGCTGGTGTTGTAATTGCTCCCGGTGATGTTAGTGATTATGTACCTTTGTTTGTACAGAAAGTCGACAACGAGGATAAAATAGAAATTGTAACCCAATATAGTATGAACGAACTCGAAAGTGCAGGCTTGGTTAAGATGGATTTTCTTGGGCTTCGTACTCTTTCTATTATCGACGAAACTCTTAGTATGGTCGAAAAGAATCATAAAATAAAAATTGATATAGACAAAATTGACTTCAATGACCCGCAAACTTTTGATTTATTCTCACAAGGTAAAACATTAGGTGTCTTCCAATTTGAATCCTCTGGAATGCAAGAATATCTAAGACAATTAAAACCTTCCAATATTATGGAATTAAGCGATATGAATGCACTTTATAGACCCGGACCTTTACAGCATATTCCAGAATATATCGATAGGAAATATGGAAGGAGGAAAATTGAATACATTCACCCACTTATGGAAAATTCTTTGAAACCTACCTACGGGATAATAGTTTACCAAGAGCAAGTAATGCAACTTGCACGCGATATTGCTGGTTTTACACTTGCCCAAGCAGATAACCTTCGTAGGGCAATGGGAAAGAAAAAAGTCGAGGAAATGATGAAGATGAAACCGGCATTTATAGAAGGTGCAAAAAGGACAAATGGAATCGATGAAAAAATTGCGGAAGAAATTTTTGATTTAATCGAAAAGTTTGCCAATTATGGTTTCAATAAATCCCATTCTTTGGCTTATGCTATTTTAGCATATCAAACTGCTTGGTTGAAGGCACATTATCCTGCAGAATTCCTTGCTGCAAATTTGAATGCTGAAATAAACAACCCCAAGCAAATTCCTAAATTAATAGAAGAAGCCAAATCTTTTGGAATAAAAGTGTTGCCTCCCGATGTTAACAAATCCTATTGTAAATTTGTAGCATTAGATTCCAAAACCATCCTTTTTGGTTTGGCTGGAATAAAAAATGTCGGAACAAGAGTAGAAGAAACAATTCTAAAGGCAAGACATGAAAAGCCTTTTACTTCTTTTTTCAATTTTGTTTCGCGTGTCGACCCGAAAGTAGTTAACAAAAAGGTTTTGGAGGCATTGGTTTGTACTGGTGCTTTCGATTCTATCGAAAATGGAAAGCGAGCTGCTTTGTTCGAAGCAATTGATGTAGCGCTTGAATTTTCGAGAAAAGTTCAAGAACAAGCAACCGATACAAAATCTTTTCTATTTTGGTCGGTTACCAATCAAGAGGAATTTATCGTCGAACCCAAACTTCCAGAAGTGCAAGAATGGTCTTTTCGAGAACGTTTGGCCCGCGAAAAGGAATTTTTAAACTTTTATTTGAGTGGTCACCCGCTTGAAAAATATCGTAATTTAATGAAAGTGCTTTCTAATGTTGATTTGTCTAATCCCTCGGATTTTCAAAATGGTGCAATTGTCCGTATTATTGGTTCACTTTCAGAAATTGATACGAAAATTGATAAAAACAAGCAAAAATTTGCTTTTGCTTCCATCGAGGATTTTAATGGCAAAGCTGAACTTGTTATCTGGAGCGAGACTTATAATCGTTTTTACCATCTTCTTAACGAAGATAACATTGTATTAATTGTCGGAAGAGGCGAGCTGAAGGAAGAAAATTCTTTGAAAGTTTATGTAAACGAAATAATTCAAATCGAAGAAGCCTTGGAAAAGTTCATCGACTCAATCCACATTTACTTACGAGTTGATAAAGATGCTACCGAAAAGTTGACAAAATTCGCTGCGATGTGCAATTCTCTAAACTCCAACCTTAAGATTTTATTTATTTTAATTAATAATGGTGAACGAAAAGCATTTATTGCCGAAAATGTTCATTTTTCCTTAAGCGAGGAAAACATTAATAAATTATTTCTAATTTTTGGGGAAGATTTCGTAAGGTTAATCCCAAAGAATTTATAGTTTTTATTATTTTGCAATTTATTTCGGAGGTTTTATGCCTGAATGGTTGAAAAAATTAATTGCCTTTTTAATGTCCATAGTAATTTCCTATATTATTTTTTATTCTTTTTTTGCAATGTTGGGAATTGCTATAAAGATGATTTTCGGGATTGCTCAAATAATAGTTATACTCATAGTTGCATTCCCTTTTTATGTTTTAATTAAAAAGAAATTACTTAAATGATATTGGAGTGTGATAGTGAATAAAACAATTTTTTTTCTGTTGCTTTTTCTATTATCCTTCATCAAATCTTATGCAGTAGTAAATTATCCACGGGCAAATGATTGGACTATTCATCTAGCTCGTTCTTTAAGTAAGGACATTTTTGAACTTAACGGTGTTCCATACCTTCAACCAATGGTCGAGGTTGTAAATACTACTGCAAATGCTCGTTTCTTTTCGAGTGCTTTTGTGCCTTACACCAAAAACAATTTTTACATAAAGTTAAGTGTCAATGGAATGCTTGGTTTTGTTCCAGACAGTAAAAAAGAGTACTCTCCTTCACTTCCGATTGAACCATACGACCCCGAAAACTTAGCTACTCTTGTTTCTAAACTTTCTCCATACATTACTATAGACTATTCATCCTATCCACCAAAGGTTAATGTAAGGGACACAGCTGGTTTGATTTATATGGCGTTTAAGTTGCTGATGTACGATGGGGTAAGAAAACAGAAACTTCAAATCCCAGCAAGCGCCCCAACGATTTTAGGAGAAGGGAAAAAGTCGCTTTATTTTAATCGTGACACTATTAGGTCCCTTTTAAACGAAAATCCTATTTTTCCCCTTCTTCCAGAAAATCTACGTGATACAATATTCAAGTCGATAGAGAATTTCCCAGAAAATTTTGATTTACCCCAAGGTTTAAATATTCAAAAAATTATTGCTGGAATGCCTCAAATTGAAATTGGTTCCTTATTTGGCACCGAATTAACACTTCGCTATGTTCCTCGCATTGATTTGGGTTCCAACATTGGAAAATTTACTTTCTGGGGAATTGGATTAAAACATTCTCTTTCGCAATACATACGAGAACCCTTTGTGGACTTTGCAATTCAAATTGCTTATCAAGGAACTAACCTTCAAAACACAATTGGTGTGACAAATGCAAAATTAAATGCTAATGCAAATTTCTTCAATGCTAACTTTCATTTTAGCAAAAAACTTTCCAAAGTTTTCGAGTTGTTTTCTGGGATAAGTTATGAATATATACACATTAATACAGATTTTACTTATTATTTGCCCATTACTGTTCAATATCAACTTGGTTTGATTTGGTTAGACGACAATGGCACACCAGATAATTTTTCTGATGACTTTTTTAGGAAGAATCCAGAACTTGGTTATAACGGAGACCCATTTGGTTCTATGAACAAAAATGTTATTGTTAATGATAAAAATTTAAAACTATCAGTTGGTTTTATAATTAATTTAGGTAATTTTTCTTCCTACTTTGATTATAATTTCGGGAAAATAGATATACTTTCTTTTGGAATTCTTTACAATTTCGACTTAACAAAAAATAAATGAGTATGATATTAATCGATGGTAAAATAGTTTCGAATTCTATACTAAGTAGAATTAAAGAGGAAACCAAGTCTTTAAAAGCAAATCGTCGTATTGTGCCGGGTCTTGCTTTGTTACTTGTAGGAGATAATCCTGCCTCGAAAGTTTACGTAAACTCGAAAAAAAAGGCTTGCGAAGAATTGGGATTTTATTCCGTTGTTGAACATTTACCCAATGATATCTCGGAAAGTAAAGTGCTTGAGTATATCGATAAATGGAACAATGACGATAGAATTCACGGTATTCTTGTGCAGTTGCCATTACCAAAGCATATTAATGAACTTAAAGTTACTTTGAAAATTTTGCCTTCTAAAGATGTTGATGGTTTCCATCCAGAGAATTTTGGTAGGCTTGTAATAGGTTTGCCGGGTTTTAGACCTTGCACACCAGCGGGTATCGTTGAACTTTTGAAATATTACAATATTGATACAAGTGGCAAGCACGTTGTTGTTGTTGGGAGAAGTAATATAGTTGGTAAACCAATTGCTAATTTGTTGTACCAAAAGGCACCCTATGCTAATGCTATTGTTACTATTTGTCATACAGGTGGTGGTGATATTCGTAAATACACGCAGCAAGCTGATATTTTGATTGTTGCAATTGGTAGACCCAAGTTTATTACCTCGGATTTTATTAAAGAGGGTGTTGTTGTAATAGATGTTGGGATAAATAGAGTTGAGGACCCAAAATCTTCCAAAGGTTATAAACTTGTTGGAGATGTGGATTTTGATTCAGTAGCTCCTAAATCTTATGCAATTACTCCTGTTCCGGGCGGGGTTGGACCGATGACAATTGCTATGCTTATGTACAATACCTTTCTTTCTGCTTCGGGAGAAATCGATTATAGTTCCTTATGAAAAAAGTCAGTTGAAAGATTAATTCGAAATGAAGCACAATAAGTTGTTCAATGTCGTGTTTTATGATGAAGATATTATCGTTGTCGATAAAGCTGCAGGAGTTTTGTCTATCCCAGATAGATATGATAAAAATATACCAAATCTAAGGATGTTACTCGAGGAGAAATTTGGGCGAATTTGGGTTGTGCATCGATTGGATAAAGAAACAAGCGGGATAATGGTCTTTGCTCGCAATCCTGAAAGTCACAAAGAGTTAAACACTCAATTCGAAGAACAAACAGTGGAAAAAATTTACCACGCTGTCGTTTCTGGCTGGTTGGCACAAGATGAATTTGAGATAGACATTCCATTATTGACTGACCCATCGAATAAAGGAAGAACAATACCTTCGGCAAGAGGTAAAGAAGCATTGACAAAGGTCCGTGTTCTTGAACGATTTTCTATTGCTACATTGATTGAGTGTAATCTAGTAACTGGTAGACATCACCAAATTCGTGTTCATTGTGCAACAGTTGGCAATCCCTTACTTGTTGATGAAATTTATGGAACAAGTTCCTCTTTTTACCTTTCGCACATCAAAAGACGATACAATCTCAAAAAAGGGGACGAAGAGAAACCAATTATCGACCGCCTAACATTACATTCCTATTCTATTGTTTTTTCCCATCCAAAAACAAAAGATAAACTTGAATTTATTGCTCCTTATCCAAAAGATTTTGCTGCTCTTATTAATGTTTTGAGAAAATACTCAAAATAAAGGATATATATATATTAAAGTCTGAGGTATTTATGAAAACTATATGCAAGATTATTGCAATAATATCAATATTAACTTCTTGCTCCCTTTTCAGAAAGGGTGAAAATCCTTTACCAGAATTACCTCCTCCACCAAATTACAAACCAAACCACATTCAAAACTTTGGCGATTTAACACTATCAAAACCACAAACTCTTGCACTCGAAATATCTCGGTGGACTTTGCTTTCAGATGATGTTGCAAGAATTTATTTCCATTTAATTGGTAACGATACAACTTTTTATTATTATGGTACCACGGGAGAATTGAAGAAGCGCTGGTGTGGAGCATATTTTATTATCGATAACGAAATCGTACCTGTTACGAAACTCGAGGTGAAAGAAGTTACAACTACGATTCGCCAACCCTATGCTTTTATGCTTGTTCTTGACCATAGTGGTTCTATGGGGGACGACCGTGCATACGAAATTCAAGAAGCAGTTTACAATTTCATAAAAAATAAACACCCCGAAGATTTAGTTGGAGTGATAAAATACGACCATAGGATTGCTCTTGAAGTTCCGTTTACGCAATCATCCGATTATGCATTATCTCAATTGGTAATAAATGGTTTAGGTGATTTTGGTGGGTGGACTGCAATATCCGATGCAATTCTTCAAGGAATAAATGAACTTAATAAAGTTAGCCCAAAGTATCAAAAGGTTATAATTGTTTTAACCGACGGTTGGGATAATTCCTCCTCTTACACACCTTTTCAAGTTATTGATTACGCAAAAAGAAGTAATGTAATGATATGTGGGATTGACTTTGGATACGACATTAACGAGGGATTTATGTTGTATTATGCTTGGAAAACTGGTGGCATATACAAACATATTTATTCAAGATACGAATTTAATTTAGTTTTCAATGATGTTGTTAAAAGGTTGGAAAGGTATTATTTTGCCGATGTTGAACTTCCTATTTATGGACAGCAGTATTTTGTCTTAAAATATTGTTACGATAATTATATTTTTGAGGATACTATCCTTATCGAAAATGAAATTGATACTGGTAAAGTCTATACTCTTAAGGTCTACTTTGATTTCGATAAATACACTCTTAAACCAGAATCATTTGTAGCAATAAGAAGTATAGCAAGATTGATGAAAAAGTTTCCAACAATGGAAATAGAAATTTCAGGACATACGGATAGTATTAGACCTCCCAAAGACCCCGACTATAATATAAGATTGTCGCAAAAACGTGCTGAGGAGGTTAAAAAAGCCTTGATAAAAGAAGGAATTGACGCAAACAGAATAACTACTATTGGTTACGGTGAAAAACGGCCAATTGCTGACAATAGTACCGAAGAAGGTCGAGCTAAAAATCGGAGAACTGAATTCCGAATTCTTCGTTGGAGAAGATAGTAACGAGACTTAGCAAAAAGTAACAAAATTTATTAATCTTTGTTATATAATTTTTCTTTTTGATAGTTATTTTTTACAGTGTTAATTTTTAATAAATATATTAATCTGATTTTTTTCGTTCTATTTTCTTTTTCTTTATGGTCAAAGGATATTGTCATTACAAGAAATTTTGTTTTATTTACTTCAAAAAATTTGGAGGGCTATCTTCAACCTCTATTTACCACGGTAAATCAAAGTCTCAATTCTTCTCTTTTCGGTTTGAGCAACCTTGATGGGAAGTTCCGGGCGACAATTAATTTTTCTTTTAGTTCGCTATTGATACCAGACGATCATAAATGGTTCGATGCTGAAATACCCGAAGGTTTTTACGATACATCTGTAACTTTGACTGCTCAAATAAGAGATGGAAAAATTCAAAATGGTGTTTTTAATCCAAACAAGCAACCTACAATATTTGGAGGTAGTTCTACTCCAATTTTTGCCGCTCCCCAAAACCATTTTTATCCCGATTCTTTCTACAAAACTATTGCATATCCCGAAGGACTTCATTTAGACTTGATGGTTGGTTTGCCAGTTTTACAATTAATTGTTGAAACTCCTTTGAAAAACGAGGTAAGATTTCGTTTCCTTACAATTCCAGTTCAAGAAGAAAGTTTTGTTTTCTTTACTATTGGTTTGAACCAAAGGTTCGACCATTGGTTTGATTTATTTGGTTTTGATAGATGCAAAAACTTAAATCTTCATTTTGCTTTTCATAGAATGTATCGTGGAACAAGTTTCGACCTTACCAGTTTTTCTCTTGGCTTGAATACTACTAATCAGTTCAACAACAATATTCTCGGTTACTTTGGAATACAATATGAGGACCTTTGGGGCCATTTCAAAGCAATAAAAGATACAACAGGGTTGAACCAAGATGTTGTGAACAATCCCTTTCGTGAATTACGCGAAGCACGACCCGTTCAAATATCACTTAAAACCTTTACAAAGTGGCAAATAAGAGGAGGATTGACCTTTATATTCTCATTTGGTTTTATAAACTTTGATTTAAGTTATGCTACTCAACCTATGATTTCTTTTGGTTTAGGTTTATTTTTCGAAAAGAAGAATGATGAAATTAATAACTAATTTTACCCTTTTTGTTGTTTTGATTGTTCTACTGTTTGTATCTTGTAATACGGATTTTATTGGTTCTGTTCAAAATTTTCGTTTTCAAATACCATTTTACTTTTATGTGAATTATTACGATAAGTCGATTCCCGATACATCAAGAATTTTTGCCAATTTGAATGAATATGAAGAGTTTACCAAAAACAAGTCGCGCTTGGAGCAAGCAGAAATAGTTCAATTTAATTATTGGATTGATTCACTTGTTTTTGGGAATAATCAACCATTCGACCCAAATAAAGACACCCTTATTATAGAAAATGTAAAGTTTCTTCTTGTCTTTGCCAAACCCAAAGCAAACGTTGTAAATCCGAGAGATACAAATGATTTCGAGCCCGACACATCTTTACCAACTTTTTTGTTAGGCGAGTTTAACCAAGTCGATGTTTCGGATTTCTATCGAAAACCACACCACATTTATGTCATCAGTACAGAAATTTCTCAGGTTTTGACGGAAGTAGTTCGCAATAGGCCTTATTTTTATTTGATTTCTGAATACGGTAAGGTTATAGGCCAGACTTCCCCCAAAAAATATTTTTCTTTAATATTTGTTCGTTTCGATGTTGTTATACGTTTCACCCTTTCAATTTGATTCTTTTTGATAGAAGAACGTCCTCTGTATGCTTAATATTAGGTTTTATCATCTAAGCACAACTAACCAGCATTCGAAAGATTTGGTTGCAGATTTTACTTTAATTAAGTAAAAGCCATTTGCAAAATTTTGTGTGTTAATTTCGAAACTGATATTTCCTACTGGCAAATAACCATTGTGAATTGTATCTATGTATTTTCCATATGTATCGAATATGTCAATTAACACTTTTTGTGGTCCATCGTTTGCGAGAGTTAGGAATGAGGAATAAGTTGCTGGATTTGGGTAAATATTAATTTTATTGTTGTTCTCATTGGAATTTTCAATAGAGTTAACATTTGGTTTACGAGTGACATAATACATTATGTAAAGATTATCTTTTCGGACAATTGCTGGGTCTTTTACGTATTTGCTTTCTAATTCACAAGTGCCGTCGTAAGCAAGACGATTTCCCGATTCAAGTTCCCAATTATCCCCATTGGTGGAAAATATTGAAAAAATATCTTTTTGTTGTAAGTTCTTGAAGCAATAGAACCGATAACCATTAGGCACCTCTATTCCATTTGCCATCATTAATCCATCGATAGAAAAATCTTCCAATTTGACAAAATTAATACCATCGTTTGAATGTGCGTGCCAATTTTTACCTTGTGGTGCCCCACCAGCAAAAAATTGCAGTGTTTTACCAGTCCAAAGAACCGATGGGTCTAAGACGCTATTTCCGGGAACTTGAAATCTGATACCTTTTTCTAAAACGAAGTTGATTCCATCGGTAGAAATTGCTGAATAAGTTTCTGGATTTTTGTCGTTGATGGGGTCACCAGTAAAGTAAAGACGAAAAGTGTCTTTGAAGAAAACAACATCTGGGTCGCATGGTCTACCAAACCAACTTTCCGTACCAAATATGTTGACTTTGTGAAATTCCCAGTTGTAAAGCCCATCCGAAGATATTCCCACCATAATTCCATCAATAGTAGGGGTCCAAAGTCCTTGGAAATATAGATAAATTTTGCCATTAGTTCCTACGACTGCGTCTGGAACATCCCCAGAATTTACAATTATTCTATTTTTGCGTTCGAAGGTCAATCCATCTTTTGAAGTCGCCAGTAAAATATGATGTTGAAGAGGCTGACTAAAAGTTAATTGATTCAAAACAAAAAAAGCCAATATTAACAAACAAATTCTCATATATTTTAACTTTTTTTGGTTTCAAGGCATTAATAATTTTTTTTATGTAAAAAGGTAGTTATTAATTAAAAAAACAACCAAATAATCCAAATGTCTAATATTTAAGAAAGTTTTGACAATAAACCTTACCGCTTTTATCTGTTATAACAACAAGATAGAAACCAAAAGGAAATTCCAAGGTTGAAATCCTAATGGTTCTATTGGTAAGCAATTGGGGATTTTCTAAATGAAAAAGATTCTTTCCAATTGT
This sequence comes from Ignavibacteria bacterium, assembly GCA_026416955.1. Lineage (GTDB taxonomy): Bacteria > Bacteroidota > Ignavibacteria > Kapaibacteriales > UBA2268 > Naka2016. The sequence continues at coordinate 17,911 of JAOAEE010000027.1, read as the reverse complement.
GTTGAAAATTTGAATAGACCTTGGTTCGATATTATCGGAAAATTGAATGAATATTTCCTCGTAGGTGGGATTAGGATTTACAACGAAATGTTGATTTTGAGAAGTGTTGTCAACAGTCGATACAAAATTGCTTAACTTTGCACGAAATACACCCGAAAGAAAAGTTCCAGCAAAAACATATGGTTCAAGAATTGCAATAGAGTTAACTCTTTCGATAGGTAATCCAAGTGTTAGTCTATCCCAATTTTCACCGTAGTCCGTTGAAACATAAATCCCTATATTGGTAGCAGCGAAGTATACATTTTTCCAACACCCTACCGAGAAAACTTCTTGAGGTGGCATTCCTTTAGTCTTATGTTCCCAATTATTTCCAAAGTCCTTTGAAATAAATATACCTTTGTCGGTAGCAGCTATCAAGGAACCATTGCATTCTGTTAGAAAATAAACTTTTCTTTGGGATAAACCAACAAATTCCACTCTTGTAAAGTTTATTGGAACCTTGTAGAAACCACTTTGTGAACCGAAAAATAATAAACTATCATATGCGAGCAAAGAATATACTGGGTACATAAGATTTAGTTGTGTGAATTTAGTAACTGGAAAATCTGAATACATTAGGAACATACCTTCGCCAGAAGCAAAAACGTAATTTTTGTTGCAAGCAAATGTAAGAATATTGTATAAAAAAGTATTGCTAAAATCGTGTTCTTTCCAATTAATTCCTAAGTCTTTAGAGAAAAAGATTTTATTTGTTAATCCTGCAAAAACATATGAATTGCAAAAATGAACCACATTCACTTTTTGAAGTGTTACATTGGTATTTTGCCAAGATTCACCAAAATTATCGGAAAATAGAATCCCTTTATCCGTTGCTGCAAAAAGATAATTTTTTTCTCCAGAAAGGGAATAAATTTTATAGGTTATATTGCCACCAACTTGTTTCCAAGAATTGCAGTTATCGGTTGATAAGAATATTCCATTTTCGTATGTCCCAAGTAATACGTTGTTTTTAACAGCCTTTACACTCATTGTGTTAATGTTCTGAATACCTTGGTTTTTTAAAACCCAATTTTTTCCTTTATCGAAAGAAACAAACAAACCAATATTTGTTGCTGCATAAATATTATTTCCATCGATATCGATACCTTGCACCAGAGCAAGTGGGAGCTGTTTCTTTTGCCAACTTTCCCCAAAATTCGTTGATAGGTAAACGAAACCGTTTGCCCCAGCCACAACAAGACTGTCGTTTGTTGCAACTGTAAATAACTCAATATCAGATAAATTTGTAACATTCCAGTTATTGCCACCGTCGGTTGATAAGAATAATCCTTTGTCCGATGCAGCCCAAATGTAATTGTTGTTTGAGTAAATATATTGAATACGGCCATTTTTTAACGAGGTGGGTGTCCAATCCAATCCACCATTTGTTGAAATAAATATTCCATCGCCCCAAGTTCCAGCGTAAATTGTATCCCCTTTTACAAGTATCGAAATTACATAAAGATTCGATAAACCATTGTTGAATTGGTTCCAAGAATTTCCTTCATCGGTCGATATATACACTCCATATCCCCAAGTCCCCACTGCTATTTTATTTTTATTGTACGAAAGGGCTCGTATTCCAACAACTAAATTATCCATCTTTTCCCAGGTTAAACCGTTGTCGCTCGAAATGTACATACCAACATCGTTACCTCCAGCTAAAATCTTGTCGTTTACAATTTCGAAGCATCTAAAAGTTCCTTTGAAAAGACCAGAATTGACTTGTTCCCAATTAGAAAAAGAAAAATTAAACAAAATTAATAGCAACAAAATGGGGGTTAACATTATTTTCATCCATTACCTCCATTTATAAAAATAAATTAACAAAAAATGTTTATCAATTGTTACAAAACCTAAATTAATAAAGTTTGGAAATTGTATAAGTAACAAAAGGATGCAATTATTGTTAATTTAGTTTGTCTTTACCTTTTGTAGTTGCGAGTCAGTATGAAAGAGGATTTTTATAAAATAACTTTACTTTGGGCAGTTCTTTTGCTATCTTTTTATAATATATTTTGTCAAACACCACAAGAAGAATTGTCTCGGCTTGTTGAATCTTATAAAATTCCAGAAAATTTTCGATGGTATCGACCAGAACAAAAGTATGTTAGATTGACCACTACAGAGGATAAATTATATTTTGTTTTGTCTGATAGTATTTTTTTGTATGAACCTTCTTTTTTGAACAAGCCACTTAAATATTTTCATTTGTTAAAAAAGGGAAGTGAAATTCCAATTTATGTAATTTCGAAAAATGATTTACTTGATGAAGGCGATACTATTATTTTTATTGGCAGCCGACCAGTCGGCGATACAACCTGGTTCGACCCTTATTCCTCGGTAGAACCATATTTTTTGATGTACGATGAATCTTTCGAAGGTTTAAGGCTTGGTACTCTTTCCTTTCCGAATAGTAATGATGGGATTCTAAATTCCATAAATGTTTCATATCATTTTGAAGAACACCATCAATATTCGATTGGGCAACCCGAGCATTCATCCCAAACAGTTAATGGTGAAGGATGGGTATGGGAACTTCTTTCTCCAAGCGATGATTGGATTAAGCAAGATAAATTTTCATTTTCGAAAAGGTTTTTTCCTTCTGAATTTGCAGATTCAACGCTTTTCCGTTTCTTTGCTTTTAGTGCAAAGTTCGATTCGAACAACACTAAACATAATATCTCAATCATAATAAATGGCGATACTGTAAAAAGCGGACTTTTCCCCGGAGGTAAAAACATTCTTATTGATTTCAAATATCCATCTGCTAAATTGCTTTTAGATAGTAACATTCTGGAAATTGTTAGCAGAGGAACAAGAAAACCCGATGGGAACTTAGCCTTGCCCGATGTTATTGGTTTTCAATATCTTGAATATTATTCAAAAGATATTCCTTTTGCTCAAAATGGTTTTGTTTCCTTTCGAGTTACTCCAGACAATTCTAGTAAGTCTTTAAAAATTCATAATTTTCGAACTTCTAAGGTGGTGGTAACCGATACTACTAACAAAAAGATTATAGTTTTGAATGCGAAACCCGAGATTTCTTTTTGGGCAATGTCCTACAACAAAAGGATAAGAATTAACTTTGCCGATAGCTTATTAACAAGTAATCAAAAGGGTTTACATCTAGCTATTTTCGATAGCATTTCGAATTCAATAACTTATTTATTCTACCCAGAAGAGAGTACAAAGATAATCTCCGATTTAAGAAATCTTTCGACCAATTCTGTTTATCTTGCCGTTTTTAACGGTGGTAAGGTAAATAACGAGGTTGCGAATTTTTTCAGGGGCGAAGGTAGCATCGAAATAAATCGCGCAATGAATGGTTATGTTTGGATGTTTGCTAAAAAAGTTGGCGAGGAGAACAAATTCGAAACTTATGGGAATACTGCAAAGGTCTCTATGGTTGGAAGTTTCGCTGCTAATTATTCTAAGCAATACTCATTATTAATTAATTTACCCATAATTCAAAATGATAATCATTACTATATTTCCGACCTTAAATCTCTCGAAATTGTCAGATTAAGAAGTGTTAGCATTTCTAATCTATTCGGAACAAACCTCCAAGCCGATGTTATTGTTATTACTCCAAGAGTGTTTAAAGAAATTGCAGATAAGTATATAGAATATCGAAAAACAACAAATCCCGAAAAGACATTTTATTTGGCTTTTGTCGAAGACATTTTTAAAGAGTTTAATTATGGGAAAAAATCTCCCGAAGCAGTGAAAAGATTTCTGGTTTGGGCATATTATAAGTGGCAAAAGCCACGACCAAGTTATGTAGTGATATTGGGAGATGCTAGCCGGGACCCAAGGAATGTACTTTCTGGGAGTATTTATAAAGACTTTGTCCCGACATTTGGATATCCGGCTACTGATGTGTGGTACTCCTTTCTCGAAGGCAACGATTTTATACCTGATATTCACATTGGAAGAATACCAATTACAAGCATTCAAGAAGGGTTTTCTTATCTCGACAAAATTAGAGAATATGATTCGGCACTTACTGCACCTTGGATGAAGAAATTTCTTTTCCTTAGTGGTGGTTCGAATGAATTGGAACGCGAATACTTTTATGATAGATTAAAAGGAGATTTTGCAGACTTCATTTTGAATACAAGTCCTATATGTGTCCGAACCCAGGTAATTCGTAAAAGCGACGCTATTGTTGGAAGCGAAGCAGATGCAAGTTTCATACGTGCAGCGATAAACGAGGGGGTGCAATTTATGATTTTCGCTGGCCACGGTTCTGCAAGAGTTTTCGATACCGATGGTTGGAAGGTTCAGACTTTGAACAATAAAGGCAAGTATGGATTTTTTGCTTCCTTTTCTTGCAATACTGCAAATTTTGCTGAACCCTCCTTGGTTTCTAGGAACGAAGAATATGTAACTTATCCCGAGAAAGGTTTTGTTGGAACATTTGGTTCTGGGGGTGTTGGGCTACGATTGCATTCATTACTTTTAGCAACTTATCTATTGGAGTCTATTGCAGATAGTAATGTTAAAACCGACTACATTATCGACCTAATAGACTTGGCAAAGACAAAAATGATACGAGGCTATATTGATTTTGAAAATATTTTAACAATTTACCACTACATTTATCTTGGTGACCCACTTTTAAGAATGAAAATTCGGCGTAAACCAGATTTGTATTTTATCGACAATAAAGTAGAAATATTGAACGAAAGTGGAAAAAGTAACTTTAGCCAATCAGATTCTCTATTTATTATTAAAGGAGAAATTGGCAACATTGGCTTTTCTAAAAGGGCAAATTATACTCTTTGGGTAATTCATAGATTCAACGACCAAACCGATACTTTGAAAAGAATAATCAATAATTTGTGTACAAACGAGGACTTTCAATTTCAATTTCCTATTGCAAGAAGGGTTGGTATACACAATTTCCAAATATTAATTAATCCAGAAAAAAAAGTAGAAGAGTATGATTTTTCAAATAATTCATTGAGTATTAATGTCGAAGTATTTGCCAGTTCTTTGTTTCCAGTGGAACCATTGAGTAATTGGAACGTTTCAGTGCGCAATCCTCATTTTCGATTTGTCGACCCAAACTTCCAGCCAGAAACCGATACTTACCAATTTTCAATTTATAAGCAAGATGGAAACATTTCATCTCCTTTCTATTCATCGAAAAGTGATGAAATAGATGCAAACACTATTAGAATAGATTGGAAACCAGAAATAACTTTACCCGAAAATAATTATTTGCTTGTAGCTCAAAAGTTTTCGAAAGACCCAGGTGTGAAAAATCAAACTCTAATTATTCCATTCCATTCAAAAAATGCACCAATTGATACAGTTGTTTCTCTATTGTTTTCCACAAAAGAGGAAATAGAAAGTTCCAATTTCTCTTTTATTAACCTTGATTACGATAATAAAACTAAGGCGATAAGGTTTCGCCCTTTGGCAATTCCATATAAAATTATGTCGTGCAGTGGGAACAGCCGTTCTGAAAGAGGCAAAGAAATAACAGTGAATAATAAGGTTTATGTAACTATGGCTCCGGACTTGGATATAGTTGGCTTCCACGTTATTATTATTTCCCACAAAGACTTTTCGCTCGAAAAATATGTAATTTTCGAAACTTGGGGAACCGAGCCACCGGAAAAAGATTCGAGTAGTATTCATTTGGTTAAGTTTCTTAGGGATTCAGTACCAGATAGAGATTATATTTTCATCGTTGCTCATAATTCAGCATTGCGTGTGCCGATTGCTCATCAACTTGCAAATCCCAAAAGTCCCGGTTCATTGGATACACTTAGGCAAGCTTTTCGTGAGTGGGGCTCGAAATATGCCGATTCTCTTGGTGCGAATATTAATTTGTATGGAAACTCATTTTTTATGGTTGGTAGATTGTTCAATGGGAAAAAATTTCTTATCGACGAAGGATTTGACCTTGACGGAGATACTGTTGAGTCGCAAGGTTTTCTTTATCAAATTCCATTCAATGCCAAACTAAGTTCTCCAATTTTAGGTCCATCGAAAAAATGGAAATTCTTGGATATTGGAATTGAAAGCAAAGATTCTACTATCACATATCTAACAAAGATTTATGGAATTACCTCTCCATTCGATAATCAGAAGGAGTTGATTGCTGAATTTCGAAATGTTTCTCAAATTGATATTTCTGCACCAGAGTTGCAGAAGTTTCCTTACCTTCAATTTGAAACTTCTTTTGCAAATTCTTTGGAAAGCAACGACCTAAGCATAAGAAAGTTTCTATGCAATTTTATTCCCACAACCGAAATTGCAATCCATCTCGATAAACCTTTTAGTAAGAATATTGATACACTGCGTGGAGAGGAAGTTGAATATATTGCTTCTGTTCACAATCTTTCTTTAAGAACCACAAGCGATTCTACTTTCCTTTTTGTTTACCAAAAGTCTGTTTCCCAAGACATAGAATTGAATTCTATTCGAATTAAACCATTAAGTCCTAATGAGTCATATATTAATAGGGGAAGTTTTCTTACTGATAAATTCGATACAAAAACAAAAATTTTATTCACAATAAGACAAAAAATGCCAGAATTATACCAGTTCAATAATAATGAAATGCTTGATTTTTATGTTCGAGAAGATAGCGAAAAACCAGTTATTGTTCTATATCTCGATGGAATGAAAATAAAAGGTGGGGAATATGTCTCGAAAAAGCCAAAAGTATATATTGAAATTTTCGACAATTCACGATTACCTTTTGAAAGGAATAACACTACCTTATTGATTAATATTAAAAAAATCGATTTACAACAAAACGCCCAATATGTTTCTTACGAAAAGAATGTTCCCTTGAAATGCACTTTTACTTTAGAATCTGATGAGTTAGAATATGGATTGAACCATTTTACAATATATACGAGCGACCCAACTGGAAATAGAGATACATTAGATGTTCCTGTTTATGTTGCAAGAAAAGCCAAAATTCAAAACTATTCTGTCGGGCCAAATCCAACGAAGGAGGGCTTGACTTTCTATTTAAATTACATTTCACCCAAAACTGGTGGAATTGCAACAGTAGATATTTATGATGTTGTTGGTAACAAAATTAAAACAATTACAAAACAGATTTCGCTGAATGAGGACTACTTGTATTGGGATGGCTTAGATTTCGAAGGTAGGTCAGTTTCGCAAGGTATTTATTATTACAAAATTAATGTAACTGGCGAGATATATTCTGAACCAGTTTTCGGAAAGTTTATCAAAATTCGATAACTTCAATAAGGCGAAAAGTTATTAAATAAAAACCCTCTCCTTAATTTTCAAGGAGAGGGAAATATTTTAATATAATTGATATAATTGGGATGTTAACTAAGTTCAAAAAATTTAAACAATTACTTTCGCTTTGTAGCCATAATTAATTATTCCGCTTGCTCCTTCTTCCATAATCTTTCGGAAAACCAATTCAACTTTGGCACCAATTTTAATATCCTCGAATTTTGTGTCTGTTATCATTGCAGTAAGTCGAGCACCTTCGTCAGTTTCGATTATTGCAACGGCAAATGGAGTTTGAAACTTAAAATGGTCGCTTGCGACGTGAATAATTGTATAAGTAAGGATTGTACCAAAACCAGCCAGTTTAATCTTTTCGAATTCTTTTTTTCCCGAAATTGGGTCGACAAGTCGTCGTGGAAGCGAAACAAAGCCACTTGGAAATTTTTGTGCTTCCAACCGATAACGATGAGGTATTTCTCTTGTATATCTTTGACTATTTGCCATTTTACATTCCCTCCAAAATATGAACAACACAACTTCCTCCAGAACCACCCATATTTTGGGTCATTCCAATTCGAGCATTTTGCACTTGTCGCTTGCCTGCTTGATTTGTTAGTTGATAATAAGCTTCTATTATCTGGGCTACTCCGGTTGCACCTACTGGGTGCCCTTTAGCTTTGAGTCCACCGCTTGGATTGATTACAATCTTTCCACCATAGGTTCCTTGTCCCTCGGCTATTGCTTTGCCACCTTTGCCATACTCGAAGAAACCCAATTCTTCGGCGACAACGATTTCAGCAATTGAGAAGCAATCGTGAACTTCGACAAAATTTATATCGTTTGGTGTAACACCGGCCATATTGTAGGCTCTTTGCCCGGCAAGAAAAACAGCTTCGAGTCTGGTTAAATCTTTGTGGTCGTGAAGTGCAATAGGTCCGGATGCAGCACCAACCCCACGAATTTTTACATACTTGTCAGTAAATTCTTTTGCTCTATCTAAGGGACATAAAATTATACACGCAGCCCCGTCGGTAATTGGTGAACAGTCCATTAGTCTTAATGGGTCGGCAACCATAGATGAATTCAATACGGTTTTTAAGTCGATTTCAAAAGGATATTGGGCATTCGGATTGTTTACGGCGTGCTTATGATTTTTTATTGGAACTTGGGCTAATTCCTCTCTTGTTAATCCGTATTTTTCCATATAGGCGCGAGCAATCATTGCATATAGTCCGGGGAATGTTACTCCGTTGTATGCTTCGTATTCCTGGTCAGATGCAGTTGCTAGAACAAAAGTTCCATCTTCGACATCCCACATTTTTTCTACTCCCCCGACAAGGACAATATCGTGCATTCCAGAAGCAACATCTAAGAAACCCATTCGTACTGCTTGGCCTCCAGAAGAACAAGCAGATTCTATTCTAACAGCGGGTACGCCTACTTGTCCAATGTAGTCTGCCATCAGCGAGCCAAGATGCTCTTGGAAGGCGTATAATCCACTCGACATTGCTCCAACATACAGTGCGTCGATTTTCTCGACATTTGCATTTTCCATTGCTTTTAAAGCCGCTTCGGCGAACATATCTCGGATATTTTGTTCCCAAAGTTCGCCGAACTTTGTCATTCCTACTCCAATAATTGCTACATCTCGCATCTATTACCTCACATTTGTTAATATTCATTAAAATGAATTTTCTTTCTATATGCTACATATTTGCCATAATCTAAATAAACCTTTTGTGGTGTGTTCAGCATGTCGCGTGTCTTTGGGGCAAGGTCTTGAACCTCGGTAATTTTATCGGTAACTTGAAAGATAAAACCATCACTACCAGCACCAGAACCAAACGATACTAAGAAAATCTTGTCTCCTGGTTTGGCAACATCAAGTATAGCAGTCAAACCAGTTATGGACGAACCAGAATATGTGTTCCCCATAAAATTCACAATCCAACCTTCGGTCATTTGTTCTTGTTTGAACCCTAGGTCTTTTCCGACCTTCAGTGGAAAGCGACCATTCGGCATATGGAAGACAGCATACTGAAAATCTTCTGGTTTCATCCCGGATTTTTCAAGTAGTGCTCTTCCACAACCGAGTATGTGCTTGAAATATGCTGGTTCACCTGTGAAACGTCCACCGTGGCGTGGATACATTTGGTATTCCCTGCGCCAAAAATCGGGTGTGTCGCTTGTGTAGGAATGTGTATAAAGAACTTCGGCAACGACATTCTCTTTGCCAAAGATAAATGCTGAACCACCTGCGGAAGCACTGAATTCAAGTGCATCGCCCGGAGCACCTTGCGAAGTATCCGCTCCAATACCCATCGCATAATCCATTTCGCCGCTTTTTACGTGGCTGTATGCAACATACATTGCTTCGGTTCCAGCTTTGCAAGCGAATTCAAAATCTGCAACGTGGACATCTGGTCCAATACCTAGAGCGTCGATTAGCACTGTTCCCGAAGGTTTGACAGCATAGGGATGGGATTCGGAACCGATATAGACAGCACCAATTTTTTTTGGGTCAATCCGAGCCCTTTTTAAAGCGTTTTTTGCTGCTGCAATTGATATTGTAATTGTATCTTCGTCCAGCCCGGGAACAGTTTTTTCAATGAGCATCAAACCTCGTTCGATTGAGGAAGGGTCGTTACCCCATTGATTCGCAATTGTGGAGCTTTTGATGCGATAAATTGGGACATATGCCCCATATCCAACGATTCCAACCATAGTCAATCCTCGTTTGTTAATAATATCATTTATTATGAATTTCTTTAAAAATAACTGTAATAACTGGATTTGTCGAAGGTAAACCTTCGGCTTTTGCTTGAATTTTCCAAACAAAATTTAATACATCCTTGATTTTGTCCAAAATTTTCATAACCTTGTCTTCGTATAATCCATATAGAATACCAGTATAGCCAACCAATGCCCAAAATTTGTCGAAGTTTTGCATAGTGGGCTTTAAATCACGTTTAAGAATTCCGAGCAAGTTAATCAACCTTGATTTCAAACTTCGCTTTACGTCGAAGTTTTCGTTTACCGCGTCGATAATTAAATCCAATTTATGGTAGAGTGTATTTAAGTCTTTATCGGTAAGATTGTATGTAATGTCTTGGCTCAATATAGTTTCGAAAGTCGATTTTTTTTCTGCCAATGTTTTCAACGACAAAACATCTTCCAATTGTTCGTTGATTTCCTTTTGCCTCGTTTCGAAGAAGTTAATGATAATCCCAGTGTTAATTTTCTTGTCGTTGGTAAGGGGTGGAAATAATATGTCTAATGAATGTTTTGCAGCGTAAACTTGGTAAAGACTGAACAAATCGAGAAAGTCGTCGTAATATGTTTCTCTTGTAGATTTTTTGTTTGATTCCTCCAATATTTTTCGGAACTCTTCAATGATTTTAGTTTCCCCGAGAAGTGGGTTGGTTGGTAAGTTTTGTATAAAAGATTTATCTAATGCCATATTAACACCTATACATCGAAACAACCAATTGAGCGGGCAATAACAAGCCTTTGAATTTCGCTCGTTCCTTCTCCTATTTCCAAAATCTTTTGGTCTCGGTAGTATCGTTCTGCATCGTATTCTTTCATTAGACCATAGCCACCTAATATTTGGACGCAATGATTAGCACAAATATGAGCTACTTCGGAACAAAAAAGTTTTGCGATGGCTGATTCCATTGTAATTTTCTGATTGTTGTCGAGCATTCTACATACATTGTATAGATATGTTCGAGCAAGGTCTATATACATTTGCATATCTGCAAGTTTGAAAGCGATTGCTTGATGAGTCGAAATTGGTTGTCCAAAAGTTTTGCGAGTTTTAGCATAATTTAAAGCATATTCGAAGGCTCCTTGTGCAAGTCCTAAGCCCATTGCAGCAATTGATAGTCGACCATTGTCGAGTGTCTTTAGCATTTGCTTAAAGCCATCTCCTTGTTTACCTAAAATATTCTCTTCTGGGACTTCAACGTCTTCGAGAATTAATTCACTTGTGTTGGATGCTCGCCACATCATCTTGTGCTTCATAGGTCGAGCAGTAAATCCTTTTGTTCCATTTTCGACCAAAAAACAAGTATATTCTTTTTTCCCGTGGGGTAAAGTTCCTGTTACCGCAAGTATTGTTGAACCCAATGTAATATCGGTTGAAGCGTTAGTGATAAATATTTTTGTGCCGTTGATAATCCATTTATTTCCAGATTTAATAGCAAAAGTTTTTGTGTTGCCAGCATCGCTTCCAGCTTCTGGTTCTGTTAAACCAAACCCCCAAAGATAGCCAGAAGCAAGTTTAGGAAGGTATTTCTTTTTTTGTTCCTCGTTTCCAAAATAATAAATTGGACCAACGCCAAGAGAATTATGTGCGGCTATTGTTACACCTTGGGAGCTGTCCACGCGTGTAATTTCTTCGACGACAATAATATAGGATAAGTAATCGAGATTTGCCCCGCGGTATTCTTCTGGAAGGAAACAACCGAAAAAACCCATTTCGGCAAGTTTTGAAGCCAACTCGTACGAAAACTCTTCTTTCTCGTCCAATTCTCGGGCTTTGGGTCTAATTTCTGCTTCGGCGAAATTGCGTACAGTTTCGCGGAGCAGAATTTGTTCATTTGTTAAATTGAATTTATTTTCCATTCACTGATGAGTGTTTTTCTATACATTTTTAAAAAAGTCCTTTTTTAAACAAAAAGAAATTTTATATATTGAAAATATAATATTAACAAAATTTTTTTACTTATTCAAACTATTTTTGTTTTTTTGTGTAGGAGAAAGAAATGGAGTATTTATTGACGGAAGAACAGATTATGCTTCGGGATATGGTCTCGAAGTTCGCAAAAGAGAAAATTGCTCCGGTCGCTTCTGAAAATGAAAGAAATCACCGATTCCCGTGGGAAATAATTCACGAGGCTGGGGAACTGGGATTGATGGGAATTGCTTATCCACAAGAATACGGTGGGGCTGGGATGGATTTCGTGTCGTATTTTCTTGCTATTGAGGAAATTTCGAGGTGGTGTGCTTCAACTGGGGTTATTATTTCTGCTCATTCCTCCCTTGTTTGCGACCCAATATATAGATTTGGAACAGAGGAACAAAAAAGAAAATACTTACCAGATTTACTAAGTGGTAGGAAAATTGGTAGTTTTTCTTTAACCGAAGCCCAAGCAGGTTCCGATGCTGGGAACACTAAAACGACTGCAATTAAGGATGGCAATAAATGGATATTAAATGGTTCTAAATTGTTTGCAACAAATGGTGCCGAAGCTGATATTTTCGTTTTGATAGCATCTACTGACCCAGGAAAAAAGACAAAAGGAGTTTCTGCATTTATTGTGGAGAAAGATATGCCGGGTTATCGGATTGGGAAAATTGAAAGAAAGTTAGGTATTCGAGCTTCGTCGACCGCAGAAATCATTTTAGAAAATGTTGAAGTTCCCGAAGAAAACTTACTTGGTGAACTCAATCAAGGATTTAAAGTTGCAATGGTGACACTCGATGGTGGAAGGTTAGGTATTGCAGCTCAAGCACTTGGAATTGCTCGTGCTTGTATCGAAGATTCTGTAAAATATTCTAAGGAACGCGTTCAATTCGACCAACCGATAGCCAATTTCCAAGCCATTCAATGGATGCTTGCTGATATGTGGATGGAATACAATGCAGCGTGGTTGCTTACTTGGCGTGCTTCTATTATGAAAGACCGTGGTTTGCCTTATTCCGCAGAGGCATCTATGGCTAAGTTAAAAGCCTCGGAAGTTGCAATGGACGCTGCACGCAAAGCAGTGCAAATTCACGGTGGCTATGGTTATACAGAAGATTTTAATGTAGAAAGATATTATCGTGATGCAAAAATTACAGAAATTTACGAAGGTACCAGTGAAATTCAAAGATTGGTAATTGCAAGAAATTTGTTGAAATGATTTATTTGTTTAACAAAATTTAGTTAGGAAATGAGTATTAAATTGCTAACCGCAACTGCACTTTTCGATGGACACGATGTTTCTGTAAATCTATTTAGAAGACTTCTTCAACGCCGTGGTGCCGAAGTTATTCATCTTGGACATAATCGTTCAGTTCGCGAGGTTGTTACTGTTGCTATACAAGAAGATGTCGATGCCCTTTTGATTAGTTCCTATCAAGGTGGGCATAACGAATATTTTCGCTTTCTTGTTGACCAGCTACGTGAATACGGGGCAGAAGAAAAGCAAATCTTTGGCGGGGGTGGGGGAGTTATTCTTCCATCCGAAATTAAAGCATTAGAGGAATATGGTGTTACAAAACTGTATCACGCAGTCGACGGACAAAGAATAGGTATAAATGGAATTGCTGATGATATTATTCGTAGGATTAATGAAAATAAACCAAGAATTCAATCCAAATGGTTAAAAGATATAGATGATAATCTTTTATCAAACAACAATGTGGAGAACCATTATCTGATCTCGAAACAAATAACTTTTATCGAGGAACAACTTCCTTCCAAGACCGACCCAAATCTTATTCGAAGTTTATTCGAAAAATATGATAAAGGAAAATCATTAGTTATAGGTTTTACTGGTCCGGGAGGCTGTGGTAAAAGTTCATTAATAGACGAGATTATTGGACGCTTTCTTGCATATGCTCCGAATATTAGTATTGCTATATTGGCAAGCGACCCTACAAAAAGCACTACTGGTGGAGCACTTCTTGGCGACAGGATTCGTTATAATCATATTTATGATAAAAGAGTTTTCTTTCGAAGTTTTGCCACACGAAATAGTGGTAGCGATGTTGGCCAGTTTGTTCAAGACTCTATTAAATTGCTTAAAACTTGTGGTTTCGATTTAATTTTTGTGGAAACCCCGGGTATTGGTCAAGGCGATAGTCAAATAAAATCATTAACAGATTATTCTGTTTATGTAATGACAGCGGAATTTGGTGCCCCAAGCCAATTGGAAAAAATCGATATGCTCGACCTTGCAGATTTTATTGTTATCAACAAATTCGAAAAAATTGGTTCCGAAGATGCTTTACGCGAAGTTATTATCCACTACATTCGCACCCACCAGCTTCGAGTTCCTCGTGGGGTTCCTCTCGAAGAGTTGGATCTACCAATTTTTGCTTGTAGTAGCAACCAATTTAATAACCACGGGGTAAACAAGTTTTTCAAGGCATTATTAAATCTGCTGCGTAAAACAAAAAATGGAGACTATGGAGTAAAAGAAGATGTAATTGAATTGCTACCAACAAATTTGGAACGAGATTATGGATTAATAAACAATAGAAGAATTAACTATCTAGCTGAAATTGCCGAAACTGTTCGTAAGTACAAGAAAATGGTAAAAGAACAATCCAAAATTGCCGAAGAGGCTTACTCTTTGAAAAAATCGTTAGAAGTTCTTGAAACTGAAAATCAAAATGGAGAATTGCATAAAAGATTAAATGAACTTTTTCAAAAAAAATGGGCTGAACTTTCGAAAGATTCGCAAGATTTACTCCTGACTTGGGAAGAGCGAAAACGACTTTACCAGCAAGACAAGTTAGTATACAAAATTCAGGACCAACAAGTAGAAATTGAGTTATTTAATAAATCAATTTGTGGTACCTATCTACCAAAAGTTGCTTTACCGAAATTTGAAGATTGGGGAAACCTTATAAAGTTTCTTTATCTTGAGAATTTGCCCGGTTATTTTCCTTATACTGCTGGGGTTTTCCCATTCAAAAGAACCACCGAGGACCCGAAACGGCAGTTTGCTGGCGAAGGTGGCCCAGCAAGAACAAATAAGAGATTTCATTATCTAACTAAGAACGACAAAGCAAAACGCCTATCTGTTGCTTTCGATGGAGTAACTCTTTATGGAGAAGACCCAGCCCGTGACCCAGATATTTATGGAAAAATCGGCGAGAGCGGGGTTTCTATTTGCACTGTGGAGGATATGGATGTCCTCTTGAATGGTTTCGACCAAACCGACCCTCTTACTTCTGTTTCGATGACAATAAACGCTCCCGCTCCAATTATGGTAGCTTTTTATTTCCTTGTTGCATACAAGCGTGAGTTGGAAAAATTGAAATCACAAGGGATTGAACTTTCAGAAGAAGAAAAGGAAAAATTAAAAATAGAAACTTTTAGGAAACTTCGGGGAACTGTTCAAGCAGATATGCTCAAAGAAGACCAAGGACAAAACACTTGCATTTTTTCAATTGACTTTGCAATGCGACTAATTGGTGACGTCCAAGAATATCTTTCTAAAAATAAAATTCGTAATTATTACTCATTGAGCATTAGCGGATATCATATTGCTGAAGCTGGAGCAAATCCTATTACGCAACTTGCTTTTACTCTTGCAAATGGATTTACTTATGTTGAATACTTTTTAAATCGAGGCATTCCCGTAGATGAATTTGCTCCAAACCTTTCCTTCTTCTTCTCCAATGGGATGGACCCAGAATATTCCGTCATTGGCCGTGTTGCTCGCCGTATTTGGGCAATAGCAATGAAGTATGTTTATGGTGCTAACGAAAGAAGTCAAAAATTGAAATATCATATTCAAACTTCTGGTCGGAGTTTGCACGCACAAGAAATAGATTTTAATGACATAAGAACAACTCTTCAAGGCTTATTGGCAATGTACGACAATTGTAATTCATTACATACAAATTCTTATGACGAGGCTATAACAACCCCAACCGAAGAGTCTGTTCGTAGGGCAATGGCAATTCAATTAATCCTTTCGAAAGAGTTTGGTTTACTAAAAAATGAAAATCCTAACCAAGGCTCGTTTATTATTGAAGAATTGACAGATTTGGTTGAGGAGGCAGTTCTCGATGAATTCCTTGCATTATCCCGTCGTGGGGGCGTTCTTGGAGCAATGGAAACGCAATACCAAAGATCAAAAATTCAAGAACAGTCTCTTTATTACGAGTCTTTAAAAGAAACAGGAGAGTATCCAATCATTGGTGTAAATACATTTATTAACGAAAATCCCGTTAATTATTACGATAATATGAAGGTGACACGTGCATCTATCGAAGAAAAGGAAGAGAGATTGCAACAAGTAGCCGATTTTAAAGAAAGGCATAAAGATAAAAAGCAAGAAGCTCTTGACCGATTGAGAAATGTTGCCCTATCCAAAGGCAATATTTTCGAAGAACTTCTGAATACCGTTGAACATTGCACAATGGGGGAAATTACTCAATTATTGTATCAAATCGGGGGAAAATATCGAAGGGGAATGTGATGAAAAAAAATAGCATTGAGTCGTTAAACCGTGAACAACTTTTGGAACTTTTAAAAATTTACGCAAAGAATTGGCTTGCCCACGATGGTTGCTGGTTCCTTGCAATAGAGAAAAAACTTGGCATCGAAAAGGCAATAGAGTTCGACCGTGACGCTTGGGAACAATTTACCCAAATAGAAGCAAGGCGCATAAAAGAGTTTTTGGGTTTAGAAGAGAATTCTGGTTTATGGGGTTTAAAGAAGGCACTGGACTTTAGATTATATTCTAATATTAATAAACAGCATTCAAATTTTGCTGAACCCAATGCACTCATATTATATATTAAAACGTGTCGAGTTCAAGAAGCAAGGCGGCGTAAAGGTTTACCCGATTTCCCTTGTAAAAGTATTGGTTTAGTTGAGTATTCTTTATTTGCAAAAGTTATCGACAATAGGATAGAAACAAGTTCTATTTCTTGTCCACCCGAAAGAACAAATTGTGATTTTTATTGTATTTGGAAATTTTCTATAAAGGAATGATAAACTATGGAACGATTTGTTAGTAAAATCAATACAAAATCGCCAGAGTATAAGGAAAATTTCGAAAATTCCATTCGCTTGGTAAAAGAGCTGAGAGAAAGATTAGAAAAAGTAAAACAAGGAGGCCCAGAAAAAGCCAAAGAAAAGCATATAAGTCGAGGTAAGCTGTTACCACGGGAGCGAATAAAAAAATTGTGTGACCCGGATACACCTTTTCTTGAATTATCGCCGCTTGCAGCTTGGGATATGTATGAAAACGAGGCTCCTTCTGCGGGTATTATTACTGGTATTGGTGTCGTAAAAGGACGGGAATGTTTGATTATCGCTAATGATGCTACTGTAAAAGGTGGGACTTACTTCCCAATGACAATTAAGAAACACATACGCGCCCAAGAAGTTGCTATGCAAAATTGCTTGCCTTGTATTTACCTTGTTGATTCTGGTGGAATTTTCCTTCCTTATCAATCCGAAACTTTTCCAGATAAAGAACATTTTGGGCGAATTTTTTACAACCAAGCTAGAATGTCGGCTATGAATATTCCACAAATTTCCGTTGTAATGGGTTCCTGTACTGCTGGTGGTGCTTATGTTCCGGCAATGAGCGACGAGACAATAATGGTAAGAAATCAAGCGACAATTTTTATTGG
Source organism: Ignavibacteria bacterium (assembly GCA_026416955.1). GTDB lineage: Bacteria > Bacteroidota > Ignavibacteria > Kapaibacteriales > UBA2268 > Naka2016. The sequence continues at coordinate 265 of JAOAEE010000027.1, read as the reverse complement.
AGGTCCCCCATTAGTCAAAGCTGCTACTGGCGAAGTTGTTACAGATGAGGAACTTGGTGGTGCCGATGTTCACTGCAAAATTTCTGGTGTTTCTGACCATTATGCACAAAACGATGAACACGCTTTACAGATTGCAAGAAATATAGTCGAGAATTTAGGAAAAAACGAAAAGTTTGACATAGGGAGGGAGGAACCCGAGGAACCTTATTACGACCCCCGAGAGATTTATGGAATAATTCCAAAAAATATTAGGATGCCCTTCGAT
>JAOAEE010000067.1 GCA_026416955.1 Ignavibacteria bacterium | reverse complement strand
CTTTGTGCGAGCCGTCGCAAAAGGGTTGGGCTTTCGATTCCCCACAAGCACACCAAAAATATTTGCCATTAATTAACTTAATTTGATAAGGAGACTTTTGTGAACACAACGGTTCCGGCATATCACCCTCCAAAAATAATTAACAAAAAAAATTTCTATAACATCATAACAACAATTTGTCTGGTATTTCAAATTCAATTCCTTTTTGTGTTTTATTGTAAAAAATAATAATAGCATCGATATTTTCGACCAAATTGTTTTCAACTTTGTAACTTGCAGGTTTAATAGATATAGGAATATTATCTATAAAACCGTCGATACCGCGAGCTTCCTCTTCTGGTTGAGCCAAAGTAAAATGGGAATTTCTAAGTTCAGCAATTTTCATAAGTATTATTTCTTGAAAACGTAGTCCAATATAAGATTTGGAAATCACAAGATCCCTAACCCAATTTTCTACTATTTGGTAATCTATCTTATCGAGGGCAACTTTAAAGTCGTTCAGTTTATCGAAAATTTTATCTGTAGCATTTTTAATAGCGTCGGGCATTTTTGTTTCGTACCACTTTTCCCAATCGGAAAAAGTCCCCTTCCCAAATTCTTTAATTAATAAGCTCATTTGGCCAACCACATTTGGCCTTGTTGCTTGTGAAAACCGATTGGCAAGGTTTATTAAAGAAGAAACATATTTGTCGAATTCTGGAGAGGATAAATTAAGCAAATTGCGGATTTCTTCGGTGGTAATAAGAATTTTTTTACTCATAATTACTTCGAAACTAATAATATTTTGGAAAATTGGTTCCTTAATAAATAATCACAATCATAATCAACATCAACTAATTTATTTTTAATAAGGTGAGCATTAATGAAAGTTTTATTTTGAAGGAACAGGTAACAAAGTAAGTTATTGTCCTTATCATATTTTTCTTTATCAAATTTCAAAATGACTTTCTTTTTTAATACTTTTTCTTTAAGAAAGTTTATTGCCTCGTTGTATCTATCATTTCTAATTTTCACCCCTAAAAGTCTTGCTTTTAACCCATTACTTAATAGAAGTAGATTGGGTTCGAGTACATCTACAACACGTAAAGTAGCGTTTTTGTTATTTTCATTCATATGGACTTTAGAGCCAAAATTCAATTCCCTAGGGTCAACCTTTTTATCGAACTTAATGGGGTCTCTAAATAAATAGGGTAGTTTAAGCATCTCGGATTTAAAGTCGATTTCTGGTGGAGGTTGCTTAATAATTTCTATTTTATCATATTCAAAAAAAATATCCATTTGGGGGTTGACCTTTTCAAGAATTATATTCAAGAAATCCTCGTTAATTTCGTAGCCTATTGAATTTCGGCCTAAATTTTTGGCAGCGAGGGTCGTGGTTCCACTTCCCAAGAAAGGGTCTAAAACTGTTTCCCCCAAGAAGCTATACATTTTTATTAGCCTTTTTGGGAGTTCTTCGGGAAACATTGCAAGGTGTTTTTCTTGTTTTTCGCCAGGGAAGTTCCAATGTCCAGAGAAATATTGGTTCCATTCCTCCAAAGAGAGTTTAGATTTTTCTTTAATTTCTTTGTCGACCTTTGGGGGATTTCCATACTTTTTGAAGACTAAAATGAATTCATAATCGAGTTTTATTATGCCATTTCTTGGATAGGGATAAGAACCCATAATAGTAGCACCCCCTGTAGTATTGCAAGTCGTAACTTTTTGCCAAATAATAGCCCCCATATAGTCAAAACCAATGGTTTCGCAAAACTTTATGATTTCGGTTCGAATTGGTATTACTTTGTATCGACCGTAATATACAGAACGAGCAAATTGGTCCCCAATATTTATACACAACCGGCATCCCTTATGTAATACTCTATGACACTCTTTCCAAACCAAATTCAAATTATTTATATAATCTTCATAAGTATCATTGAAACCAATTTGTTTTCCATTGCCGTAGTCTTTTAGCTGCCAATATGGTGGGGAAGTTACAATTAGATGGACAGATTCATCCTCTACTTCTTTCATCCATCGGGAATCACCGATAACTATTTTGTGCCAAGTTTTCATTTATTTGAATGAAAAAGATTGATACCAACTTGGTTTTCTATTCCCCGGCGCATTTTAGTTGCTCGTAATAATCGTTTGCGGTCTTATTTTTAGGATTGATTTGTATTACCTTCTTATATGCTTTACAAGCATTTGCTACATCCTTTTGCATTTGATAAGAAATTGCCAAAAATAGCCAAGCATTTTCGGAATTTGGGT
>JAOAEE010000006.1 GCA_026416955.1 Ignavibacteria bacterium | reverse complement strand
ATTCCAGAAGGGACGTGGAGATTGAAAGTAGATGCATTAAACGATTCAATGGTAGTTGTTTATCGTGGGGAGACAGATGTAAATATTATTGCTGGAATGGTAACTCAAATAAATCTAGTCCTTCAACCAACTGGAATGGGTTTGGGCTCTATTCGAATTTTTGTTACTTGGGGAATACAACAGTCTAATCTTAATTGGGTTGATAATCCAACAAATCCAGTTCTAACAAGTGGAAATAATTATTTTGATTTTCATGGAGTTGCCCAGCCTGTTCTTTTATACGAACAAGGGAAATACAAAATGTGGTATTATGGAGATCAGGGTAACGCAAAAAAACACGTTCTATATGCAGAATCAATAGATGGAACAAATTGGATTAAACATCCGACACCAGTTTTATCACCAGGAAGCTTTGAATGGGATTCATGGGCTGTTCATCCTGGACACATAATAAAAGATGGAGATGTTTATAAAATGTATTTTGTTGGATTTTCTAATCAAAATGCTCCGTGGTATATTGGTCTGGCAACTTCTGTTGATGGAATAAATTGGGTAAAAAGGTCAACTCCCATTTTATACCCAGGTACTGGGTGGGAATATCAAGTAGCAACTTGTTTTGTAATTAAAAAAGATAGCAAATATCTACTTTATTACATCGGGCGTAATTATCCTAATTATAATATTGGACTTGCTGTTTCTAATGATGGAATAAACTTTGAGAAGTATTCAGGAAATCCAATTTTAACAGCTAATCAAAATTGGGAAGTATATGGGGTAATGTATCCAACAATTTACCTTGAAAATGGAATCTATAAAATGGTTTATCACGATGCTGGAAATAATGGCTTTGGTTATGCTTATTCAATTGATGGATTTCATTGGACTAAAGATAGTAGAAATCCATTTTTTAGAAAAAATAACACTGCTAATAATTGGGGTAGTAATGGTATAGCTTATCCATCTTACATAAAAGTAAATAATGAAGAAAGAATTTATTATTCAGCTTACTCTATAAGTTCTAATAAATTTAAGATTGGATTTATGAAAAGGAATTGATATTAGGTTTTTTTAAAATAATAAACAATATTACCAATTTTTTTATTCAAATTATTTTATTAAATAAATCTTTATATAGTTTATTAATAGCTATAATATTTTGGAACATAAAAATTTCATCTTTTGCGTCGTATTTTAATTTACAAAGACCATCTAATATTACTCTATAAAGGTCATAATTCGCCAGTAAATCGAAAAAATCTTTTAAGAATACTCTACTACAAATGTGAGTATAATTAAATTCAAATTGAATAATTTTAATTCTATTTTCATTTATAGATTTTTTAGCACCTTTTAATACTTCTAATTCTCCTCCCTCAATATCAATTTTTAATAAATCTACACTTTGTATATTCTCTTTTTCCAAAAAATCATCAAGAGTAATTATCTCAATTTCATATGATATAGTTTCTTTGTTACCATAGAATGATTCAAACATACTTTTATAAATAGAGGCGTGAGTAGAGCCTTCTTCTTCTTTGTAATCATAAAGTTTTGTTGTGGTCTTTATACTTCCTAAACCTAAATTATATAACATTACATTATTCAAATGGTTGAACTTTTTAGATAATAGAATAAATGATTTTGGATTTGGTTCAAAAGCATAGATATAACATTTTGAAAAAAGCTGTAGTATCTCCGATGAGTATTCACCAACATTTGCTCCAATATCAAATACAATAAAACTTTTTTCGTTGTAAAGAAATGAAAGTGATTTTAAAAATCTCCCCTCACCATTTTTTGATATATCAGTTGAACCCCCAATTCCTTTTCCTACTAAGGCAAAATCATAAATAATATTATTTATAGGTTGAAATATTTTCCTGCAGAATAAAAACTGATAATATTTTAATAACAAATTTTTAAGCTTGTATAAAATTTTTTTTATTTCAATCATATAAATACTCTGTTGTGAAAAATTATCATTTAGTTTTTCTGAGTTCTATTTTACTTTTAATTAACTTCAAAATATTCACCAACATTATTGACTTAAACATCATATAAAATTGTTCTCTTGCGCGTTTATCAAAATAAATTGAAAATACAGTTACTGAATACGATATTAAAGTGGCAAAAGCTGCACCATTGATACCATAAGTGGGTATTAAAAATAAATTCATTAAAACATTGATAATCATTCCTAAAAGAGTTCTGTAAAATGAGAGTTTAGTTAAATTTTCCGTTATTAGATATTGATTACTTGCCACTCCAAGAAAAGTCGCCACACCAGCCCAAATATA
>JAOAEE010000047.1 GCA_026416955.1 Ignavibacteria bacterium | reverse complement strand
TCGTGCCATTAGTTTTGGAAACGAAGGGAATACAATAATTTACCAGATAAAGAAGCTACAACTCGACCCCAAAGCCCAACCGAAACAATTCGAATTCACACCACCCAAAGATGCCCAAATCATCGATTTAAGGTAGGTAATATAAATATGTTAAGTGATTTATAATTTCGATTAAGATATTTGTTTCCAATTAGAAAACTATTTTTGCATTTAATAATTAATTTTTTACCATAAAATTAAGGTAGAAATGGGAAATTTTATTACTAACTCATCGGAGAAAAATTTAAGAGATAGGCTAAAAACATTAATTGATTTTTCTCGGGAGATGAAATTCCTTGTCGGCTTTTTCTATTTTTCTGGAATAAAGGAACTTTACGAAAGCTTGCTTCGATTAGATGATAGCGGAAAATTAAAACAAGAAACTTTGAAGATATTGGTTGGGTTAAATGTCGACAAAGGTGCTTGGGGAATTTACGAGTGCAGTAAAAATCAAATTACTCCGTCAAACAAAAACGAATTGAAAAGTGACTTTTTAGACTCTCTTGTAAAAGCATTTTCTTCGGAAGAATTGGATACTGAGGAGGTACATAATCAAGTTAACTTTTTTATAAAATTATTGAAGGAAAAAAAGTTGGTTTTAAGAAAAACACGCCAACCCAATCATTCAAAATTGTACCTTTTTAAAATTGATGAGAATTCGAGTCAACTTCTTGAAAATGTTTTAATTACTGGAAGTAGCAACCTTACAAAAGCTGGTTTGGAATCCCAAGGTGAATTTAATGTTGAGATAAAAGATTATGGTTTTGGGGAGGCAGAACAATTTTTCAATGAGCTTTGGCGAAATAGTATTAATTTAAATGATTCGATCGATGAGATAATAAAAGTTTTAAAAAACGAAACTTTTTTTAGGGAAATATCGCCTTACGAAGCTTATGCTTATATCTTAAAGACTTATGTAGACTTTCACAAAGCTGAAATTGAAAAGGAATTAAAAAATTTTTTAGAGGAGAAGGGTTATAAATACTATAATTACCAAATCGAAGCTGTAAGCCAAGCTGTTCAAAATTGTCTTTTTCATAATGGAACGCTTCTTGCTGATGTTGTTGGTCTTGGTAAAACTGTTGTTGCTTGCCTCGTTGCTCGCTCATTGGGTAAACGAGGTCTTGTTATTTGTCCCCCGCACTTAATTGGAAACGAAAACAAAGAATATGGCTGGAAAAAATATATTGATGATTTTGAACTATCAAATTGGGAAGTTCGCTCTTTGGGCAAACTTGAAGAAACTTTAAATTATGTTAAAGCAAAAAATTTTGAAGTTGTTATTGTCGACGAAGCACACAGATTCCGTAATGAAAGGACAGAAAGTTACCATTATTTGCGCGAAATTTGCCGTGGCAAAATTGTAATTCTTCTGACAGCCACCCCGTTCAACAACAAGCCTTCCGATATTTATTCTTTGCTTAAACTTTTTAATATTCCCAAGAAGTCGACCATTGTTTACGACGAAAACCTTTTTGGACGATTTAAGTTGTATGAAAGAAAATTTGAACGCCTAAGTTACATACTTCGAAATATTGATTCACCCGACATTGGGAAAAGAAAAACCGCAAAGAAATACTACGAAAGTATTTTCGGTAATGATAATAGCATCGATAAAAATAAAATTAAAGAAAATCTCCATCTGATTGCACAAGAAATTAGGAGTTTAATCGAACCAGTTACCATCCGAAGGAACCGGTTGGATTTGGAATATTATGGCGACACGGTGGATTTCCCCATTGTTAACGACCCTATGGAAGTTTTCTTCGAATTAACTACTGAACAGTCTTCTTATTACGACCAAGTAATCAACACTTTTATGTCCAGGGAAGAAGGGGGCAAATATTCAGGTGCAATTTATTATCCCGAAAGATATAAATATGGGGAGATGAAAAACGATAACGAGGGGGATGATGAGACAAAAAAAGAACACTTTACAAAACTTTATCAAAGTAACCTTTACGATTTTATGCGTCGGCTCCTTGTCCGTCGTTTCGAAAGTAGCTTTGGTGCTTTTAATAAAAGCTTAGAAAATTTTATTGATATTCATCAAATTGTACTGGACTTTGTCTCGAAACATAACATATTTATTCTCGACCGCAAAACTATGGAAAAAGTTGTTAACGAGGAAGATGAAGACAAAGCTCAAGAATACCTCGATGAATTCTTTTCAAAATTGCAAAACAATAAGATCGACCCAAGATTTAGTATTACTTATGATTTAGATGAAATACCCGGTTTTTTGGATGATGTGGAATTAGATCTAAAATTATTCCAAAGTCTTTTGAATAGGTTTAAAGAACTCAAATTAGATACTTTCGACCCTAAGGCTGAAAAACTTGTTGAGCAAATTAATAATTGGATTACGAAAAAAAGAAAAGTCGTAATCTTTTCAGAATTTCTCGATACAGTAGCTTATCTTGAAAAAATCTTGGAAAAGCATTTCCGCAACATTCTTCTTCCTGCCTACGGAAATCTTTCCAAAAGGACAATCGATTCTATTTACGAAAATTTCGATGCCCAATATAAATTTCAAAAAGATGAATTCAAAATACTTCTTACAACCGACAAACTTTCGGAGGGTTTCAATTTGAACCTTGCCGGAGTAGTTATTAATTACGATATCCCTTGGAACCCGGTCCGTGTTATTCAACGTCTTGGTCGTATTAATCGAATTGGTAAAAAAGTTTACGACGAAATTTATATACAACACTTTTTCCCTACTGAAAAAGGTGCCGATATCATAAATTCCCGAAACATTGCCCAAAACAAAATGTTTATGATACACAAAGTTTTGGGCGAAGATGCTAAGATTTTCTCTCCCGACGAAGAGCCTAAACCTTCTCTTCTTTATCAGCGGTTGACAACTTTGCCAGAAGAGGAAAAAACCGAAAGTTTCTTTACTCGTATTCGAAGAGATTTACAAAAAATTAAAGACGAAACTCCCTATATCTTCGAACGAATCAAAACTATGCCTAATCGCGTTAAAGTTGCTAAACCTTCGAATTCGAACGAACTTATGGTTTTCGTTCGCAAAGGTAAAGATATCTTTGTCGGCTACAAAGATTATGGTACCGATTCAAGTCCTTCCGTTGTTACTTTTCAATCGATTTACGAGAAAATCTGCGCCCAAAAAGATACTCCTTCGCTCCCTCTTTCTGCAAATTTTTGGAAAGAATATTGTTCAATTCTTCAAAAACGAAAATCTTTGGAAGAATTTACCTCCACTAGTCAAAGCCTTCAAAGCAAAGCTAATAATGTCTTGAAAACCATCACTAAAATCAACGATGCACTTATTGCTCCACACAATAAATTTATTTCTGATTTATTATATGATATAGAGTCTTTTGGTACTTTGTCGGATTTTACTTTGCAAGAAATTATTAAGTGGGAAAAATACCTTCAATCAAATAATTTCGATAAGTTGGTACAAAGTATTTTGGAGCTTAAAAGCCAAATTGGAGAAGATTTTCTCCAGCGCATACTTATGTCTCAACAAGATTTAAAAGATGAAATTATTGTGGCAATTGAAAACCAAAATATAGAGGCAAAAAATGACACAGAATCAAGATCTTCTTGAAATTGTCAACAAATTGGCAACGGATTTCAACACTTCGTTGCTCAAAGATTTTATCTTCCACAAGTTTCCCGTTTTCGAGTTTGACTACAAATCTCTTTCCAATTATGTCGACACAAGATTCGCTTCGATAGAACTTCTTGGGGCAACGAAATTTACCGACAATACCCGATTCTGTGTTGTTGCAATAGAACACAAAGGCGAACTTTCGGAACGCTCCAGCAAAAAGTTGCAATTTGAGTTGTCGAAAAAAATTCTTCGGGACAATTTTTTCGACTCTGGCTTCTTTGTCTTTTACGATGAGTTTGGTAATTTTCGTTTTTCTCTTGTTTTTTCTGTTTTCAAAGGGACACGTCGTGAATTCAGTTCTTTTAAAAGATACACTTATTTCCTCGAAAGAGGTAAGCCTTATAGAACTTTCGTCGAAGCCTTGTATTCGATGGACATTCATTCCATCGAAACTATTGTCGAATCGTTCTCTGTTGAAAAGGTTACAAAGGAATTCTTCGAAGCCTATAAATATGCTTTGAATAATGTCATTATTCCTAATCTTGCAGTTGAACAACCCCAGAACCGCAAACATTCTTTTGCCCAATTGCTTTTATCCAGAATTATGTTTATTTACTTTTTGCAACGAAAAGGTTGGTTCAAATGGAAAAACTATCTCCAAGACAAAAATTACCTAAAAAATTTATGGTATGCCTATAAGGATTATAAGAAAACAACAAAGACTCCTAACGAGTTCTATCGTTATTGGCTTTCCAGTCTATTCTTTGGTGCATTCAACAGAAAATCCCAGTTTATTTATAATAACTTGCCCGAAGATATTCAAGAATCCTTCAAACTTATGCCTTTTCTGAACGGGGGCTTGTTCCAAAGAACCGAACTCGACGAAACCTTTCATTTTGTTCCCGATTCCGTTTTCGAATGGCTTTTCGAACCCGATGAATTTGATATTCGAAAGGGCTTCCTCGAAACTTATAACTTCACTATAGACGAGTCGACACCGCTCGATGTCGACGTCGCTGTCGACCCAGAAATGATTGGTATGGTATATGAATCCTTGATTAACGAGGAAGAACGCGGAGAATCGGGTATTTTCTACACCCCGCGGGTCGAAATCGACCTTATGTGCCGTCTGTCTTTGTTTTTTTACCTTAAAAGCAAAACCTCTGTTCCCGACGATTTGTTGTTGAATTTCCTTTACCTACCTTCCGAAACTGCAAAATCTATTTCTATTGCTGAACTGAAATTAATTAGGAAACATCTGGAAAATGTTAAAATTATCGACCCCGCAGTTGGTTCGGCTTCTTTCCTTGTTGGTATGATGAATATCCTTGTTGAACTTCAAAGCGAACTCTCTTTGCAAATCGATAATCGCCAAGAAAATATTTTTGCCTTGAAGGAAAAAATTATTCGCGACAATCTTTATGGGGTCGACGTCAAAGATTGGGCTGTTATGGTTGGCGAACTCCGCCTTTGGCTTTCTTTGATTATCGAAACCGACGAGAAGTTTATGGATATCTACACAAAACCTCTGCTTCCCAATCTTTCCTTTAAACTTCGCCAAGGTGATTCTCTTATCCAAGAAATTGCCGATACTCCTATTTCTCTCCGCTCCGAAATGTTGGAACTCCCTCGCTCTATTCGCGATAGATTCTCTGAACTTGTCGACAGAAAATCCGCTTTCTTCTCGGGCGTGCGCAGCTCCGACCTCCACGAAATAAAAGAAATAGAAAAACTCGAAAGAGATATTTTTAAAGATATTGTTCAATTCAAATTGAACAATACTGTCGATTCTATCAATTCTTTTGTTAAGCAAATTTCTACTCTTCAAAGTAGAAAAGACTTTTGGGGAAATGATTCACCAGAAAACAAAAAGTTAATTCAATCTTTATCCAATCAAATTGATTTCCACCAGAAAAAATTGGAGTTGTACCAGAAAACTCTTAAATCGATTGATGAGCAAAGTGGCAAAAAATTTTTCCTTTGGGAAGTCGATTTCATAGAAGTTTTCACACTCAATGGTGGATTCGACATTGCCATTGGCAATCCCCCTTATATCCGCCAAGAACTTATTGCCCCACCTTTGGAAAAAAAAGATATCTACTCCGACGACGAGTGGAGAAAATTGAAATTGGACTATAAAAATAAACTTATCGAAACGGTCAAATCGTATTGGGGTAGCAACATCTCCATCGATAAAAAAAGTGATATTTACGTCTATTTCTATTTCCAAACTCTTTCGCTTTTGCGTCCCGAAGGTATTTTTTGCTTTATCAACTCGAACTCTTGGCTCGATGTTGGATATGGGGCTTGCCTTCAAGAATTCTTATTAAAATATATGCAACCATTGATGATAATCGACAATATCAAAAAACGTTCCTTTAAGCAAGCCGATGTCAATACTGTTATTGTTTTTATCAAGCGGCCACAAAGCCCCCCCGACGATTTTCGATTGAAATTCGTTGCTTTCAAAAAACCGTTCGACGAGGTGAACAATCCAGAAGTTCTTTCCAAAGTACTTTCCCTCGATTCTCCAGTTTTCGATAGCGAAGACTTCCGCCATTTCCCCAAAACGAAAACTGAACTCCTTTCCGAAGGAATAGATTTGCAGGAGAGCGAACAAAAAATTGCCGACAATTTGTTTACTGCTAAATATATTGGCAACAAATGGGGCGGGAAATACCTTCGCGCCCCAGAAATTTATTTCAAGATTCTTGAAAAAGGAAAAGGAAAATTAGTAAGACTTGGGGATATTGCAGAGGTGAGATTTGGAATTAAAACTGGAGCCAATGAATTCTTTTACTTAAAACCAATTGGAATGACTGTAAAGGAAGTTGTCGATATTGGTGAACGTAATCCCGAAGCTTTGATACCGGTGCGAAACGGAGCAGGCTGGGAAGGCGAAATCGAAGCAAAATTTTTGAAACCTTTTTTATTTTCTTTAAAAGAAGTTGAAAAATACAAAGTTGATTTGGATTTGTTAAATAGATGTATTTTATTTATCTCAACGCAAAACTTAGAAAAATACAGTGTTAATAGTTATATTGAATATGGAGAAAAAGAAAGGTTTAACGAGAGACCCTCAGTTAAAAATAGATCTGAGTGGTATATACTTCAAGAGCAAAAATTTCCTGATTTTGTTTCCAATAGATTTCTTGGAGATAGATTTGGATTTCCAGCAGTTAAAGATGTATTTGTATGCGATGTTTTTTTTGTAGGAAAATTTCATAATTTAAATCCTACTATTTGTACTGCTTTGATTAATTGTACTTTTTCGTATCTCTCAATAGAAGTAATTTCAAGAAAAACCTATGGTATTGGTGTTGCATATATATATGGGCCTGAAATCAAAAATCTTTTATTGTTAAAACCAGAAGAAGTTTTCGATAGTTTTAGTAGAATTGAGAAAATTTTTGCTGCTATTGAGAATCGCCCAATTTACTCCATTTTCACCGAACTTGGCTTTGACCCCAATAAACCCATCCAAGAGCAGGAGCCGAATCCATTGCCCGACCGCAAGGCACTTGATGATATTGTTTTTGACGCCCTTGGCTTAACCGAAGCCGAGCGCAAGGAAGTCTATTGGGCAGTCGCCGAGCTCGTCCAAAACAGATTAGAAAAAGCAAAAAGCGTGTAGAAAATGGCTACTAATTTCCAAAAAGCCCTCGAAATCTTTAAGCCATTTCATACCCCATTCAATATAATTCACCAATTACCC
>JAOAEE010000010.1 GCA_026416955.1 Ignavibacteria bacterium | reverse complement strand
ATGCATTCCCAATCTTGAAAAGTTTGATTTACAACACTTTCAACTGCTTCGGGCAAAAATTCGGCTTGATTGTAACAAGGAATGATTACGGAAACTAAAGGGTTATCTTTTTTGTTAATGTTGATGAATTCAATATCTACTTCTTGGTGGGGACTATTTGATACAAAACCTTGAAACTTATCTGTATTTATTCTAAAACCTTTGGAAAACAGGTCCAACAAATTTTCTTTGGAATATTTTTCCTTTTCACTTGCTCTATTTTTCCAAGCTGTTTGGACTAAATTTAGCGGGTTGGAAAATGCAAAAGAAGTTTCAAAACATAACAAGTAAGGCTTACTACTTGCAAAAATATTTTTTTGATTATCCAGTAGACTTTCCAATGTATTTGGGTTCGTGAAAAACGAATTTTCCAAGATTGGCAGTAAATCTTTAGTACGATAAATAGAACTTGAGACTTCTAATGGATATCCAAAATCATATTCGGAAATTGTCCAGTTAAACTTTAAAATTTTGTTTTCAATAGGTTCGAAGTTAGGCAAATTTTGAAATTTATCTAAGGGATAACAATAGTTAGTATTTTTACCTAACCTAAGAGAAAACCCTAAAACGGATGAATCTTGGTCTAATAACCTGAGTATTTTTTCAAGTGAAAAATTATTTGTATATATCGAATCATCAACAGAAAAAAATATGTAATCTGTACCCTTAATTAGATTAAGTAAATCATTTTTAAAATCTTTTTCTCTAACAAAAATTACTGAAGGAAAATTTGATTTCAATAAATCATATTCCTTTTCATATTTATTTTCAGAAACCTTATACAAAACATATTTGTGAGCTTTCTGATTGATTTTGCAATTTATTAAGAAGGTTCTCAAGGCTGCATCTAATTGCATAGGTCTGTCCTTACTGAAGAAAACAATAGAAATATTTCTTTCTTTTGAAGTTGGGATATTTTCAAAAGAAATATTTTTGTATTTTTCTTCATTAATACTATTTAGAAATTTCAAAATTGACGAAATAATATATTCCGGGTCATTCTTGTCCAATATTAACCCTTTTTCGTAATTTTTTACTCTTTCGGCTGGAGCACCAATATTAAAAACAGCTACTGGTAAACCCATTTTAATTGCTTCTTCTGTTGTATAGGAAAATGTTTCTGGCCAAATAGATGGAATAAAGATTATGTCTATTTCAAATTTTTCCATCAATTCTGGCAAAAAAGATTTATTGTATTGTCCGTGTAAAATAAGATTATCGTATTTTCGAATATCAAATTTCATTTTGTCAAAGTCCCCAAAAACGTGCACTTTAATATCTAGTTCAAACTTTTTAATAAAATCACAAAGAGAGATTATTACCAGATTTCCTTTATGTACTGTAATATTTCCAATAATACCAATATTAATAGTTGAATTAGTTTTTTTAACAATTGCTTGCCTAACCCAGGAAACTGAATGAGGTACCACTTCAATTTTTCCTTCATCTAAATTTGGATAAGCTTTAAGAAGAATCCCCTTAGAATTATTTGAAAAAACAATAATTTTGAATGCAATATTCAAAAATCTACTAAACTTGCTTCTCCATTCTTCAATAGATAAGTTCTTATTACAATATATAATAAATGGATTTAAATAAAAGAAGATTAAATTTTTTTTCAAGCATTGATTACAAAAACCAAAATCATTTGGGATACCACAATATTTATAAATATTATTATAGTATGTAATAAGATTAAAATTTGGGCAGATAACAAAAAAATCGTGAATGTATAAATAATATTTTATTTTTTCTTGGTATTTATAGTAGAGTTCAACAAGGAAATCGATAATTTCCATTACAAAAGGGTAGGAAACCAATTCATTTATGTAAATTTTTTGTATTTCGAACATTTTAATAAAACTTTCCAAATCATAAAAAGTTTTTAATTTTGTTTGAAATATTTCTTCCTGGTTAGTTATTAAAGAAATTTGGTAAATATTTTCTTTAAAATTAAAAGTTAAATAGAGGGTAAAAGGGGATTTGTTTATTAATGTCTTAGAAAATTCATTTGCTCCTCCTCCAAGCATATGGTCGATTATTAAAATGGGGTCATTCTTAGTCGAAAGGATTTTGGATTGAACAAATAATCGTATCTCTTTTAATGGGTCTTTTTTTATAAATTCATCAACTAAAAAGGAGTAATCTGGGTGTTTTTGCAACAAAATCTTCATATTTCTTTCCAAAAGAATTCTTTTCTCTTCACTCGAAAAAGATGACCCATGTTTATGATAAACAAAAAGGTTTGTAGCAATAACATTTTTATACCCAATTTTTTTGGCTCTCATACACCAGTCGTTTTCTTCCCCATAACCTTTACCGAAAACTTCGTCGAATAGTCCAATTTTATCATATACTTCTTTGTTAAATGCCATACAAAATCCAACCCCAGTTGGAATTTCGATTAAATTTTTGTCGATGTCAATGTATTGGAAGTAATGGTCAATTTGTCCAGTTGTTAGTCCAAGAAATAGCTCGTTGTCTTTTAAAAACTCTGGGAAACTACAAATTGTTCCAGCATTAGTAAAAGGTGTAACGCTTGCTATTTTGTCAAACTTTAAAATTGGATAAATCAATCTTTCTAACCAATTGGGTGGAACTTCTGTATCTGTATTTAAAACAACAAAATGGTTTTTTACAATTTTTGCAGCTTTATTAACACTTTTTACGAAACCAATATTTGTTTCGTTGTGTATTAAGATAAAATTATTTGGGGAATACCTTTTTTGAAATTCATTTAAAAGTTTTCTTACATTGTTGTCATTACTATTGTCGTCTACAACGATTAAGCGATATTGAAGTGTTGTATTTTTCCAAATGGATTCCAAACAATTTTTAAGTAATTGATACGCGTTGTAAACTGGGATAATTATCTCGATGGGTTCATCTATTGAAATAGATGGTATGTTCGGGTTTTCAAAAATTTCCAAGGATTTTAGCCCAATTGATATCATAGAATTACATAATAAGATTACTAATTAACTCCTTTTTTATTGCTAGATAATTTGAATATTGAAAATTTTCCAAATAATTTTCCCACTCAGAGATGAAAATTAATCCATCGGGGTAAATTCTAAAAAGTTTATATCCATAATTGCATAACAAATTCCATATATGAAAAAGTTTGGTATTACTCTCAACAAAAGTTCCCCCATATTCAAATTGAATAATATCAATACTTTGATTTCTTAACATATTTTCTGAACCTTTCAAAATAAAATATTCACTTCCTTCTGTATCAATTTTCACATAATTAATTCTGTCTATACCTTGTTCTCTGCAAAATAGGTCTATTGTGGTAGTATATAAGTTTAGAATTTTAGATTCTAATCCAAGTCTATTTTCCAATTCTTGACTTCTTTTAAAAAAAGTACTTAACTCTGGGAGTTTGTCATAAAAATAGAAATTTCTTTTATCTTTTTTATCAAGAAAAGCAATGTTGAAAATTTTTGCATTTGTATTTCGAAATTTTTTCTGCAAATTTAAAAAAAGATCTAATATTGGTTCAAACAGATAAATTTGAACATTATTTTTTTTTGAAATAACAAATTCGCTCCACCTACCTAAATTTGCTCCAATGTCAAAAACAATATCTCCTTGTTTTATTAATGAATTTACTACTAAATACTCTCCATTGGTCTCTGGATTGTCTTGATTATACCCAAGATGAATTGTATTTTCGGTTTGTTTAATTATTTTAAGATTATTAACTTTTTGTTCATTATCCTGTTCTTTTTTGAGGTTAGTTTCAGCAATAGAACTTTTAGTATTAGATGGAGTTTGTTCAGAAATCATCTTAGATAACTTGTCAGACCAAATTTCATATAATTTGAGTTCGCTTTCATTTAAATCAACTAAATAATTATAAAGAATGTTTTTAGCGAACCCTAATAATTGCTCAAGATTGTAATTAAGTTTTTTAATTGCAACAACTTCGATGTTGGGAAGGAATGGCCATTTTTGCCAACTCCAAGTGCGACAACTTACTTCAAAACCAAGATTTTCAAGAATAAACTTAAATTTTTCATCATACCACCCATCTAAATGATATGCCCAACTTGCTTCCTGGGACCCAAACATATGTCGTATAATAGCTTGTTTTATCTTTAAATTCGAGTCTGAGACTAATACTTGAGCACATGCTTTCACATCAGGAGTTTCGATATGTAGTTTCCCTCCAATTTTAAGCCATTTATTCCAAATAATTAGCAAGGCAATAGAAGTAGTACGATCAAAATGCTCAAATACATGATGTAATCGAATTTCATCAACACTTTCAGGAGGAAAAGTTAATTTATTAATGTCTTCGTAAAAATCAGCTTTTACTTTCATTATTGGATGTTCTTCAGGTGGAAAATCAATGTTAATATAGCCGGGTAAATAATTTTCACCACAACCAAGGTGAAGTCGGAGAGGAATAGTTGGATTATATAATCCCAAACTAATCAATTCATCAAGGGTGCTTTTCTTATCAAATCTATTAATTTTTGAATAGGAAATATTATCTCTTTCCACTATTTTATTTTCATAAATAAACTGATTAGTAATAACATTTTTTTCTTTTACAAATTGCTTATGTATTAATTGAAAATCATTTCTAAATTCAGAATAAATTTCATCCCATTTGTTCCACGTTCCTTTAAAAATTAAATGTTTCTTAAAATTCTCCTTTTTTTCCGAATTGATTAAAAGATTGTATATATCATAATATTCAAAATCATCAATAAAATTCAAGTTTTTTAAACCGAACTTTTGTTCCCAAAAGAATTTGCCTGCTTTATCGCGAGATTCGTATCTTTCTTGGCGTATTGGTTGTGTTTTAGGGTCTACTCTAATATGGTGAAGGTAGAATTCCTTTTCGCAATCTACAATCCCGGGTTTATTTGTAAAATACATCATCCGATGTAAATATTCCACTTCTGTATAAAAAACTGAAGGGGCTTCCAAAGGAGCATCCATAACCCCATACAAAATATTATCGGAAAACCGACTAAACATACAGTTTCCATCTATAAAAGGAGGATTAATCTTTAGGTAATCAATTTTTTGCTTAAAATATGGGTACCTATATGGGTGTGAACTATCAAAAGCCATAATAGAAAATCCTAAGGTGGAGTATGCCTTATCAAGTCTTTCTAAAATATATTTGCTATTTTCAGTAAATTCAATATCGTCATCACAAGAACAATAGTAGCGAGCAACTATCCCATTATTTATTGCCCAAACAAATCCCCAAGCTCTTCCCAAAGCTAGATTATCGATTTTAGAATGAAAAAGAACAACGTCAGTGCTAACTTCGTTTAAGGAATTTTTTATTTCAACAAGATCTTCGATAACTGGACTTACAATAAAAGCAATGTGTTTACCTTGAACTTTTGGAATAGATTTTAATAACCTAATTGCTAGATGGGATGATTTAAACGTTGAAATCCCAAACAAAATATCATAATGCCTAAGATTTGCCTTTGAAATTATTTCGCTCATAAAAAGAGTTAATATTTATCACATAATTTTTTCAATGTCTTTGCACCAAGCCTTTCCCAATTGATATACTACCTCGGGTAGGTAGGACTTGGTTTTCAAATGCTCATATAATCTGTTAAGTTTATCCAAAACACTTCCTTCCCCAAGGTTTGCTTCAAGTAGGTCATTACAAAACTGAATTGTGTATTCCATTCCAAATAATTCATCGCGTAGATTTTTCCAAAGGCTTTGTGGATTTCGTTCTTGCCAAACCCAAGGTTTCCCGAAATGAACATAATAATCTGTTTCCATAAGAATTCTTTCTGCTATATATGAAGCCCAAATGTCATCGTATCTTCCCACTCCAACAAGCACCATCAATAATGAAGCAAATTCATATTTACAAGCAGTATTTTGTGTATTAAATGGAGTGAAGATTTGATTATCAACGATAATCCCTTTGCTCAGAACCTCGGAAATTTTTACAACAATAGGCCTATTTACAATTCGATCCATTGCATTAATGTCGGGGTCGCCAAGCCAAAGCCCTGCAGAAATTGCTACATTTTTATCTACTACTGGTTTAAATTGGAAATTTTTTGTGAAATTCCTCTGTTCGTAGGGAAATCCTCGGTGGTAAACTGGTGGTTCTAAAAACTCACCAATATTAAACCATTTGCTTGGAATTGTTACCAATAAACCCGAAAATGGGTTAGAAAAGGTACTCTCGAAATTCTTAAAGTAATCGTCTTCCAACGGAATATTATCGTCGTCAATTGTAATAATAATATCTGGTTTTTCTTTAATTGCTTCAAGCAATGCGATATTACGCCTCATTATCTTGTTCCAACCTATGATTTCTGAGCATTCGTAACCTAATTTCTCTTGGTCGGTATCGCTTAAATATACTGCATTATCAATTTCTTTTACAAATCGATATAAAGCATCGTGGGGTGTTTTTCTATCGCCTGCAATGATAATTTTTACATCTGGGTCAAGTTTTCTATAAAGTCTAAGAACTTCTGGAACGTAAATTGTTGTTGTTATTAAAACAATTTTCATACTACTTTTAAGAAAAATATTTATTTTTTACTTGTTCTTCAATCCACTTGTATGTAATTTCCAAGCCAGACTTTAAGGGTAAAGTTGGTTTCCAACCAAGTTTACTGAAAATTAGTTTATTATCAGAGTTTCTTCCTCTTACACCTAATGGGCCGGGAACATTTACAATTTTTAAATCAACACCAGCAATGTCCATAATTATTCTCGCCAATTGATTTATTGAGACCATTTCCTCAGAACCAATATTTACCGGGCCAGTCCAATTCGAACGCATTAGCAAAAGTGTGCCATCTAAGCACTCTTCAATAAAAAGGAAAGAGCGAGTTTGGTTTCCATCTCCCCAAACCTCTATATAATTTTGACCACTAAGTTTTGCAAATGCAATTTTTCGGCAAAGAGCAGCTGGTGCCTTTTCTCGACCTCCTTCCCAAGTTCCTTCGGGACCAAAAATATTATGATATCGAGCAATACGAACCTCGAATCCATAATTTCTATGGTAAGACAAGTAGAGTCTTTCACTGAACAGCTTTTCCCACCCATATTCGCTATCTGGTGCCGCAGGATATGCAGAATCCTCCGAACACTTAGGATTTTCTGGATCTAATTGGTTGTATAATGGATAAATGCAAGCAGATGAAGAATAGAATATCCTTCTCACATTTCTTTTGTAGCAAGCATTTAAAATATTAAGATTAATTAAAGAGGAGTTCGTTAAAATATCAGCATCATTGTCTCCAGTGAAAACATATCCAGCACCACCCATATCGGCTGCAAGCTGGTATACTTCTTCGAACTTGGTATCAACTATATCTCTGCAAAGGTCTGCATCCCGAAGGTCTGCAATTACAAAGTCATCTGCAACTGTTTCCGAGAATTCTGGGTATTTCAAATCAACACCGCGTACCCAAAAACCTTCATTTTTTAGTCTTTTTACTAAATGACTTCCAATAAAACCTCCTGCACCACAAACTAATGCTTTTTTGTTCATATTGATTAATCAAAATTTTAAATTATAGGGAAGGCAAAAATTATACCAAAATTTAGCAATATTTACTTATTATCGGATGGGATATTAAATAATTTATCGTAAACTCTCCGAGCAGTTTCTAATTGAACTTCTTGGTTGTCGTAGAATTTATCTTTAATTCTATTTCTA
>JAOAEE010000062.1 GCA_026416955.1 Ignavibacteria bacterium | reverse complement strand
GGGGCAAATATATCCGCAACTGTTTTAACTGCTTCAATAGTTCCAAACGCTTCGCCTTTTCTCACTTCTTCCAAATCGCTTGGAATATCGACAAATACAACGTCGCCCAACTCACTTTGTGCGTGGTCGGTAATTCCAATAGTTCCAATACTCCCGTCAACTCGGACCCACTCGTGGTCCCTTGTGTACTTTAAATTTTCTGGAAAATTCATAATTCTTACCAATATACAAAATAACAAAATTAAAAAATAATCGAAAATTCGTGCGTATTAATTTTGAAATTTTTCATCCAATAGTAACTTTTATCAGAAAATTAACATAAGTTTTGTTTCTTCAAGAATAAAAATAAGTAGTGACTAAAAACACAATATCGACCTCAATTGCCACCAAAATCCACAGGAAACTAAATTACAAACAATCCAACAAAAGTATCGAAAACATCCACGCTTTAGGAAAACTCTCGATTTCCACCTTACCTTTTAACTCCGCCTCTCCTTAAATAAGGAGAGGGGCAATATTTATTCTATAACTTTTGGCAAAATCCTTAGGCTTCTTTTTCTACTTTCTCCACCTTGTGGAGTGGGGTTCTGTTCAAGGTAATCAAAAGCAAGGATGCTTTTGCTAGCGTATGCACAGACAAGATACACTCGCTACAAATTGTTTATTTTTTTTGACCGAATGCGTTGTTGTTAAGTTGCATCTTAATTGCTTTAATCTCGCTACGCAGTGCCTCTATCTCGTTTGAAAACTTTTCGTTTGCACGCTTTAATTCTTCGTTCTCTTGCTTTAACTTTTCGATTTCAAATTGCTGTTCTTGAATTGCCTTGATAAGCGGCATAATAAAATCGACATAATCGAGTGTATATACATCTTTGTCGTTGGTAGGTCTATGTAATCCTGGAAATTCAAAGCCACATTCCACCATTGCCATCTCTACATCTTGTGCGATAAGCCCTATCCATCGACGGGAGCGGGCTTCGGTGAAATCGTAGCTTTTTACAACACTGTCGGGTGTACCCCATATTTGGTGTAACAACAAGGGGTCTTTATTGAATGTAACTGGCTTCAATTTCATAATAAATTCCAATCCTTTGACATCTTCCTTGATATTGGTCTTGAACCTTCCATCTGAATATGTTGTGATTGTCCCGACAGCGGCACGAATTTGCGTCACAGAAGCATTCCCCAAAAGAACTTGGTTATCTCCGGTACATTCAGAATTTGTTATCCCATATCCAAGCATTGTAACATTCGTTCTATTTGTTGTTGGGTAACTATTTGCCCCAACGAAAGTACATTGGTTGAAATTGACATCACTAGCTCCAAAGCCAGCAATAAAACCAATGGCAACATTATTACTGCCCGTGCTGTTGGAATAAAGAGCCTGGTAGCCACTTGCTGTGTTGTAAAAGCCAAAGGTGTTGGAATAAAGAGCTTGATAACCAAGTGCTGTGCTATAGCTGGTATCATCAAAATTTATTAACCCGGCAACTTGGATTGTGTTGTTTGGAGTACTTGTTCCAACCCCAAGGCGATTGTTCGTAGCGTCCCAATATAAACTGTTACTTCCACCAATTGTATTGCTTGCTGTTCCAAATGCTACTTGCCCAGATGATAATGTTCCACTAAAGCGAGTTGCCCAACTTAAATTACCACTACCATCGGTTGTAAGTACCTGTCCGTTTGAGCCATAGCTTGTTGGTAAGTGAAGTTCAAAGTAGCTGATAAAGAGCCAGCTTTAAAGGTTATGAAATATGAACTGCTTTGAAAAGCAAGTTCACCCGTCGACAATATGCGTAGCCTTTCTTGGTTGCTCGTTCGAAAGATTAAGTCTGCATTGTTTATTGTTCCGAGAAATTCTGTTCCATTTGTGTTGTTTCCGGTCAAAGACCAACCAGCATTTACAAGGGCTTCCGGGGGAATGAAACCCCAAGTTTGGCTCCCATTTGGTAGTAGATAAAGCACTTTCCCATAAGGACTTTGGGAAAATGAAAAATAGAAGAAAAATATTCCTTAAAGAATTGCAAAAAAGGAAAGTCTTTTGACATCCGACTCCTTGTTTTAAGAAAACAATATGAAAGAACAAAAGCTTAAGTTTATAAAAAATTTACTTAAATTTAAAAAATTAACAAATAACAAACACTTTCAAAAATTTCCTTAAATTTTCAAAAAAGAATCCATTTGTTACAAAAAACTATCGAAACAAGAGGATTTCATTTTTCCATCTTGTCTCGTTTTCATAAAAGATATTAGGTCGAACAAAGCTGTATATGAAATTTTTCCCCATCATTCAAGAACAAAAATGTCTTGTAATCTTTTTTACTTCTTCTTGCTCGAAACTTAAACAATCTTGTAATTGATTGAAGTAATTATTATTAAGTAATGATATTTCGGAGGAATTGAAGAAATTTTACAATTCAATTTTGAAAAAAGCAAAATAAGAAGGGATTAAACTTCTTTCCAGTTAACTCTTTCAAGATATTTGGTATCGATGTTACCAGCAAGGAAATCGGGATTTTCCATCATTTTCAAATGGAAAGGAATAGTGGAAGGAACTCCTTCGATAACAAATTCCTCCAAAGCACGCTTCATCTTTGCAATTGCTTCATTGCGAGTGGTTCCCCAAGTAATCAACTTGGCTAAAAGGGAATCGTAATAAGGTGGAATTATGTATTCTTGGTAAATGTGGGAATCGACACGAACACCGTGACCACCCGGGAAATGCAAACTCGTTATCTTTCCGGGGGAGGGCCGAAAGTCGTTGTATGGGTCTTCGGCAATAATTCTACATTCTATTGCGTGAAATTTTGGTTCTTGGATTTCGAGGGAAAGTTTTTCGCCAGCAGCAACTCGAATTTGCTCTTTTATCAAATCGATAGACAAAGACTCTTCGGTAACTGGATGTTCAACTTGTATCCTTGTGTTCATTTCCATAAAATAAAAGTTTAGGTCTTCATCGACAAGGAATTCAATTGTTCCCGGGCCGATGTAGTCGACTGCTTTTGCCCCTTTGATTGCTGCTTCACCCATTTTGTTTCGAAGCTCTGGTGTAACTATTGGAGATGGTGCTTCTTCTATTAGCTTTTGGTGGCGTCTTTGTAGCGAACATTCTCGCTCGTTCAAATGGATAACATTTCCAAACTTGTCCCCTAAAACCTGAAATTCAATATGTCGGGACTTCCCAAGTAGTTTTTCGATATAAACATCGGGGCTCCCAAAGAAACTACCAGCCTCTGCTTTTGCAATACCAAACGACCGAATAAGTTCCTCTCTATCTTTAACTACTCTCATTCCTCTCCCACCACCTCCGGCACTCGCTTTGATTATCAATGGATAACCAATTTCTTCGGCAATCGATAGTGCTTCTTCAAGTGAATGCACGACGCCGTCGCTTCCGGGAATGACTGGTACCCCGGCCCGACGCATAGTATCTTTTGCAACAGATTTATTCCCCATTTTCGATATTGAATCTGGTTTCGGCCCAATGAAAACGAAACCCGATAACTCGCATATTTCTGCAAATGTCGCGTTTTCTGCCAAAAATCCATACCCGGGATGAATCGCATCTACATTTGTTACTTGTGCGGCAGAAATAATTGCTGGGATATACAAGTAACTTTTCGAGGAAGGTGGTGGACCGATACAAACAGCCTCGTCGGCAAACTTCACTGGTAGCGATAGCCTATCGGCTTCGGAATAAACAACAACAGTTTTGATACCCAATTCTTTACAAGCGCGTATAACTCGAAGTGCAATTTCCCCGCGATTTGCAATAAGTATTTTTTTGAACATAAATATAGTATTAATCTGGTTTAATTAACATTAAAGTTTGGTTGTATTCAACTGGCTTGCCGTTTTCAACAAGAATTTCCACAACAGTTCCAGAAATGTCGCTTTCTATTTCGTTCATAACTTTCATTGCTTCGACAATGCATAGAGTTTGCCCCGGAACAACGTGTGTACCAACTTCGACGAAGGGCTCGGCTTCGGGCGAGGGCGAACGATAAAATGTGCCAACTATGGGGGAATTAATTTTATGGTAAGTTACCGAGGGTGCTTCTTTTTTCTCTTCAACGTGTGTTTCGGGTTCCTTCTTTTCAATCAAAGGAACCTGAGGTTGTGCTATAAGTTTACTTAAATCTGGGGGTGGAAAAACAAAATTAGGAACCTGCTCGGGATGTGTTCCAATTTTCCTCGATAACGATATTTTTACTCCGTCTTCTTCTATCGTTAAATCTGTTAGTGAACTTTGGTCGAAAATTTTTAGAATTTTTCTTAAATAATTTAAATCCATATCTATTCCAAAAAATTACGATTCCTTCACTCTTTCAACATATTCCCCAGTTCGAGTATCAACACGTATCAAATCCCCTTCGTTAACAAATATTGGAACTTGAATTGTAACTCCACTTTCCAAGACAGCGGGCTTTAATACATTGGTTGCAGTGTCGCCTCGAACACCGGGTTCAGTTTGAACAACCCTAAGATTTACGTGGGGTGGGAGTTCCACACCTATTGGTTGACCATCTACAAATGAAATTTGTACCTCCATATTTTCTGTAAGGAAATTAACAGCATTGCCAACAAGTTCTAAATCCAAAGGAATTTGTTCGTAGGTTTCTGTGTCCATAAAGAAGAAATTGTTCCCATCACGATAAAGATATTGGTAATCTTTTCGTTCAACGTGTACAAATTCAATTGATTCCCCCGAGCGGAAACGATATTCGCTCAACCTGCCAGTTTTCATATTACGCATTTTAACCTGGTAAAATGCGCGTAAATTCCCCGGTGTTCTATGTTCCGATTCAAGAACAACGTGCAATTCTCCATTGAAATTGATTACTGCACCGGGTCTTAAATCCGATGTTGTTCCCATTGGCATATTTTCACCTTATTTTTTTAGATACCCATAAAAAAGAGGTGCCAGCCGGATTCGAACCGACGTAGGAGGTTTTGCAGACCTCTGCCTAACCACTCGGCCATGGCACCATTAGGTTTACAAAATTAAGAAAAAATTGCCATATATAAAAATTTATACTTTTTTAAAAGTTAACAAAAAAACAATTCAATATAAATCTTAATTCCTTTACTTCGGCAACAATTATTTCTACAAAAAATTTTTGATAATTATTAAAATTTTTAACTAAATCAAAATTATCCAATTATTTTTATATTTGTTATTTATTTCATTCTTGTGGCGAATGAAAGTTAAAATTGTTAGGCTGTCCGATAAATTCAACGACCTTCCTCTACCCGAGTACCAATCCGAAGGTTCTGCTGGTATGGATATTTACGCTGCATTGGAAGAACCTTTGGTAATTCCACCCGGGGGAATTGCACTTGTCCCTACAAATCTTGCAATTGCTTTGCCCCTTGGTTATGAATGTCAAGTTCGAACTCGGAGCGGTCTTGCTTTGAAATACGGAATTTTTGCCCTTAACTCTCCGGGAACAATCGACAGCGACTATCGTGGCGAAATCCGTATCATTCTTGCAAACTTCGGCAAGGAGCCTTTCGTAATCAACTGCGGCGACCGAATTGCACAACTTGTAGTGGCTAAATACGAAAAAGTTGAATGGGAAGAGACTTCTTCCCTTCCAGAAACCAACCGTGGTTCCGGAGGCTTCGGAAGCACTGGAATTTAAATAAATTTATGGAGGTTTGGAATGAATAATCGGAAACCACTTTTGAGCGAAGATTGGCTTTCGCTTTGGCTCGGCTTATTTATTTTTGTTCTTTCGCTTGGGGTTATATTCAATGTCGACCTTCTGGGTTGGGCAATTAAAACCTCCACTTGGGTCGAACTATCGAAAGCCTTTTCAACTGTTTCAAAATCCTATTCCCATTTCGGGCCAATTGTTTCGATTTTGCTCACCTACATTTTCCTTCTTGTTGTAATTGGATTTGGGAATTGGCTCCTTGGGGGAAAACCAAGTAAGTTTTTCCTTGCGTTTACATTCATTTTCTTCGTAAGTTTTGCTTGTTGGGTTCTAGGCAACCAAGCAAATGTTGCAGCAACCACTCCCTCGGAATTTCAAAAGTTTGGCATCAACTGGTCGCTGAAACTTACGGGCGAAGCTGGCTACATTTTTGCTCTTGTAGTTGGTCTACTTCTGAGCAATCTTTTCCCAAAGTTTGCCGAAAAGTTGAAGCCCGCAGTTACCCCCGAACTTTATGTTAAAACCGCAATTGTTATTATGGGCGCCGGAGTAGGTATCAAAGCAATCGAAAATTCAAGTTTAGCATTTTCAATTGTATTTCGTGGCTTCTGCTCGATTCTCGAGGCATATCTAATCTATTGGGCAGTAGTTTATTTCGTAGCAAGAAAATATTTTAAGTTTAGCCGTGAATGGGCTGCACCTCTTGCATCTGGAATTTCAATCTGCGGAGTTAGCGCTGCAATTGCAACCGGTGCAGCTATTAGAGCCCGCCCAGTTGTGCCTATTATGGTCTCTTCCCTTGTCGTTATTTTTGCTGTTGTCGAACTACTTGTACTTCCATTTATTGCTCAATTATTCCTTTGGAAGGAACCTCTTGTTGCTGGTGCTTGGATGGGACTTGCTGTAAAAACCGATGGTGCCGCTACCGCAAGCGGGGCTGTTACCGAAGCCCTTATTCTTGCTAAAGCTGCCGAAAACGGCATTTTCTACCAAAAAGATTGGATTTTAAATACTACAACCAACATTAAAGTCTTTATTGATGTTTTCATAGGTATTTGGGCTTTTATCTTGGCTTATATTTGGACAAGATATATCGAGCGAGGCGAAAATAAAGAAGGCAAAGTCCCAGCACGCCAAATTTGGGAAAGATTTCCAAAGTTCGTAATTGGATACATTCTTACTTTTCTAATTTTCTTAATAATTGGTTTATCCAGCCCAGAATTTGTTCGAAAATCTGTTGTCGAAAGAAAGGAAATCGAAAAAGTCGACCCAACCGGCAAAGTCGAAAAAGTTGTCATTTCTGCTCAAATAAAACAAGTTCCCGGAGTTGGTGTATTGTCTACAAGTCAAGCAAATGTTTTTCGTACTTTGTTCTTTGTGCTAACATTTTTTACTATTGGCTTAGTTTCAAACTTTCGTAAACTTTGGGAAGAAGGAATAGGAAAACTAGCTGCTATATATATTCTTGCTCTATTTGGTTTTATCATCTGGGTGGCTTTGTTTATCTCTTGGTTGTTCTTCCACGGTGTTTTTCCACCAACAATTTCTGGTTAATTAGGAGGAAATATGGAACAAGACCCAAAACTTTCCGAAGAATTGAAGAAAATCGAATACGAACCACTACTTCCCATCGAAAAGAAATTAATTACTTGGAGTATTATTACTGGTGTTGTTTTAATAATTGTCCTTTACTTTGTTAGTAGATTTATAACGGAATAAAATCTATATAGGCTTGTTAACTAAACATTTTGTTTCAATCTTCTTGTTAGTTCTTTCAATGCTAATTTTTTGAGCAAAAAAACAAATTTCATTTTTAGATAAACAAGAATGCAAGTGTATTCTTTTTGTCGGTCGTTCCCCGGCCGTTAACCTAACTTTGCTACGCTTCCTACTTAGTATTACCAAAACAAAAACCAGATTTTACGCTCCTAAAACATACAACCAAACCTTTTGAATATTAAATTCCTTTTCTTTGCAACCAACCAGTATTAATAAAAACAAACTAAAGAAGCAAATCTACCCGCGCCTTTCTCTTCGCTCCCGGCTGGTTGCTTGCTACTTCTTTTCCAAGATGGAAAATTTTTTTTGTTGATTTTGATTTTTTTTCTTATTTTGCATTTTGATTTGTTTTGCTCTTATGCTTTACGCGGCGGGTGGATTTACTCCAATCGGATACAACAAGCCATCGCGCCCGAACTACAAGAAGTTGTTTCGGCACATTCGCTCCATTGCCCGAAGGT
>JAOAEE010000037.1 GCA_026416955.1 Ignavibacteria bacterium | reverse complement strand
TACAAATCTCCTAATTGGGGGCGAAGGACAAGTTCCTCGACCATTACCCCACTATTCAAAGCAACTTCAATATTGCAAAGAATCGTTTGCGCAATTTCCTCGGGTTTCATCATTCGCCAACCAAATTTTTCTGCTACTTTTGCGTTCCAAATATTTGTCAATGTTGCTCCAGGGTAAACATTCATTATTTTAATATTTTTATCGCGAACTTCTTCCCTCAATGATTTGCTCATAGCAAGAACGGCCGATTTCGTCGCAGAATATATCGATGCATTTGCAAAAGTCTTCGTTACCACAACAGAAAGTATGTTTACAATTATTCCAAAATGATTTTCAATCATATTTGGAAGCACCTTCTTTGTGCAAAGGAACACACCGCGAACGTTGGTAGCGAAACTCTCGTCGAACTTTTCCAATGGGAATTCGACAAAAGGTCCGTGGGTGTAGGTTCCAGCATTGTTTATCAATACATTGACTTTAACATTGGTTTGATACATTTTGTCGTAGACGCTATCCACTTGCTCCGGGGCCGAAACATCGCAAGGGAAAAGAAAAACTCGATGCTCCGAACCAATTTCTTGCATTGCAGCAAGCAATTTTTCCTTGCTTCTACTTGAAATAATAACTGTAGAACCACGACGAGCAAACAATTTTGCCAGAGCAAGACCAATCCCACTGCTTGCTCCTGTAATCCAAACATTTAATTGATTGAAATCCATTGTATTAAAATTTTTGTGATACAAGGCTTATTACTTCCAACGCGTTCTTAATTTGGTTTTTGTCCACCATATCGGAAATTTGCAATTCTGGCTTGTCGAAAATTTTCTTTGCCTCATCGAAACGATGTTCCATAAGAAGAGCAGTACCCCAAACAAGCAAACGCAAACCTTCGCGGTGCTTATCCTCGCTAGTAAAATCGCAGTAATGGTAGACTTTGCGGAACTCGTCTCTTTTCAACGCAATCTGACCCAAGCGAATTCTTACCATCTCGATTTGTTCTGGATTAAGTTGGAAGGAACCAACTAATCTTTCGTAAAGTGATTGAGCTTTGTCGATATTACCAATAGAAAATTCCGATTCAGCTAAATTGAACAATGCCCAATCGTCGTCAGGATTTTCTTCGAGTACTTTTTCAAGTATTTTACGATTGCGACTTACCTTATCTATGTTAATAGATGAATATCCATAATGGTCGATTTGAATGTCTGTTTCAACAATTTCGAA
Organism: Ignavibacteria bacterium; assembly: GCA_026416955.1. GTDB lineage: Bacteria > Bacteroidota > Ignavibacteria > Kapaibacteriales > UBA2268 > Naka2016. Next base: position 2,782 of record JAOAEE010000037.1, on the reverse strand, counting down.
ACCAGCGTCGAGAATGGATTGTGCAATTTGCTCGTGTATAGGTCCCTCGAATCGAATTTGCGGATGGTTCCTAAATATTCGTGTGTAGGTGTGGTGCGTTTTTGTATACGAATCTCCCCTCTTAATATGATTTGTTATTTTCACCCGAAGCCCACCAACATTAGGTTGGTTCGTTAAATGGAAATTATCAATCAATGTCTTTTGGTTCAACACCTCGTCGTGGTCTAAAACCAAAATCCAAGGATACCTTGCAAATTGCAAACCGTAGTTGCGGGCTTTCGAGAAATCGTTCTCCCATTCAAAAAAATGGACTTCCGCTCCGAAACGCGACGCAATAATTGGTGTTCTATCCGCCGAACCAGTGTCGACTACAACAATCTGTTTCACCACTGGTAGAACCGATTCAAGGGCGTTTGCAATATGTTCCTCGCCATTTTTTACTATTAGAATTGCTGTTAATTCATACATATACATTTTATGAATTGTTTCAAAACTATTTCTTTGTTGTTCTTCACAACTCTCTCAATTTCGAAAATGTGAAAATAGAAAATTTTTTTTAATAATTTTTATGTTACTCTCTCCCGCCGAAATTGGTAAACTGATTTTCAAATCGAAATGGCAAGAACCTAAACACATACAATTACTTAACTCTTTGGTTTCGAAACTTGCTGAAAGAAAATTTTACCGACTTATTGTAAACATTCCACCTCGATACGGAAAATCAACAATTACTTCCATCCTTTTTCCATTTTGGTACATTGGAAACTTTCCCGACCACAACCTTTTGTTGGTGACTTATCAAAATCGTCTTGCACAACTTTGGGGTAAAAGAATCCGACAACTTATCCAAACATATGGAGCCGAATTATTCAACATTGCGCTTGATAATTCCGACCGTTCCGCTACTTCTATGACTATCGCCGGTACGAATGGAAATATCCTTTGCGTCGGTGCTGGTGGTTTGCTCACTGGTATGGGTGCAAATGCAATTATTGTCGACGACCCAATCAAAAACAACAAAGAGGCACTAAGCCCACTCCAAAGAGATTCCCTTTGGGAATGGTTCAAAGCAACTTTGTACACACGTCTGGAACCCGACGGCGTTCTGTTAATCGTTATGACACGATGGCACGAAGACGATATTGTCGGGCGTTTGCTTGCTTCCAATTCATTCATCGAAATTAATAATAATATCCACCAATTACCAACCAAAACTCAATCTTCATCTTGGTTGCTCCTAAAACTTCCCGCCCTTGCAAAAGACAACGACCCTTTGGGAAGAGAAATTGGCGAACCTTTGTGGAAGGAACGCTTCGACCTTAATTCAATTTTGGAGCAGAAAAAAATTTTAGGCGACTTCTGGTTTTCTGCTCTTTACCAACAAGAACCAATTTTTACAACAGGAAAAATTTTCCATCGCGAAAAGTTCCAATACTTCGATTTAGTAAACAATATTATTACAATTACAAATTCAACTCAAAAAATTACTTCGAAAGAGCATATTCTCCTTTCCTCTTGTTCAATTTTCGCAACTGTCGATTTAGCAATAAAATCATCCGAGCGCTCGGACTATACAGTAGCAATTGTCTTTGCAATTTCGGGGAAAAAAGATGTTTTTTTACTTGAAATTTTTAGAGAAAAATTCGATGCTACCGACCATCTTTCACTTCTACAAACGATTTATTCCCGGTGGAAACCATTGCTGATTGGCGTAGAATCTGTTCAATATCAATATACACTGGTACAAAACGCACGCCGTATTGGTTTGCCCGTCAAAGAATTGCGTGCAGACCGCGATAAAATTGCTCGCTCCCTTGTAATCGCAAATTGGATAGATGCTGGCAAGGTCTTCTTCCGCAAAGATACTACTTGGCTCGACGAATTCGAAAGGGAACTTATCCAATTTCCCGATGGGGCACACGACGACCAAGTCGATGCCTTTTCCTATATCGCTCAACTAATCGAACCAATATCTACATCCAGAATTAAAGGTATTTCAAAAAAGAACCCAAATGATATGCTATCCCTATTCGATTAACCTTTTTGCATACAATAAATTACGGCTCATAACCTCCAAATGTTCTCGAACCACTCCCCTACTTACTGTTGCGTGAATTATTTCTCCGTTTCCAGCATATATTCCAACGTGGTCGACTTTTGCACCCTTCCCAAAAAAGAGCAAATCCCCAGCTTTTACTTCCCCAAAATCAACAACGAACCCCAACTTCGATTGCTGTTCAGCAGTTCTGGGCAATTGAATTCCGATTTTTGCGTATACCTTTTGCGTGAGTGCTGAACAATCAACGCATCCTTCGGTTCCCCCGTAACAATAAGGTATTCCTATCATTTTCTCTGCCTCTTTCAACAAAAGTTTGCGCTTTTGCTCATAAACCATTTCATCATATTTCGAAACCTTTTTCTTGCCATAATTATTTTCGGAACTAAAATACACAATCGATTGACAAGCCATTGTCAAAGTCAAAAGGCAAAAAACACATATTCGACAACACCAATTCATACCCAAAAAATGAAACAAAAAAAATGCCAATCCACAACATTTAATTTCTCTCGCTCATCTAAAAAACAATAATAGAAAATTCACCATCCTACTGCCAAGAACAAATCCCTTTCTGTATGATGCTTACTCTCCCTAAAAAACGCTGGTAGGTTCCCTTCTCTTTTGTTGCATTGTTTGTGGTTATTGCTATTGGTTGAGGAGTAATTTGCGGGGTTTGCCAGAACTTACGATTATATACACTCCTTTCGGGAGGGCTTCGGGACG
>JAOAEE010000073.1 GCA_026416955.1 Ignavibacteria bacterium | reverse complement strand
GCAGTCCAAGTTTCGGGTACTCTACCTGCAGATTTAGTTATGGATGAAAACAACTTCTATACTTTTGGAAATGCTCTTAGCAATTTGGGTGCTACTCTTACAACTTGGCAAAATGCAACTGGAAAAGATATCAATTCGACTGCAGTTATTCCAGTTTTCCTATCTGACGAAAATCCTCGACTCGCTAAAATCGACCCGAAATTGTATCTTAAATCTCCTTTGCCCGAATTGATTGGAACAAATTGGCAAGATGAAGTCGAAAGAACGGATATCGATGGTACACCAAGATTAAAAGCCTTTTACAAAGGTGTCAATAATTTAAATCCGAATATTCGAATATTGGAACAGCCACAAGACTTAATTGGTTGTGTGGGGAAAGGTGGTTATTATTTGTCCACAGTCGCTGAAATCGACTTTGGAGGTGAGTTATACTTCCAATGGTACTTCAATGGTCAACCAGTTAGCGGAGCAACACAACCAATGCTAATGTTGCCCACATTAACCCACGAAATGGCTGGTGTTTATCATTGTGTCGTATCGGGCAATGGTGAAGCAGACCCAGTTGAAACAGATAGAGCACTGCTTTATGCTATTCGTCCCACAAAGATTACCCGCCAACCAACTATTGAATATGTACACCAAGGGGATGTTGTATCCTTCCAAATCGATATGCATATTACACCAGAAGAGCAACAATATGCCCAACCTATTATTCAATGGTACCGAGGAACAACACCTTTGCAGGATAACGACAGAATTGCAGGGGCTAATTCTTCTATTTTGACAATTCGCGACATAAAACCAATTGACTTTGCAAATAATTATTATGTCATTGTTCGTGGTCTTTGTGGTGCTGATACTTCTAAACCTATTACACTAACCGAAAAACCAAAAATTGTTATCCAGCCACTTGCAGATGTTGAAGGTTGCAAAGGTTCCAACATTGAAATAACAGTTAATGCTTCTTCTACGGTCGCGGGTTATACTCTGCAATATCAATGGAGATTCAACGGTTCACCTATCTCTGATAATTCGAAATATAGTGGAACAAACACTGCTACTCTTACCATTAATAACCTCGACTTTACTGATGCTGGTCAATACGATGTTGTAGTAATAATTCCGGGCTTCGACGAGCAAGTTTCAAATGCCGCAAATCTCGTGGTTTATGTGCCTCCACAAATTATTACCAACTTGCCAACAACTTTAAGCGTTGAGCAAGGGAAAGAACTTCGTTTAAAAATAGAAGCAAATGGTGATAATCTTAGTTATCAATGGTTTAAGAACGATAATCCAATTCCATTTACGACTAATGAACTATTGATACCATCGGCAACTACTAACGACGCAGGTTTCTATAAAGTAAAAGTGCAAAACCAATGTGGCGAAGTTTGGAGTGTTGAATGCCAAGTTACAGTAACATTCAAAACTATTTTAAAGGGTGAAAACCAAAACTTTGAACTCGAATTATATCAAAACACCCCAAATCCATTTAATAATATTACGAAAATTGAATTTACCTTGCCCGAAGCTAAGTTTGGACAGATTACAATTACCAATCCATTTGGCGAAACCGTCGCTGTTTTCAAAGGAATTTATTCTTCTGGTTTGAATGTAATCGAGGTTAATTCCGAGGACCTAAAATTGATACCCGGCGTTTATTTCTACACACTTGAAGTCGAGGGTAAAAAACTTACGAGAAAGATGCTTTACATTAAGTAGACAAGTGGTTTTTCCTTTATTTTCAAAGCGGGGATTACTTCCCCGCTTTTCGTTTTTTTAAATTT
>JAOAEE010000055.1 GCA_026416955.1 Ignavibacteria bacterium | reverse complement strand
ATTTCAAGGCAGCAGGTTAGGCCAGGGGACTCAATTCCAACTAAATTAATAAACCCTGGGAAACCATTTTCGGTTTCCTCTTTGATGATGAAATCTGGGTAGTTCTTATAATTTTTTAATTTTGGTCGTATACCGGCTTGGTCGGGGAATAGGTCTTCTAATTCAAGCCCAGAAAGATACTTTTGGGCCGAAAAGTAAAACTTCTCTCGTAAATCATCTTGAACAGTATAATCCTTAACCTTTTCATTTAAATAGACTAAATCGGGACCTAATTTTAAACTTCCGCTTAATTCAATTGTCAAATGTATTCCAAGAAATGTTTCATTTTTGGGTGGAACTGGATATATTAATCGCGAGGCAATATGCTTCTTGTTTTCTCGAATTCTAAAATAATTTCCTTTTGCCCATTGCAACTCGTATCCAAGTCGGTTAATATCTAACCCTACCAATGAACATATCATATCGCTTTCTAAACCAGCAGAGTTGATAACGTAACGAGAAAAGATAGTAAATTTTTCCTGGTCTTTAGTTTCTACAATAACTTTATACAATTCACCAACTTGTTCAATACCGACAACCTTGTGATTGAAAGCAAAGGTACAACCATTCCCAGATGCAACAGCAAATATAGTTTCCATCAATCTATGAGAGTCGACTATTCCAGTAGTCTTTACCCAGATGGCAGCAAGAGCCTTGACGTAGGGTTCCAACTTTCGAATATAATCTTTATCAATAATTTCAACTTCGTCAATACCATTTGCTTTTGCATTCTCTAAAAGATTATCGAGATACGAAAGCTCGGATTCCTCGGTTGCAACAATTAACTTACCAGTCTTTTTGTAAGGGACATTATACCTTTCGCACCAAGAATACAATGATTTATTTCCTTCGACACATAATTTTGCCTTCAAACTACCTGTGGGATAATAAATACCAGAATGTACTACTTCACTATTTCTCGATGAAGTTTCCCATCCAAATGAAGGATGCCTTTCAACTAAAAGAACAGAATATTTTTTCGATAAGTAATATGCACAAGATAAACCTACAACTCCCCCACCAATAACTATAGCATCAAAATCCATATTAAAATCTAAACCTTAATCCTAGGTTCAAAGAAATTCTGGAATAAAACCAATCACCATCATTGATTAAACTCGACAAAGGGTATTTATACTGTATTTCCGAAAAAATTCCAAATCTTGGATTAAAAAAGAAATTGTAACCAACTCCTAATAGAAAATTTGTTCTCAAACTATTTAGAGAATTTATTTTATCTAAGTTGGTTTCGAGCAATTCTCTTTTCCCATCGGAATAACTAACATTTGGAGGGTTAATGATATATCGAATAAAATCAATAGATTTTGAAAGAGCAAAATCAAATTCGAAACCACTTGAAAGGAAAAAGCCGTAATATAAGTGGTATTCAACTAAAAGTGAAATACCTAAAAAGAGACCTTTTAGTGAAATTTTTCTACCTTCGTTAAAAGAAGCAAAGGAACCATCATCAAGCCGAATTTTTGAAGTTATTGTATCTGGCGATTCAATGCTACCAGCATAATTTTCAAATGTAGTTCGTGCAGAAACACAAAAATGTTCATCAAAAAACTTCGAAATAAACAAACCACCAAAACCTCCTATTCCCACGGAATTTTGGAATTGACCAAACGAAACAATGTTTCCAGTTGAAGAAAATCCTGGTGAATTGAACCCAAGTGATGTAGTTGCAAAAACCCCAAAATTATAACCTGGATTAACCCTGCACTTGGCTTTCAATCCAGGTAACACTTGGTAAAAACTTTTACCTCGAGCGGGGTCGAAGGTAAAACATAGGGTCCATTCCGAAACGTTCAAAGCCAAATCGGTTGCTACAAAAGTTAGTCGAGAAGAGTAACCAATATTACTTGGTTTTGCTTTAACCATTATTTGGGGAGTTCCCAATTCAATTTTGGGTACATTAACATCGAAACCAAAGTTACTAACAATTGAAATTCCTTGAAGCCCGGTATCGTCTTCCCTATCATCGCGCACAACAAGTTCGAAACCATCGGAAGTTGGCTTTCCATCAGCAATGGGCGGAAGAGAATCTTTCGCGGGTTCGTATTCAATAAACGACTGCCCTGCCATAGTCCCATAGGCATCGTAAGCATCTTTGCCATAACCAAAACCATAAGAATACATTCCAAATGGAAGGTCGGCTTCGATAAAATGTGAACCATATTCAACTTGAATATATCCTATAGAGTATCGGCTAATACCAATTTGTTCGAACAAAGAAGAATCGACAGGAGCACCATTCAATCTAAGACTGCGAATTGCAACAGTTGGAATAACAACATTAATAAAATGACGCCACTCACCATTTACAGGCGTTGCAAACCTATAACTCTTCAAGAATTGCTGTGTAGGACTAACAAGAAGCATCATAGGGTCGCCAATGGAATCTCCTATGTTGTAACCGTGGGAGAATTGAGCAACAAGTATAGGTTTATTTGCAGTAATCTGTAAAGGTTTGTTTACTAAACTGTCAAAAAATTCTCCACCATTTAAAGTTCTTATTAATTTTCCGTCGACGAATACTCTTGTATCTGGTTCATTTGCAAGGACACGAAAAGTGTAGTTTCTTCTTGATTTTAGAATACCAAGATAATAATGCTTCCCCCAAGAAGAAATTGGAGGCATCTGCTCTACTAAGTGATTACAAGCTGATTTGTTAGGTGGAACGTAAGCACACTGATGTCCACCAAATACTGCAATTTTTTTATTAGCTCGAACAATAGAACCGGTTAAATCACATTTTGGTGATTGAACAAATTTAGCTGCAACTTGATAAACATCGCCTTTGTTCATTCTAACTGTAAAAGGAACATTTGCAGGATTGTTTTCAGTATCGAAACTTGGAATAATTGTAACATCTGTTGCATCTTCGGTGGCGACGATAGCAAAAATTGGTAGCATCTCGATAGATACGGTGTAACTCATTACTCTATACTCTGTTCCAAGTACATCCACTGGAAAAGCCAAGAAAGTATCAGTGGTCTGGAATCTACGGTTTAAACCGTAAACGAAAATCGGTCTTTCGGAAGTAATATGGACACTTAATTTTTCTATTACATAAAAACTCTTAACTTGCGCAGATGCTGGAATACGAACACTTTGAATAGTTTTACCACGAACAAAAACTTGCGTTCGATAATTCAATCCGGGGATTTCTATTGTAACTCTTGTATCTTCATCTCCGGTTAAAAATAGCTCAAGTATAAGTTCGCCCGCTGGCCGTTTTGGGTCCTCTTCTTGAAAATTTTTCATAAAACAAATCCAGAAATCAGTTCCAACTGGATTTTTAATAATCTGATATTTAGAGGCTTTAACTGTATCCGCAAAGTCCATTTTATTGGTTTGATTACAATTTGGGCTTTGAGAAAAAGAAAGAAAGTATGAAAATTGTAATAAAGAAGTTACCAACAAAAACCAAGAGATTTTCATTTTACTTAACAATTAAAAACTTTGAAAAAAATACATCAACAGAAAATGCATCCAATTGTAAAAAATATACTCCAGCAGCTAAATCGGGTGGAAGCTCAATCTTCAATAAATAATCTCCTTCGTCAAGTTTATCATCGAGGCTTACCTCGCCTTTCACACCAAATACTTGAAAAAAATTTTTATTGAATTGTGAACCCAAAACCTTCTCGCCTTTAGAATTGTAAACAATGATATCAACGTATGAAGGATTAACTATTCCAAAGCGAAAAAAGACACGACCGTCTGTCGGAAGAGGAAAAGAATTCGAAAGATAATTCTTCTTAATAGGAAATACCAAAGGACCTCGAACATTAATTACCCCGCCATTGAAAGTAAAATTAACCGGGTTGTTGTCGATTTCGAGATTAACAAGTTTTATTGTATCTACAGAATCCTTATATACTAAACCCTCGACCACCAACTTACATAGAACTTTTTCAACATTAGGAATAATACTAACTTTTGAACTTACAATACTTATAGTCGCGTTGTTTAATTGGTTGAGTTGAACAGTAAAGTTTGGTTGAGAATCAGAAATAATAAATTCGTTCCCCGAAACTACATTTTTAACATCGAATAAATAGGCATTGAATTGAAAAACCAAATTCAATCTGTTAATAGGTATATCACCAAATTTTGCCAAAATTGTAATAGTATCATTTCTTCCTCGTTCTATGTTCTCGTTTGGAATAGTAACAATAATTTGGGAGTAGCCAAAATTCAACAGGAATAAACTAATAATTAATATTATTAATATTCTTAATGCAATCATAGAAATTCAAAGTAAAATTACAAAAATATTGAAAATTGTTTAATTTATTGATTAATTTCTATTCACCTAAAAGCAAGGAACATAAAATTAAGAATAAATTAAAATCGTCTTTACTTTGTTAAAAGGTTGATACAATGAAAGAAAAATTAGAAAGTATTATCGAAAGATTTAAGTTCATAGAATCGGAATTAAATAATCCCGAAACAATTAAAGATGTAAAAAAATTTAAGGAATTGTCCCGAGAATTCAAGTATTTGACACCAATTGTTAATAAATCGAAAGAATACCTCAAAGTCTTAGATGAAATAGACTCAAACTACGAATTAACACGCAGTAATATAGAACCAGAACTTCGAGAACTTGCGTATGAAGAAATCGAAATGTTGCAGAAAAAGAAAGATGAACTTGAAGATGAATTAAAGCTAATGCTTATCCCCAAAGATATGAACGATATGAAAAATTGTATAGTTGAAATTCGTGCTGGAACTGGTGGGGACGAAGCCGGACTATTCGTTGGCGATTTGTTCCGTATGTATCAGAAATTTTCTGAAAAACAAGGGTTTAAAATAGAAGTAATTGATTTTAATGAAGGAGAACGAGGTGGCTTTAAGGAAATAATCTTCTCTATGAGTGGCACCGATGTTTATGGTATGATGAAATACGAAAGTGGAGTTCATCGCGTCCAACGGGTACCAGAGACCGAAGCAAACGGACGAATTCACACTTCCGCTGCGACTGTTGCTGTTTTACCAGAGGCAGACGAAATCGACATCGAAATCAACGAAGAAGACCTTAGAATAGATATCTTTCGCTCTGGGGGAAAAGGTGGACAAAATGTTAACAAAGTTGAAACTGCAGTTCGTATCACGCACATTCCAACTGGTATTGTTGTTTCTTGCCAAGACGAACGCTCGCAATTAAAAAACAGAGAAAAAGCTATGAAGGTTCTAAGAGCAAGACTTTATGAACTTGAACTTAGAAAACAACAAGAGGAAATAACATCTGCCCGGAGAGCAATGGTTAAAACCGGAGACCGCTCGGAAAAAATTAGAACCTATAATTGGCCGCAAAACAGAGTTACAGACCACCGTTTGGAAGGGGAGCAAAAGAATTATCCTTTAAGCGAAGTTATGGAAGGAGAATTACTTCCCATCATCGAAAATCTTATGATTCTAGAAAAAACACAATTACTAAATCAGGGATTACTTTTAGCCGAAAAGAATTAATCTGAATTTACTAAGGTTGGTTTTTCACCAAAAAAACATCTTTTTCCACTTTGCTGGCTGAACCAAAAACTCCTATTGCACCACTTACACTACTAAGTAATGGATTAATTTGGCTTCCACGGAATTGTTGTAGTATCCAACGAAGGAAATTGAAATCGGGGGAATAAACTATTATTTTATGTTTTCCAAACCATTTAAAAATTAGCCAATATAATGGATATTCTGTGTTTGGTATTGCATCCCAATTTGTAACATCGTAGTAATAACGACTACGATTTCTATTGTCATCCCAAGGATTATATATCCTTCTGTTTTTTTCATCACTTTGTGGAAATAAATATTTACCGTATTCTAAGGTATCCAAACACTTAGTAGAAACAATATAGTATAATATCCCCTTTACTGACTTCCAACGAATAGAAATTTGGGGTTTGTCGGAAAAATTAACAGTATCCTTAGGATAATAAATTGTATCGGGAGGTGGCAAAACCCACTCAAATCTTTCTGGTGTTGTAGTTGAACTTGTAATTGTTTTACCATCGGGTGTAACAATTTCCAAATAATAAGTTGTAGTAGGCAATACTTTCAAACTTGTATCGGGATAGTAATAACACCAATTTTTTGCATCGCCACTATCATTAACCAAAAGTTTAATCTCTTTACCATTATATTTTATACTTACATCTGCATTTTTCACAAAAGCTTTCGAAAAATCGAATGTATCGGTCAATGGTTGAGTTCTTAAAATCTTTATTCTTTCAAATGGTTCATCAACAATTAAGAACGCCTCGACATAGTATTGTGGAATATAATCTGTTGGAGGTGCATCCTCGCAACCTATTATCAACAACAAACCAAGAATCAATATATAAGAATAAACAAACCTTCTCATAACTAAATCAAAATTTAATTTCATATGAAATAGTTGGAATAATAGGAAGTAGCCGTACATCTTCAACCCTCGGAACTTCTTCATTGAGATTGTAATATCTAAACCAGATATCTCTACGATTGTAAACGTTGTAAATATCTAAAATTAATTTGGACTGTAAACCAAAAGTATGGAAATTATAAGTTGCTGATATATTCAATTGGTGGGAAGGAGGAAGCCTTAAACCATATCTCTGAGAAGTTATTACTTTTCCTAAACCCTCGCTTTGCTCTGGTAAACGAGATATTAACATTGAAGTAGCCCCAGTATATGATTGTCCCGATTGAAAAGTAAAAGTAGCAGAAAATTCCCATCTTTTATTCAATAAATATTGCACAACAATTTTAAAGTCGTGCCTTCTATCGTATTTCGGGCGAAATTCGCGTCCATAATTCAATGAATCGAACCTCGCATAAATATAACCAAGAGCATAACCAAACCAGCCAACGAATTTGCCAAACTTTTTCTGGAAGAAAATTTCTGCACCAAATGAACGGCCGTTCCCAACGTAGAAAACATCTCGGGAGTTTTTTGCGGTGATTACATTCAAATTCAATTCTGTAATATTTCGCAAAGTTTTATAGTAGATATCGAAATTAAAGTTGATTCCTTCGAAGGGTTCCGATTCAATCGAGAAAATAAAATGTTGTGAATTAATTGCTGGAACAGTAGTATCGGTCGGCAACCAAGTGTCGAAAAACGAAAAATCAGGTTGTGTAGCAAGTCGAATATTTTGATGAAAAATACCCCAAGCAAATTTCGCAGAAAGTTTATCGCTAAAATTATACTTTATTGCAAGCCTTGGGTCGAATGAAAGCGATTTGCTCAACGACCAATAATTTATTCTTCCACCAAGTTGAAAAGCCAAAAGTTCAGTGAAATTATAGTTCATCTGGAAAAATCCACTATGATTCCAATCATCCACTGTAATATTTAAGATACCGGCTGGAGTAACCCCAGAATTCTGTGAAGTATCCGTTTCGGTCCCAGCAAAATTTTGAATATATTTAAATCTAAAATTGGAAACTTCGTAGCCAAACTTCAATGTGAGTAGTTCGGTTAAAAACCAGTCAAAATTTGTCTTAAAATTAATGTCGCGTATGGAATTTTCGATTTTATATACATAGTCGCCAGTTTTTCCAACAAAACCATTTTGATAATAATTCAAACTTAAAGAAGTTGATGTAAAGATGTTATCAAATAGAATATGTATCCATCTTGCATAGGAAGCTTGGTTTTTGATTGAAACATCGAAGTCAATTCCAAAACCAGAATAACTAAACAAATCCTGACTTAAAAATCCGCCAAAATAGATTTTATTGTCCTTATCCAAATCTTGGGTGACCTTTGCGTTGATATCGTAAAACCAAAAATTTGGTAAAGGTAGTGTTGGGTCCGAAGGTAGAAAATTTTTAATAATATCTATGTATGTTCTTCTTCCAGCAATAAACCAGGAACCGTTAAACAAAGGACCTTCGAGCATTGCCTTCGACGAGATAAGCCCAATACCTGCCCCACCAGTTACTTTTTCCCTATTACCTTCCTTCTGAGTTACATTCAAAACTGAAGAAATTCTCCCTCCAAATTCCGCTGGGAAACCACCTTTAATCAACTCCACATCTTTGATTGCCTCTGTGTTGAAAGTCGAAATAAAACCAAACAAATGCGATGGATTATAAACAGTCATATTATCTAAAAGGACAAGGTTTTGGTCTGGCGAACCACCTCGCACGAACAAACCAGATGAAATTTGCGAAGATGTTAATATCCCAGGAAGATATTGTAGAGAACGAAACAAGTCCGATTCACCGCCAACTCGTATTTTTGATATTTGCTGAACTGGCACAGTAACCTTACTTATGGTAATTTCTCTCCTTTCTATCTCTTTCTCTGCTACAACGCTCACTTCTTCAATCGATACATCAACTGGTTTCAGATAAAAATTTTTCCTTGCAACATCCTTTTTCTTTAAAACAATTGTATCAACGTATTTTTCGTATCCAACATACGAAACAACTATTCTATACTTACCGGGTGGAATATTATTTAACGCAAAGAAACCATTTTTGTTTGTTAATGCCCCAAACTTTGTTCCTTCGAGGAATATGGTTGCACCTACAAGATTTTCCTTTGAGTTTGCATCGTAAACGAAACCGCTTATGGTTGCATTATCACTAATAGCACTGGTTTCGTTTGGCTTTACATAAAATACATTTATTATAATAATAGTAATTATCAAATACCAAATTCGCATTTTTTATTATAAATTTTTGAATGATTAAAAACGAATAAAGAATTTAAAAGTTTCAAAAGTAGGAAATATCAACTGAGATAAATAGAAAAATTACCAAGGAAGTAGTTTAATCACAGGGTTTTCGTCTATTCTTACCAAAAAGTTACCAGAAGTTGAAACAAAAAACATAGTACAATCATCCAAAACCGCTGGAATGTTCAAAATTGATGGGTATTTAGATAAGTCCATTGTTTTCCATAAGGTCAAATCTTTGCCAAAAAAAACCATAACTGGGTTTCCTTTGGTATAGCCTATTGCACCAATAATCTGCTCGCTAATAAACAAAGGAGAATAAAAAACTGATGTAATGTGCTGTTTTGCAACAATGTTGCCAGTAGTGTCCAATTTATAAATTGTCGAAACAGTTTCTCCAATTCCAGTATTATACAAAACCAAAAACAACTCGCCCGAATTGGAAATGGAAAGATACCTAGGAACAATCCCAAATTCTTGCTTCCACAAAGTATTCCCAAGAGTATCTAAACAAAATAAAACCCCAGCAAATTCTTTATCTTCTGCTTTGTAACCAATAATAAATAACTTGTCATTCCAAATTACCGGGGTTCGAACCAATCTCGTCTTGTCGAAGTATTTCTTCCATAAAAGTGCTCCATTAGTGTCCAAACAAAAGACCGTATCCGTCTCCCCCAATCTATCGTGGGTAAGGTTAAGGACAATTTTCCCTTTGGTTACTTCTGCAAAACAATTTGTTGAAATCAATGGTAGTTGCTTGAACCAAACAATTTTTCCTGAATAATCTACTTTATATATTTTACCATAAGAAGTAGTAAAATAAAAAGCTGTTTTGGTAGCAAGAAGAATCGAAAAAAATTTAGAACTATCCTGCAAAGCCTTTTTCCAGATTCTTTCTCCCTTGCTGGAAAGTTTATAAATGTTCATTTTGTTTGTTACGAAAAAAATATCTTGATTTGGAGACGCAACAAGGTTGGAAATTAAGTATTCTCCATCTTCAAGTTTATATTCCCAAACAAGATTTGAATGCTTGAAACAAACTACAAAACCATTAGTAGTAGATGATACAAAAACATTATCTTTCAACGAAAGTGGATAAGAAATAAAACCCGTTGTATCGGAGCAATTTACCTTTTCAAGGGAAGAAATTCCAGTCCAAAAACGTCCATTTTGTTCATACGAACAAGTTCTCGCTGAATTTCCAAACAAGTTGAAAGGAAGATTTTCATTTCGATAAGAACAAGAAAAGCAAAGTAATAATAAAAAAATGCAAACAATTTTACTCAGTGTAAATTGCATCCTCCACCTTAATCAGTTTATATACTTTTTTTCCCTTTTCAGTTTGTAAAATTAGAAAATAAATACCATCGGAAAAATTTGCAAATTCCTCTACGTAAATTAAATTTCTTGAAGTCTTAGAAAAAACTTTCCGGAAAAATAAGTCTAATATTTCCAAATTAAATGGCGTTTGTGATTTGATAGTTAAAAAGTTTTTATGTGAAACTACTTCCAACATAAAAGTACTATCATCACAAAAGTTAATGTCTATTGGTATTAAATTTAAGCCAACAACACAATCAAGGTCGAAACCAGAAAGTAATGGGTCGTAAAAAGGATGCTCAGTGTTATGAAGAATTGTATCGCAAATATCCTTAATTTTTACGAAGCGAGCCTTTTTGATACCAATTTCAGCAAGGTCGAAAGAATTTCCACCACTTACTTTTGGGTCGAAAGGATTTGCCTTTCCATTGGTTGGTTTTGTCCCCGCACATCCTTCGAGAGTTTTGTAATCCCAAGGAAATTCATAAAATACAACCCCATCTTCACTTACCGAAACAGTGGCTGGTTCGGCAAAAACTTTCTTTGTTACTGGATTGATAAATGCATTCTCGAAAATAGTAAAATCGGGACCTTCCATATCAATAATGTAATAATTTTTAAAACCCACACAAATTTCACCCGCTAAACCTATTGAGCAAATGTGTTTAGGACTCGAAGATGGGAAATTTTCCGAAGCATTTGTATCGGGCAAAGAGAAAATATTTTCTGGAAAGTAACTACTATCTTGCCCAATGTTTTGCCCAGAACCTGGATAGAACCAAAAAACAGTATCAATAGCACCAGCTCTATTCTCTGCGAAAATATTGTAACAAGTTAAAAGTAGAAAAAAAATAATCCGCATAATTAATTTGAATCAAATACAAAATGTTAAAATTAAATTTTTTCAATAAATTTAGATTAACTTTATAAACAATTTTCCTACAAACCACAAGTTTAAATTAAATAATTTCAAACTTCGTCAAATTCATTTTATTATTTGGCATTATGGTATTCCCTGGGAAAAAAATAAGTTCCTATTTCAATTTTGAAGTGGAGTTGATTTTAGACAGCCACCATAACGGCGAATACAATATGGAATTCGACTTAAATCGAACTTTACAACTTGAAAAGGGGGAGACCCTTCCTATGCTTAGATTCTATGGATGGAAACCTTGGGCAGTTTCTCTCGGAGCAAATCAAAAGGAAAGCGATTTCGACAAGAACAAACTAAAAGAATTTGGTTTCGATTTAGTCCGAAGACCTACTGGTGGAAGAGCTGTTCTACACGCAAACGAGATAACATACTCATTCGTTTGTCCTTTGAAAAATGGAATAACTGCACAAGATGTTTATCGAGAAATCCATTTTTTTCTTGTAAAAGGGCTTTCATTATTAGGAGCGGATGAATTGTCCTTCGAAAAGGCACAAACAAATTTCAGTGAATTTTACAAGCGAGAAACAGTTTCTATTTCTTGTTTTGCAAGTTCAGCTCGTTATGAAATTGAATGGAAAGGGAAAAAAATAGTGGGAAGTGCTCAAAGGGTTTTTGGAAACACCTTGTTACAACACGGTTCTATTTTACTTGGTCCCGGTTATGAACTAATTGCCGAGGTTGCAAATCTTAAAGACGATTTTGCAAGAGAAATTCTTCGCAAACACATAAAAAACCATAGCATTTCTATTGAAGAAATTATCGGAGAAAAAGTTCCTTTCGAAAAAGCTCTTGAATCATTTAAAAAAGTACTATGTTAAGATATATTGCCTTAATCCTTATCATATTAATTGTTTTTCTTTTCATTAGCAATTTCATTTACAAAAAAATTGTTTCGAAAGCTTACAAAATAAACCCCAAATCGCCAAATGATATAAACAAATACAACAGTGAAGTAATTTATAAAGATGACGAGATAACAATTTTGAAAGGTGAATCATCAACAAAAAGTAAAGAAAAAGGTACAGACAACTATGAGTGAGCAAAAAAGAGCACAAATTATTGGAGCAATTGATGTTGGAACAAACTCTTTCCATTTAATCATCGCTAGTGTGGACACAAGAGGAATGTTGCAAATCATTTTGAGAGAAAAGGAAGTGGTACGGTTGGGTTCGAGTGGGGGAGATATTAAATATCTTTCCGAAGAAGCAATGGACCGAGGGATTCAAACATTGAAACGATTCGCTGATATCGCTAATAGCAAAGGAGCGGAAATAAGAGCTGTAGCAACAAGTGCAGTTCGCGAGGCTCTAAATTCTAATATTTTTATCGAAAGAGTAAAGAAAGAAACTGGTATTGAAATTGAAATTGTATCTGGAATTGAAGAAGGTAGGCTTATTTATCTTGGCGCCCTTCATTCTCTTCCTATAGTAAACCAAAAAGCTTTGCTTATAGATATTGGTGGTGGTAGCACCGAAACCATAATTGGCAAAGACGGGGAAATTGTCTATGTCCATAGTGAAAAAATCGGAGCAATACGATTAACAGTCCGATTCGGACTTGAAGATGAAATAGATAATGATAAAATTCAAGAGTGCCGAAGGTACATTCGTGGAGTTTGGGCCCCTATTTTTAACAAAATCAATCAAATTGGTTATGATTCATTGATAGGAACAGCTGGCACCATTATTAATATTGCTGTTATGACTTTACAAATAAACAACAAACCAGTTCCAGACATATTAAATGGTTATGCGTTGGACAAAAAAGAAGTTCTAAGAACAATAAAGAGAATAGTGTCTTCAAAAAATATTAAGGAAAGAAAGCAAATCCCGGGGATGGACCCACAAAGAGCTGATATAATCGTGGGTGGGGCTTTAATCTTAGAATATGCATTAGAAAATTTAAACATCGAAAAAATTCATATTTCTACCTTTGGGTTGCGAGAAGGTATCGTTTACGATACTCTTGAAAAAAGAAAAGAAATCGAGTCGCTTCGCCATTTAAGTAGATTGCGCGAATCGACAATTTATTCAATTGCCAACCAATATGGTGTAAACCTAAAGCACAGTACACATATACGAAACATTGCATTAAAGATATTCGATGCGACAAGGAGTATTCATAATCTTGGAACCAAAGAAAGAGAATGGCTCGAAGCAGCGGCAATTCTTCACGACGTAGGCTACCTAATTTCAGTTGAACAACATCACAAGCATAGTTATTATATTATTAGCCACTGTATAATGCCTGGATTTACAAAAGACGAAGCAGAAGTTATTGCAAATATAGCAAGATATCATAGAAAAAGCCATCCCAAAAAGAAACACGAAAACTTCCAGAAATTGCCCGACGATAAGAAAGAAATTGTAAAAATACTTGCTGGAATCTTAAGAATTGCGGAAGGTATCGATAGAAGGCAAATACAAGCAGTAAAGGATATAGATGTTACCGTCGAGGGGAATCTTATTACTATCAAATTACATCCCTCGAACAATGAAATACCAGATGTTGAACTTTGGGGAGCTGAACGAAGAAAACTACTTTTCGAAGAGTCGATTAATGCAAAGGTGTCCTTTGTTTTATGATGTAACTTTTAAGGTATTTTTTGTGTCTTTAAATTTCATTCTTGCAAAGATTATGAAAAGCTTTAAAGTAATATTTATTTTTTTAGTCTTAGTTAATCCAATTTTTTCCAAACTTCAAATTGAATTTGGAAACAGTTTAGATTATATTAATTATCCCAATTTATCGATTAAGATAAAAGTTTTGAAAGACGGGAACCCAATTTTGGTAAAAAACAATCAAGTCTTGATTCTTGAAGGTAATTACCCAATTGCTCCATCTTCTGTTTCGGACTTTGATTTCACGGGATATCAAACATTGAATTGGACTTCTTCCTCGCCCGATCTAAGATATCCAGTTTTCTTTATTACAATTGAAGACGAAACTATTTACACAAGTCCAACTTCCATTAAAGAACATCCACTTTATAAACAACCTGCATCATATATTAAATTTGTTGATAATGATAGAAATCTTGTTAAAGAAGTTAAATTTGGAAAAGTATCTGTTGGTAATTACACTAACCAGCGCATCAATGTTGTTTCAGCAATTCAAAAATCATCTGGTTGGTCCTACTACCCTACTCGGGTAGATTGGGTTGGAACAAGTTCAGAAGAGTTCAAATATCTTTGGTTAGGTTCAACAATAAATCAAAATGCACCTCCGGTAGACATTATTTCACCATTCCCATATGCAATTGAAATACTTTACATTCCAAAAGATAACAACTACAAAAGAGAATACTTAACAGTTTCTTATGATAATGGTCGAAAAAGTCATATTGCATTAGTTGCAAACTCTTTTCCTATATATAAAAAGACACAACTAAACCTATTAAAACCAACAAACAACGAGATTTTGTACCCTTGCCAACCGTACACTTTACTATGGAAAGGAAATAAAGCCGAGGTACCAGTCCAAATTGAGTACACTACAAATAAGGGAAAAGTTTGGGAGAATGTAGAAAAAATTACCGGCACAAATTTCACTTGGTGGGTTCCAAATGTTGAAACCGATTCTCTATTTATTCGATTAAGTCAAAGTTTTTCGCAACCACCCGAAAGAGCTATTACCACCCAAGCAAACCAACCTGAAAAAATCGCTTTTAACAAAGAGGGTACAAAAATCTTATCGGCAACCAAGGATGGAAAACTTACCGAAATTGACATTCGAACAAAATCAGAATTAAAAACTGTTCCTTTCGCCAATCTTAATTACCCCTTTGAACAAGCAAAAATCATAGGTTTGTCGTATGTAAAGAATGATTCCTTTGCTATCGTATCCTACCGCTGGACAGATTTTTATGGCTACGAAAAAAGTGATACTTTGGTCGTAGTAAATCTTGCTGAAAATAAAATAATCGGAATATTATCTTTTAACGAAGGGGAAAAAATTAAAAAGTTCCTTACGGTTTCAAGTCAAAATAAAGTTCTACTTTTTAAGGAAAATCAAAATCTTCTTGAAATATATAGTTTACCCGACCTAAAATTTGTGCAAAACCTTTCTTTCGGTTCCCCAATCCAAGAAATTTCGGTTCGAAACAACTTAATTGCAATAGCACTGTTATCTAATAAAATTCTTTTATACAAGTTGGATAATCTTTCATTTGTAAAAGAAATTGAAATAATATATCAGCCGTATATCACAAATCTTGCAATTTCCAACGACGAAAAATTAATTGCTTACACAACAAAAAAAGATAGTACAAAAGATGTAGCAGAAAACGTTTCCGACGCTTACATAATTGATATTCAATCCGGACAAATAGTCCGTTCGCTTTATCAAAACTGGTCGGATGCAATTGGAATTGAATTCTCCCCAACTGATAATTATGTTGTAATTGGGTTCGAAAATAATCCCTCTATTGTAATATGGGATTTAGTAAATGATGTGAAAACCGCCGAAATTTTTGGCTCTGGTTACAATATTTCCGATTTTAAAGTATCGAGCGAAAGTTTCACTATTGCAACCGCTGAACCAATAAGAAATTTGATCATTATTAGAGATTTTAATTTCCCAGAATCTATTATTGCTGGTCCTTTTAAAATCCATAAACCTAAAATATTTACAAAAGAAATAGAATTCCCTCCGCAAAAAATCTACTATCCTACCAAATTAGAAATAGACAAAAATTTTTGCAACATCGGGGATGTACCTTTAGTGGTACATAACGCTTACTTTGTATTTGGTAGGAACTTCAGCCTTGAAAATAATCCTATCAATGATACAGTAAAGATTGGGGCGTGCTTTCCATTAAAAATAATATGCAATCCTAAAGATACTGGGAACTTTGTCGACACCCTTGTTATCGTTTCTTGTGGCGAGAAATACTTTGTTCCACTTCGGGGTAAAGGTATTAATAGAGAATTTAAGTTTCTAACCGATGTAATAGATTTTGGAAAGGTCTGTGTAAATGAAAACAAAGAAATTGAATTAGACTTGGGGTTAAACAACGATACTTTGCAACTCCCCGTTGATTTTGTTCGTATCTTTCCGGATGGTACTAATTATTTTACGGTTATCGAAGGAAATAAATACCAAGTAATCTCGAAAAATCAGAAGTTAAAAGTTAAACTCAGCTTCCAACCAAGAACAATAGGAACTTTTTCTTCGTTTGTAGAAGTCTTTTACCTTGGTCAATGGGATTACATATTCCGAATTCCAATAAAAGGAGAAGGATTTGGGATAGATATTTCCTTGTCATTATCAGATTTAAGGTTCATTCCAGAAATTCCAACACGCGAAATCACATTAAAAAACTTATCGAATACCGACATAACTGTCGATAGTATTATATTCAGTGAACAAAACTATTTTGTTGCCAATACTACAGCCCCTTTTCTTCTTCCTGCAAATAGTGCAAAAATCCTTTCATTAACAATGTTGACCCCACCACCAAATGATATTACAATGACTTTATACAGTTCACCTTGTGGAGTTACCCGAACTGTTACACTTGGACAATATTTCGGAACTTCATCAATTATTTTCCCACAAGTTGAAACCGAACCAAAAGGAATAATTGAATTGCCAATAACCTTCAAAAATACCGAAAATAAGCCTTATAATGGAAAAAGATTTTTTGAAGCTGAGTTTACTTTGAACCCCAATATGTTTCTTCCATTAGATATTATTTCAGACATTGGTTCTGCAAGAATTACTAAGAACCAAATAATTAATGATAGAAGAGTTGTTGGCATTGCTATCGAGGGTAATTTCCCTTCGGAAGGAATTTTAGCAAAAGTAATTGGAAACGTAGGGCTTGCAGAATTTGATACGACATTGATTGGTTTAAGTAATGATAGTAAATTTTTTGGCAAAAATGTGAATGTCAATTACAAGAATGGTTCTATACGATTAATTGGACTTTGCGGAAACAGACGAATTACCCATAACAACAACCTTATAAAAAATATTGCCATTAATCCTAATCCAGTTTCAAATGAATTCGAATTGGTTTTCAACGCCGACACATCTGGATTGTTCGAAGCAAAAATAATCGACATTCTTGGAAATATTGTTTTTGAGATTTCAATTTTTGTAAAAGAAGGAAATAATTCTTTCCACTTCAACAATTTTAATTTTCCTAATGGCTTATACAAACTTATCCTTACTTCCCAAGGAATTACTAATTTTGTAGAATTTCTTGTTTTTAGATATTAAACTATGATAGGAAACGCAAACTATCCCAAGATATTCTTGCTTTTGTTCTTATTTATATTAATAATGAATATATTTTCCGAAGCAAAAGTAAAATTGGAACTCGGAACCACATTAAACTACAATATTTATCAATCAAGTTTCAATGGTTTTCCCGGTTACGACTGCTGTGGTTATTTTACAAATGGAAAAGGAATTGGATTAGATTTCAATTTCTCCGGAGTTTACAACAAATTATTTACTTTACCATTTGCCGAGGTTAACTACTTTACTACAATTTCTTTAAGAAATATTTCTGGAAAATTTGATTATGAAGAATATTTTGCTGATGTGATAATCGAAAACAAAGTTTATAGAGCAATAAGTCGACACCTTCTTGAAACGGATATTTATGCCCTATCCTTTATTCCCGGGTTAGAGATTGGAAATCTTTTTGGAATAAATCAAACCTCTTTGCGTATTGGTCCATCAATTAGTATTCCAACAAAAACTACTTTTAAACAAAAAGAACAACTTGTATCCCCAGAAAATGCATTTTTCGAAAACCACCAAAAAGAACGTAATGTCTTCACTGGAAAAATTACTAATTTCCAGAGCCCTTTCGTTGGAATCTACATCGGTATTGGTTGGACATTTAACCTCGGCAAAGACTTTTTTACTACTCCCACCCTCGCTTGCGATATTCCTCTAAATAATTTTGTCAAAAATATCGATTGGAAAGCATATCGTTTTGGATTAGGATTTTCAATTGGTTATAATGTCCCCAAACCCTCACCAAAACCACCAATTCCGCCACCACCAACTGATTTCCCCGAACCAATTAAACCAAAAGAATTTCTACCTATCCAAGTTCAAATAATTGTAAAAAACAATGATACTCTTATTAAAGAGGGCGATACCCTCGTTGTCTCTGAGAACATTCAAAACTATTATGAACTAAAACCAATGCCAACAATTCTTTTCTACAACCATAACGAATTTATTTATTCATCTGATTCCAAAGGTATTCCAGAGAGCAATAAAACTGTTTATGAAACAAATAGCAAAATCCTATTAGCAGTAGTAAATTATTTGAAAGCAAATACCAATGAGAATATACAAGTGATTTGTTCCCAAACAAATGATGAAGATGAGAATATTTGTGACAAAAGAATTTCGACTTTATTGGATTTTTTTAAAGAAAATGGTTTAGAAAATAGAATTGCTGGTATTAATAAAATTACTTCCACACCCAAAAAGCAAATTCCCGAACTTATTGAGGAACAAAGAAATATCCAAATTCTTTTCCAAAATGGAGCAAACATCGTAAATATCGAAAATTATCTCAAATCAGATACTACTCGAAGACTGCCTCAACTACAAATTCAAACACAAATTGTTCCTGAGATTAATTCGACAATTGAAAACAGATATTATTCAAACAACCAATTTTACATTGTCAAAGAAGATAAATCCTACAAAATCGAACCAGAATTTTTTAAAAATCCTAAAGAAAGCAGTTTCGATTCGTTAGTTTTTTACTCCAAAATAAATACCATTGAAGAAATTCCTCGGCAAATCGAGAACCGAACAAAAATTTTTATAAAAAAAGAGTTTAATGTAGAAAACAAGTATCAATATTACAATCCATTTAACGGCGATAACTACATATTGGTTGGACTTTTTGAATTTGATAAATCTGAACCATACTGGATTAACCCAAAATTAAAGGAAATTGTTAATGAATTTTTGAAAGAAGGGAAAAAGGTGGAACTTGTTGGTTCGGTAGATAACATCGGTACAGAAGAACATAACCAAAAACTAGCTCTTTCAAGGGCAAAAAGTTTACAATCGAAAGCTGGAACAAATATCCCAATAAAAATCCTTGAACAAAATAAAAGAAAAAGCAACCAGACACCAATTGAAAGAATACTTAATCGCTCTGCTTGGCTACGCGTTCAAATGTAATTTTCGAAAATAAAACTCACAGCAAAAATGCTGTGAGTTCAAAGAAAAAAAAGTATTTATTGCTTCTATTTAATTTCCCAAAAATCTTCGCCTTTAAGTAATGTTTCAATAGAAGTATCTGGAGTTTTTGCTTTTGCATCCTCAATTTGTTTAACTACAAGTTCTTCGTAACTTGGTTTCTGAACAGCAAGGAAAATTCCAAAAGGTCTCGGAACATTTGGATTATAAGTCATATTAGCAAGAATAAAAGCCAAAGTCGAGTCAGTTTCGTCGTGAACAAGCAAATCGTCGACAGACCACTTCCCATCGGTTAAAGAAACTACCGTAGGAGTAAACCCATCCAAACGAATACCTTTATCATTGTTTGAACCGAAAATAAGAGGTTTACCGTGCTCAAGCATTACGGAATGCTCTTTTCGAGTTTCAGCTGCAGTATATAAATCGAAAGCACCATCGTTATAAATCACACAATTAGTATAAATTTCCACAAAGGCAAAACCATTATGTCTTGCGGCGCGTTCCAATATCGATTGCATATGCTTAGGGTCGCGGTCGAAAGTACGCGCGACAAATGTAGCACCAGAACCAAGTGCTAAAGATGCTGGGTTAAATGGATATTCAATATTCCCATATGGGGTTGATTTCGTTGGTTGAAGCAATTGAGTTGTAGGGGAAACCTGTCCTTTGGTTAAACTATAAATCTCGTTATTAAACATAAGTACTTTCAATCCAACATTTTTTCTTGCAGCATGAATTAAATGGTTCCCACCAATAGCCATACAATCGCCATCGCCAGTAACAACCCAAACAGAAAGGTCGGGTCTAGCTACTTTCAACCCAGAAGCAATAGCAACGGCCCGCCCGTGAATTCCGTGGATACCATAGGTTTGAACGTAGTAAGGGAAACGACTACTGCAACCAATTCCAGAAATAAAAGCAAATTGTTCCCTGGGGATTTTCAATCCAGCAAGTATCTTTTGAATTTGTGCGAGAATCGAATAGCTTCCACATCCAGAACACCATCGCACTTCCAAAGGGGATTTAAAGTCTTTGGGAGAATATTCTATGGTTGTTATTGGCTTATTTTTTATCAAATTTTCTACTAATGTGGTCATTTTTAACCTCACTTACTTTTTAAAACTTCCAAAATTTTATTTTCTATTTCACTGGAAAGGAAAATCCTACCTTGTATTTTATGATATCTAATAACTGGTTTCATAAAGGTTCCTTGTAGAATAAAAGCGAGTTGTCCAAGATTGTTCTCGGGAACAAGAATTTTATCGAATTTTTCAATAATAGAACCAAGATTTTTGGGGAAAGGATTTAAATATTTTAGATGAACATAAGCAAGTTTGTAGCCTTTTTCAATCAATCTATCGAAAGCAGCTTTGATGGAACCATACGTACTTCCCCATCCAATGATTAAAAGGTCGGCATTTTCATATCCCCAAAGTTCTGCATCTGGAACATCTTGTTGAACTCGTCGAATTTTTTCTGCACGTAATTCTACCATTCTTTGATGATTTAAAGGGTCGTGGCTTACAATACCCGTAATATCTTCTTTCTCCAACCCACCAATTCTATGCTCTAAGCCTGGGGTACCAGGAATAGCCCAATATCGTGCAAGAGTAATAGGGTCGCGTTTGTATGGTAAGTAATCTGGTTGAGTATAGAAATTAACTGGAATTTCTGGAATCGAGTTGAAATCGGGAATTTTCCATTCTTCGGAACTTTGGCCAAGATATCCATCTGTCAATAAAATTACTGGGGTCATATACTTCAATGCAATCCTAGCGGCTTCGAGTGTCATATCAAAGCAGTCAGTTGGAGTCGACGCAGCAAGAACTGGCAAAGGTGCTTCACCGTGACGCCCAAACATTGCAAGAAATAGGTCTGCTTGTTCCATTTTAGTAGGCATTCCGGTGCTAGGACCTGCTCTTTGCACATCTACAACAATAAGAGGCAATTCAAGAATAACAGCAAGACCAAGAGCTTCTACTTTCAAGGAAAGACCGGGACCGGAAGTGGAAGTAGCAGCCAAAGCTCCACCATATGCAGCCCCAATGGAACTAGTAATTCCACCGATTTCGTCTTCCATTTGCATATGGAGGACACCATATGGCTTATAACTTGAAATGAAGTGCAAGATTTCAGAAGCAGGTGTAATTGGATACGAACCCAAAAACAATGGTAGCTTCGCTTTGTTTGCTGCTACAACTAATGCCAATGCGACTGCTTCATTCCCAGTAATATTTCTATAAACTCCGGGTTCTAACTTTTTAGGAACAATCTTGTATCGAACTGCGAAAAGTTCGTTAGTTTCCCCATATTCATAACCTGCGCGTAAAACTTTTAGATTCGCTTCTACAATTTGCGGTCGTTTTCCAAATTTTTTTCTAATCCAATCCTCAGTTGTACTTAGTGGCAAATCAAATAACCAATATGCTAATCCAAGAGCAAAAATATTTTTTGTCCTTTCAATTTGCTTTGGACTTAGGCCAGAATCTCTTAAAAGTTCATTTACAATTTCGTTAAAATTGATTTTAAACAATTGATAGTCTTTCAAAGAACCATCTTCAAGAGGGTTAGTTTCGTATTTGGCAAGTTTTAAGTTTTTCTCTGTAAAATTAGCAGTATTGACAATCAAAATTCCTCGCTTTCGAAGGTAAGGAAGATTGACTTTTAAAGAGGCTGGATTCATAGCCACAAGAACATCAATTTGGTCTCCGGGAGTATAAACTCCTTTCGAACCAAAATGAATTTGATAGGCACTAACACCATACAAAGTGCCCTCGGGGGCTCGAATCTCGGAAGGATAATCTGGGAAAGTGCTAACATCAGTTCCGATAAAAGCACTTGTATCGGAGAAACGGGAACCAGTAAGTTGCATACCATCGCCCGAATCGCCAGCAAAGCGAATTGTAACATCTTCCAAATAAATTACTTCTCGTTCCATTATCTTTCTTCTGTTTTTATTAAAAATAATAACATAATAAGTTTATAAGAAACAAATAAATAGTAAAAATATTTTGTATTAATTTTGTTATTTCCATTATTTAACAATAATAACACTCAAAACTTTTTGAAATACAAAATTAATTATTATTCCGTTTAATATAGCATACTTTGTTTTTGACCCCCTGAAGAGATTACAATATTTACCTGCAGAAACTTGGTATTTGTGCTTATTCTTATTACTTATTTTTTGTAACTATAACGTTATTACAGAACAATCTATCTTTATTTTTCATTAATAAAGTAAAAATAAAAAAACAAAAAACTGTTAAATCAGGTGAGAAAGGAATAATTAAAAATTAATTTTTTTTCTATCTTAAAAAAAAATTTGCATTTGATAAAAAAAAATTTGTTTTTTTTAAAAAAAATTTTTAATTTTGCTATTTAATAAAAGATAATTTTTTTAAAAAATGGGTGATGGAGCAACCAGACTATAAAGCTACGAACATAAACCTTGCATAATCCATCGAATTAACCAAGAACCGACCTATTTTCCCTCCATCAAACCCAAAACTAATCGAGTAAATTCAACAAGCAGGTAAAAAAATTTATTCAGAATTGTAGTAAAAAAATCGGGTTTTTTGTTTCACAAAAAATGGGGATTTTTATGAATTACAAACCATCTAACTTCTTTGTTCTTTTGTTGTGTTCAGCAGCATTTCTCTTTCTTTTCTCGTCGCGTTCTTCGGCACAAAAAGACTGCCTCACATTCGACGAACAGGGAGTAAATTATTGCAATGAATGGATTAACTCGGTTTCGTACTGCTTCTGGGTAAAAAACCCTCCCGGAGGTCACTCATCGCCAGCAATGTGTTTTATGGACCAACCATTTGGTCCTTCACTTGCAATCAGCAAAAGCGACTTTTTCAAAGGGAACTGGGTTCAAAAAGGTGGATGTCTATGTTTCGACTGGATGCTCGACCTCGGTTATGCTCCATACCCACCCCCAACTTGGAATGTCCCAATAATTAGAATTTGGCACGGACCAAATTGGGATAACCGCACAATTGCCGCTAAACTCGTTGCATTGCCAAATACCCCAGATATGCAAGAAGATGTTTGGTATGAGATATGCTTACCTATCGACTCTTGCCGAAATGGAACTTTGCCTTCAAATTCAAAATATGCTTGGGTACTAAACGTAATTCCTCCGGGAATGGACTCTTGTACTGCGTGGAATACTCTTATCTCTAACGTAAGTGGAATTACTTTTGCAATTGACTACCACGATTCACCGAGCGAAAAAATCTTTTTTGATAATTTTTGCTGGGGTTGTAAAACACAACAACCTCCACCAATTGGATTATGTAGAGAAATATTTGGACAAACAAAACCCGAGATAGAACATAAGTGTTGTTCATTTAGTTGGAACATCCCCCTTCCCTCTCAAGGCTTTTCAATTTCGAGTATCACTTATACCGTGACTGGCGGACTTCTTGATACATTGTACATTGTTGGTTGCTCCTATACAACGAGCCCCACTAACATACACAACACTGTAAGCGGAAACTTAATCTTTTCACCACCTTGCTCTCAACAATTTGTAATTGCTGGCGAGTTCACTCCTACAACCTCAACAGGTCATGTAACTGTTCACCTTTGCGCTAAACTTACAGTACCAACTGGACAAACTATCGAATGTTGCGACTCGGTTATATTGAAATGCCCGCGACCCCTCATCACTCGTTGCGACAGCCTTTCTGTTTCGCCATTTGTTTGGGCAGGTTTAAATCTTTCTGGAAGAACTTTCAAAATCCACAATCTTAAACAACCAGCATCTCCAATTAAAGAAGTTAATATTCAACTAATTCCTGACCCAAATCCAAGTAGCTCAACATTCAAATGGAACGGTGGTGGATTAAAAGTCGATGGTGGAAATAGACCTTGGGGTGTAGCAAATAGTGGTAATCCATATTACAGCAAAATAAGTATGGCCTGTAATAATACTAATGCTCCACAAGGATTGGCTGCAAATAACACAGTAGAATTTAATCTTGGTGTCGATTATACATTAAATTGGACCGGAAGTGTTGTAATCTCCGTTGTTCATTGCGATGGTGATACTTGCTTCGTAACGTATGAAAATTGGTGTGCTAAACCAACACCAAAGGCTTGTATAACTTCAGCACCTACTCCAGTCACAAAAGGTGTAACAATTGTTCAACCTAGTGTCCGTAGTGCTCGTATGTTGGAAGCAAAAGTTGATTCTTCACTCGTCCCAGGTTCTTTGGACTTGCAAGCTTGTAATGCAAGCATTTCCACACCATCAAAAGGTTGGTCAATTGTTGGTGTGAGCGTAGATGATGGCCTTTCACGCGAAGAAAGAGAGTCAGGAAGATATAGAGCTTGGAATGGTCAAACTAATATGCAAGGGGATTGGGCTCTTGTTAATCTAGGTTGTGCCGATGCTAACAAACCAATTAAACAACCTTGGAGTTTGCGTACAATGCTTGCTTCTAATCAACCTTCGCCAGATACTCCTAGGGTCAACATAATTTTCTACGACGCAGATGGTAATCCTATCGCATCCGACACAGCCCGTGTAACTAATCAAGTTTTAACTGTTCCAGTTGAGTTAATTACTCCAATTAACGAAGAAAATATTAGGGTCATTCCAAATCCAGCTGCAAATGAAGTCAAAATAGAATTTACTCTTCAAAAGATGAGCGAGACCTTCTTGGAGATTTCTGATTTAAGTGGTAAAGTACTTCTAACAGATTATCTTGGAACACTTCAAGCTGGATTAAATTCATTTGGAATGAGCACAGAAAGTCTCTCTCCCGGAAGTTACTTCATTCGCATAACAACAAATAACGAAACTTATGTGGTTCCACTGAAAATAGTTCGGTAAACTGCTCTTATTTCGTTACTA
>JAOAEE010000026.1 GCA_026416955.1 Ignavibacteria bacterium | reverse complement strand
CGATTTGTAAAGACCAACTCGTAATCTTTACTCATAACAATTGCTTCCTCGGGACAAACCTCTTCGCAATACCCACAATAAATACACCGCAACATATTAATCTCGAATTTCACTGGATACCTTTCTTTTTCCCGTTCTGTTTCCCCAGCTTGAACTTCAATTGCAAGAGCTGGGCAAACTCGGGAGCAAAGACCACAAGCCACACACCTTTCTCCATCCTCATCAAGAACAAGGACTGGACGCCCACGGTAGGAACCAGTCGGTTCCCATCGCTCCTCTGGATACTGTCGTGTAAACTTGGGTTTGAACATTTGGCGAAGGGTTATACCCAATCCTTTTGCTATTTCGGGAAGAAATAACTTTTCCCAAAATGTAAGCCTTTCGTGTTCAGTATTTTCTATTCTATTCATAAAACTTTCTAAATTAACAAAAAAAACTATAAAAAACTATCTCAAAAAATATAAAACGAAAGAGGTAACTATTAAATTTAATAATGCCAAAGGAAGAAGCACTTTCCAACCAAGATACATTAACTGGTCGTATCGAAAACGGGGGACAGACCAACGAACCCAAATGAAAAAGAAAACAAACAAAAGAGTTTTAAAAATCAAAATACAAAATTGCACCAACGAGAGCCAAAAAGAACCTTGTTGAAGACCAATCCATTCGGGAGGGACTGGTAAGTTCCAACCCCCAAAGAATAGAAGAACAATAATTAAAGAGGAAGTAAACATATTTGCGTATTCAGCGAGGAAAAACATTCCAAATTTCATTCCCGAATATTCCGTGTTGTAGCCTCCAACTAATTCTGGCTCAGCCTCGGGCAAATCGAATGGTGCACGATT
Organism: Ignavibacteria bacterium; assembly: GCA_026416955.1. GTDB lineage: Bacteria > Bacteroidota > Ignavibacteria > Kapaibacteriales > UBA2268 > Naka2016. The sequence continues at coordinate 29,129 of JAOAEE010000026.1, read as the reverse complement.
TGTTTCAGCAAACGCAGACACAAGAAAAATCAAAAAGCCTAAAGGTTGGTAGAAGACATTCCAGTTCCATAGTGCTTGCTTTTGCACAATTTCTTGCAGGGACAAGGTTTGTGAAATAAGTAACACCCCAACAAGAGACAAACCCATCGACAATTCATAAGAAATCATCTGTGCAGATGAACGAAGCCCACCCAAAAGGGAATACTTATTATTTGAAGACCATCCGGCAAAAGTAATTCCATACACTCCCACAGAAGTTAAAGCAAGAATAAACAAAATTCCTACATTGACATCGGGACTTGTTATTGCAAAATAGATTTCTTTTCCACCGAAAATAAAAGGGTCTGCAAATGGAATAACTGCATAAACAGAAAAAGCAACACCAAGAGAAATCAAAGGGGCAATCCGATGGAAAAATTTATCGGCAGCATACGGGGTAATATCTTCCTTCAAGAATAATTTGATAACATCGGCAAAAGGTTGCAAAAGTCCAAAAGGGCCAACTCGGTTTGGACCAATTCGATTTTGTATCCAAGCAGAAACTTTCCTTTCCAGGTAAACACCAAATGCTGCGGCAACAAGTAGAATTAATGTTAAAATAATTATTGCTTTAACAAAAAAGTCAATTAGAAGAAAAGACCAATCTACCATATATATCACCTATCATTCTGGTTTCATATAATGAGATTCATAAACACGAACTATGGGGTCGGGATTTTTACTTTTCCCCAAAATAATTCCACGATGTATATCCAACAATTGATAAGTCATACCTTTAAATTCGTGTATATATAAAGCAATTTCCTTGAATACATCTTCAGATTTGCGATAGTTCCAATCAGCACCAAGTTTATTGGCAATCATTTGAAATACTTCCCAACTCTGTCGAACATCTCGATATTCAAATTTTGTCCATCGGTCGTTGAAAGCACCAAATTTGTCGAGCCGGCTCATTTTCATTCCCATAAAACGAAGATTGTTGCGTGTTACAAGAGCAGGTTTGAAATGTTGTACTCTACCATCAATGTTGACAAAGGTGCCTTCTGATTCAGCAAATGTTGTTACTGGAAAAACGATGTCTGCTTTTTGTGTCAGTTTATTATTCAAATTGTATTGGTGCGTTATCAACAATTCTAAATCAAACAAAACTTCGTACAACTCTGGAAAATCCTCGAAATCATCTTCAACAACATACAAAGCTTTGATTGTTCCTTCTCGAATTAATTTTGGAAGCTCATTAATCCTAACCGAGTTTTGCGAAGGCTTAACCCCCACTAAGCGTGAACCAATTAAATTGGGAGTTTTATCTTTACAACGAAGGAAATCGTCTTCAAAAGCATCGTCGTAGTGTTCAAGCAAGTCTATATTCAATGTTTTGACAATCTCTTTGGCAAACTTAACTAACAAGTAATTATTTTCTACAGTGGTTTTTGCGGAACCAATAAACATTATTTCCCGGGGCTCATAAGGCTTCAACCTTTCAATGACCGAATTTATTGCTTCCGACCAATTGGTCTTTTCCAAATTATCACCAATTCTTATTAATGGTGCTGTAAGCCTATCCTCGTTCACATAATTATAATGCAATCGACCATAATCACACATCCAGAATTTATTGACGAAAGGATTTGCTCTTGGTTCAATTCTAAGAATTTCGTTAGCTCTAACACCAATTTTGATATTGCAACCTCTGGCACAACCTTCGCAAATCGAATCGTTGAAACTCATATCCCAAACGCGGGATTTAAAGCGAAAGTCTCGACTTGTCAAAGCTCCAACTGGGCAAATATCAATTACATTCATCGAATAGGGATTGTCGAATTGTGTACCGGGATGTAATTCAATTGTAACTTTATCTCCCCGTTGAACAAAAGTCAAAACATCTTGTTTGGCAATTTCTTTTGCAAATCTAATACATCGCGAACAAGATATACAACGTTCAGCATCAAAAAGAACATTTGGCCCCCAAACAATTCTTTTAGGTTTGTGATTCTTGTCTTCATCGAATCTACTGAAACCTTTAGAATGCAAAAAAGCATATTCTTGAAGTTTACACTGCCCCGCTTCGTCGCAAATTGGACAATCCAACGGATGGTTAATTAAAAGGAATTCCATAACCGCTTCTTGGGCTTTCACAGCTCGCTCTGAATTGGTACGCACATACATACCATCGGAAACTTCTGTTGCACAAGCGATTTGCAACTTGGGGAAATAATTTATAACAGGGCGATTATTCGAATCGACTTGGATAGAACCATCAGGATTTCTTTTTGGCATTCCTACTTCAACTAGACACATTCTACAGTTTCCCGATACTGAAAGTTCTGGGTGCCAACAAAAGTGAGGTATATTTAACCCATTTTCGAATGCAACTTGAATAATCGTTTGCCCTTGTTTTGCTTCATAAAGTTTTCCATCAATATAAATATGTGGCATTTTCACTTCACAATAAAAACACAAAAAAACTAATTTAGTAAAAACATTTCAAATTGTAACAGTTAATAATATCTTGCCTTACCTAAATTCTTTAATTAATAACGAAAATTTCCTACTCACAAAACTTATCAATAATTCATTTTTGAATTTAAACCCGACAGCAATTATGACAAAAAACAAAAAACACTTAGATATAAACGACTTTATTATTAAGTTACAAAATAAATAGTTAGATATAAATTAAATAATAATTAACACCTTGAAGAAGAACATCTAATAAAAGAATTCAATCTAAAAATGAAAAGAAAATTTATTTTTTGGACCTGGAACTGAGCTAATTCTGGACAATTCAAACATAAAATCCTAAAAAGGTCAAAAAAAACGGGCTACTCCAAAAACAGAGTAGCCCAGATTTGCAAATACTTTGTTAACCATCAGATTTGTTCTATAATTGCTTTTACTCTATTAATATCAATAATTGGAGTAAGTTTATTCAACTCTTCACGTAATCTTTTAATTAAATCCATTGCTTCCTTTTCTGTATGAAACTTCTCTTTCGAAACTAATCTTAGATTTTGAGATTCGTCCTCGTCTAACTCAAACCCTAACGACTTAAGAAGATTGCTTAAAAACACATATTCTTCCATTGTTCTGGCTGGTCCATAAACAACTCTGAAGCATTTACCCGGGCAAGTAATCTCTTTGGGTTTCTTAGTAACTTCTTCAATTAATGATTCAAGTGTATCCAAATTGACAACTAATTCCTCAACGACAACTGCTTCAACTCGTGTTTTTTTCTTTTCAACAGTTTTCTCTTTTTTCTTTTCTACATAAGTTATATAACTTATCTTACCACACTCTTCACGAGCAAAAACTTTTCTTTCAACCATACTTTGGCTAACAACATCAACATAAATCATTACTCTTCGACTGTGGGGCAAATTGCAAGGTTCATTAAGCGTTGGCGGATAAGGTTTGTTTGCTAGTTCAACACCAACAATATCCTTGTCTATTTCCGGACAAGGTGGTCGCTCGTCGTAAATTCCATAAGCATCTAAAATGAAAGTAACATAGTCGTCGAACAATCTTAGCTTTTCTGGATAATTGGAATATTTTTTTCGAAAGCCTTTTTTAATCGTCTCTTGAGTGAAATAAGCCCTCAACATTGCCAAAACATAGTTACCTTGTTGCGGACCGAATGGTGGTTTAAATGATTTGCCATCGGTCGTCTTCAAATCTGGAAACTTCATTAAAATCCCTTGCGGAACTACAATGCTTACATTATTTTTATGGAACACAAATGTTTCATCGCAAGTAAATCGAGTGCTATCTTGGATGATTCTTCCAGATTGGTCTCGAACTGTACGCAAAGGGCAAGGGTCTGTATAACCGTGAACAGTAATAACAATTCGTTGGTTTTTGTAGCAAGTATCAAGAAGTTGAAGAAGGGAGTCGATTGTCGGATAAAAACTATCGTTTAGCCACCTATCATTTACCTCAGCAGCAGTAACATAAAAATGCTTTTCATCTGGTTTAAAATCTGTAGAATCAATAAAATTGGATAATGAAAGACAACCAGATGCAGAGCGCCTCCAAAACTCATTTAAATTATCTACCGTAGTAGGATACCAATAACCAGTAATAAAAAACGCTAAACCTTTCTTCATAGAGAAACTAAATGTTTTCGGAGCTTTCTTAAAACAATGTTTACTCAAGGTTAACCTTATGGTTGTGTCTTTGTATATTACTTTAGGAGTAAAAAATTCAAGTTTCGAACCAAAACAAGAGTCGCAAGGAGTGCTACAACCTACCCGTGTATCTTTTGTCTCGAGCAAATATTTTTTCCCCAATTCAAGTTCATAAGTTCTTTTAGCAACGCAAATCTGATTGTTCATCATATACTGTCCGTCTACATCCAAAAGGGAGTCTGTTGGTTTTCCAGTATAATCATAACAATATTCATTCAAATGAACAACAATATTAAGTTTTGGTGGAGGGGGAGGTGGTGGAGGTGCGCATTTGAAATCGCGCTCTTTAAGAGGGAATCTGTATAAATCGTAACCACCAACATTTTTTAAAACAATGTGTGTTTCTTTTCCCAAAGTATCTTTTGTGACAAAAACAGTCGAGTCTTTATTTCGATTGGAAGTGAAGTAAATATTACTTTCCCCAGATAATTTATTAACGTGTGGATATGGAATAAAGGGGAAACGCTCATCTGCAATGGTATTAATTGTTTGGTTACCATAATCCAGTTTTTTCACACTTCCCTTAGCAGTTATTTTTTGATTTATGAAATCGACCTCTAAATTCACATAAAAAATGTCAAAAGTTGAATCTTTGGAATCCCGGTTCGAAGCAAAAAGCAATGTCGGATTATAACATTTACAATATAGAAAAGGGGAAGCCTCGGAATATTTTGTATTGATTTCGTTTAAAACTTCTGAAAAATTATGAACTTGAACTTCGTTCCAATTTTCAAAAGGTCTTTTAAAAGCAAAATACAAATCTGTATTACCCTCGTTTTTATAAGGGAAACTGTACCCGCCTTTATTATCGAGCCTATCGGAAGCCCAAATAAGTAACTGATTACCTATTACATCGTTAGTAACAAAAGGGTGGGAATCCCAAAATTCAGAATTTATTGGTTCTGGCAAAACAGTGAAAAATATCTTATTGTCTTTCGGACTAAAATGAAAAATGTCGGTCCCACCTATAGAACCAGTCATTGGTAGTTCGTATCGAACAATGTATCTTTCTGTTGGTGGATGGGAAAAAGCAGCATAACCCTCGAGGGAAGTTAGAAAAGTTACTGACTCTACATTTGATGTAAGATAATCTATTGCCTCTTTATTGTAATCCTTGAGAGGGAATGTCCTGCGAACAAATTCAGATGAGGTAATTATTCCATCAAAAGGAAGATTTGTTGTAAAATTTTCTTCTTTTTCGCAAGGGTCAACAATATTGACATTATTTGGCAATTGAATTGGTGCAACTTCGTTGCCATTTGTATTAGGTGACTGTTTAGGGGAAATTTTCGACAAGTTGCCAACTGGTAATTCTCGGACTATTCTTGGTTTTGAACAGGAGAAGAGTATTAAAACACTGAAAGAAATTGTAACCAACAAAAATATTTTTTTCATAATTCCCTCCTATTAGTTTATTTCGCTAAACATAATTGTTAAACGACGCTTGTTGGGGCTTAAAGTCCCTTGACGAATATCTGTAACTGCAAAAATGAAATACTTCCCGTTTTTTGCTCGATATAAATAGACATCCCCCACTCGAACAACAAGATTGACTGACTTGTTCGAAGTTAAATTTAAAACATAATCAATATCTTTTTGTAAAGGTGTAATTCCAGTAACCACATTGTTACCAGTATCGAGAACAACAAGGTTGGCTTGGTTATAATTTAAAATAATACTATTTGGCAGGTTTTGGCCAAATTTAGATAGGCTTCTCTTAAGGTTACGAATTTCGGCAGTATCGCGTGTTAAATCATTAACTAATTTACAAAATTCTGTTGAGTTCTCTGAATTAAAATTCCGATTAACCCTTGTAATCTCTCCAAAAACACGTATTTCGGCATATGAAAAGTCGTTGGCAACATTATAGAGCAATATATCACCATTTATGTCATTGTTTTGTGGGAAATTGTCTAAAATTGCCAAGAAGTAAGGTCTTAAATCAGAAAAAGGAATTTTTACAATTGTAATAGTCGAAGACTTGGAAAACCGTTCGTCATTAACCAAAGTACCCGACATACTTTGGTCGAACGGAAAGAGAAAAGTATGAATTGAATAAAGAGGATCGGGAACAAAAACCAAGGAACTTGTACCATCTGGGTTTTGTATTTGTTGCAATGAACCGTTGGGATTAAATTTAGTTATGGTTGCCTCTCGAACTTGGCAATTTGAATAAACATTTGCTTCTTGCAAGGGACATTCACAAGATTGTATGAAAATAATTAATACCAGACCTATAAATGTAGTCAAAAGCAGATTTAATCTTCTTCCCATTGTTTACCTCCTATAATGTAATACCAGTTCTAATGAAAAACATATTTATTCTTCTATACGAGGGAACATTGCTAAATCCCAAAATAGCTTGGCTTTCCCCAAAAGCATAACTACGCCAGCCAGCATCAACAGAAATATCTATATGTGAAGAAATTGGATAGTCAACACCCACTCCTATTGTAAAAGTCACTGGCACTGTTTTAACGTCTAAATATGGCGCCGAGGCTTGGATTTTATCTTTACAATCAGCCCTTGATATATTTATTTTAAATAAGTCAATTGAAAATCTATCTATTGGAATTCCACTTTGAACAAAAAAGTATGGATTAATACACTTCTCAAATGGCAAATCCAGCTTTTCAACCTTTTGCTCTTGGACTTCGTCTTCGGGGCAAAGACACGGTTCTTTGCTTACCCTAATAGGGGTTGTTTTTTCTCTTGGTTTCACGCAATTTTTAAATGGGTCCCAACGAAAATGTAACAAAGTCAAGGGCCTATAAATTTCCTCGGAAGTAAAAGAATTATAAATAGGAAGGCCAGTGGAGAACATCAGCCCAAAAGCATATTGTTTACGGTTTCCAAACCGAAATCCTGCGGTTAATTCTCCAAAAAATCCATCTTTCCATATTGTTTGATTTGGTGTTATTTTGTCTCGATAAGTAGAGTACCCACCCCTAAGTTCAAGGAAGTACCACTTACAAATTCTTGTAGGACATTCGGGACAAAATAAACAAGGCAGATTGACACTCAAAGAGAAGGGCCTACAATTGCATTCTTTGCATTCGGCTTTAATAGTATCCCAAGGGATGTACCTAAATCTTTTAGGTTCAAGAGGGAAATTATAATCTTCAACAGAATTCAAAGGCTGACCAAACTTTGGACCAATAAAATCCACATCTTCAAATGGTATATACTCAACAAACCGTAAATTTGGTGACTTGACATCTAAAAAAGCAACACGATTTTCCACCTTGTAATTAGGTGTCCTACCAGCAAAACAACTATCGGGCGTCATAAGAGTTTCGAACCTCAATACCATCCCTCGCAAAGTATTTCCGTTTCGCACAATATTTCTGTTGTATGGATAGGAAGTGTATTTATAAGCGGAATCCTTTTTAATCCTCAGTGCATCATCTGTTCTCTTCAAAGTTCTACAAGCAAACGAGCCAAAAACAAGACTAAACAGAAATAAAAGTAGTAATAATTTTTTCATAGTCTTACTCCCAATGTTAAACCAAAATTGAAATTAGTAAGTGTAGGTCTTTTGCTCGACTTAAGAATAAAATTTGGCGAGGAATACAAAGCATCGAATTCAATTGCCCAACACAGTTTAAACAAATTAAAACAGAACCCAAGTCCCAATCCACCAGAAGCACCCAAACCAAGATTACTTTCGTCCACCTCGTATTTTCTTGAAATTGAAGAAAAATTCAAAAGACCTTGCAAGAACAGATAAAAAGTATCATCGTAAGAATTTTTCCCAGAAAGTATAAAAACATAGCGTAGCTCTGGCGAAAATAAAAAATACGAAGAGAAATAATTTGTCCCAATTGGTACATTTTCAAGAGAATCCAATTTTGCAAAGTCGAATCGCACGCCATACCAAAGATTGCAAAACGAACGGTCTTGCAATTGAAACCCAAAGGCAAGCGAGGGCTTGTTTGTTTCTTTAAACTTGCTCGTTGGAACAAGATTCATCCCCCCAATAGAAAAGTAAAATGGTGTAGCCGCGGCGTAAGAAGCAAATATGAAAACACAAAAAAGGGACACTAATGCAAATCTTAATTTCATTGATTCACCTCTGTTATTGGTGGAACAAGCAATATTGCAAATGACAAAATAAGAAAATTAAAACAAAAAAACAACAATTTTTTTCAAATTTGCGTTTTTTTTGTTTATGTCGTTTATTTTTCAGAATTTTGCTTTTTGTTATTAGATATGAACATTAAGGTGAAAGAATATGAGTTTAAGTTTAATTGGTAAGTCAATTAAAGCATCGGCTACATTACGGCTTAACGAAATCGCAGCAATATTGCGAGAAAAGGGTGAACCAGTTATTCATTTGGGTGGTGGGGAGCCAAAAAGCAAAGCCCCCTTAGAAGCTCTTGTTGCTGCTTCAAATTTAATTAACACTGGAGAAGTCAGATATACTCCAGCCGATGGTATTCCTACTTTAAAGAAAGCAATAATTCGCTACACAGAAGAATTCTATGACCGTTTGGTTGAGCCCGAAAATGTTATCGCCTCGAGCGGGGCCAAACAAGCAATTATGGTTTGCCTTCAAGCAATATTGAATCCACAAGAAGAAGTTATCTTCCCCGCTCCTTATTGGGTTAGTTATCCCGAAATGGTTAAACTTTGTGGCGGAATTCCAGTTCCCGTTTTCCCAGAAGACGGTACTTTTTACCCAAGGCTAAAAGATATCGAACAGAGAGTTACTTCCTATACTAAAGCAATAATAATTAATAGTCCAAATAACCCTACCGGTGCAATGTATTCAGAGGAGTTCATTGCAGAAATAGTTGAATTCTGCGAAAAACGCAATATCTATCTCATTATGGATGACATTTACCATCGATTAATATTCGACGGTCGAAAACCAATTAATTGCTACAAATATGCAAAAGACCTTAGCGAAAACTCTAAATTAATTGTTATTAATGGCGTTTCAAAAATGTACGCAATGACTGGCTTTCGGATTGGTTGGGCTATCGCAAATAAGAAACTTATCGAGGCGATGACAAACATTCAATCCCATCAAACTTCTGGACCACCTATTGTAACGCAAGTTGCTGCTGCAGCTGCCTTGAATGGCCCACAAACACAAGTCGAAAGTTTAAGAATTACCCTTGAAAACAATAGAAACATTTTAATTGACCGCCTTAATGCTTTCAAAGGTGTTAAAGCATTTAAACCAGATGGAACTTTTTACTGTTTTGCAGATTTTAGTTACTATATGAAAGATTCCATAAAACTTTCGCAATTTCTTCTTGATAAGGTAAGAGTTCTTGTAGTACCGGGAATAGAATTCGGACTTGATGGATGGGTTCGACTTTCCACTTGTGGTGCTGTTAAAGACATTACAGAAGGAATTGAACGAATTAAATGGGCATTAGACCCAGACAGTCCTAATGAACTTTATATTGGTGAAAGGAAATTAATAAGGGATTGGCTATGAAATATTTAGAATTTGAAACTCCTGCATCAAAGCATTCAAGCAATTTGGCAAGCGAATTTAAATTGTCAAACCATGGTCTAATTAATCTAGACCGAGTTTACTGGAACTTACCAACTCCAGCTCTCTACGAAGAGGCTGTTTTTCGTGGTGAAGGACATATTGTTAATGGTGGTCCTTTGCTTGTTTATACTGGAAAATGGACCGCCCGCGCCGCAAACGACAAATTTATTGTCTACGAACCAACAACTGAAGACAAAATCTGGTGGGGTGTTTACAATCGTCCCTTCCCCCAAGAAAAATTCTACGCTCTTTTGTATAGGCTGCAAGCTTTCCTACAAGGCGAGGAACTCTTTGTCCAAGATGTTTACGTTGGAGCAGACCCAAATTATCGGATGCCAATAAGGATAATCACCGACAGTGCTTGGCAAAGCCTTTTTGCCAGAAATATGTTTATACTACCAAAAACTCAAGATGAATACAAACGACACGTTCCAGAATTTACCGTTATTGCAGCCCCTTCTTTCCGATGCGACCCAAGAGTTGATGGAACAAGAACCGAGACAGCCATTATTATAAACTTTGGAGCAAGAATGGCTTTGGTTCTTGGTTCAAGTTATGGTGGAGAAATTAAAAAATCAATCTTTACAATAATGAACTTTTTGCTTCCAATGCAAAATGTAATGGCTATGCACTGTTCGGCAAATGTGGGCAAAAAGGGTGATGTCGCTTTATTTTTCGGGCTAAGTGGAACCGGGAAAACTACCCTTTCTGCCGACCCAAACAGAAAATTGATTGGCGACGATGAACACGGTTGGAGCAATGATGGAATTTTCAATTTCGAAGGTGGTTGTTACGCAAAAGTTATTCGCTTATCCGCAGAACACGAACCTCAAATCTGGGCAGCAACTCGACGCTTCGGCTGTATCCTCGAAAATGTCGTCTACGACCCAACAACTAGAAATGTAGACCTCGATGACGACCAATTTACTGAAAACACAAGGGCCTCCTATCCATTGGAATTTATTCCAAATGTTGTTGAAGAAAAAATGGTTCGTGAACATCCCAAAAATGTTATTTTTCTAACTTGTGATGCCTCTGGAGTATTACCCCCTATCGCCCGTTTAGATATGAATCAAGCAATGTATCATTTCATTAGTGGTTACACTTCAAAAATTGCTGGAACTGAAATTGGATTGGGAATAGAACCAGAAATTACCTTCTCTGCTTGCTTTGGCGCACCATTTATGGTTCATCACCCATTTTACTACGCTAACCTTTTAAAAGAAAAGATGGTCAAACACAATGCAAAATGTTGGTTGGTAAACACTGGTTGGGTTGGGGGTAAATTTGGTGTCGGGAAAAGAATTAGTATAAGACATACAAGAACATTATTGAACGCTGCTCTCGATGGCTTGTTAGACGATGTTCCCTACCGAAAAGATAAATTATTCGGATTTGAAGTCCCATTGCACTGTCCCGGTGTCCCCGACGACGTTTTGAAACCTTCCACTTCTTGGGGAAATAAAGAAGAATACTGGCAACGATACGATAGTCTTGCCGCTCGATACATTGAAAACTTCAAACTTTTTGCTGATGGTTGCCCACCCGAAGTTATCAATGCTGGACCCAAAAGACTAAAAGATATAGGACCAATTTCTGAAGAATAAATTTTGTTTTTTCCTTCTCGGCGAAAAGAGATACTCTTTTCGCCGGTTTTTTATTAATTCAACTATATAAGCTATTTTTTTAAACAAAAAATTTTATAATTTTTTTTTTTGGAGTAGGAATGAAAAAATTTTTCGAAGAATTCAAAAGTTTTGCTACTCGTGGAAATGTCCTCGATATGGCAATAGGTATCATTTTAGGCGCTGCATTTGGGAAAATTGTATCATCACTTGTCAACGATGTCATTATGCCCCCAATAGGGCTGTTGCTAGGTGGAGTAAATTTTACCGACATTAAAATAATTTTAAAGGAAGCTACTCAATCCCAAGCGGCTGTAACAATTAACATTGGAAATTTCATTCAAGTTTTTGTGGACTTTTTAATCATTGCTTTCTCCATTTTTATTCTTGTCAAATCAATAAACATTTTCAGAAAAAAGCAAGAAACAGAAGTAAAACCATCCGAACCTTCGAAAACAGAGACACTTTTAGAAGAAATTCGAGACCTTTTAAAAAAGAACTAACAATGTCATAATCAAGAACCTTTAAAATTTGCTTAAGTTCACCATCTGTTTTTTTCATAATTTTGAATTTTTTAAAATTATTTTCTTATGAAAAATAAAGAAGAAGAAAGATATTTAGTAACTTCTGCGTTACCCTATGCAAATGGATATATTCATTTGGGTCATTGTGCTGGGGCATATTTGCCAGCGGATATTTTCGTTCGTTTTTTGCGTCTTAACGGTATTCCAACGCTCTGGATTTGTGGCTCGGACGAACACGGAGTGGCAATAACAATTGCCGCAGAAAAAGAGGGAGTTTCGCCTAATGAAATAATCGATAAGTACCATTATGCAAATAAGGATGCATTCGATAAATTCGGAATGAGTTTCGACATTTTCAGCCGTACTTCGCATCCACTTCATTATGAAACAGCCCGCGAGTTTTTCAAGGATTTTCTTGAAAAAGGTTTTTTGGTAGAAAGGGAAGAAGAACAATTTTTCGACCCAGTAGCGAATATGTTTCTTCCCGACAGATATGTTGAAGGAGTATGTCCAAACTGCGGATACAACCAAGCACGTGGCGACCAATGCGATAACTGTGGTGCCTATTATAACCAACTCGATTTGATTTCTCCCAAAAGTTTGATTACTGGACAGAAACCAATAGTAAAGAAAACTACACACTGGTTCTTTCGTTTCGACCTTTTTCAAGACTTTATGGAAAACTACATTGAATCACACTCCAAACAATGGAAAGAAAATGTTGTACAACAAAGCAGGAGTTGGCTTCGACAAGGAATGAAGGAGCGAGCAATAACTCGGGACCTTACTTGGGGGATTTCTATTGAAGGAATTGAAGGAATAAACCCAGAAATTGCCAAAGGTAAAGTAATGTATGTTTGGTTCGAAGCCGTGCTGGGTTATATTTCTGCAACTAAACACTTAATCCAAGAATTAAAAAACAAAGAAGGAAATATCGAATTTAATTGGGAGGACTGGTGGAAAAACCCTAAAACCCATTACATTGCTTTTATTGGAAAAGACAATATTGTTTTTCATACACTATTATTTCCTACGCTTTTATATGCTCGGAATGATGGATTTATTTTGCCAGAAAATGTTCCTGCTAATGAATTCTTAAACCTCGAAGGACAAAAATTTTCTAAATCCCGGAATTGGACAATTGATTTAAAAGACTTTTTGCAAGATTTTCCCGAAGATTCTTCTGTTGATGCACTACGCTATGCACTCGGTTGCAACTTGCCCGAAACGAAAGATTCGGATTTTTCTTGGAAGGATTTTCAACTTAGAAACAATAGTGAACTTGCTGCAATCTTTGGAAATTTCGTTAATAGAACCGTTCAATTTCTAATCAAAAATTTCGAAAGCAAAATTCCAAAACTACCGGAAAAGTATAAAAGTTTACCAGAGGATTGGAATGAACTGATAAAAAAACTCCAGGATAATAATGATGCTGCACTTAAAACTTTTAGAACTTTGAATAAAAATGAAATCGAACTAGCAAAAGGCTTGGTTAAATCGTACAAAAATGCCACCGATAATTTTATGAATTTCAGATTTAGAGACGGAATCTCTGAACTTATGAACCTTGCAAGATTTGCAAATAAATATTTCAATGACGAAGAACCCTGGAAAACTTTAAAAAATGAACCCGAAGAATGCTCAAAAACTTTATTTATTTGCTCCCAACTCTTATACTCATTCGCAATACTTTTTTCGCCAATTATTCCATTTTCAACTAAAAAACTATTTACCTCGCTTGGCAAGCAACCATTAACTGGTGAACCAAATTTTGGAAAATCATCAATCAATATTTGGAAAGACAGCCTTTTGTTCAACCTAAATGAAGAAACAAAAATAAACAATCCGGGTATTTTATTTCCTAACTTCGAAGATAAGAAAATCCAAGAACAAATTGAAAAATTGGGAAAATCACCAGAGGAAATAGAAAAAGAGAGGAAAAAAAATCTGATTACATACGAAGAATTCTCGAAAGTGCAACTGAAAACAGCAAAAATTTTGGAAGCATCAAAAGTTCCAAAATCAAAGAAATTAATAAAGTTAATAATAGACCTTGGAAACGAAAAAAGACAAATCGTCGCTGGAATTGGGGAACACTATAAACCTGAAGAATTAATAGGTAAAACAATCGTAGTGGTGGCAAATTTAGAACCAGCTAAACTTATGGGAATAGAATCAAACGGAATGCTTCTTGCTGCGAGTACCGAAGATGGCTCGAAATTGACTATTGTTACAACATTAACCGAAATTGAACCAGGCTCTAGGGTTAAGTAATCAATATTTTTTATCCAAATTATTATCTAATACATATTGAACTATTTGGATGGAGCCTTCTTTAGAGTAACCAAACTTTCTTGTAAGGTTATTAATTAAAAATTCAATTGTCCGTCGAATTTTGTCGTCAAACTTATCTAAGCTGCCTTCCCCAAATTCCTTTAAGGCTGTTCTAAAATTTAGATTACCCGCAAAAGGTATCAATGCATTTTCCTTTAGTGTTTTGGTATATCTTTGATATAAATTTTGAAATTGTTGCGTTTCATTAATTTTCTTTCCCAATATGTTTATTTCTTGTGCTAATGTAGTATTTACATAGAAATGTTGGTTTTCCTTCCTGAACTTTTTGCGTTCGAGCAAAGTCGAATTTTCCCCAAGAATCGCTTTTTCGAATTGCTCGAAATATTCTTCTTTTACCTCTATTTCTTCATTAGTGAAAGGACAAACAATTTTTTCCCCAAGGTCGAAATTTATCGAAAAAAGATAATTTGCTATTTGATTTTCTATCTCTTCTCTATTGAAGAAATAGATAGATTCCTTTACTTCTTGTGTAACGATATAATCATAATCATTTGCAATAACAACTAATATATTTTGTGGTATCTCTTTCAATTCGGCCAATTCAGAACTCATAAAAAAGTTTAAGACTTTATCTATCCCTACTAATTCTTTCGCACTCGTCAACTTTTCAAGGAAATCACCAAACAACTGTAAAGATTGTCTGCCGGAAACCCCTTTGAAGCCGTCCAATTCCGATTCTCTGTAAATTTCTTGGAACAAATCCTTATCTAGTTTTTTAACATCGGCGTCGTCCATCCAAAGAGGTATTTCATTAGAATATGAGTAAATTTTTAAATGTATATATTCTTTGTCTAAGAACTTATCGTACTTCATTGGGTCTGGTATCCAATGTCTTAATGCTTGGGAATCTTTTTCTAAACGAGTTGCTACGATAATTTTTGCAAATACTTCTATAATATGTGGTTGAAACAAACGGCTAATTTCCTTCCCGAATTTACTCTTGTATATAGCAACTTCTGTTTTATAATCAAGAACATAAGGAATTCTAACGTAGATAATTCTATCTTTCAATGATGGAACATTTTCGAACTTTTGCTTATCTTCTGGATTAACAAGCCCAATGAACATAGACTTTATCCTTTCTTCAACAGTGCCAACCTTATGCACACCATCGCTAATTATTCCATGCAAACGATAGAGCCTTTCCAAATTATTTTCCTTGATGTCCATTAAAGCATAAACACCATTGTTTGTAAGAGCAAGGTCGGAATAAATAAATTCAATATTATCTGTCCGCAGAAGTGTTCGAAGATATTCTTGTACAAATAGGTTTATTTTTGGTTCATTACAAATTGGGTCGCTGGGATTGTAGACACTGACACCCACTCCAAAAAGCCTGCGGAACACAGCACGTCGGGCATAAATCATCTTGAATACTTTTATTTCGCTTTTAAATCTGTCGTAGAGAATAT
This sequence comes from Ignavibacteria bacterium, assembly GCA_026416955.1. Classification (GTDB taxonomy): domain Bacteria; phylum Bacteroidota; class Ignavibacteria; order Kapaibacteriales; family UBA2268; genus Naka2016. The sequence goes on along the minus strand of JAOAEE010000026.1, from coordinate 13,517 downwards.
CATATAACGATAGACAAATATTGCAAGGTGTATCCTTAAATATCCATTCATATTCCGTATCTTCAAAGAGCTTCTTTTTGAATTTTCTATCCTTGATTAACTGGTCAAGTAAATCGTATCTTAAATTTTTCGGAATCTGAAGGATTGGATGGTCGTAACGAGGGCAAGAAAAATCCAAAGACTTCCGTTTTTGAATATCTTGGACTACGTTTGGTATTGAATTTTCACCACCAAATTCCTCTTCAATAATTGCATTCGAAACACCATTCTTTTCCAAGACTTCAATTACCCCAGGAATATCGATTTTCCAATAAGTTTTGAACAAGGCCCCCTCTTCTGTTCGCCCATATTCTTCTATCTTGCTTATCAAATTATTCAGGAATGTTGACTTACCACTTCCCGGCGGTCCTTCGAAAAGTATCAAATGGTTTTGAAGTGTTCTTTTCTTAAAGGATTTTACCAAGTCGATAAATCTTTCGCAAAAGACTGGGTCGGCATAGAACGGATTTTCGCAACCATCAACAAGAAGCCCGTCTAAATTAAAATCTTCGAAAATCTTGTTCGTAATCTTCAACCTTTTGTTAGATGGATATTTCACAAAGTAAAATACCATATCGTAAAAAAATTGAAAAATATCACGCAGGTAATATCTTGGGTTTTCTGAAGTAAGTTGCAAAAAAGTACCAAATTCAATCGGTTTCCGTACTATTTTTACATCAGTCTTTGGAAGGTTAGCAAAAAAATTCTCAAGAAAATTTTCCATTTTTAAATGCTTTTAGTAAAATCTAATTTGCTAAATTTATTTTTATTCTCAAAAGATTTTTTTAAATTGCTGTTTGGTAATACATTTTAAGGAGTTTTTATGGGAGAAGTTGAATTACTCTCTCGTATCCAATTTGCTATTACTGCTGCATTCCACTTCTTTTATCCTCCTATGAGCATTGGTCTTGGAATTGCCCTCATCATTATGGAAGGAATGTATTTGAAGACGAAAGACAAAAAGTGGGAGGAACTCACTCGCTTTTGGGTAAAGATTTTCGGTATCATTTTTGCAATGGGAGTTGCATCTGGAATAGTTATGGAATTCCAGTTTGGAACAAATTGGGCACCATATTCTCGCTTTGTTGGCGATGTTTTTGGCAGTGCTTTAGCTGCAGAAGGTATCTTTGCATTTTTCCTCGAATCGGGCTTCCTTGCTATCCTTCTTTTCGGTTGGAATAAAGTTAAACCACGAACACACTTCATTTCGACCATTCTTGTTACCTTTGGAGCCCATCTCAGTGCTGTTTGGATACTTGTTGCAAATTCTTGGATGCAGACCCCAGCTGGTTTCCATATTGTTACTCGCCAGGTTGGAGGACAAACCATTGCTCGTGCAGAAATTATTGACTTTTGGCAGGTTGTTTTCAATCCATCCACTATCGATAGACTTACTCATACAATTTTTGCCTCGTGGCTAACAGGTGCATTTTTGGTGATGAGCATTTCAGCATATTATATCCTAAAAAATAGGCACATTGAACACGCAAAATCGGCTATTAAAGTTGGACTGGTCATTGCTATTGTAGCATCTTTCCTACAAGTAATTACTGGGCATTCAAGTGCCGAAGGCGTTTCGAAGAACCAACCCGCAAAACTCGCTGCTATGGAAGGCATTTTCGAAACCAAAGAAAATACCCCCTTGCACATCTTTGGTTGGGTCGACGAAAAGGAACAAAAAGTAAAATATGGTATTGCAATTCCCGGATTGTTAAGTTGGTTAGTACATTCTGATGCAACCAAACCAGTGACTGGACTCGACAAGTTTCCAACGCAAGATAGACCTCCAGTCAATATTGTATTTCAAACTTTTCACATTATGATAGCAATCGGAGTTTCATTTATTATTATTTCGATTGTAGGAATAATACTTTGGGCAACAAAGAAACTCTGGGATGCAAAATGGTTCCTTTGGATATTAGTTTTTGCAGTATTATTACCACACATTGCTAACCAAACAGGTTGGATTGCAGCCGAGGTTGGACGCCAACCTTGGATTGTTTATGGGTTACTTAGAACATCCGATGCGTTTTCGAAAACTTTAACTTCGGGCCAAGTGTGGTTCTCGCTAATTCTTTTCACTGCAATCTACCTACTTATCTTTTTGCTTTTCATTTTCCTACTCGATAGAAAAATAAAACAAGGAATCACACCAGAAACTGAACCCGAAATTTATGCAAAACAAAAAGCAATAATTGATAGACAATAATGGAGGTAGCAATGGACTTAAACACAATTTGGTTCATCTTAATTGGTGTACTTTTTGCTGGTTATGCTATACTCGACGGTTTCGACTTAGGAGTTGGAACTTTGCATCTTTTCGTAAAAAATGATTCTCATAGAAGAATCTTTCTAAACTCAATCGGACCCGTTTGGGATGGAAACGAAGTCTGGTTAATTACTGGTGGTGGGGCTCTTTTTGCTGCATTTCCAGAAGTTTACGCTACTGTTTTTTCTGGTTTTTACATAGCTTTATTTCTGTTACTAGTAGTTCTTGTATTTCGTGCAATAGCAATCGAATTCAGAAGTAAACGAGAAAGCCCCCGTTGGAGACAAAATTGGGATATTGCTTTTTCCCTCTCGAGTTACTTAATTGCACTGCTTCTCGGTGTTGCAATGGGTAATATTATTCTTGGCATTCCTTTAAATCAATTTCACGAATTTACTGGAAACTTTTGGACACTCATTTCTCCATACACAGTATTAACTGGAATAACTACTGTTGCCCTATTTATGATGCACGGTGCAATTTATTTAGCAATGAAAACAGAGGGGGAACTCCAAGCAAAAGTTCAACAATGGGTAAATAATACTATCATATTCTTTGTTATCTGCTATGTTTCAACTACAATGGTAACGCTTATTTACGTTCCACATATGACAAACCATTTCAAAGATTATCCTATTTTATTTTTAGTACCTTTGTTAAATATGCTTGCTATAGCAAATATTCCTCGAGAAATTCACCACAAACGTTATGGGTGGGCTTTCATATCCTCGTGCGCTAGCATTGCTTTTCTGCTTGCATTGTTCGCAATTGGAATTTTCCCTAACATTGTTCCATCTAGTCCTAATCCCGAATATAGTCTAAATATTTACAATGCTGCTTCATCGCAAAAAACTTTGACTATTATGCTAATAATAGCAATAATTGGTGTTCCTTTTGTTCTTGCTTATACTGCTGGAATATATTGGGTATTTCGTGGAAAGGTTAAACAAGAAGATTTAAGTTATTAGTATCCAATAATTCAAGTTATTATTACTCAAAATTATTTAAGGACTATCGGAGTAAAGTAACAATATTTATTACTACATCGAAAATTTAAAAAAACAAGGGGTTAAAGTACCCCTTGTGTTTTTTTTATAAATATTCAATATCGATTAATTCTTTAGCTTTGCTATTTTTATAGCTTCTGGGAAGAGTTCCAATGCTTTTTTGAACTGATTATCCACGGAGAAAAGTATCTCGAGGAATTGCTCGCGAGTCCAAATAATCCTTGCAATTTGGGCTTTAAGATAAGTAGAGATGTATTCTTTATCTGTTTCCCAATCAGAAGGTTCGACTTTAATACCTTTTTTTTCAACAAACGACCTAAAATCGTTAAGAACTTGTTCGCTTACAATAAATTTACGATAAAAATCTTTAAAATCGGGATAGGTTTTCTTAATTTTTTCAATTTCACTCATATAATTCTTATCGAGAAATTCAAAAAACAAATTTTCTCGGCGTATCGAAGCAGTCATTTTAGTAATTGTATCGGATTTAATAATATAATCGGGAGTAATTCCACCACCACCGAAAACGACACGTTTGGAGCGCGTATAATAAATTGGCAAAGAATCAAGCGAAATTTTATCGCTTGGATTTTTAATGGTATCGTTAATCCTTTTAACTTGAGCAACAATCTTATCGTAAGCATCATAAATGTATGAACCTTCTTCAAGTTCCAAGCGACCAACCAAATGACGATATTTATCTTTGTCTTTATACGGTCTTTGTATGCAACGCCCCGAAGGAGTATAGTATTTAGCAATAGTCAGTCTAAAAGCAGAACCGTCGCCCAATTCATACTGCCTTTGAACAAGACCTTTTCCAAAAGATGTTTCCCCAACAACCAAACCTCGGTCTAAATCTTGAATTGCACCAGAAACAATCTCGCTCGCCGATGCAGAGCCAGCGTTAATAAGTACAATTAAAGGAAGTTTCACATATGGAGAACTTCCAGATGAAACATAAACTTCTTGGAATTCGGGCAATCTTCCTTTCGTATAAACAATCGTATCGCCACTTTTAATAAACTCTTCTGCCATTAAAAATGCTTGATTTAAATATCCACCGGGATTGCCTCGCAAGTCAAGAACAAGTTTTTTCATCCCTTGTTTGGTCAACTTTTCTAAAGCATTAACCAACTCATCGTGTGTTGTAGCAGCGAATCTATTTACAACTATGACACCAATATCGGTTCCGTCTACCATAAATGCAGCGTCAATAGTATTTAAGGGAATTTTGTCTCTCCTAATTCTGAAATGAAGAAGTTCCTTAACACCTTCTCTTTTAATGTCGATTTCTACAATTGTTCCTTTGGGTCCTCGAAGTTTTTTGGGGACATCGGTGCGGCTCATTCCAATGGCATTTTGACCATCTATCTTAACAATTTTGTCGCCAGAACGAATACCAAGAGCCTCGCTCGGGCCACCGGGTATAGGAGAAACAACTACAATGGTATCGTTTATAACATCGAACTCAATACCAATTCCTTCGAAACTACCTTGGAACTCCTCGCTCACTCTCTTCATTTCATCGGCAGAAATGTAAACACTGTGTACATCGAGTTCGCTCAATATTCCTTTTACAGCTGCTTCACCAAGTTTTTGGGTATCGACTGGTTCAAGGTAGTTCTTGACAGCAATGTTAAGAACTTTGTCTATTTTCTTTATTTGTTGATAAATGTTGTCGGTTGAAAGCAAGGGTGAAAAATAAATCCCAGCAACTATTCCGAAAGAAACTGCAAGAATTACAAGAAAAACCTTCTTCATATTTCTCCTAAAAATTAACTTGTAGAAACGAAAATTATGAAAAAATATTAAAAAAGAATTTACAATTTTTGGAATAAGAAATGTTCGATATTGCCTTGTCTATCCGATACCCTAATATAATAAACCCCTTGGACAAGAGCAGAAATATTTATCTCCAAAATGGAATTATTTTCAATTTTAAAGAAATTATGAAGGAGGATTTTTCCATATAAATCGAAAATCTCCAACTCTAAAAATTCGGAATTTTCTTTGGGTTCCAAATAAATAATTTCGGTTCCTGGGTTTGGATAAAGATTAACTTTTTTTGATAAGTTATTTACCTTAGTAATTTTGCTGGTAACTGTTACGTTGCATTTGGATTGGCTTTCGAGCAAAATTTCTTTTCCTTCACCAAAGAAGGGGAAATCCCAAAGTACGCAGAACTTATCGTATTCTACAACAAGTGTATCCCAAGTATTTCCCACAGTAGTAGGATTGAAACAAAATGTTAAAGGAAAAATCGTTTTGGGTGGAACTATAATTGGAAAATTAGATGGTATAATACTAAATTCAATGTTATTAATAAAATATGCTCTATCGATAATTATAGGAAAGTTACCATAATTATAGAGAGGAAAATCTTTGCAAACAATGTGGCCAATGTAATATTTCCCTACATTTATAGGAACTTCTATATCACTAGCGACTTTCAATGTAAATCCCGGGATAGTATCCCATAGCTCTATCTTATTACCAGCAGAATCTAAAGCTGAAACGCCAATGTAAGAGTCTTGCTTAAAATCAATTATTCTGATTTGGATACGAACAAATTGGGGATAATTTTCCAAAATATTTGCTTCGCAATTTACTTGTTGCACAATGGAAACTTTTTTTAATCCTTTGTCAGAATTAAGAGAGTCAAAGACTATAATTTCATAAAACTTACTGCAACTATCTTTAAGAATTTGGTATTTTGGGGGTTCTTTGTCAGTCGAAAAAGTAATTTCAATCGCGAGTACTTTTTTTCCAAAACAATTGTTTTCGATAATCAAGGTATCTACGATTGTTGTGTCAATATTCGAAGTAAAACAGAAAAGTAATTCAACTCTTTCCCCTGAATTTAAACGGGTAGGTTGAAAGTTTTTTGGTAAGATTTTTGTGTTTTTAAGATAAGCAGAAGTTAAAACTTTCGATAGGTTTCCATAGTTGATAATGGGAACCTTAAAACAAAAGTCCTTACCAGTTGCAATTTCCGCTTTGATTTCTTTAAAAACATTTTGTGGTTGATTTTCAATGCCAAAAGTGAAGCCGGGAATCCAAACGTCCAAAACCTGGCTTCCCAAATTCATTGTATCGGAAACAAAAACAGCATATCTGCCATCTTGAAAATTGTCTTTCAAACGAAAATCGAAGAAAATTGTATCTTGCTTGTTCAAAAAGTAACTTAATTCACAATTCAGAAGCAGTGAATCAATAACCACAAATTTCGATAATGGTGCATCTTGCGGTCTTTTCTTGTAGGCAATTCCTTTACTAACGAAACAAGAATCAGTGTTCAAAGTAGTTATTTGTGGTTCAAGGAAGTTCAATCTAAGAAAATTGCTTCCTCCAATGTAACCGTAGGAATTAGCATTTCCATATCCATAAATTACTACACCAAAAGTTGTATCTGCCGATAAATAATGAACTCCATCACTTACCTTTATGTTAGCATACACATATTGGCTACCCGGAACATCAATAATATCACGAAGTGAAAGAGCTGCACCATCTATCCTAAAACTTTGCCAACTTACCTTAGGAATAATTACGGTTATATATTGTTCTAAATAGACAATAGCTTTATCAACTTCTGCAGCTTGTGCATTTAAAACCCTATATTCATCGAGATATTGTTCGACTGGTGGCATTATAGCAAAAAATGGGTCACCTAAATAATTAAAACCTGAGCCACAAGTCTTTTTGTAAGCACCAACCAAAATTGGTTTATTCGATGAAACAAAGTATGGTTTATTAAGGACTCCTTCGTAAAATTCACCTTGGTTAAGAGTTCTTACCCTTGTCCCATTCAAATATATTTCTGTGCCATCTTCTGCTGCTAATACCCTAAATATACTTTCACCATTAGTAATTTCTCTTCGTGACTTAGCAAAAGGTACAACAATGGAGTTTTTACCCCAAGTTGAAACGGGGGGAAGTTGTTCAATCAGTATATCACGAGAAGGATTATTTACATATGGCCTAATTGAAATGGGAACAGTTGCTCTTTGATGACCAGAAAAAACAGCTATTGGCTTCGAAGATACAATTTCTGTTCCAGTTAGATCTGTATTCAAATTTTTAGGCGTAACTTTTGCTTGAACTAAATAAACCTCGCCTTTGTTTAAGACAATCTTTTGGGTTTGCGTTCCATACCTATAAGTTGCAGTTTTTGGATAAATGGTAATATTTGTATTATCTTCTATAGCAACAATAGCAAATTGTGAAGGAGTAGTTTGAGACGAATCATCTGAAACACCATCACTTTGATAGGATAAGATAAAATAACGATTACCTAAAACATCTGTCGGTAGAACCAAAAATGCATCCGAAGTTTTGTTCGCTTGGTTCAAAGCATATGCAGAAACTTCTTTTTCGCTTGTAATATGGAATGAGTTAATTGCTACTGTTTCGGTTTGTACTATAGGGTTAGGAGTATCATAGAATTTTTCACTTACATTACAACCTATCAATTCATAATCATAGGAAGGAATTTTAAAAATATACATACTATTAGGGTTTTGAATCTCAAATTCATTATTGAAGAACTTTCCATCTCTACTGTAATATTCAATTTTACCCTTAGTAGGCTCGGTAGCCGCCAAAAAAATATAAAGAGAGTCTCCATACTTTTGCCAAGGAAAATTTGAATCCCAATTTCTATGATAGTTTGGAAGAAAAGTTAGCCAAAAGTCTGTTCCTCGACTATCTTTGACTATTTCTAATTTTGAAAAAGAGGAAAAAGAAAGGAAAAAAAACAACAAAATATGCAGTAAAATCCTTTTTATCAAATACATAGAACTTCCTCAGTAAAAAACTATTAACAAAAATACTAAAAAATTGTTACACTATTTTCTGGCAAAATCACAATATGCACTAATTGGACAACTCTCACATTTTGGCTTTCGGCTGGTGCAATAATTACGTCCGTGGGAGATTAAAAGGTGGGTGAACAAAACCCATTTATCCTTAGGAACAATATCCATTAAAGAAAATTCAATTTTTACTGGGTCTTTCGTATTAACTAAACCAAGGCGATTAGTAATACGAATAACGTGGGTATCGACAACAATTCCCGGTTTCGAAAACGAGTGGGAAAGTATCACATTTGCAGTTTTTCGCCCTACACCGGGGAGTTGGAGCAAATCTTCCATATTGTCGGGAACATTTCCATTAAATTTTTCCAATATCATTTTTGAACTACCAATAATGTGTCTTGCTTTTGCTTTGTAATATCCAGTAGAATAAATTAGTCTCTCCAACTCATTGGGGTCGACTTGGACAAAATCTTCTGGCGTTCTATATTTTTTAAATAATTCATTAGTAACAATATTTACTCTTTCGTCTGTGCATTGGGCAGAAAGAATAGTAGCAACAAGCAATTCAAAAGGATTAGTATGGTTCAATCTGATTTTTGCATCTGGGAATTCCTTTTCTAAAATCTCAATTATTTTCAAAACTTTATCATCCCTTTTCATCATAAATTTTTTTTGTTCTCGAAACCTCGTGCTCCCGATGGTAAATATATGTAGGAAACTCAACTTTTTTTACAATCAAACCACTTTTCTTAACTAACTCATATAGTTTTACATCTTCACCGTATTCAAGCTTTGGAATTCCCCCAAGCTTAGGAATAATTGTACGACGAATGAAAAATGTCCCCCCAACAACACACTCGTCCAACGAGATTAATTTTTGGGGGTTGTGAATGTCTGGAACAAACTTTGAACCTATTACTTTGAATCCACCATAAAGAAAATCGATAAAAGGATTTTCAATAAGAATTCTTTTTCGAAGTGACAAATGCTCCTCTTCGTATTCATCATCTGAATCTAAGAAAGTAATATACTTCCCTCTTGATATATTTATACCAACTTCCCTGGCAAATGCAGGTCCCTGATTTTGGATATAAACATATTTAAAACGATTGTCCTTTCGGCACAAACTAATGGAATACGCGTAGGTATCATCTTTGCTGCCATCATCGACAATAATCGACTCCCAATCTTTTTCTTTTTGATTTATTAAAGAAGAAATTGCTCGTTGAAGTAACTCGAATCGATTGTAAGTAGCAATGACAATTGAGAAAAAAGGATTTTCCATAGCAAGATAAAAAAACAAAATTATTAAACATTTTGCAAACAATATTATTAAAAGCCTTGGAAAGTAATTTTTTTTGTTTATTTTTGTTTTTGGCTATTCCTATCTTTTATTTTTTAATAAAAGTAGGATAACCAAGGGTTTTATTATTAACTATTTGAGGTTCTTTTTATGAATATCTATGTTGGAAATCTCAGTTTCTCTACCACACAAGAGGAACTGGAAAATCTCTTCTCTCAATATGGGGAAGTAGAGTCTGTTCGAATTGTTCGCGACCGTCAAACTGGTCGTTCTCGCGGTTTTGGATTTGTCGAAATGAAAGCCGAGCAAGGAAAAGTTGCTATCCAAGAACTTAACGGAAAAGAATTCGGAGGGAGAAACATTTTAGTCAACGAAGCAAAACAACAAGAACGACCACAAAGAAATTTCTCGCGTTCCAACAACACAAGAAACTACCAAGACCGATATTAATAGAGTTCTTGGGTTCTCGAATTTCTTACAGGGTTCAACTTTTGAACCCTGTAACTTTTTTTTTCGATACCCCAAAATTAATATTTCCTTTTCATAAAGCCATTACTTTTAGATTTTATTTAAACTTAAATGATTTAAATCAATTTTGAACATTGAAAATCTTTAAATGTGCATTAAAAAATTATTATTATTTTACTCTGCAGTAAATAGAAATCTTAGATTAATTTGGGGGAATAACAAAATTATCTAAAAAAAACAACTATATCAAAAGAATATCCAGCCCAATAAAACAATGCAACATTCAATTAGAAATTGGGGAAAAACAAACTTTCCTAACAAAAGATAATAACTTCAATAATATTATTGTTCTTTTAAATATCTAAAAAATCAAGGTTCATAAAGCTTCTCTAAGTAATTCCTTAAAACTAATTTAAACAATTTTCCATGGTTAGGATATCTAAGATGGAGTAGTTCATGGATTATTATTTCATATCTTTTTTCTTTAGGTTTTTCCAAAACTTCTGTACTTATGGTCAACCTTCCTTTGCTCGAGCAACTTGCAATTTTTCTCTTCATTTTTCTTATATGTATTTCAGTGGGTTGAAGTCCCATTGCCTTTGCAATTAAATTTACCTCTTCCTTAAACTCTCTATATTTATTCATCTTTACCTTTGAATTTTAGTTTACTAAAAATATTCCCTACAATTTGGCTACAAGAATCAATATCAATGTGCGCTTTGGAAAGTAGAGAATAAAATTCTTTTCTTACCTCCGCTTCCTGGTTCTTGCTTTTTTTCCAATGTGGATAGGTTTTCAAAATTTTATTTATTTCATTCGCAAGTTTTTCTGGATTTGGTATCCTTACTTCTTCCAAAATTTTATACACAGTATAAATTTCGCTGCTCATCCCTTTCTCAATTTGTTCTTTTTTAGCTGAGTTTATTTCTTGAACTAACTTCTTTGTTTCTTCTAATACCTCTTGGGTTGTTTTTTGCCTTTCCTTGAACATCTTTAATATCAATTCTGCCTTTTCGCCAATAGATAGAAGATATGGAGCATTCTTACCTTCCATATTCACGCAATTTTGAATGCTCTTTATTATGTTAAAAACTTTCTCGGTATCTGAAGCATTACTATTTTCAATCAAAGACAACGTATTTTCATTTATTTCGTATACTTCTAATGCTGGTTTAATTACCCCAACTTTGGTTTGTTCAGATAATAGTTTAGCGGTCTTCCTTGCGAAATCTTTATCCAAAGGAGTACTCGGCTCGTAAGCCTCACGTAAAATTCTATACATTCTTCCCAAAGTCTCAAAATCGTCAAGGTATTCCCTTAAAAACGCATCTGGCGAAAGTATTTCATAAAGGTCTTGCAACTGGCGAAAAAACTGATAGTAATCTTGCCTTCTTTCCTCATCGATAAAGTACTCTAAAACTTTCTCGACTGCCTTGTCTGCAGTCTGATTCTTGATTAAACTCAAATAGTTTTCTCTCCCTTTTTGCATCTCCACAGAAAACCTACTTTTTAATTCTTCTATGTCCTTTACTACTCCTTCTATATCGGCTGAATCAAAAGCAAGAGCTTTTTCGAGATTATCGAATATTCCAACAAAATCGAGGACAAAACCGCAGGGCTTCTTTCTTCCTTCTTCATCTTCGTAAGGTCTATTTACTCGTGCTATTGCTTGAAGTAAGACATGGTCCCGCATTGGTTTATCTAAATACATACAATAAAGTATTGGGGCATCGAAGCCAGTAAGCAATTTCTCTGTAACTATTAATATCTTGGGCAATTCATTTGGTTTTCGAAAGGCTTTTCTGATTCTTTTCTCTTCGTCTTCTTTTAGATGATATTTTACAAGTTCTGGTGGGTCATTGAAATTAGAACTAAAAACAACACAGGAATACTCAGATGGCAGCAATCGGTCGAGTTCTTCTTTGTATAATACACAGGCTTCCCTGTCGACCCCCACAAGGAAAGCCTTGTATCCCATTGGTTCTACAAATTCTTTAAAATGCTCTACAACGTATTGTGCCACTTTTTTCACTCTATCTTTGCTTTTAAGAATGTTTTTAAGTGTAACTGCCTTTTCCAATACCTTATTTAAATTCTCAATGTCGCTTATTCCTTCTGCCTCGGCTAATTGAAGGAATTCTTTTTCAAGTGTTTCCTTGTCTATTTGTAATTCATTTGGTGCCAATGAATAGTGAAGAGGTACAGTTGTTCCTTCTTCAATAGATTCTAATATGCTGTATTTATCAAGGTAGCCTTTCGGTGGGTCGTCCTTCCCAAAGACGATAAAAGTACCTTGCCCATATGTAGTCCTATCGATTGGGGTTCCAGTAAATCCAATAATTGTAGCGTTGGGTAATGCACCCATAAGATAATTACCAAGCTTTCCTCCTGTAGTTCTGTGTGCTTCGTCGACTAATATAAAAATATTTCTTCTTTCGTTAATCTTTTCCGGCAATCTATCGAACTTGTGTATCATCGATACAATTATGCCTCGCTTATCCTCTTGTAGAAGTCTTTTCAAATGTTCTTTCGTCTCTACAACTATCGCCGATTCAATACCTACTGCCTTGATATTCCCAAAAAGCTGGCTCTCGAGTTCGTTCCTATCAACAAGCATTATTACTGTGGGGTCTTTGAAATGTGGCTCTTCTACGATTTTCTTTGCCGCTACAATCATCGTATATGTCTTGCCCGAACCTTGTGTGTGCCAAATAAGCCCTCGGTTCTTTTCTGGCTCCTTAGCTCTTTCAATTATTTTCTTTATTGCACGCATTTGGTGTGGTCTTAGTACAACCTTCTTGATTTCATCGTCCTGGCGCGTAAACAATATAAAGTCGGTAATAAGTTTTACTATTCTGTTTTTATCAAAAAATGTTTTAACAAGAGTTTCGAAATCTCCTTGAACTTCCTCTTTCCAATTAAAAAGCGTCTTGGCCGAAAAACTCCAAGTGGCCGAATAATAATATTTAACTAAATGAGTTATAGCATAAATTTGCATCAAAGCCAAAATTTCCGGGCTATCTTTGTGGTATCGTCTTATTTGCTCCAATGCTTCGCTTATTCCTTCGGTTTTGTGGGCCGCCTTGGTTTCGACCAAAATCAAGGGAATTCCATTTATTAGAAAAACAATGTCGAACCTTACTGTTTTGAATTCATTGGAAAAAATAAATTCGTCTGTCACCTGAAAGACATTGTTTTCTATATTTTCGGTATCTATTAACTTCACATTTTTCTCTCTATTTTGGTCTTTGACAAACACCGTCCTTAAACCCTTAAGATATTCCCATAAAATTAAATTTCCATTAATGGTTGGATGAATTTGTTCAATTTTTCTTAATAAATCGACACATAAATCCTCGCTCATAAAATTGTTGATTTTCTTTATTTGCTCGAGGAAAATGTCTTTAAAAATCAATCGGGTTTCACCACCTCTTAGTCTAGTTGCTTCATCGGGTCCTATATATTCCCAACCAAGATTTAATAAAAACTTTTCTCTGTTTGGAATTTGATATTCTGCGGTCGGCTCGCAAACATAGTTCACTATTGGATTTTGAACAGAAAATTTTTCTGAACCAAATTTCATAAAAATCTTTTTATATTTTTACTCTAATTTT
>JAOAEE010000017.1 GCA_026416955.1 Ignavibacteria bacterium | reverse complement strand
ATTTTGCCAGGAAATTAAGGCAAATGTTACTGTAAATACTGAACTATTATCATACGAAGCAAAACAATATATTGTTACCTTAGAAAACGACTTGGAAAATTATATTAATAACCAAAAATTTACTAACGAAGATTGGGAAGGGAATCCAATCCCAGTAGATATTAATATCTATTTTACTTCTGGTGGAAACAATAAATATTCCGCTAAAATGGTAATAGTTGCTCGAAGATATGTCGATAATCCCGACAATGACTTGCAAATGACCGTGCCGTTGCTTATGATAACAGAAACAAATTGGAAATTTGAATATTCATATGGTGCCAATCTTACTTACAATCCTATGCGATTTGACTACTTTACTTCTGTCGTTGATTTTTATATGTTAATGATAATTGGTTTCGACAAAGATTCCTACGAGGAATTGGGAGGTAATGGATTGTTTGAAAATGTCCGAAATATCCTTTTGCTTGGGTCAACACAACAAGCAAGCGGGTTCGAAACAAATGTTGAACCAGGTAGCTATTCGAAGTATAACATTACAAAAGAACTTAACGATCCAAGATATTATCCATTTCGCAAACTTATTTTTTCCTTTTACGTAGATGGAATAGACAAACTTGCTTATAACAAAGATGAAGGAATGAAAAATATTACCCAAATTATCGAAGAAATGGCAAAATTTAAGAAAGAAAAAATTGTGGAATCCAGTCTTTTGATACAATTGTTTTTCGATACACATCACCAAACACTTGCAACATTATTCAATGGTTATAAAAACGAAGCTTTTTTTAACAATTTAATGTACCTCGACCCAAAAAATTCAATGTTATATCAAGATGCAATGAATGGTAAACTAAAATAGGAGTGCAATATGAAAAGGATTTTTTCTCTTTTCACAATTTATCTAATATTTCAATACATTAACGTATTTAGTCAAACTATGATTTGGCAAACAACAGACCCAGCTCTCTCGGGGAATGTAAATCTTGTTCATCTTGGACCAAATGGTTGGTTATACGCAGGTAGTTTTAATTCTGGTGTTTTTGTTTCGAGCGACAAAGGCAAAACTTGGGTTACAAGAAACACTGGCTTAACGAACCTTCAAGTTTTTGCTTTTCTAAATGTTGCGGACACTATTTTTATTGGTACACTTGCCGGTGTTTATAAGTCAACAAATCTTGGAAATACTTGGGAAGCAAGTAACGAAGGTCTTTTCGATACTTATATCAACACATTAGCAATCACCAGAGATAGGAAACTGCTGGTTGGGACTTTGTATAATGGTTTATTTATTTCCACGAACTTTGGCAGAAGTTGGTCGCAAATGCAAAATGAATTTAAAAATAGAAGTGTTAATTGCATTCTTGCAAAAAAAGACGGGTTTGTTCTTGTTGGGACAACATCTGGTTTATACCGAGCTACGCAAATGTTCGATTTTTGGGGTAAAGTAGACGCTGACTTCAAAAACAATACAAACATAAATACTATCGCTGTGGATTCAAATGGAATAATTTACGCGGGAACAAATAATGGATATATTTATAAATCCACGAATAATGGAGTAAATTGGACACAAGTCTACCAAGCAACCAATCTTTCTATCTATCGGATAGTTGTTTCACCAAATAATGTTGTCTATGCAGCAACTTATGGAAAAGGAATTCTCAGGTCCAAAGACGCTGGCATAACTTGGGAAGAAATTAATGATGGACTATTCAACCCATATGCAACTGGAATTGTTGCGCTACCTACTCGTGAATTCTTTGCATCAACTTGGGGGAACGGTGTATTCTACGGCAAGGAGTATGAAATTTCTACATTCGTCGAGGGTGAATACTGCACTGGAAACGAAATTACAATCGATTACTTTGTTACTTCCCAGTTCAATTCAGACAATTATTTTATTGCTCAACTTTCAGATAATAATGGTTCATTCACCAACCCCACTGAAATCGGAAGAATCCAAAGTACGACAAGTGGGAAAATTAACGGAAGAATACCAAATAATGTTTCCACTGGGATATTATATAGAATTAGAGTTGTTTCCACAAGTCCAGCAATGGTTGGAGCCGATAATAGGAAAAATCTCCGTATCTATAAGGGTCTCAATCCTGTTATCTCCGGGAAAGCCTCTGTTTGCGAAAACGACATCGAGACATATTCGAGCCCAGTAAAAATCGGTGTTACAACTAACTGGTTTGTAACGAACGGAGAAATCCTTAGGATCGACACTGCAAACAATTCAATAACTGTTCAATGGAAAACCGCTGGTGATGGTTTCGTTAAAATCCATCAAGTTCTTGAAAATGGAAAATGCTCCGATTCAGGCAAAATTAATGTCAAAATTAATCCTAAACCTTCAAAGCCAACTATTACTCGCAAAGGATATACTTTATATTCAAGCTCTAAATCTGGTAACCAATGGTTTTTATTTGACCAACCAATTCCAAATGCTACTTCAGATTCTTTAAACGTTTCCACCCCTGGACTCTACTATGTACAAGTAACAAATGAATTTGGATGTAAATCCGAAATGTCTGACCCATTCGATTTTTATTATAATTCAGTTGAAACCAAGGATAGTGAAATTTCTATTTATCCAAACCCATCAGCCACACAAATATTCGTTAAGTCTAATGAACAATTCCAAATGATTAGAATTAAAGACAATTTTGGAAGAACATTAATTGAACTCAATTATGATAAATTCTCAATAACTAATTCAATAGATATAAGTGGCTTACCTAATGGAGCATATTATATTGAAATTATTAATACCAAAAAAATTGTCACATTAAGATTTATAAAAATTAGTTAATAATCTAATTTTTCAAATTTCCAAACTATTTTGAAATAATATTTTGATTAGGATTTATTTAAACCGTTAATTGGCGCTTATGTTTATTATCTATAATGTATATTAGGAAAATAATAGAAAAATTATTTATTAACAAAAAATTAAGTACATAAAAAGTATTTTCCTATTTCAAAATTTGTCTGTAAAAATAAAAAAGGGGGCTTTTGCCCCCTATGTTGAATACAAACAATATATCACTTTTCATACTCAAAATTTTTGATTTCGTTATCATTGAAAGTCGTCAATTTCTTCTCGACCATTTTATCGTAAATCATTCCATTAGCTCCAAACAAAAGTGACTTTGCATCATAACCAATTAGCCTAAGATAAGCAACCAGAAATGCGCTTGTTTGCCCTGAATAGCAATAAATTACAATTGTCTTATTTGTTGGCAAAGTCTTCAATTCTTGATCAAGAGCAAGGGAGGCTTTTGGAGTGTATTGAACAGCACCGGGAATATGTCCGGGGTCTAAATATTGTGATTCGGGCCAATAATTTACAATGTAATACTTACTTAAATCTTGGAAAACTTCATCAGCAGTAATCTTAGCAGCATCAAATTTTTCCGAAATTATTTTATTAACTCTTGCTTCCAAAATTTCCTTACCGGTCTTTTTCCCAGTGTTAAGAACTGGTAAATTACCGGGTTGACCTTTGGAATTTGGTTTAGTTTCAAATTGGGATGCATATTTATTTCCATTAGCAATCACATCTCGCCACCTTTTTGCAAAGTCGGTATGCCAAGAACACATCCCCCACTTCAATGAAAACACATTTTTATAACCAAGCAATCTGGCAAGAGAAGCATAATAACCAGCTGTTTGTCCGGTATAACAAACAATAACAATCTTGTCATATTTTGTAGCATCTATGCTTTTTATGTGGTTAATAACTTCTGTTTCTGAAATATTTTTGGCTCCTTTAATTCTGCCCTTAGCGAAATCTGCAGCGGCACGAATGTCGATAACATAGGCCTTGTTTGCTTCTACGTCTGCCTTTAATGTTGCAGCATCGACTATACTTGGTAAATCAGTATTAACATAAAACTTGCCATATGGGCTTTGTGTTGATTCGAGATACTTAATTAGAACTTCTGCTTCGTTGACAGTTGGCTCATTTGAGCTCTCAGAACAAGACCAAACAAAAATTGCTAAGATAAATACTGCAAAAATATTTCTTAAGTAGCGAAGGTTAAACATATTTTTTTCTCCTAATTGTTAAACATAAAACAATAAATGATATTTATTTAAACCATTCTTGGGGTAATGATTTATCGACTGTAATTTTTTTAGTTGCATTCTTTTCCCATTCCAACAAGTCTTTTTCAAATAAATAAATTTTTGAATTGATAAGCGAATCTCCTTCTTTGCGAATATGACAGTTTGTATAACATTTTTCTCCACTTTCTACTTTTGTAACTGGAGTCCACCTTTGTATGTTATGAGGAGTAGCATAATTATAAGTAGGTAACGCATCAAAATTTGGATATTGCAATAAACCATATTCAACCCAATTATCTGGTGCAGCAAGAGTTCTTCGAACTGTAACATACTTAAATTTCCCTTTTTCTTTTGGTATTGGATTTAAGGCAATCTTAAAGTCTAAATATGATGGAATTCTTGCCCCTAAACCGTGAATATGACAACTTCCGCAATTGTTATACTTTTGGGAATGACATACGTGGCAACTCAAAGAGTCATAATGCATTAGGTGATATTTATTCTTATCTTTCACATTTGGGTGGCAACTTTCACAAGAAGGCAACATCTCGTAAGCATAACGATGCTCTGGAATGTTACCACTTCCGTGCATTTCTTTACCAGAATGACAACTTGTACAAACCATCCCTTTAGTTTGGTGAACATCTGGTTTCGTTCCAGAACCAATACCAAGAAAAGCGTGGCCACCCCGAGAAGAATGACAAACGACACAAGTCTTTATCATATCTGGGGTTTTAACAAAATTGTGACCATTAGCAAGTCCTCCACCCCCAGCAAGTGGCCGAACAATATGGCATTCTCCACAATTAGCATGACAAGTGGAACAATTCTTTTTATATCCTTCTTTGTGCGAAGGTGAAAGTTTCTCAAAGTCTTTATACGATGAATAACCACTACGAATAGCTACTTTTCGCATTTGCCCATAACCATTGTGTAAACTCGTAGGAAATTTTTCAACTATTTCTTTGTGGCAACTTTTACATTTTTGTTCTGCAAAGACTGAGGGATGCGAGATAAAATTTCCAGAATGTGCTTTTACCTTGTCATCTGTACCATCTGTTCCATTATGGCAGCCAGTACAACCAATTTTGTAGTGACTTGATTTTTTAAAGCTCTCAAAACCCATTCCACCCAAAAAAACTCTATCATAAGGTTCGTAATGGGGTGCTTCTCCTCCGCAGCCCCCAGAGGGCAAAACAGTATCGGGTGTGTATACTTTCATAAGGTGTTCGTAGTTTGTATGACAACCTTCACACGAAGCTACACTCTTTTGTGGTTCAATTGTGTTACTTTCTCTACAACCTATAAAAAATACTAAGAAAATAAACAAATTAACAATATTTAAATGTATTTTCATATATAAACTTAATAATATAACTAAAAGGCAAAATTACTGAAAAGCAATATAAAAAAGATACAAAAAACTGAGTCTTTTACACAAAAATAAGTAATAAATGCAGTCTGTATAAAATGTGTTGTTAATATGAAATGAAAACATTTCTAACTTAAATATTTAAAATAAAAAGAGCGAACCCACGAAGGGCTCGCTCTGCTTAAGTAATTGTAATATAATTACCTTACAAGCGTCATTACTCCGGTCAAAGTATTACCATTAGCAACAAGTCGGTAGATGTAATTACCACTTGGTACTAGCATTCCATTATTATCAGTTCCATCCCACATAATCGAATTGTATTCACCTGCGGGTAATACTTCATCGACAAGAGTTTTGAGAACTTTTCCATAGACGTCCAAAACTTCTAATCTTACTTTACTTTCGTAAGGTAATGTAAATGGAATAGTTGTGTTTACAGAGAATGGATTAGGTGCATTTTGGAACAACTCGAGCTCACCTACTCCTTCATACTTAATCGTAATGATATGGGAGTAAGTTGCGTTTGCACCTGTGCCATCGTTATCAACTTGACGCAATCGATATTGGTAAACAGTATTCGGTACAACATCGCGGTCGAAGTAGGAGTATTGACGTGGAGATGTAGAATACCCAGCACCTTTGACAAATCCAATATCTTTGAATGGTGTCTCATTGTTGGTACCTACCCTTCTTTCAACATAGAATCCGTAGTTATTGATTTCAGATGAGGTTTCCCAGAATAAGTCGATACCAGCATCTCTAGCCTTACCGTCGAAGGACAGTAATTCAACTGGGTCGTGAGTGCCGGGAAGAGTTAGATACCATCGGTTACCAAAGTATGGCCTAATCAAAGGAATCCACGTACCACGAGATAGTGTTGCTGTTTGATTGTCAGCAGGAGTTATTCCATAGTGATGCAAATGTGCATAACCGGGATTACCAATTGTTGGCATAAATTGCACCCAGTTACCACTTCCTCTTGTATTTTCGAATGCAAAGACGTTGTCGTTAACTAAGTTTAATGTAGAGCTTAATCTACGGAAATCTTTTTCAATCATTAAATGATAACCGGAGCCGCCAACAGGACCGCCACTTGTGATTGGAGGTGGAATGTAAATAGAAGTTATTCTCATACCCATACGATATTTCGATGCACCCAACTCGAGACCAGTTTCACCCAATTGGGAAATTGCCATCCAATAGGTACCAGATTGGAGAATTACTGGTTTTGGTAAACGATAAGTTAAGTATTTACCAACGGCACCACCAGTGTCAGCATCAAAGTCCCAAGCACGCAAAGTGTAAATTGTGGAACCTCCAACAAGAGAAGTCGGTTGGTCTTTACCCGAATAGATAGAAAATGCAATATAATCAGGGGCTTGGTTTTGTTCGCCAAAGAACGCTTGGTAACCATAAACTGTATCTTGCTGTTGCAATGTGAACTTCATTGCAATTTGGCCAGAACCATTACCACCTTCGTAACCTACGGCATACTGATAATTATAGGAAGAAGAAGGACCATATACACTACCAGTTGCACCATAAGCAAATCCAAACAAGTTAAGACCACGTCCAGCAATACCAGTAAATTGAGCATCTGGGACATCATTCCTTGGATTGGTAGGTTGGTCGTAAGCAAAGTATGGACCAAATCTTAAATTGACGTCAATGTAATTTGTGTCGTTCAATGGTTCAAGGTCACCACCGGGAACTGTTAACCAAGCGTAAATTCTATATTGTCCGGGTCCATAAAGTCTTGCATTGAAATCTGGCATAGAAAGTTCGTGGACTGTTGATGGCAACATTCCGGGCATTTGCTCTGTTCGTTTATATACCGCAAGTTGCTCACCCGGTCTGAAAATCATAACAGTGACAAGGAACGAAGGAGCACCAACACTTGTATTATTACTTAATTTCACGCGGATGGGTATTTTAATTACCTGAGAAGCAGGCGCAACTGTATATGGCCAGACAATCTTAACAGAAGTCACCTCAATATCAGTTATTTCGCTTGGGAATAGCAATTTAACATTGTCGACATAGCAAACATCATCGTCATCAGGAATGCAAGTTAAGCACTTCTTATTATTTCTGGCATACATTTTAATTCTGAATCTAAAGTTCTTGGCACCCTCGTTCTTGTAATAGATAACGGTATCGGGAATTGTAACGAAGGCTTTAACATAATCAAAGTCAATACCATCATCAAACAATCTTGGTCTGAGACCGTTTAGATTTGGGGCAGAAGGTTTAGCAAGAGCAGAATCTTTATCTGTTTCAAGGTAACCAATTAAATATCCTCCAGCACCATACAACGAATATGCTGGCATATCTGTTACTGGTTTTGCACCACCACGTCTTGGGTGATTTTGCCATCGTTTTGGGTCGATGTTGCAGATGTTAGTTATTCCATCATCGCTGGGTAGTGCCCATTCTATAGCTATTTCATCAGGTGGGTTTGCTGCCGAACCACCATATTGGGTCCAAACACTAAACACATCACCATTAATAACTGTTCTTGGCTCCAT
>JAOAEE010000021.1 GCA_026416955.1 Ignavibacteria bacterium | reverse complement strand
TATGATAAAAACTTAATGGTTACTCATTATCCTGAGGCGATAAAATTTTTCAATATGAAATTGACACGAGATTGCGACCCAAACTTCCAAACCTACGATTGTGTTGACGTCATTTTAAAGTTCTCTGGAGAAAGTATTGGTGGTTCCGAACGAGAATATGATTATGATATACTTCGGAAAAGGTTGTTCGAAGGTACAATGATTAAACAACTTAAGCAATTGAAGGTTGCACACGACAATAAACCCGAAGAAATTAACCTTGTCTTCGAGGAATATTTAGATTTGTTTAAGAACAATCCAGTAAAACGTTCAGGAATGGGTTTAGGTTTTGGTAGGGTTGCTCAATTTATTTTTGGTTCAGACGAAATAGTCCCATTTTAATCTTGAAGAGCGACAACAGTACTTAGATTTGTTAATAAATATTGTAGAAGAACTAAAACAGAAAAATGTTTTGAAATAAACAAGGGGGTTCTTGCCCCCTTGTTGGTAACACAAAGTAATTTAAAATAAAAAACTTAGGGTTTCGAGGTTTTATTTATTTTCGGAAACTATTTTGTCGAGAATTCTTTTTATAATTGCAATCCCTTTGTCTATTTCAGATTGGGTTATGCAAAGAGAGGGCCTAAATCTAATAGATTTAACTCCGGAGCCAAGTATTAATAACCCTTGGTTAAATGCTATGTCACGGAATTTGTTTCTAATTTCGTTGGATGGAAGGTCGAAAGCACAAAACAACCCGCGTCCACGAACATTACTAATTAAGTTTGGATAATCCTTTTCAAGTCCAATAAGTTTTTCGATTAAATAATTTCCCATAACTCTTACATTTTCCAAAAGATTGTCCTCCTCGATTATTTCTAAATAGCGAGTTGCTCGTACCATATCGACTAAGTTTCCTCCCCAAGTAGAATTGATTCTGCTTGAAGTATGAAAAACATTTTCGGGTACTTCGTCTATTTTCCCGCCGGCTAAAATTCCGCAAACTTGCATTTTCTTTCCAAAGACCATTATGTCTGGGTGTACGTCCATTTGTTCGTGTGCCCACATCGTTCCAGTGATTCCGACTCCAGTTTGGATTTCATCGAAAATCAAAAGACAATCGTTTTCATCTGCAAGTTGTCGAAGTTTTTGAAGGAATTCAGGGCGGAAGTGGTTGTCACCACCTTCTCCTTGAATTGGTTCAATAATTATTGCGGCAATGTCGTCGGGGTTTTCGAGAAAGGCTTTTTTTATTTCCTCTTCTGCTTGTTTTTCCAATCGCAATGTTTGTTCGAAATTATCTTTTTCAAATGGGAAATTCATTTTTGGATTAACTATTCTTGGCCAATCTGTGAATTTTGGATAATACTTAATCTTGTTTGGGTCGGTATTTGTTAAACTCATTGTGTACCCGGACCTTCCGTGGAATGCTTCTCGGAAATGAATAATTTTACTTCCTTTTTCGGTAGAATTTCCTTTCATAAAATTTTTTCTAACTTTCCAATCAAATGCAGCTTTGAGAGCATTTTCGACAGCAAGTGCGCCTCCTTCGATAAAGAAAGCATACTTAAAGTAATTTGGTACTGCAATTTTGAAAAATGTGTTCACAAAAGTTGCCATCTCTTCTGTATAAATATCCGAGTTAGATGGTTTATTGATAGCCACATATTTTAAATATTCTAAAAAATCCTTATCTAACATTTTGGGATGATTTAATCCTAATGGTAGAGAGGCAAAACAAGTGAAGAGGTCGAGATATTTTTCCCCAGTCAATTTGTCGATAAAATACGATGGATTGCTTTCAATTAAATCTACTACAATTTGATAACCATCGACAAGTAGGTGCTCTTTCAGTGAGTTAAGCACCGATGAACTTTCAACAAAATATTTTGGCTTATAGTTAAACGACACTTTGGACATAGTTATTCACCACCAAATTGTTAGACAAAAATTACTAAAAGGTTAAATCGAGGAAAAATAAGAAAGGTTAAAGTAGTTTAGTAGGGAATTTCTAAGCATAAAATAAGATTGGAAGGAACCACCTCGAATAGTTCCTTTTTGAAATACCAAATTTGCTTTTATTGTTTTTATTCGCATAAGCAAAATTACGAAAGTTTTTGCAACAATATTGTCAATTTTCATACTACAAAATTGACTTCAAAAATTTGACAAAAAATTCAAAAAAAATATTATTGGGTATTTTTTTTATTTTTTTAATTTTGTTTTTGTTTTTTTGTAATTGGCTAATAAGTTGTAAGTTTGTA
>JAOAEE010000061.1 GCA_026416955.1 Ignavibacteria bacterium | reverse complement strand
CGACCAAGAACAAAGAAGGAGTTACAAGTGTTTTTGGTGTTTACCGATATTATACGAAAATATTTCGAGGGCGAAATGAAAGGATGCTATACATTGGAAAACTTATTGTTTAAGAATAACATATCGTGGAGCGAATTTTTAGAATGGGAGAAAGAATTTAAAAACAAAAAGTGGTTCCAAAATGCACTAATGGATTTCAAAACGATTATTAAAGAAAATATTCTCAACAATGCAAAACTTTTAGGAGCCGAGATTGTGAAAATATTATTAGAAGACCAAAAAGAGGAAAAAGAGTTAACAATCAAGGAATATGTGGAGATAATTAGAAATGGAATTAGCGCTTAGCACAAAACTTAGCGTGAACCAAGCAGAAGTATACAAAGACAACAACCGTTATGTGGTTTTAATAGCGGGGCGTCGCTTTGGTAAAACCACATTAGCGGGCTATATAATGCGAAAATGGGTATTGCAAAAAGCAAGAGGATTGTTTGCATACATAGCTCCAACTTGGCGAATGGCACGCAATATTTTCTGGGAATTATTCCTTAATCTTACTCCAAAGCAACTCATAAAAAGAGTTTACAAGAATTCTTTGGAATTATTAATGATAAACGATACCGTTTTAAGACTTTATGGAGCTCAAAATTACGATGCAATAAGAGGCGAAGGATTTGATGGAGTAATATTAGACGAAACAAAAGATGTTCCACGAGAAGCTTGGTTCGAAGTGGTTCGACCAGCATTGTCCGATAAAAAAGGAAAAGCATTAATAATTGGAACCCCGCAAGGTCGTAACGATTTGCTTTACGATATTTATTCACAACCAAATTTCACAAAATATCACTATACAACACTCGAAGGTGGTTGGGTAACACCAGAGGAAATAGAACAAGCAAGGAATGAATTAGACGAGCGCACATTTAAGCAAGAATATGAAGCAGAATTTGTCGACACAACAGGGCTTGTATACTATGCATTTTCTGATGCTAACATTGTTGACTACAAATGGAACCCAAGCAAAGAAATATATATGACTTGGGATTTCAATGTTGGCGAAAAGCCAATGTCTTGTATATTGTTGCAAGAAGATGGAAAAGGAAATGTCTTTGCTTTTCAAGAGTTCATACACATAAATTCCAACACGTTTTACACCGCAAAAGTTGCTGCTGATTGGTTAAAAAAGAATGGATTTTCGAACAAAGTTTTTGTAACTGGTGATTTTAGTGGAAACAAACTTTCATCATCAGCAACAAGAAAGGATTACGAAATAATACTGGATACATTAAAAGAATCTGGAATACAAGGATTTTTGAAAATTAGACCAGTTAAATCTATTAAAGCACGAGTAATTACTTTGAATTCATACTTTTGCAACACCAATGGAGAAAGAAAATTATTTGTTACACCGAATTGTAAGCGACTTATCAAGGATTTACAGCAAGTTTTATGGAACGAAAACGGGATAACCCTTGACGATAGAAATCCCGAGCGAACACATCCAAGCGACGCTTTAAGTTATTATACATATAATTTTAGCAACATTAAAACAATAGACATAATATGAAACCAGTATACGAAAAGACATTTAACAGCGATTTTATAGCAATATGGCAAAACACTCCATTTTTAAACGAGGTTCCATTACTTTCTTTGTACCGTGCAATGTCTTGTTGGTTGCATAATAGTGATATTGGCATAGAAGACCGAAGGCGACTGGTAAAAAATTACTTATCTGCTTGGTTTTCGACAACAAAAGAAACAGATTTATTGAACCGAGTAGATACCAATTTGTCAACCGATAACTTAGTTATCAACAAAATTGTTACCAATATATTTTCATTGTATCATAAAAAGCCAACAAGGACTTTCGATGGTTACAGCGAAAGAGAAAAGGACTATTTAACAAGTATTTTAGAAAGTGGATTTTACGATTTGCGTTTAAATGAGGCTGGAATATTATCGTGGTTAGTAGGCGAAAGTCTTATTCGACCTCGACAACGAAAAGGAAAATGGGAATTCGAAGTTATACCACGAGATATGTATCGAATTTTATATGATGAAAACAATGAAATTTTAGAAATTTGGATACCGTTCCAAAAGAAAATTGGAGAAAAAATTGAGAATTTCTTTCATATTTGGACACCTGTAGAATATTACCAACTTGATAGTTATGGACAAAAAGTTGAATTTGAATATAATCAACAAAAAGTAACTGTCGTTGAACACGGATATAAAGACCGAGAAAGTAATCCAACAGTGCCGTTTGTTATCGTAAAACTCAATCAGAATGACGATATTTACGGAGGCGGACAATGGGAATTAATTCGAGACCAACTTAATTTATGTTTAATTGATTATCTCATACAAGAAAACCTTGTGTATGGAACAACAGGTTTCTGGTTCGCAAAGAATTTAAGCGCTTACACAAAAGATCTAACTATTCAACTTTCACCTTCAAAATTAATACACATCTCAACTGGTTCAATAGACGAGCCCGAGCCAGAAATAGAGCATAAGTCTGCGAATTTCTTGGCCAGCGAATTGTTAGCAATAAAGAAAGAATACGAAAATCAAATTTTACGAAAATACGGAATACCATCTGGGATGCTAAGCGATAATCCTAATCTTCCAAGTGGAGTGGCAATGCTTATCGATAGAATAGAAATTGAAGAACAAAGAGAAAAATTGAAACCAATTTTTTCAAAAATTGAGAATGAACTAATTAACAAAATTGTAAGCGTTAACAATGCTGAACTACCAACAAAATTACCATTTACAGAAGTAAGAATAGATTTTGGTGAATTTTCGCCATATTATGAAGTCGATAAGGAAATTGAAATTAACGATATGCTATTCGAACGAGGTTTAATTACACCATTAGAATATGTTCGAAGGCTTACAAAGAACGAATTAATCACAACTGAACAAGAGGCAATAGATTTTCTGTTAACAAATAGAGGGAATTATGAGCAACTTCGAACAACAACTTCAACAAGCGATAGAACAGACACAAACTCAATATCGAGCGAGGTTACAAATTCAACAAGTGATTGAGCAATTACAATCTCAAATCGACATTTTGAAAAAAGAAGTCGAAAATATTCGAAAAATGTTAAACAAAAAGGAAGAGAAAAATGGAAAATGAAGGGACAGAAGTCCAAAAAGTAGCACCAGAAGTGCAAATCGAGCCCCAGAAGGGCGTTGAAAAACAGGCGGAACCTGAAATTATGACTTCGGGAGACGAAATCAAGGCTTATATAAGGTCTTTGCGACGGGAAAATAAAGCCTATCGAGAAAAATTACGGGAAGTTGAGCAAGAGTTTGAAAAAGTTAAGAGTTTCGCAACAAAATATAAAGAGCTTGAAGAGCGTTACAAAAACTTAGAAAATTCAGTACGCGAAAGTTTACTTGCAAAACTTCCCGAAGGAAAACGAGAAAAATACAAAGATTGGGAAATCGAAAAGTTGCAAACATTAGTTACCGACCTTGAAGAATTAGAGAAAACCCGTCTACAAAGCCCTGGACAGATTTCGGGGCGACCTTTACAAAACCTTGATTTCGAAAAAATGACGCAAGAAGAACTTGCAGAACTACGCAAAACAAGTCCCGAAGTTTATTACCAAAAACTACAAGAGTATATGCAAAAAAAGTATGTTTTACAAAAGTGAGGTAAAAAATGGCTTTAACAATAGCTCAACCTGTATGGAGTGATTGGATTGTAACGGAGATGGTAAACTTAAATAATATCATTTCCAGTCCTTATGTTGAGTTTGACCCAAATGTAATATTAGCAGAAAGAGGCCCCTCGATTCGAATACCAAAATTAAAATCATTAGATGCCATTGGAGATGACGAGCGTATTACTTCATCGACCACATTAACACCCAAAGCGTTAGAGGATTATGTTGAGATAGCTCCAATTATTCGAAGAGGTAATGCTATTAGTATTACAGATGTTGAAATACTCACAAGTGGAGTTGACCCTTTGAAATTACTTGCACCTCAAATTGCACAATATAATATTCGTCAAATTCAACGCCCTATTAAATCAGTTATAAATGGGGTTTTCGCAGTTGCATTAGCCTCTTCTCACACATATGATAATCGTAGTAACGGAGATGGGAAAATCGATGTGGGGCCGATTGAAGATGCTGTTCAAAGCGTTTTAGGAGAAACCGCAGATTCATTAACTGGGTTAATATTACACTCCAAAGTAGCAGCGGACCTTAAAAAGAAGAGTTTAACAAATTCAATCTTAGCGCCTGTTTTTAACGATGGTTTGATAACAACAGGAGTTGTTCTAACATACTGGGGTAAAAGGATTATTGTAAACGACACAATTTGTGCTCCATTTACAGAGGATGGGGTCGTAACTTATCCATCCTACTTACTTGCTGGAACCCCAGTTTATGTTGGTTGGCAAAAATCATTGAATATTTATACCGATTTCGACCCAGCAACTGGTGGTGGAACTAATAAAATCTTTTGGTATGCTCATTATGCAATTGGATTCCGAGGTGTTAGTTTCAATGGAAATATAGAAAATCCAACCGATGCTCAATTAGCAGATGGTAGCAACTGGACAAAAGTTGCACCCGACAACAAGCTTATTCGTGTCGTTCGATTGTTAACAAAGTAAAATAAAATATGGATTGGGACAGCTTTCTCTCGGATGCTAAATATATAAGAGCCAAGGAGGGAGATTTATTCGAAAAGGCTACTGATGACTATTTGCGAGCCTTAAAAGTCGAGCAAGCTAAACAAGATATGAAGTGGGACATTGAAGAAGTCTTAGGGGTTTCGATAACCGACCCCTTTGCACAAGACTTCTTGCAGTCCAATGCGGATTATCTCCGTGAAATGTTAGCGCTTCGACAACTCTATTGGTACTTTCTCGAAAGAACCAATGGAGAAGGCTCGCTTACACAAATCAAAGCCGATGTTTACAAGAAATTATACAACGAGCGTCGCTCTCGCCTTGGCTCACTTATTGTTTACAAAAGGCCAAATGTCGATACATTACAAGTTACAAGATGATTGGTAAAGAGACACAAAATATAGAAGTTGCAATAACCAAAAAAGTTTCGGCGATTTTCACCGATAGGATGGTCTTTCAAAAAGTTGCAGAAGAATTAGCAGAAAAGATAAAGAAACTAATTTTAGAACGAATTCTTGCTGGATATGATTTAGAAAGCCGAAAATTTGGTAACTATAATGTTTCATATAACAAAAAATATGCTTTCAAATATGCAAGCAAGAAATTTGGAACAACACAATTTGCATCATCAAGCACGAAAGATAAATTAAGACTTACTGGTCGTCTTCTTTCGTCTATTGATGTGAAACCAACGGGATTGGAAACGCAATTAAGAAAAGTAAATATGAATTTCTTAGTATTTTTAAACGACCCCACGCAAATTCCAAAAGCAATAGGATTACAATCCACTACTGGGGTTGCAAGGAATAGAACTACTTATGCAAAGAAAGCTTATACATTTTTAGGACTTGCAGTTCGAGGTCCTTGGCGAGATAGAGAAAACCGTGAAATCCAAAAATTTTTACTTCAAAAATTAGAAGATGTTATAACCAATAAAATAAAGGTAAAAGTATGAGATTTTACGAAACATTTCTCGAAGGAGTTGTCGACATTTTAGAAACGGCATTAGGAATGCCAGTGCAAATAGGTTTCGAAACCGAGTTAGAAAATTGGATGTTGATGAATGCAGGAGAAGTTACAGCCTTTCTTGCTTATAGCGGTTTTGAAAAAATTGGAAGTTTAGAGCGTGGACACGCAACTGTAAGCCACGAGTTTACTTTGTATTTGCGAAAAATTAAACTTGAAGCTATGGGAATACCAGAAAAAATCGCAAGTTTAGTTGAAATTATTGAGGAATTCGACCCCGTAGAATTTAGAGCGCAACGAAGCCATTATCATCTTGAAATCGAATCTGGTTCAGTAGATATGTTAAGTGGAGAAATCATTTTTAGAATTCCTATAAAAGTATATAAGGTAGGATAATGCAAACAATAGCAACAGCAGTAATATTATTCGACCAAATTGACAACGATTTATTACCAGACTGCTTGTTATCGCTACCAAAGTGGTGTAAACCATTAATTTTCAACGCCAAAGAAGGTTCAGAAGAACGGATAAAAGAAATAAGAAATGACGAGCATTTACAACTATACGAATATACATATACTGGGGTGTTGAATTTTGCAAAGGCACGCAATTTAGCCAAATTTTACGCAGAGACATCGTGGATAATCTCAATCGATGCTGATGAAAGATTGGATTACAATCAACATAAATACATCTATCAATTGTTAACCGAAGCAGATGACGACATTGGGGGCTTTATGGTAACCCAATGGAGTTTCTGCTCGTTTATAAGAGACACTGAGCATCCCGAGAGAAATTTAAGACTTGCTGTCCCAACTGTGCGAATCTTTCGAAACTTGCCACCATTTACTTGGCGATTCGAAATTCACGAAGTTATCGAGCCCAGTATAATTGAAAGCGGTTATACGATTCTCGACACGAAAATTAATTTTCTTCACGAAGGTTATGCGTTAAGCAAAGAAAGAATGAAGCAAAAATTAGAGCGTAATATTCGAACTATTCTTAATTATCCGCATCTTTACGAAACAAAACGATATAAAGAATATCTAATTAATTCTTGTGTTATGTTAAAACATTTAGGAGGGATTTAAAATGCCAAGAACAATCACTTTACACGCACCCGTTGGGGGTGGAAATCTAATCGATATATTTCAATTAGCTACAAACGCATTTGGAACTAAAGCTTACAGCTTCGACAATATTTCAAGCGTTAAATCGAGCGGACATCCTAAGCAAAACAAAATCCAGTGGGATATCGACCAAATCGCAAGTGATGAGACTTTTTATAACCATTTAAACACATATCTATCCGAAAAAGTAATCGAACAAGTCCAATTCGAATGCGAAGATGGAACAAAACTAACTTACTCAACCGTGGATACAACCAAAGTATTTGGATATACCATATACTTTGGTGCTTTAAGTGGAAAGAGAAAAGTATTTGTTGGATGTGGAACATATTCTGGTGAAACTGGTGGTTTACAAACTGGAAACAAAGCGTTCGAAAAAACCACAGTGCAAATCACTGGTATTCCCGCACCAGCAACATATTCATTACCAACTACGATTTGGAACACCGATATGATTGCTACAACTGGTGCACCAACACAACTTGCAAAGGATTCGTATGGAACATTCTGGTTCGCAACAGCTGTGTAATACAAGCGGGGGCTCTATTGCCCCCGTTGAATTTGATTATACACATATTGTTGGCTGGTTTCACGCCGAGAAAATATACCAGCAGATATACGATTTTATACCAAACAATGGTTGGTTTTGCGAAATAGGAGCTTTTGCTGGGAAAAGTACTGCTTATTTCCAACAACTTTGCAAGGTAAACAATCACAAAAAAGTTAACCATTTAGTTATCGACACATTTGAAGGAACGAAAAATGAACACGAGCATATTTTACAAAGTTTCGATAAACCGCTTTTTGAGGTATTTCGGGAAAATATGGAAAAATGTGGTTTTAACCTTGATGAAATATTTGTGAAAACTGGAAAATCGCAAGAAATACTATTATATGAGTTTCCACATCACTTTTTTGATGCAATTTACATCGATGGCGACCATTCTTACGAGGCTGTGAAAATGGACTTAAAATTGGCAAAGCTAAAAGTCAAAAAAGGTGGAATTATTGCTGGACACGATATTGATATTCCATCTGTTTGGCGTGCACTTCGAGAAGAATTTGGAAAATTTGAATTCGATAAATATCAAAAATCTTTTATTGTTTACAATTATTAGGTGAAATATGAAATTAGAATGGGATGGAAAATCCATAGAGGTAAAGACCAAAGAAAAAATTACTCCCTTGCTAAAAGTGAAATTTGTTGAAATAATGCAAGAACTAAAAACAGATGAGATTGACGAAAAAAGATTGCAAACTTTGGAGAAAATTAAGCCAACAGAAAGCGAGAAAATTGAGTTTGTAAACATCAAGCCGTTGCTGGAATTTGCACTTTTACAGAAAAAATTTGCCTCTCCCGAAGTAATTTTCCATAACGATAAAGTTTTTATAAGAGCATTCAAGGAAATTATCGATACCGAAAAATTGCCAGACGACTGGCAAAATCTTGTAAAACAAAATGAAGAAAGCGAGTTCTGGTTAAGCCAAGATATAACTGAAATCACAAAAGAAATCGAGTCCTTTCGCACAAAAATTGGCGTATAAAAATGAGGAAATTAATTTACGACAGCAATATTACGACATTTTCTCGGTTTTACAAACACAAGAAAACACCCATAATATTTGGGATTATATGGAATTTAGCGAAAGAAAATTCTGGTGGGTAATTTGTTGGAACCTTTCGAACGAAAGGATAGAAATCGCCGAAAATCTTTTCGCAACTTACGATATTGTCGACTTATTTGAAAAATATGCAATCAAATTAACATTAGACTACAAACCAGAGGTTAACAATGGCTGATGCTACAATATCAATCGGATTGGATTTAGAAAGCCTTATGAACGACGCAAAGCGTGCAGCTTTGCAAGTAAAACAAGAATTCGAACGAAACAAACCAAAATTAAGTATAGATTTAGGAAAAGCCACGGCAGAAATTGCAAGATTATCCGACCAATACAAGGAATTGGTGCAAACCAACAATCGAACATCTTACGAGATTAAGCAAGCAATGGCTCAACTTATTGTAAGCGGACAAAAAGGAACAGAAGAGTATAAAAAATTAGAAGAAGAACTAAAAAGAGTTACCGCAGAAGCTACGAAATTAGATGATGCTTTCAAAGAAGTTGAGGAAAGCGTAAAAGAAACGGGCGAAAAAGCCTCGCAAGGATTTGCATCTCGATTTAGTCAAGGAATTAAAGGAGGTATTTCAGAAATTAGTTCTATTTTTTCAAGTGGTCTTTCTGGATTAACTGCTGGATTAGGAAAATTTGGAGTTTATGGAGCCGTTGCAGCAGGAGTTGTCGAAGGAGTGCAAGCCATTGGAAATGCTTTAAAGTCTTTATACGAACAAGGCGCAAAGATTGACGAGATGAACGATATGTTAACTCGTTCATTTATGCAAGCGGGGATTTCTGCGCAAGATAGTTCAAAATTTGTCGAGCAAGCCAACAAGACAGCCACACAATTAGCATTCCAGTATGGTGAAAGCAAAAGTAAACTCAAAGAATACATTGGACTTGCGGCAAGTTTAGGTGGTGTCGTTGGTGAACAAAATACACAACTCAC
>JAOAEE010000057.1 GCA_026416955.1 Ignavibacteria bacterium | reverse complement strand
TACATCGACGATTTCCATTTCCCCTAATTGTTCATTAATATTTGAATCAAGTTGTAAAGCCTCCAAGATTAATGCTTCCAATTCAGCTACCGTTGGCATTCTTTCTAAATCTTCTTGATAAATTTTTTTGATTTCTAAGAGCGTATCACTGAACAAATCGATTGCATCATCACTTAAAACAACTGTTTCCTTGTTCTTTATGCTTTCCCAGAATGACATTGTATCACCAACCATACCATCTTATTACTACTTTTTCTTGAGTCAATAGCTTATCTAAATTGTTATAAAAAAGACGACACTGCTATAAAGCAAGCAGGTCGCCTAGATTGGTTCTATCGTAATGTTTGCTTTTGCTTTATTTTTTCAAACCAATTTTCTGCAATATCCAAATATGGTAAAACATTCTTAGCTATTCGAATAAATTCTGCTTCCTCTAAATTTTCGTTTTCGTTATCGAATTTAAACCAATCCTTATCTCCATTTTTATTATTCATTATTCTAAAACGATTGTTTAAGTGAAAAGCGTTCATCTTTTGAAATGGTCGAACGATACCATCAACTACCACGTTTCCTTCCTCATTAACTCTTGCTACTCCAGCTTCTATTATAAATCCTCCTCCCCATTTATCAAATTGAAACGATAGCAAATAACCTAACTGACCTTCTTGCTTCCTAAAATGAGGAAAAGCCCCTTTAAATCCCCTGTTTCTTAATTCTGGGACAACTATTTTTTTTAAAGAACTAACCATTTTATCCTTATTAGATAACATAAAGATCCCTCCTTTACTCTTTAAAAGCTTTCACGATGTATACTATATAAATCCAGTTTGAAATTCCAACATGTTTAATCAACCTGCATCCTTGTCTATACTGTTCCTAAATGAGTAAATCAAAGGAGCGGAAGAAGAATGAGGAAAAAAGGATTACAAATTACAAACGATCATGGTTGGACTATCGAACGTCTTCAAGAACAGGAACGCAAAATGAAAAAGGCGAACATGGCAAAACGAATTGCAGTCATTCGTCTGATTATGCAAGGCTATTTGGGGATCCAAGTCGCTGAGCTCTTGAATCTCCACCGTGAGACCGTTTCGATTTACGTGCAAAAGTTTAATCAAGGTGGGATGGATGCGTTATTAGAACGTCGATACGCCCCGGGCAGAAAGCCGTATCTATCTCCAGAAGAAGAACGGGAATTAAAAAAAATGCTGGAAGAAAGCACTCCTGCCGATGAAGGATACGGCATTGAAACGGGCTGGAATACCCGGATTATTCAACATGTGTTAGAAGAGAAATTTTCTGTCACCATGTCCCGTGGCGGTATTGGTGATATGCTTCATCGATGGGGATTTCGCTATACACGCCCTACGTATACCCTCAAACGGGCCAATCCACAAAAACAAAAAGAGTTTCAACAGGAGATGGAACTCATAAAAAAAACTTGTCCGACAACATGGTCATAATCTATGAAGATGAAAGACATATTCGAGATTACCAAACTCTACGGGCCACATGGAGTGTGAAAGGACGTCAAAAACAAATCCCTACGTATGGACATCACGCAACCGTTAGCTTATTAGGCGGTGTGAATATCGAAACGGGAGAATTTCACCGTATGGAAACCAATCAATGCAATGCACAGGCTTTTCTGCAATTTCTCCAATACACCTTCTTGGACCAGTATCCGGATAAACATGTCGTGATGGTCTTGGATAACGCAAAAATTCATCGCGCCAAAATTCTTCAGCCTTTTCTACATGAGCACGAAGAACGGTTGACTTTGATATTCTTACCCCCGTATTCACCGAATTTAAATTTGGTCGAACGGATTTGGGGATGGCTGAAAGAGAGCGTGATTGCCAATCGGTTTCATGCCAATCGAAAAGAGTTGCGGGAATCGATTGTTTCGTTCTTGGAGCATCTCACTCAATTTCCAGAAAAAGTGCTCCAACGCATTGGACAGATAGTTATGTCGGAAAATTAATCTGAATCTATATAGTTTTAAAATAAAAACCTTGAAAGGCATAAAGCCAATCAAGGTAATATAATTTATTAGAAGCCTTCTTTTTGTTCCACTGATACATTGTATCTCAAATTCACAAATTACTTTAAAAGAAAGTTATAAATGGTATTTTAGCAAATACAAAATCATATCTCTAAACTTGTTACCTATTCTCTTCATCATACTCCAAAAATAGGTCTTGTAAATCTCCATTAATTGGTTCATTATTATCGTTAATTGTCACTTTAAACTCAATATCCTCTTCTCCTATTGATACTACCCCATCTAACACCCCTAAAATATTAGATACAGCATCCACTTCTACTTGTTCGATTATTTTAAATAATATTTCTTTATTTTTA
Organism: Ignavibacteria bacterium; assembly: GCA_026416955.1. Lineage (GTDB taxonomy): Bacteria > Bacteroidota > Ignavibacteria > Kapaibacteriales > UBA2268 > Naka2016. Next base: position 549 of record JAOAEE010000057.1, on the reverse strand, counting down.
TCTGATAGTTCTGAATAAAACATCAATGCTTCTTTCCAATAGGGGTCTGTAACTTCATTAATATCAGTATTATTGAATATATCTCGATAAAAATTACGATTTTCTTTTATAATTGACTGATGTAAAAGTTTAACAAACTCTTCTTTATTCATATATCTCATCTCCTTCTCATCTCTGGATACAATTGTTTATTTAATTCAATTAATTTTCGAAGTTGAGAATTAGGAATGTCTGGATATACTCTTCTTAACTCCATTATATCTCTTGCTAATAATTGTCTTGCACTCTCAATTCCTTTTGAACTTCTCGAAACTATTCCCCTAGGACCTTTTCTTGTATGTCCAGCTTTTGGTACTAATATTGCTGGTGCATTATTTGGATCATAATTTCGAATGAATTTTTTCATAATTGCTTTTTGTCCAACATGATGTGCATCTAACCCCGGTACACCTTTTATTTCTTTATATAATCCTACACCATACTTACTAAATTTACCTGTATTTTTAACAAGTTTAAATTTTCCTCCACCAACAAAACCAATAGCTGCCG
>JAOAEE010000013.1 GCA_026416955.1 Ignavibacteria bacterium | reverse complement strand
GGTTGTTGATATTAAATTGGGGAAAGAAATTCAAAACGTTTTTATAGCACCAAATCCAATTGAAGTTTTAATAGATAGATTAAGGAAAAGGTTGTTCGTTTCGTACAATCATTTACCTTCGTTGAAGGATTCTATAGGTGGAATAGTGATGTTCGACGTAGAGAACTTAAAGGTTTTAAATAGTTGGAGAATTCAGAACAAAGGTTTGTTCCTTGACGATGAGACTGGTGAAATTTACTTTACTTCTAAGGACAAAATAGCTAAGATTAATCCCAATAATGGTAAGATTGATGTTGTTGTTAGTAATACAAAAAGTACCGAAATTTGGTACTCTGTTGCTTACGATAATAAGAAAAAAATTTTGTTGATTGGAAATGCAAAAAATTACACCGTGGAAGGCGAAGTTATTATTTTTGAATACTTTAATTCAAACTTTAATTTTGTCAAGAGCGTATCTGTTGGACTAAATCCAACGGAAATTGTAATTAAACAATAGCAACAAGTAAATTACAGTTCCATAGATTTTTAGATTTTGTTATTTACCTATTAAAAGTGCCTTTACTATTTTGCTTTTATTTTTTTGAGGGGATTATGTACAAAGAAATAATATTTGGTTTTATTACATTTGCTGCATTTGGATTTTTATTTTCTAACCTTTATAAATTTTATAAGATTTTAAAACTTAGCAAAAAAGAAACGCGAACAGATAGGTTTTGGCAAAGAGCAATCAATGTTTTGAAAATTGCTTTGTTTCAAAGTAAAATATTAAGGGACCCATTTGCCGGAATTGTTCATATTTTAATATTTTGGGGATTTCTGGCTTTGCTCTTTTCTGCTTCGGAGGCCGTTTTTCAAGGGTTTTACAAAGAATTTTCTTGGGCAATACTTGGGGATTTCTATACGGTAATTTCTTTTTCCAATGATATTTTTTGTGTTTTTGTAATTTTAGCCGTGCTTTTTGCTTTTCTAAGGCGTTTCGTTTTTCGAATTAAAAGGTTACAAGGAGATGCTAAAGAAACTACCGATGCAATAATTGTGCTTGCTTCAATATTTATTATTGTTACTGCATTATTGATTCAAAATTCCGCCAAAATATTAGTTTATGGAAAAGAAACATATTCTTTCCAACCTATTGCCACGTATTTTAGTAGCTACATTCCATCCAGTAATGCAGATTTTATCTATAATTTTTGCTGGTGGCTACACATTCTTTGGATTTACTTTTTTATGAATTATCTCTACTATTCAAAACATTTTCACGTTTTTACCTCGATACCGAATGTTTTTTTTCGCGACCCAGAATATTTTTTCAAGCCCAACAATATCGATTTCGAAGCTGAAAATATTGACAAGTTTGGAGCCCAAGACTTCGAGGATTTATCTTGGAAAAGCATTCACGATGGTTTTAGTTGCACTCATTGTGGAAGATGTGATAGTGTGTGCCCAGCAAACTTAACTGGGAAAGTTTTAAGTCCTAGAGATATTATCATTCAAATTCGAAAAAGAGCAACCGAAAAAGGGGGATTTCTGCTAAAATTGAACAAAATCAAAAAACAAAATTTAGATGATAAACAAAAATTGATTTTTGATAAAAAATTTGTTGGAGACTATCAGAATTGGGAAGCACTTTGGCAATGTACTACTTGTGGTGCGTGTATGATGGAATGTCCAATTACAATTGAGCACTTGCATCCTATAATTGAAATGAGAAGGTCCCAAGTTTTGATGGAATCGAATTTTCCATCATTGCTCCAAAATGTTTTTACATCGATGGAAAACAACTTTGCTCCTTGGCAATTTCCATCGGCAGAGCGTGGAGATTGGGCTAAAGACTTAAATGTTAAAATAGCAAGCGAATCATCTAATTTTGAATATCTCTTTTGGGTTGGTTGTGCTGGAAGTTTTGATGAAAGAGCAAAAAAGGTTTCACGTGCTTTTGCCCAAATACTGCAAAAGGCTGGTGTCGATTTTGCTATTCTTGGAACCGAGGAGATGTGTAATGGTGATGTTGCAAGGCGAACTGGAAATGAGTATCTTGCAACTTATTTAATCAAAACAAATATTGAAACTCTGAAAAAGTACAATGTTGTAAAAATTTTAACAATATGTCCTCATTGCTACAATATATTTAAAAATGAATATCCAGACTTTGGATTTAAAGCAGAAATAATCCACCATACACAATTTATCGAGAAACTGATTAGGGAAAATAAATTAAAACTCAAAACAAACAGCAAAGAATTTGTTACATACCACGATTCTTGCTATTTAGGAAGGTACAACAACGAATACCAAGCACCAAGAAATATTGTAAAGAAAATTTACAATGGAACTTTTATTGAGGTTAAACGAAGAAAGGACAAGGGCTTATGTTGTGGTGCTGGAGGTGGCATGATGTTTTTAGAGGAAACTCAAGGTAAACGAGTCAATATTGAAAGAACCGAAGAATTGTTAAGGACAAAACCCAGTACAATTACTTCCAACTGTCCTTTTTGTTTGACAATGCTGACTGATGGGGTAAAAGCAAAAAATAAAGAAGATGAAGTAAAAGTAAAAGACATTGCCGAAATTGTATTAGAGAATATGGAATAATTTATCCGTCAATTCGGCAGCATTTTGGTAGTTTTTTATAGGCTTTTGGGTCTTTTTTTACCTCGTCAGCATCGTAACCAATCTTTGAAATGGTCAATTTAATATCGGCTAGGGAGACTTTTGTAGTATCGAACTCCACTTTTATTGTTTTGGTATCCAGAATAACATCGACATTTAATATACCTTTAACTTTTTTCAATTGTTTTTCAATCCTTTCTTTGCACATTTCGCAAACTACAGAAGATTTAATATCAGCAATTCTTTTGCTGTTCTGTTGAGCAAATGAGAATGAAAAGACTACAAATAATAAGATAGCAATGTAATTGACGAACTTAACCATACAAAACCCTTTTTAAAAAAACTAAAACGTAATAAAAAGGAGATTATTTTCTGAATATAAAAACAACCAAATGGTGTTCTCGTCTATTATCTTACAAAGAGATAATATATGTAATTTTGTAATTTTGTAGTTTTTATTAGAGAAATTTATGAACAAGATTGTTGAAGCAAGGTTTCTCGCCCCGGATATTAAATTGTTTCGTATTGAAGCACCAAAGATTGCCGAAAAGAGAAAACCAGGTCAATTTGTTGTTGTCAGAGTTGAGGAACTTGGTGAAAGAATACCATTAACTATCGCGGATTCAAATTTGGAAGAAGGAACTGTAACCATAATAGTGCAAGGGGTAGGAAAGACTACCAAGCATTTGAATTTGCTCGAAGCAGGAGATTTTATACATGATATAGTTGGTCCATTAGGGAAACCTTCGGAAATAGAGAATTATGGTGTTGCAGTCAGTATTGGTGGTGGTGTTGGTACTGCAATTGCCTATCCAACTGCTAAAGCTTTGAAAGAAGCTGGGAACTATGTAATTGGGATAATTGGAGGACGAAGCAAAGAGTTTGTAATATTAGAAGATGAAATGAGAAGAATTTGCGATGAATTGTACCCAACAACAGATGATGGTTCATATGGTTTTCATGGTTTTGTTACCCATAAACTCCAAAAATTACTAGACGAAGGAAGAAAAATAGACTTTGTGCTTGCAATTGGACCAATACCGATGATGAAAGCTGTTGCCGATGTTACTCGCCCCTATGGAATAAAGACAGTGGTAAGTCTTAATCCAATAATGGTGGATGCGACTGGAATGTGCGGTGGTTGTAGAGTGACTGTGGATAATAAAATATATTTTGCTTGTGTGGATGGACCAGAATTTGACGCCCACAAGGTGGATTTCGATAATTTAATGAAAAGAAATAGAATGTATCTTGAACACGAAAAGAAATCCCTTGAAGAATTTATTTGTAGAATTGATTTGATGGCAAAAAAATTGGAGAAGCAAAATGCCTGAACTGACAAATAAAGATAGAATGAAAATACCTCGGCATCATATGCCAGAGCAAGCTCCCGAGGTGCGAATACATAATTTTAATGAAGTGAACTTGGGTTATACTATTGAACTTGCCCGAGAAGAAGCAGAACGTTGTTTAAGATGCAAAAAACCAGTGTGTATAGAAGGTTGTCCAGTAGCAGTAAAGATACCCGATTTTATTAAATTGGTTGCAGAAGGAAAATTCAAAGAGGCTGCAGAAATTTTGAAGGAAGATAATGCGCTTCCAGCTATTTGTGGACGAGTGTGTCCCCAAGAAGACCAATGCGAAAAGGTTTGTGTTGTTGCTAAGAAAGGTGAACCTGTTGCAATTGGCCATTTGGAACGCTTTGTTGCGGATTGGGAGAGGATGAACATTGGTTATCGATTGCCCGAAATGCGACCAAAAACTGGAAAGAAGGTAGCGATTGTTGGTGGTGGTCCCGCTGGGCTAAGTTGTGCTAAAGATTTAATTATTATGGGGCACGATGTTACGGTTTTCGAGGCTTTGCACGAAATTGGTGGAGTTTTAATTTATGGAATACCCGAATTCCGTTTACCAAAGGAAATTGTTCGGGCAGAAGTTGATTACCTTCGAATGTTAGGTGTGGAATTTGTTACCAATTATGTAATTGGGCTAACCGAAACAATAGATGAATTACTTCAAAGATACGATGCAGTTTTCATAGGAGTTGGTGCTGGCCTTCCATACTTTTTGAATATTCCGGGAGAAAATCTTTTGGGAATATATTCTGCAAATGAATTTCTAACCCGTGTGAATTTGATGAGGGCTTTTGAATTTCCAAAAGCAGATACACCAATAATGAATTTGCAAGGGAAAGATGTTGCTGTTTTTGGTGGTGGCAATACTGCAATGGACGCAGTTAGGACTGCTTTGCGTTTGGGAGCAAAGAATGCAATGATTATCTATCGACGGACAGAAGCAGAAATGCCCGCCCGAATAGAAGAAATTAAGCATGCAAAAGAGGAAGGAGTTAAGTTCATTTTCCTAAGTGCCCCATTAGAATTTATTGGAGATGATGATGGATGGGTGAGAGCCGTAAAGATACAAAAAATGCAACTTGGTGAACCCGATTCTTCTGGCCGTAGAAAACCAATTCCAATAGAAGGAGCAATAGAAACTATACCAATCGATGCTGCCGTTATTGCGATTGGAAATGGTTCTAATCCAATTATTAGCAAAACTACTCCTGACTTGAAAGTTAATAAATGGGGAAATATCATAGTCGACCCAGAAACGATGAAAACCAGTAAGAAAGGAGTATTTGCTGGTGGGGACATAGTAACTGGTGGTGCTACTGTTATTCTTGCAATGGGGGCTGGACGTAAAGCAGCAAAAGCAATTGATGAATATTTGAAGAATCCCGAAGTTTGGTAGATTAATCAAAATTTTGCTTTTTGCTTTTCTTACGAAACACGAACGAAATTGGGGTACCTTCGAAATTGTATTTCTCGCGGATAAGTCTTTCCATAAACCTTTTATAAGATATTGGTAGTAAGTCTGGAAAGTTACAAAAGAAAACGAAAACAGGTGGTTCTATGTTTGTTTGTGTAATGAAGTTAATTCTCAAATCCTTTCCTTTAACTGCTGGTGGAGGTGTTCTTTCGAGTTCTGGTAGAATGTGGCGGTTCAATTGGGAGGTAGGTATTCTTTGCATTCTGTTTTCTTTAATTTCTTTCGCCTTTTCGATTATTTTCACTAATCGTTGTTTTGTAACAGCGCTAACAAATAGTATTGGAACATAATAGTAGGTTTGTAACTCTTCATAAATTTTCTTTTTAAATTCATCCGCAGTTTTACTGTCTTTATTTTCGATTAAATCCCATTTATTTACTGCAATAATAATACCTTTTCTTGCTTCTTCTACTTGATTTATAATCTTTTTGTCTTGTTCTTCTAAACCTAAAGTTGCGTCAATAACAACTACTGCAACGTCGCATCTTTCGATTGACCTTATGGTTCTTACTACGCTGTAGAATTCAATACTTTCTTTTATGTTGCTTTTTTTTCTTAATCCAGCGGTATCGATAAGAGTGATATTTTCATTGTAAAATTTAATAACTGTATCGATTGAATCCCTTGTTGTTCCGGGTAGGTCAGTTACAATTGTTCTTTGCTTTCCAACTAAGGCATTGACAATTGAGGATTTTCCTACATTTGGTCTGCCAATTATCGCAATGCTTACCGAAGAGTTTGATTTTTCAATTTCTCCTTCGGGAAGAAGTGTTATTAATTCATCCAAAAATTCCCAAGAGTTTCTTCCGGAGAGTGCAGATATCGGATATGGATTTCCCAAACCAAGCGAATGAAATTCATAAGAGTTTAAATCTTGTTGTGGATTATCGCATTTATTAATTAATAGTATAACTTTTTTTGCTTTTTGCCTTAGAATATTTGCGATATCAAGGTCGTAACTAGTAACTCCATCTCTTCCATCGCAAACGAAAAGGACAGCATCGGATTCATCGATTGCAATCATTGCTTGTTCTTTAACTGCCTGCTCAATTAAATCCTCAGATTTTGGAACAAAACCACCAGTATCAATGACAAAGAATTTTTTTCCGCTCCATTCTGCTTCTCCATAAATTCTATCTCTTGTAACTCCCGGTGTATCTTCTACGATGGCGTCTTTCCTTCCAATCAACCGATTGAATAAAGTAGATTTTCCAACATTTGGGCGCCCAACAATAGCGACTAATGCCATAGTTATGTTGTTTCCTTTTCAACTTTTACATTAATAGTTTTTGTATTTTTGAAATTTATTGAACAAAAGAGACGAATAATTATGAAAAGTATGACAGGATACTCTAGGGTTGAAAAGTATGAAAATGGAATTAAAGCAATTGTCGAAATTAAATCATTAAACAGCAAATATTTAGATATTAATTGTAAGTTGCCAAAAACATTATTTGCAAAAGAATTAGAAATACGTGACCAGGTTAAAAAAACTATTGTAAGAGGTACGGTCACAGTATCTATTAGTACAGAATTTGATTATTCATTAAAACCATTTAAGTTAAACGAAAACAATGCATTTGGGATATATAATTCTTTAGTTGAACTTTCAAAGAAATTAAAGCTTCGAAGCAATATTACGATTAGCGATATTCTTTCATTTCCAAATTACTTGTTGGTAGAGGAAAATACTAATTTCGATAATGAACGAGAATGGGAAGTAGCTAAAAGTGCGTTAGTCGAAGCTTTGCACCTAATTGATAAATACCGAATGGAGGAAGGAAAAAATCTTTCGAAGGATATTTCCAATAGAGCAAAAAAGTTAAAAGAGATTTTAAACAAGATAATCCAAAAAAGTATTAATAGAATAGAAGAAGAAAGAGAAAAATTACGTAGAAAAGTTGCAATGTTGTTCGAAAGTGATGAAATCGACGAAAATCGTCTCCAATTTGAAATTTTGTTGATGGCAAATCGGCTAGATATTAATGAAGAATGCGCTCGTTTGGACTCGCATATTAAATTTTTAAAAGATGCTATTAAATCGAAAGAACCTGTTGGGCAAAAAATTAATTTTATTATTCAAGAAATAAACAGAGAATTTAACACAATTGGGTCGAAATCGGATAATGTTGAAATTTCACATTTAGTTGTTCAAGCAAAAGAAGAAATTGAAAAAATTCGCGAAATGGTTATGAATATCGAGTAAATTTCATAAAAATTCTGAGGGCTGCCTCGCTACTACTGGGCAGCCCTTCTTCCTAGAAGTGTATCATATTTATTAAAATCCCAATTCGAGAGATAGAAAGTAACTTCTTTCAGCAGCTGGGAAAAATTCTTTACCTTCGGCACCTGCTGCATAAAGTCGATTTAACAAGTTTTTTACTTGAACTTTAAGTATCACGTCGTTGAAAAAGATTAATTTCTTGAAAGTGTAATTTATGTCCAAATTCAGAACAAAATAATCATCAAGGATGTTATCTGTGTAGTAATCACCAAGTTGACGAAGGTGATTAATTAATGCATTGTTTTCGGTAATTAATTTATCGTAGTTGTCGGTTCTGTAATTTCCAACATAGTGACCCCAAAGCGAAAATAGTAAGTTTTCGAAGGAATAGTTTATTCTAAAGTTTCCTAAGAAATCTGGAAATCCAGCAATTCTATTGTTTTTAAAGGAAATAATTGTGCTATCATATGTGATGAAATTGTAGTTGGTAATTCTATTACTCGAGATAGTAAAGTTGGCTTTAAAACTAAGATTTCCAAACTCTCCTTCGAAAATTCTGGCGCTTAATTCAAATTCCAACCCACTATGGTTTGTTTCTGGAATATTTTCTTCAACTGGATTACCAAAAATATCTAATCTTCCCGTTTTTACTAGTTCATCTTTATAATCCATCCAGAAAAGATTTATATTTGTTTCGACTTTTTCAAATAGTTTGAAGTTTGCCCCTAATTCTATGTCGAGCATTTTTTCTGGTTTAGAATTTGGCTTCGAGAAATCGTAACGAATTTCATCGTTAATCCGTTGAAAATTGAACTGGGGCTTTGCACCAAAATAGGAATCATCCGCTCTATATAAATTATGCATTCTTGGTTCACGAGATGTGTAAGCAACGAAACCGAAAAAAGAAATATTTTCGCTTTGTTTGTAGTTTATTCCCACTCTTGGGTTGAAAAATAAGTATTTGATATCGAATAGGTAGTTTTCGCCACCAACTATATTTCCATTAATATCCCTAAAGTATACTGGTTTGTTTCTTGCCTTTTCGTTTTTAAGTGCATACCTTTGGTAATTAATTTGACCTTCGAGTGAAATCGATAGTTTGTTGTTTGGTTTAATTGTTTCACGTGCAAATAGGGAAACGATATCTCGGACACCATTATTAGAATATACTTTTTCTTCGGGATTATAGTTCGTTGGAAGGTATTCAGCATAACGAATTTTACCCCAATGTTCTGAACGGTGAAATCTAATTTCTGCTCCTACTGTTAGTTCATTGTTTCCGTGATTCCAAACAATTCTTGGAATCCAACCACCTTGTTTATTACCAACAAACGCCCGAAAAATTGTACCAGTTGGGTTTTGTGATAGGGAATATCCATATTCACTTGTTAATCGCAACATAGATGTATCGGCCCAAGATGCATCATAGTCGAAGAAACCATCGCCAGTGTAGTAAAATAGTGCTGAAAGAAATCGTAAGTTATTTGTAATCTGCCAATCATTCAATATTTCATAATGGGGTTGCGAAAATTCTTCGATTTCTTGATTCCTTCTTTCAGAAAAGTAATCAACTTTTTTGCCACTCGAATCGTAAACCCAATAGTTCCAATTATATCTTCTTTTTTCCTTGTCTTTAATGTAATCCTTTGGTAAACCGTTGTAGGCTAATCCGTCGTTAATTGGACCACCAAAGACATTTATTTGAGTAGAAATATTCTTGTCGAAACGGGCATAACTAAAGAAATAACTATTCAAAAAAGCAAAAGAATGATTTCTATAACCAAGTGAGTTTACTCGGGACAATCTTCCATAGAATGCTTGGTTATCTACCAAACCCGATGAAAATTCTATAGAAAATTTGCTTACATTTGGATGTAATTTGGTCGAGTTGTCGTTATATCCAAATTCCTGCCAACCGATTCCAGTGTAAAGCCTTACACCTTTTTTGTTCAGGAAATTTCCAGTGTTAAGATTAATTGAACCGCCAATAGCTGCTTGCCCGTAATTATTTAGTCCAGCACCTCGTTGAATTTGGATTTGTTGTACATTTGGGAGAAAATCGGGAAAATCAATCCAATAAACATTGTGGTCTTCTGGGTCGTTCTGGGGAATTCCGTTTATCAACACAGCAATTCTTCTTTGGTCGAAACCTCGCATAGTCAGGTTAGAATATCCAATATCATTTCCACTGTGTGAAAATGATATTATCGATGGCGTTTCGCTTAGGATTCTAGGAATGTCTTGAGTAGTATAAATGGGAACAAAGTCTTTATAGTGAATTTCTGAAAATGGAATTGGTGTTTCGCCTCGGATTGCACGAGTTGAAGTGACTGTAATGCTTGGTAGGTAATAGTTTTTTAAAGTGTCGTTTGCTTCTTCAACCGAAGAAGCAAAGTAGGTTGTGCAAACCAAAAGAAACAAGATTTGAGTTTTTTTAAACATAAACACTCCTCACGAATAGTTAAACAAACTAACTATCCGTTTGGAGGTTAGAGGATTAAACCTGGAATGTAGGGCAAATGTCCGTTTCCCTACGCCGGTATTACCCGGATCAGGTTCCAGGGGTATCCTCTCAGCCCAACCATAGTTGAGCACCCCCAACGGACAAATGCAAAATTAACAAATTATTCCTTATTAGTTAAGTTTTATATAAATTGCATTTTTTCTTTTGAATTATGAAGGAAAAGTTTAAAGTAATTTTACCTTATCTTCTTGTACTGTTTGGTTTCTTTTTTACAGTGATTATTACAATTGTTATTTTGGACAAGGTTTTGTTTCCTATTCTTGTTCATAGCGAAGAAACTTTAAAAATGCCAAATTTGGTTGGGATGAAACTTTCCGATGCAGAAAAGACTTTATCGAGTCTGAATTTAAAAATTGCTCGAGTAAGTGAACTTTATAGCGAGCAATATCCTCCGGGAACTGTTATAAATCAAAGTCCTAGGGCTGGCCAAATTATTCGAGTTGGTAGGGATGTGTTTTTGACAATTAGCCAAGGGAAAGAGGAAGTCGAGGTCCCCAATTTGATTGGTCAAAATATAAGAAACTCGAGGATATTGCTTAAAAATAACGGACTTGATATAGGAAATATTACTTATGTAAATGATGAAAGGTTTGGCATTGATACAATTGTTGCTCAAAGCCCTCAACCTGGGAGTAAAGTTAGTTATGGTAGAACAGTCGATTTAGTTGTTAGTCGGGGTTCTGTGGATTTGGTAAAAATGCCATTTATTGAAGGATTGAATTTAGACAATGCATTGAAAATTATTACAGAATCAGGTTTACAAGTAGGAAATATAGTTTATGTTGACAACCAAACATATCTTCCGAATACAGTTTTAAACCAGGGAATAAAGGCTGGTGAATTAGTAAAAAAAGGTACTTTGGTGGACTTAACAGTTGTAAGATAAAAGTTAAATATCAATTCCAAATTTATCCTTAAGTATCCTTTTTAACTTATTGAATTCTTGTAGCAATTCGGGTAATTCGTTTGTTGCCATCAATATCTTGAACGCTTCAATTTTTTTCTTTGGAGGTGCACCAAAATAAACACCGCTTTCTGTGATTGACTTTGGAACTCCGGATTTAGCTTCAAGTGTCACATCATCAGCAATTTCGATATGACCTGCAATTCCAACTTGACCAGCAATGCGGTTCCTTCGGCCTATTTTTGTGCTTCCAGATATTCCTACCTGTGCAGCCATTGCTGTGTTTTCACCAATTTGGACATTATGAGCAATTTGTACTAAATTATCAATTTTCACACCATCTTCTATGATAGTACTCCCAACGATTGCCCTGTCGATTGTTGTGTTGGCACCAATCTCAACATTATTTCCAATGACTACATTTCCAAGTTGGGGAATTTTTGTGTAGGTACCATCTTTATTTTCGATAAAACCAAATCCATCTGAACCTATTACTGCACCAGCGTGAATGATACAATTATCACCTATAACTGTATTGTAGTAACAGACAACATTTGAATGAATTAAGCAATTTTTTCCAATTTTTACATTATCGTATAATGTAGTATTTGGTAGGATTATAGTGTTTTCGCCAATTTCACAATTTTTCCCAATGACAACATTGGCTCCTATATATGCTGTATCGGCAATTTTTGTATTCCCTTCAATAATGGCGCTTGGATGCTTAAATGAAGAAAATTGCTTATAATAAGTGTCGTTTTGTATCAATAATTGAAAGAAGGAAAGATAAGGGTTTTCGACTTCAATGAAAACTTGACCTTGTTTTGGTTGTAAAAGATTAAATCCAATTGGAACAAGAACACAAGTTGCACTCGATTGGGATAAATATTTTAAATATCTTTTATCAGCAAAAAATGTTAGATCTCCTTCTTTTGCGTATTCGATTCTATTTAAGCAAAATATCAAATTCGAAGTGGAACCAACAATTCTTCCATTTAAAACTTGTGCTATTTCTTGGCAAGATTTGGGTTGTTCGAATTTCATATATTGTTAATTATTTTCGTTCTTCTTCCTCTGGTTCTTGTTTGGGAATTTCTTCTGGTTGTTCTTTTTCTTTTTTAGGTTCAAGTTCTTTCTTGGTTGTTCTTTGCTTCTTTCTTAATGTTGATGGTGTTTCAGTTTTAATTTGGTTTCTGGGGTCCTTTGCAATTTTTTCTTGCAATTCTTTTTCCATCTGGGAAACATCTACACCAAGTTCGCGAAGGACCTTAAGAGTGAGGTCGTACTTGTAATTGACATATGCCAAAGGATTTGTGCTTTTGTCCCAAATAATGTCGAAACCATTCTCGGCTGCAACCTTTTGGACAGCGGCGTATATTTTATCTTCAATTGGTTGCATAATTGTTTTGACTATCATATCGTACTCACCACCGGGTTCAAACTTCTTCCGAGAGTAGGTAAGTTTTTGTGTAATCAAGTCTTCAAGTTCCTTTTCCTTTTGTCTTTTTTCCTCGTCTGTCCAAATAAGTCTGTTTTTGGAAATTTCAAATTTTAAATTTTCAATTCGCTTGTCAATGTCTTCGAGTTCCCTTTTCCATTCCTCAACAACTGAACGGATTCTTTGTTCTGCTTGCTTTGCTTCGGGGAACTTATCGCGAATAATATCCGAAGCAATAAAGCCAACTCTTTGTGAAAAAGCAAAAAAAGTATTGAAAACAAAGAACCCTACAAATATGAATTTTTTCATAATCCCTCTAAATTAAATCGAGGGTAGAATTTTTTATTTTCCACCTCGTTTTATTTTGTCTAAGACCTTGAAAGTAATGTCGTACTTATCTTCGGAAAAAAGAAGATTACCTTTATCAAAAACTATTGGAAGATTTTCTTCTTTGGCAACAGATTGAATAGCTGATTTTACCTTGTTTCTAATTGGTTCAAGGAATTCTTCTCGTTTGTTTTGAATTTCATTTAGTTTTTCATTATAAAATTGCTGCATTTTTTGTTGTTCTTCCAAAAGGGCTTGTTCTTGCTTTTGTTGTTGTTCTGCGGGCATCATCCCTTTTTGTTTTTGGTAATTGTCGACTTTTTTCTGGAAAGCTTCTTGCATTTTCATCAATGTGTCTTGAAGTGATTTTTGCATTTCTTTTAACTTCGAGTCTGCGTCCTTTGCTTCGGGCAATTGTTCAACAATTAAGTTCACATCAACAACTCCGAAAGCCAATCCGGAAGGGCTTGTTCCCTTTTGAGAAAAGGAAAAATATGAATTAAAAATAAGGAAAAAACAAAGAACCCAAATAAAACTGCTTTTTTTCATAAATAATCAATTATTTGTGAATAAAACTACAAAATTAATAAATTATTGTCCAATATGGAAAAGGAAACGCCAACCAGATAATTGACCAGTGTCGTCTGTTTTATCGAAGCCATATCCATAACTGAAACCTATAATACCGAGAGCCTGAAGAAATATTTGCACTCCAACACCGGCAGAACGCTTTAGATTAAATGGGTCGGTTCTACTAAGTTCACTCCATACATTTCCTGCTTCAACGAAGCCATAAAAATATATTGGCATTGGGTCCAAACTAACTGCAAAACGGAGTTCAGCAAAATGGCGTGCAAGAACTTTTCCACCACCTCTTGGACCTATTGATTGGTCGGGATAACCACGAAGAGGTGTAACTGGGAATCCGCTACTTAAACCAGTTCCACCCATAAAAAACAATTCAATTGGGTTAATCGAAGTATCGGATTTAAGCCCAGTAATGTAGCCCCAATTTGAACTAACATTCAGAACAACTCTTGGGAGTTCTTTGATTTTGAGAACAGTTTGATTAATTTCAAATCGGAGTTGGGTCTTGAAAAAGTCCGTTGTACCAATACCAAAAGAACCAAGAGCAATATCGTTAGACCAACTGAATCTTGACCCACTTGTTGGGAAGAAAATATTGTCGAGGCTAATTCGAGAAATTGATTCAAATAAAGTGAATTCTGTTGAAACCCCGGGACGATAATAATTTGAGTAGCCCGAGCCAACATTGTTCCTTTGCACTCGAAAACCACCATCTATGCGAAAATAATCATCGGGCCAACGAAGTCTCCTGCCAACGTTAATTCCGAAACCTGTTCTTCGTAAATCTATTGGGTTATAAATAATTCTTGTATCATATAAATTGAAACCCAAAGTTGTAGGGTCGTCGAAAAGCCAAGGTTCAGTAAATCCAATTGAAATTGTTCTGTATCGGTTTGCTTGACCAAATTCTAAATTGAAATTGAATAATTGACCTCCACCCCCTTTCAATGGTTCAAGAATGGAAAAATTATTGAAAGAGAAGCCAATTGCTCCAGTTAGACCAAAAGAACCAGCAAACCCAATAGAAGCATTAAAAGTATCTGTCGAACGTTCTTCAACGTGGTAAACAATATCTACTTTCGTATTGTCGACCATTTTTACATCGGGACGAAGCGTTTCTGGGTTGAAGTAATTTAGTAATCCTAGGGCTTTTACACTTTTAATAATTGCAGAGCGATTGAAGTAATCACCCGGATATGTATATAATTCTCTTCTAATGACTTTGTCTTTAGTCTTCGTGTTTCCAACAATATCTACTTTCCGAATAGTAACTCTATTCCCTTCGTAAATTCTAATATATAAATCCAAGGAGTCTGGTTCGATTCGGATTTCCTGAATTTCGCTTCGTGCGAACAAGTACCCATTGTCGAAATATAAGCTCATCGCGTCGGTGTTTTCTTTGTTTCCGTTTAAATTTTGTTGCAGTTTTTCTTGATTGTATGGTTCCCCTTTGGAAATTTCAAGTCTTCTTAAAAGGATTTCGCTTGGGAAAACAGAATTGCCTAAAAAGTAAATGTTTCGAAAATAGTATTTCTTTCCTTCGTTTACGAAAATTTTAATATGGACTTCCTTTTCTTTGTCGTCGTATATTATAGTGTCTCCAAGTATTTCAAAGTCAATAAATCCATTGTTTCTACAGTAAGATAAGAGAAGTTCTTTATCTTTTTGGTAATTATTTGGTTCAAATTTTGCAGAGCGCCAAAATTGCCACCAACTCTTTGTTTTAGTTTCTTCAAAGGCACCCATTAGGTCTTTGTCGGAAAAATAATTGTTACCAACGAAATCAATACTTTTCACAGTATACTTAAAACCTTCGTCGATATCGATAACTAAGCGTAGGAAGTTCTGCGTATCGCTGGGAGTTAACTGAGCATCAACATTTGCAAAGGGAAGCCCTTCCTCTTGGTATTTCTTTTTTATCTTTTGTGTGATTTGATAAACTTCGTATTTCGAAATTATTTCCCCGCGATTTTTATTAATTATTTTTAACAAATCTTCTTTCGAAACTTTTTTGTTGTTTTTAATAATTATCTCGCTTATTCTTGGTAGTTCTTTAACTTTAATAACTAGAAAAATGTAATTATCAATTATTTTATCGACTAATATTTGAACATCCTCGAATTGCTTTCTATTCCATAGATTTTTTATTGCCTTTTGCAATTTATTGTCGTAAGGCAATGTAATAGTTTCTCCGCGATTCAATCCGGTAAGTGAAATAATTGTTTGAGGGTCCGAAAATACATTCCCTTCGACATAGATATCGGAAATGTAATAAGATTTTTGATTTTGCGTAAAAGAAAAATTACTCGAAAGAATAATGACCAAAAAAAGAAGAAAAATAAAATCCCCTATTCTTTTCATTTTTCAGTTTTAACTTTTTCTAAGTGATTGGGAATTTCTTGTTTCAATTGGGAGGAAATTCTTCCAAATCTTCTTTCGCGCCCAGAATAATCGATAATAGCGGTGTAAAGGTCCTCGCGACGGAACTCGGGCCAATATTTGTTTGAAATGTAAATTTCTGAATATGCCGATTCCCAAAGTAGAAAATTGCTTAACCTCATTTCACCACTTGTTCGAATTATCAAGTCTGGGTCGGGAAGTGGAGCAGTTTGTAGATAAGATGAAAATACTTCTTCGGTAATGTCCTCGGGCGAAATATTACCTCTTCGAATGTCGTGTGCAATCATTTGTACCGCACGTACAATGTCCCATCTTCCGCTGTAACTTAAAGCCAATGTCAAAGTTAATCCAGTATTTTTGGATGTAAGTTCAATAGCATCGAAGAGTAGTCTTTGAATTTTTTTTGGTAATGAACTAATTTTGCCAATAGAAAGCAAACGGACATTATTTGCATTAAGTTCTTTAATTTCTTTTTTTAAATAATATTCTAGCAAGTTCATTAAGACGCCAACTTCGCTAGAGGGTCTTTTCCAGTTTTCAAGAGAGAATGCATAAAGGGTTAGATAAGGGATACCAAGTTGGGCAGTAGCCTTTACAATATCTCGGACACTTTCGATGCCTTGCTTGTGTCCTTCAGTTCTTGTTAATCCGTGTTCGATTGCCCATCTTCCGTTCCCATCCATAATAATTCCAATGTGTTTCGGCATTCTACATTTAGCAAGTATTTCTTGCTGCTTCTTTAAGTCGGAGAATTCTTGTTCGCTATACCAATTCATAAATTATTATGCATTTTACCTTGGTTATTGACTATTTAATCCAATTTATATTTTTTGCAAATTAATGCTAAAAGTATTCCAAAGAAGCCAATAATTATATATGGTGTCCAAAAATAGTAAGGCTTGTAAAAGGTCCACAAAAATTGGGTAACATTTTCAGTTTTTAATAAATTTTTAATGATTTCATAAGGTTCGTTCGAAAATTTTAAAAATAAATTTTCTTGAATGTATCTATTTGCAAGAGAAAATTTTTCTGCAAACTCTTTGTAAAAGTAACCTCCACTTAGTGCTCCAGAAGTTAACCCGATTGTATAACTTATGTTTATTATTCCATAGTATGTTGCCCTTTTATCGATAGGGGACACTTTTGCGATTATTTCTAAGATTTTGATGTTAAACAACATTTCTCCAAGTGTATAAACAAAAATTCCAGAAATGAAAATTAATCCATTTCTAGTTGAGCCACAAATTGCAAAACCAAAAGAAACCAAAAACAAAGATAATAGAATAATGTTTAGAACATTAGTTCTTTCAGTAATTTTTTGTAAGGTTGCAACAAAGAGCAAAATAAGTATTGGATTGATTAGATAAAGTAGTTCGTAAGAAATCTGCTTTCCTTGGTCAGTAGAAATAGTCAAATTCTCCGGGAAATGAAGTGTTTGTGCAACAGAAGAAGTATCGACCCAATCGACAATAAAATTTGGAAATGTTTCGTAAAATTGCATATAAATAATAGCAAAGCAAGAAGTAAAACCGATAATGAGTAGTATTTTTTTTTCTTTAAGTATGTTAAGTATTTCGGAAAATCTGACTTTTTCGAAAGATTTGAATTGTTCATCAGTTTTATATGTATTGCTTTTTGTTTTTAAGTAAACTATCATTGAAATTAATACATTAGATAGGCAAATAAGGAAACTACTAATAAAAACAAACTTCCAGTCGAAATTTTTTATATATGATGAAAAAATAAGAGCACAAAGGAATGCGAAATTATTTACAAACAAATATTTTGCCCATATTTTTTTGTTGCTTTGTGATAATAAACTTTGGATAGAGGGTTTAAATCCTCCACTTCCAAATCCAATTAAAACAACTGAAAGAAGGATTAAAGTAAATGAATTGGAAAAAACTAAGAATAGGTAGCCTATGCTTACAAAGATTAGAGAAAGATAAATAGTTTTTTTAGGCGAAATTCTATCGGCAAGGACACCAAGGAAAACTGGTGTCAAATTTTGGATTAAAGCCCAAACAAAAAAAATCCATCCTTTTAGTTCCTGGCCCCAGGCAAGGGTATTCTCTATACCTTTTTGGGAAATGTAAATGGGAAGTTGCACCAAAACGTTTGTGTATGCAAACCTTTCTAAAAACTGGATAGCAAGAAGTAAGCGGGTGGAATTTCTTTCCGTAATTTTCACGTTCTTAGTCTATTCTAAGTCTTTTGAAGATGTAATCAACATTCTTAAAAATTTCTTCGTATGTGAAAAGTTGTTCAATTTCTTCTTTGGTGAGGAAATTTTTTATCTCTTCTTTTTCTATTAATACAGTTTTAAAGTCTTTTTGCTGTTCCCAAACTTCCATTGACGCAGATTGAACAATCTTGTATGCTTCTTGCCTTTTCATCCCTTTTTTCATAAGTTCAAGTAGTACTTTTTGGGAGTAAATTAAACCTTTGGTTAAATCGAGGTTCTTTTTCATATTATCTGGGTAAACAACAAGTTTATCGACTAATTCTATGGATTTGGTAAGAATATAGTATAGGGAAATAGTTGCATCAGGTAAAATAATTCTTTCAACACTGCTGTGAGAAATGTCCCTTTCGTGCCATAAAACATTGTTTTCAATTGCTGGAAAGATGAAAGAGCGAATTAAACGGGATTGCCCACATATGTTTTCGCTTGTTATAGGATTTCGTTTGTGGGGCATTGCAGAGCTCCCCTTTTGACCTTTGGCGAAATATTCTTCTGCTTCCAAAACTTCTGTTCTTTGTAAGTGGCGGATTTCAGTTGCAATTTTTTCCAGCATCGAAGCAATAATTCCTAATATGGAAATAAAAAATGCGTGTCTATCTCTTTGGACTACTTGAGTGGAAATAGGGGATGGTTTCAAATTAAGTTTGGAACAAACATATTCTTCGACGAAAGGTGGAATATGCTCGAAAGTACCAACAGCTCCACTAACTTTGCCATAAGATACTTCATTTATAGCATATTCCAATCGGTTAATATTTCGATTGCATTCGTCGAACCAAAGAGCAAATTTCAAACCAAAAGTAGTGGGTTCTGCGTGAACACCGTGGGAACGACCAATGCAAGGAGTATATCTAAATTCAATTGCTCTTCTTTTTAAAACATCTTTTAAAGTCTTTAATTTTTCTAGGATAAGGTTTCCGGCTTGCTGACATTGGACTGCTAAGCAAGTGTCGAGGACATCACTCGATGTCATACCGAAATGTAAGTACTTTGCATATTCTCCAATAGATTCTTCAACATTTGTAAGGAAAGCAATTACGTCGTGCTTTGTAGTTTGTTCAATTTCATTAATTCTTTGAACGTCGAATTTTGCAAGTTCGCGCATTTTTTGGGGAACATCTTTGGGGAACCAGCCTAATTCGGCTAATGCTTCTGCTGCAAGAAGTTCGATTTCAAGCCAGATGGAAAACTTGTTTTCATCCGACCAAATATGGGCAATTTCTGGTAAAGTATATCTTGGTATCATAAACTTTTAGAAAAAAAACAAAATTAACAAATGAATGAATAACAATTGTTAATAATTTCAAAGTCATCTTAACAAAATACTAACAATTGAAAATGAAAAATTTTTCTAATTTTGAATTATTTTTAACAAAAGAACAAACAAAATTGGAAATAGCATTAGTTATTTTAGTTGTTACAATCGTTCTTTCTATTGTCGACCTTACAGTTGGGGTTGCTAATGACGCAGTTAATTTTTTAAATAGCTCTATTGGTTCAAAAGTTTCAACATTTAAGGTTGCTTTAGGGTTTGCAGCTGCTGGTATTTTAATTGGGGTGACCTTATCCAGCGGAATGATGGAAATTGCCCGCAAAGGTATTTTTAACCCCGCAGCTTTCACTTTATATGAAGTTCTTATTATATTTCTTGCTACTGTTGTCACTGATATTTTGCTTCTCGATTTTTTTAACACATTTGGAATACCTACATCCACTACAGTTTCAATGGTTTCTGCTTTGACGGGAGCAGCATTAAGTTTAAGTTTGATACATATAATTGGTGAGGGCCAAAACTTAGAAAGTATTGCATTCTATTTGAATTTAAGCAAATTGAGTGCTATTTATGTTTCGATAGTTATTTCTATCATTTTTGCTTTCTTTTTTGGATATTTTGGTCAGTTTATTTCTAGGTTGATTTTTTCTTTCAATTATTTACAAACATTTAAAAAAATAGGACCCCTTTGGGGTAGCTTTGCTTTTACATTTATTTTGTTCTTTATTTCTGTAAAAGGTTTGGAAGGCGCTTCTTTTATTACAAAAGAGACTCAAGCCTTCATTTCAACATATAGATTTGAAATTCTTGGGGTAATTTTTGTTGCATTTTCAATTATTTTTTATGTAGCAGTCTTACTCAAAATAAATATTCTTAGGTTTATTGTTTTAACAGGAACTTCTGCACTTGCCCTTGCTTTTGCTTCCAATGACCTAGTTAATTTTGTTGGTCCTTCACTAAGTTCTCTTTTTGCGTATCAATCGGCTCTAAACAACCCTGACCCCTTAAATATGAAAATGGGGATATTGGCTACTCCAGTGAAAGCACAAACCGAGTTTTTGCTTTTTTGTGGCTTTGTAATGGTATCCACCTTGTACCTTTCGAAAAAATCGCGTACTGTTACCGCCACAGAAGTGAACCTTGGTCGCCAAGTTGAAGGTTACGAAGCATTCGAGTCGTTCCCTTTTGCAAGGCTTTTGGTTAGGGTTTTCACTTCCATATCTGATTGGTTTTCTAATTTTATTCCTTCGAAATTGAGAGAGAAGATAAATCGAAGGTTCGATCCAAGCCAGGTAATATTATTGAATGGTGTCGATGGTTCTATTGCTTCGTTTGACTTAATTAGAGCAACTGTAAATTTAACAATTTCTTCTGCTTTGATTTCTTTGGGTACATCATTGAAACTTCCTCTTTCTACTACTTATGTAACATTTATTGTAGCAATGGCCACCGCTCTTGCCGATAGAGCTTGGGGAAGAGAATATGCAGTGTATAGGATTTCGGGAATATTAACAGTTATTGGTGGTTGGTTACTAACTGCTGTTGTTTGTGGTATTTCCGCTGGATTAATAGCATTGATAGTTTACTATACTGGGATTTTTGGTGTAGTTATTTTCGTTGGGCTGATTATTTTTTCATTTGCAAGGACAGCAATCATTCATAAGCGAAGAGAAAGAAAAAGACTGAAAGAAGAAGAGAAACTTAGAAAACAAAGAGAGAGTGCACAAGAAAGTTTTCAAATTTTCGTAAGCGATGTAGTTTCTTTTCTCACTGATGTAAGAACTATTTCGAATAATTGTGTAAGTGGTATCTCCAAGTTTAAGTTAAACGAATTGAAAAAGACAAAGAAACAAGCCGATGAATTAAATAAAAAAGTCGAAGTAATCTTCCAAGATTTTGCTAAAAGTATTAAAGGGTTTGATGATATTATCTTCGAGAGTTCTCATAACTATGCTACTGCAATGTCCGATCTTAGTTATTTATCGAACCAAGTTTCTTCTATTTCAAAAAGGTGTTTCGATTATGTCGACAATTCCCAAAGGAAATTAACGGATAACCAGATTGCAGATTTAAAAGTTGTTTTGAAATTGTACAACCAACTTTATGATAAAATTTTGAGCTTAATTGAAAATCCAGATACCCAATCTGGAGTGGAAGTTAATAATCTTGAAAAAGAATTTAGCAAAGAAATAAAGAGAATTCACAAAACATATATGAAAGCCTTGAAAAGGCCAACAGCAAATGCAAAGCGTGGCATAATTTATATTTCTCTTGTAGAATCATTATACGGGATAATTTTAAAAGTGATTAATTTAGTAACGGTTCTTAACCAGTTGAAGTCTACCTTCGAAACTCAAAAATTATCTACAATACAATAATAAACACATTTTATTTTTGTATTTCTTTTGTTTTTTCTGTAACTTTCATAAAAACAAATGGTTAAGTAGCTATATTTTTATTTACTTTAATTCTTGTTTTTGATTTTTAACTCAAGTGTAATCATTTTAAGAATTTATGGTGATAAGTAACGATTCCTCAATTTGTTTGAGCAAAAAAATTTTGGTCTAACCAAAATTTAGTAATTTTGAAATTTTAATATTTGAATAATTAGTTATGTTAAGTGAATTCGGAATTGTTCTTCTATTTTTCATAGTTGGCTTTCTTTTTGTAGCAATTGGATTGCTTGTCGCAGCGATTATCAGGCCTAACAAACCTAATCCGATTAAATTATCAACATATGAATGTGGGGAGCAACCAATTGGTTATCCTTGGATAAGATTTAATGTTAGGTTCTATGTTGTTGCTCTTGTTTTTCTTTTGTTTGATGTCGAAATTGTTTTTCTTTTGCCTTGGGCTGTTGTAATAAATTATTTTAAGTCTTTTGGACTTGGCTTGTTTGTTTTCATAGAAATGTTCATTTTCGTTGTGATTTTAGTTTTTGGCTTCGCTTATGTTTGGGCGAAAGGCGACCTTGATTGGGAGCGTTCACAACCAATCATTCCAAATCTTAATTACTTAATTTATAAAAAATAAATAGGAGGAATTATGGGACTTTTAGATAGATTAGATAATCCTTACGATACAGGTGGCATTGTTTTAGGTACATTGGAAGATATTCTTAATTGGGGACGTAGTAAATCCGATTGGTATTTGCACTTCGGTCTGGCTTGTTGTGCAATTGAATTTATGTCGATGAATGCTTCGCATTTCGATTTTATGCGCTTTGGAATTATTCCTCGTGCAACCCCTCGCCAAGCAGATTTTATAATGATTACAGGGACGGTCACTTTAAAAATGGCTGAAAGGATAAAATTGCTTTGGGAACAAATGGCCGAACCCAAGTATTGTATTTCCGTTGGCTCGTGTGCGAATAGTGGTGGACCATATTGGCAATATGGTTACCACGTTCTAAAGGGTGTCGATAGAATTATTCCTGTTCACGTTTATGTACCTGGTTGTCCGCCCCGACCCGAAGCAATGGAAGAAGGTATGATGAAACTTCAAAGTTTAATAGACCAACAAGCCATTTTTAGAAAAAGGAAAAAACTTGCCGAAGAAGAAGAATTGTTACAAATTAAACAAAGGTAAGTTCCAATGGAAGTAGAAGATATTTACATTAAGTTAAAAGAAAAATTTGGGGAAGCAATTATTGATTTGGTAAATAATCCCCCTTCCGACCCATTTATTAACGTTTCGCCCGAAAAACTTTTTGATATATGTTTGGAACTGCGGGATAATCCTGAATTCGATTTCGACTATTTAATGTGCCTTAGTGGGTTAGATTATGTAGATAACTTGCAAGTTGTGTATCACATTTATTCTATGAAGAAAAAACATAAGATAGTATTAAAAGTTACTGTTCCAAAAGAAAATCCCAAGGTTCCAAGTATCGAAAGAATTTGGCGTTCTGCGGATTGGCACGAAAGAGAAGCATACGATTTATTTGGAATAATATTCGAAGGGCATCACAATTTGATTCGAATATTATTGCCTTACGATTGGGAAGGCTATCCACTTAGGAAAGATTATAAAGAACCAGAATTTTACCACGGTATTCGAGTTCCATATTAAGGGATTAGTAAATGACAACAACAAAGTTTGTTGATATTGATTTTAGCAAGATTGATTCGGATAGGATGCGATTAAATGTTGGTCCCCAGCATCCTTCCACCCACGGTGTTCTAAGGCTCGAAGTTGAACTTGATGGCGAAGTAGTAACAAATGTTATTCCACACATAGGCTATTTGCATCGGTGTTTCGAGAAAATTGCCGAAAATATGAATTACCAGCAAGTAATTCCTTATATCGACCGAATGGACTATATTTCCTCGATGAATAATGAATTACCTTATGTGATGGCAGTTGAAAAACTCCTTGGAATAAAAGTTCCCGAAAAGGTTGAATACATCCGTGTTATTATGTGCGAGCTGAACCGTATTGCCAACCATCAAATTGCAATTGCAACTTTCGGTTTGGACGCTGGGGCTTTTACCCCATTTTTGTATTTGTTCCGAGACCGAGAGTATATTCTTTGGATTTTCGAAAAGGCTACTGGTGGAAGATTGCTATTTAACTATTTCTGGGTAGGTGGATTGGCAAACGATGTTTATCCAACTTTTAAGGAAGATGTCCTTAACATTGTTAAACAAGTACGCAAAACAAACAAAGAAATTGAAGAACTTCTTATTTACAACAAAATTTTTATCGATAGAACTGCAAATGTAGGAATTTTACCTGCCGATGTTGCCATTAACTATGGTTGTAGTGGACCTGTTTTGCGTGGGTCGGGAGTTCCTTTTGATTTACGGAAGGCAGAGCCATATTCAATTTACGATAGATTCGATTTTGAAATTCCAGTAGGAAAAGGTGAAGTTGGCACCGTCGGGGATTGTTGGGATAGAAATATTGTACGAATGAGAGAAATGGAGCAAAGTTGCAGAATTATTGAGCAAGCGATAGAACAAATGCCCGATACAGGTGATGTTCAATCTGCAATTCCTAAGAAAGTGCGACCTCCAAAAGGGGAAATATATTTCCGTTGTGAAAATCCTAAAGGTGAATTAGGTTTTTATGTGGTTAGCGATGGAAAAGATAAGCCCTATCGTGTTAAAGGAAGAGCCCCGAGCTTTGTAAATTTAAGTGTCTTACCCGAAATTTCTCGCGGCTATCTATTTGCAGACTTAATTGTTATCCTCGGGAGTATTGATATTGTTCTTGGTGAAATTGATAGGTAGTACAAAAATGAAAGTTTATGGAAACTTTTAATGTTTTTGAAAAAATTTTCGGTTTGAATTTTCTTAGTGCTTTAATAAGTGTAATTTTACCTTTGGTTTTCTTAATAATTTATGCTTTGATTGCAATTCTTGGTGAATTGAAAATATCTGCTTGGATACAAGAACGCTTAGGACCGATGAGAACCGGACCGTACGGTATTTTACAGCCACTGGCAGAAGTAGTCAAATTAATCCAGAAAGAAGATATTGTTCCTGCTGGTGCAAATAGATTGCTTTTTAATCTTGCTCCGTATGTAATTTTCGCAGGTTCTTTCGCTGGATTTGCTGTTATTCCTTTTAGTGCAGCATTTGTTCCAGCAGAAATAAATATCGGTTTGTTTTATGTCTTTGCAGTTGGTGCTTTTGCTGTTATTGGAATAGTAATGGGGGGTTGGGCTTCGAACAATAAATATTCATTGCTTGGAGCAATGCGTTCAGCATCTCAGATGATTAGTTACGAAATTCCCGGCGCATTGGTAATTCTTTCCGCCGCTGTGTTGGCCAATTCGCTGGATATGCAAAAAATCACCACTTTACAAGATGGGGGATTTTGGAATTGGTTTTTATTTGGTGGTCCTGGAAACTGGACTAAAATTTGGATAATACCCTTTACTCTTTTGTTATCGTTAATTTATATGATTGCTTCGTTAGCAGAAACAAATCGTACACCTTTTGACATCCCAGAAGGGGAATCTGAATTAGTTGCTGGTTACCACACTGAATATTCCGGGATGAAATTTGCTATGTTCTTTTTTGCTGAGTATTCAAATATGTTTATTGTTGCTGCTATTTTAACTGTTGTGTTTTTGGGTGGATGGACTTCGCCATTTGGTACTTTTATGGGAGGTTTTTGGTGGGGAATTTTTTGGTTTATTCTTAAAGCTATGTTTATTGTATTCATACAAATTTGGTTACGATGGACTCTTCCAAGGGTTCGTGTCGACCAATTAATGTACTTGGGTTGGAAGGTTCTTCTTCCTTTTTCTCTTGTGTGCTTTATCGTCATAAGTTTATATAGAATTATTTATTAATTAGTATTATTTGTTAAATAGATTGGAGGTAACTATGATAGATTACTTTAAAAATGTATGGACTTGGTTCTATACAATACTTTTAGGAATGCGAATCACATTGAAACACCTTTTTGCCAAGAAGGTTACGATACAATACCCAAACGAAAGATATCCGATTCCCCCTATTGCTAGAAACCGCTTGCACCTCGACCCCGAGCGTTGCAATGGTTGTATGCAATGCGCACGAATTTGCCCAGTTCAATGTATTACTGTGGAAACAATAAAAGTTGTCCCAATTGACCCAGAAAAACCAACAATGTTCGATGGAAGTCCCCGAAAAATTTGGGTTCCAAGATATGATATCGACTTTGCTAAATGTTGCTTCTGCGGTTTATGTACCACAGTTTGTCCAACCGATGCTATAAAGCATACTATAGATTTCGAATATAGTAGTTACACACGCGAAGGATTGATTTATCATTTTTCCAATATGACCCCCGAAAAGATTGAAGAAAAGAAAAAGTTGTTAGCAGAGTGGACAATAAAAGAAAAGGCTTTGAAGGCTGAAAAAGCTAAACAAGATTCTAATGTTTCATCGAATGAAGTAAATTGAAATAGGATAAAAGTATGTTGGTAGATATTGTTTTTTGGTTCTTTGCTGTTCTAATAATTGGTTCTGCGCTTGTTGTTGTACTTTCAAAAAATATGATTTATTCTGTTTTTGCACTTTTATTTACTTTTTTTGGTGTTGCAGGAATTTATGTACTCTTGAATGCCGATTTTCTTGCTGTAACGCAGATAATGATTTACATTGGTGGAATTTTGGTCCTTCTTATTTTTGGGATTATGTTGACAAGCAATGTTACTGGGGTCGATATCAAAAGCGTGCAAACTGGAAAAATCCAAATGTTTTTTGCTGGATTAGTTTCTATTTTAATTATTGTTTCGATTTCATTTATTGCTTATTCAACTAATTGGAAAGTTTCCCCTACGACCAATACAGATGTTTCGACTACTATTGAATCAATTGGGAAGCAACTTCTTACTAATTATTTGTTGGCTTTTGAATCTGCTTCTGTTCTTCTTTTGATTGCGATTATTGGTGCTGCTTTAATTGCAAGGAGAAAATAATATGGGAATAGGTCTTACACATTATATTGTTTTAAGTGCAATTCTCTTTGGGCTTGGGATATTTGCAATAATAACAAGGAAAAATGCTGTTTTGGTTTTAATGGGTGTTGAACTTGTTCTTAATTCGGCTAATATCAATTTTATCGCTTTTGCAAAATTCAACAAAATGAATATCGATGGCCACATTGCAGCAATTTTTGTGATTATGCTTGCTGCAATTGAAGTGGCTGTTGCTCTTGCGATTGTATTAAATATTTACCAGAATTATAAACATATAAATGTTGATGAGATTGATAGTCTTAAAGATTAACATTTCATAAGGGATTTTATTATGACTGGAGAAAATTTAATTATTTTTGGCATTGTTGTTCTTTTGCTTCCCTTATTAAGTTTCGTAATTAATATTTTTTTTGGTAAAAAAATTGGAAACAAGAGTGGTATAGTTGCCACTTCGATACTTGGTTTGGTTTTGATACTTTCTTCTATAGTATTTTATTTCAAAGTTTTTACAAGTTTTGGGTCAAAGATTGTTCACAAAAATAACATTCTTTGGGAATTTTCCGATAAAATCTTGCAATTGAAGTTTACTTGGATAGACCAACAATCCATACAGTTAAAGGTTGGTATTGGTATAGACAACCTTGCTGCAATAATGCTTGTAGTTGTTGCATTAATCAGTTTTCTTGTCCATCTCTTTTCTATCGAGTATATGGCTGGCGACCCAAGATATTCTCGATATTTTGCGTATTTGGGTTTGTTTACTTTTTCGATGAACGGGATTGTATTGGCAAATAATTTTCTTTTTATGTATGTTTTTTGGGAACTTGTTGGGATAAGTTCCTATCTATTAATTGGATTTTGGTACGAAAAGAAATCTGCGTCGGATGCTGGTAAGAAAGCCTTTTTAGTTAATCGTGTAGGTGACCTTGGCTTTTTCATTGGTATAATGATTTTATATTTTAGTTATGGAACATTGCTTTTCGATGATATATTTTCAGCTATTGCACAAGGTAAATTACCTTTCGATAGCGAGACGGTGTTAACACTTGCTGGTATATTTGTTTTTTGTGGAGCGATTGGAAAATCTGCTCAATTCCCACTTCACGTGTGGTTGCCCGATGCAATGGAAGGTCCCACACCTGTTAGCGCTTTAATCCACGCTGCAACAATGGTTGCTGCTGGTGTCTATCTTACTGCACGTGTTTATGCGATGTTTACTGCCTCTGCTCTAAGTTTTATTGCCTCAATTGGGGCAATTACTGCATTTCTTGCTGCAACTATTGCTCTAACACAAGTCGATTTTAAAAGAGTCCTTGCTTATTCAACTGTTAGTCAGCTGGGTTATATGATTATGTCGCTTGGGGTTGGTGCATATACTATGGGCTTCTTCCACTTAGTTACCCACGCTTGGTTCAAAGCAGCTCTTTTCCTTGGTTCTGGTTCAGTTATACACGCAATGCATCACGCTGCTCATCATTTAGGCGACCATCATACCGACCCACAGGACATAAGAAATATGGGTGGTTTGCGAAGAACAATGCCTTGGACCTATAGAACTTTTTTGTTTGTTACCCTGGCAATTTGTGGTGTTCCATTAACTTCTGGATTTTTAAGCAAAGACGGAATTCTTGCTGGTACCCTTGCTTATGCTCAATTAACAGGTGGTTGGCATTGGTTGATACCCATCGCTGGATTTGCATCTGCTGGTTTGACCGCGTTTTATATGTTTCGGTTGCTGATTATTTCTTTCCACGGAGAACCTAAAACCGATGTTGCAAAGCATACCAAAGAGAATAATTGGATAATCCTTTTGCCTTTGTTTGTTCTTTCAATTTTGTCGTTTTGGTTCTTCTATTCACCAAATCCACTTGATGCGCACCAAGGTTGGTTTCCTAAAGCAATTGTGCAACCTAAAAGTGTTGTTCCCGATGAACATCAATGGGAATTTCTATTAATTAATGGGTACCAAAAGAGTGAAGTTGCGCCACATTCATCGCAAATTTCACATCATTATTTGAATGAATTCGAAGAAGCAATGCACCATTCCCATTATCCTGCAATGTTTCTCTCCTTGCTTATTGCTGGGACTGGAATTTTATTTGCATTTTTGTTTTATCAGTTTAAAATATTTAACCCCGATACATTGGCGAACCAGTTTTCATTTCTTTATAAACTTTCATTTAGGAAATGGTATTTTGATGAGATATACAACGCCACCGTGGTTGCTTTTACAGTAGGGTTTTCGAAAGTATCGGCACTTTTCGATTTGAAAGTTATTGATGGAATAGTGAACGGTTCTGCTTGGATAACAAGGCACTTTGGTTACTTTATTGGCCATTTTGATAACATTGTTATTGATGGCCTTGTGAATTTAATTGCCAACGCAACTGGCTTCTTTGGTTCTATCGTTCGGTACTTGCAAACGGGTCGTGTGCAAACATATGTTGCCTTTGCAGTTACTGGTTTAGTTTTATTAATCTATTTCTTGCTTTGAAAATTTTTAGAGAAATAAATGGAGGATAAGAAGAATGCAAAGTAGTTTGGGATTTCCGATTTTGACGTGGATAGTTTTCTTGCCAATTATTGGAATGTTGCTCGTGCTTTTAGTTCCTCTTGGCAAAGATGAGCGTAGCCGAGAAGTTTCGCACATAATAATGCGATGGATTACAGTAGTAATTACTTTTATTCAATTAGTTCTGGCAGTAGTTATTTATTTAAATTATAACAAAAGTCTCCCCGGAGTTAATGATGTTTCCACTTTTCAGTTTGTTGAAAGAGTAACCTGGATTAATGCCAATTTCCCTATTATCGGTCAAATTAAAATTGAGTATTTTCTAGGTATCGATGGTTTAAGTGTTCCGATGGTGCTTCTTACAGCAATTGTTTGTTTTGTTGCTGTTTTCCCATCTTTCATTATTGAAAAGGGTGTAAAGGGCTATTTTGCTATGTATTTGCTTTTAGATACTGGAATGATGGGCGTTTTTGTTGCTTTGGATTTCTTCCTTTTCTATGTGTTCTGGGAATTAATGCTACTTCCAATGTATTTTTTGATTGGAATTTGGGGAGGTCCACGAAAGGAATACGCTGCTATTAAGTTCTTTATTTATACTCTTGTTGGTTCGGTTTTTATGTTACTTGTAATGATTGGGCTTTACTATAGTGTTGGAAGTTTCAGTATCCTCGATATGATGAATCCTAATAACTATAAACCCGATTCAATATTTGCTGGAATGCATACAACTATCAGATATATAGCCTTTATGGCATTGTTTATTGGATTTGCTATTAAAGTTCCTTCTGTTCCTTTCCATACTTGGTTACCCGATGCACACGTTGAAGCCCCAACACCAATTAGTGTTATTCTTGCTGGAATCCTTTTGAAAATGGGAACTTATGGTATGATTAGAATTGCTTTTCCTATATTCCCCGATGCAGTTGGTTATTTTCAATCTCTAATTGCTTGGGTTGGAATGATTAGTATTATTTATGGTGCATTGTGTGCTTTAGGACAACATAAAGTTGGACAAAGAGACTTCAAAAAGTTGATTGCCTACTCAAGTGTTAGCCATATGGGTTATGTAGTATTGGGTTTAGCATCGATGAGGCCAGAAGGAATAAGTGGTGCAATATTCCAAATGTTTAATCACGGGACAATTACATCTATGCTGTTTATGATTGTGGGTGTTATTTACGACCGCGCACACACTCGTGGTTTAGATGAATTTGGAGGACTTGCAAACAAAATGCCAGTTTATACTGGGATAATGATGGTTGCTTTCTTTGCTGCAATTGGCCTTCCCGGGCTTAGTGGCTTTATAAGCGAAGCAATGGTTTTCTTAGGTGCTTTCAATACATATCCTTATCTTACAATTGCCTCTGGGCTTGGTATTATTTTGGGTGCTGCTTATATGTTGTGGACACTTCAAAAGGTTTTCTTTGGAAAACTCCCAGATAGATGGAACAAACCTTGGGACCCGACTGGGAAAAAGTTCCCAAGCGATGATTTAATAGCACGAGAATATGTTGCTCTTGTTCCTCTTGCTTTAATCATCATTTACCTTGGTATCTATCCTAATCCAATGCTAAGTTTGATGAATACTTCTGTCAATTATTTTGTTGAATTTATGAAACCCTTTGTCCTTATTGGTAATTTTCTTTCTGGTATGTAAGATTTAGGTGTGTATTATGATTGAATTTGGAAATTTAGTTGCCAATCTTCAAAACAGTTTATCATTTTTCTTACCAGAATTGGTTTTGGTTTTCACTCTTTTGTTGCTAATTGTTACAGATTTGATATTTAGAAAAATTCGCTTTATCAATGGATATATTTCACTTCTGGGTTTTGTTTTAGCCGGGATTGTTTTATTTATTCAACCCAAAAATTTATTTGGGTTTCTTAACTCGTTTGTATATGATGATTTTTCTTTTTTCTTTAAAATAATTATTTTATTGACAAATGTACTCATTGTTTTAATGAGTTTCGAAAGCAAGGAATTAATGGAAAAAGGGAGGAATCTTGGCGAGTTCTATACTTTTCTTGTAGGTATGACTTTTGGTATGTTTCTTGTTTCAGGGGCAACTAATCTCATCCTAATTTACCTTGCAATCGAAACAATGAGTATCTCTTCGTATATATTAGCTGGATATACAAAGGAAATTCGAAGAGCGAGCGAAGCTTCGCTAAAATATGTAATTTTTGGTGCCGTGTCTTCTGGATTAATGATATATGGAATTTCCCTTCTTTATGGTTTAACTGGTAGTTTGAATCTTGTTGAAATAAGAGATTTTTTGGCAACTAATAAAATTGATACTTTACCTTTTTTTATTTCTTCCCTCCTTATTCTTGCTGGTTTTGCCTATAAGATATCGGCCGTTCCATTTCATTTTTGGACACCAGATGTTTACGAAGGAGCACCAATTACTATTACTGCATACTTATCTGTTGCCTCGAAAGCAGCTGGTTTTGCTGTTCTTCTAAGGTTCCTTAAACTTGGACTATCATCGCCAACAGAGGCATTGGGTTCGTTATGGACTATGGTTGGAAACATTGATTGGTCTTTCATCTTGGCTATTTTGGCAACCTTGACAATGACCTTAGGGAACATCGTTGCCTTGTGGCAAAACAATTTGAAAAGGCTTTTGGCCTATTCAAGTATTGCTCACGCTGGATATATTCTAATGGGTGTAGCAGTTTTGAACGATAATGGAACAGCTTCTGTCTTGGTTTATTTCTTTATGTATCTTTTGATGAATATTGGAGCTTTTATTTGTGTTATGCTTGTTGCAGATAAAATCAATAGTGAAGATATTAAAGATTTCGAGGGGTTAGGATATCGTTCACCCTTGATTGCTGCTGTTTTTTCCATACTGTTGTTCTCTTTAATTGGGTTGCCACCAACTGCTGGATTTATTGCAAAGTTTTATGTTTTTGCTGCTGTAATCGAAGCAGATTTGATTTGGTTAGCAGTTGTAGGTGTTATTAACAGTGTTATTTCACTTTACTACTATGTTAAAATTATGCGAAATATGTTTATTCGAGGTTTGGACGAAAATAAAGGTTCAATTCCAATTAGTGGTTTGAATCAAGTAATAGTAATAATTCTTGCCTTCCTTACAATATTATTTGGAGTTTATTTTTCCCCAATTATCAACTGGGCTAATGCTTCTGCAAATATTTTAATTTGGAAATAATTTTATTTTTTTCTTAATTTACTCTTTTATGTTATTCAAAGAGTTTTTATGCCCAGAATAGAGTTACTTAAAGGGGATATAACCAAACTGGAAGTTGATGCTATTGTAAACGCAGCAAACAGTTCATTAATGGGTGGTGGTGGTGTAGATGGTGCAATTCATAGGGCTGCCGGTCCTACTTTGCTGGAAGAATGTAAACAAATTGTTCAAAAAATTGGTAGTTTACCTCCAGGCAAAGCAGTAATTACAAATGCTGGAAATTTGAAATGTAAATATGTTATTCATACGGTAGGTCCGATTTGGAAAGGGGGTTATTTTGACGAAGAAACAATATTGAGGAATGCTTATTTGAATTCCTTAAAACTAGCAGTTGAAAACAAAATAAAATCTATTGCATTCCCTAATATTTCAACGGGTGCTTTTGGTTTTCCCAAAGAACTTGCTTGCGAAATTGCAATATCGACTGTTAAAGATTTTGTCGAAAAAAATCCAGGAATAGAGAAAGTAATTTTTATTTGCTTCGACGAAGAGAATTATCAAATTTATAAAAGGAAATTGGGGCTTAATGAATAAAAATTTTCTTTCATTAACCTCTCTTTTTTTTCTGTTTTATTCTTTTCTTTGGTGTCAAAATACAATATTGTTGATTAATGCCGATAGTGTCGTTGGATACAAAATAAACGAATCTTCGGTACGGGATTTTGTTGGCAATGTTCATCTTCGCCAAGGTAGGGTGGATTTATTTTGCAACAAAGCAATTCATTATATCGAGGAAAATAAAGCAATTTTGTTTGGTTCTGTAAAGATTGTTCAAGATACATTAGTGTTAATTTCGGAATATATTGAGTATGATGGAAATAAATCGATTGCGAGTTCAAACACTGCAATTGAAATAAAAGACCCTCAGAATTATTTGAAAGCAAAGTTTGGCTCGTACAATTTCAAAACTCGTGTGGCTAATTTCTACGAAGATGTTTATTACGAAGAAAAAAAATCAAAGTTGACCGCTAAGAATGTAGATTATGACCGTTCCAACCAAATTATTTACGCATTTGGAAAGGTAAGGTTAGAAACTGATTCATTGTTATTATTTTCAGATACGCTCGTTTACTCAAAGAGCAATAATGTACTTAACGCCTATTCTAATGTTTATACAAAAGGAAAATACGAACCTTTGGAAGTTTTTTGTGGAAAACTTTTTTTCGACCGAAAAAACAACTTTTCCAAAAGTTACGAAAATCCAAGATTAATATTAGTTGATACAATTAAAATTGAGAATGATACGAATGCAAAAAAACTCGATAGTTTGTTTTTATTCGCCGATACATTGTTTTCTCAAAGGGATAACGATGGTATTTCCATAAAATTTACAAATTCAGTTAGATTATTTAAAGGCGAATTGACGTCCAAAGGAGATTATGGAATCTTGTATAGAAATAAAGGCGTTGGTTTTTTAGTTGGTTCGCCTCAGTTGTGGTACGATTCTACTGAATTTCGTGGCGATTCTTTGTTTTTTGTTTTTAAGGATAACAAAGTATCTTTAGTTGAGTTTATTCGAAATGCTTTGATACTTTCCCCAAGCAATATTGATACAAGTTACATACAAAAAATACAATCCGACACAATTAAGGTATTTTTTTCTGATAATAAAATAGATTACATCCTAGGCATTGGAAATTCCAAGACAAATTACTTTTTAAAAAATGATGAAACTGGAGAAATTCAACTTGCTAATTACATTTCCGAAAGCGTTATTATTAGTTTTGTTAACAATGAAGTAGATAACGTCCTTTGGAAAGGAAACGTAAGTGGGGAAGTAATTCCAAAGATTATTTTCGAAAAAAACATAGACAAATATTACTCATATCCAAAAGATTTTCTTAAAAATAAGCCACTTTTATATTAAATTTCAAAAAAAGTATTAATTTAATCTGTTATATTTTATTGAGATATGAAATTTTATTTAAAATATATTATTATACTTTTCTTTCTTTTACCTAAGATTACAACTTATGCGATACAAACACAATATTCTTCGTACGAGGGGACACATTTCTTTGTTGGATTTATGCAGAATGAAATTTCCATAGACCCTCGTTACGGTGGTTTACATCTTAAATTATTCATTTTCCCATCTTCAACAACAAATATTAAAGTTATTTTTCCTAATGATAGTTTAGTAGAATTCTTCAATGTAAATACAACAAAAAATCTTGAAATAAGTGTTCCAATTCAGTTCGAGAATTATGAATCCGAGGTAATTCGAAAAAAGTCTGTTGAAATCATTAGCGAGAATCCGATATTAGTTTATGGATTTTCAACACAATATCTTACTTCCGATGCTTATACCGCAATTCCCGTGGAAAAATGGGGTAAAGAGTACGTAATAGTTTCAATTGCAAACGACCAGTATAATACTACTTCGGATATATTTCTCGACCCAGTTGATTCTCTTTATCGCAAAACCCCAAGGCAAAGCGAATTTCTAATAATTGCTGCCTATGATTCAACGAATATAACTTTTTTTCCAAAAGCAATAACAGAAAAAGGACTTCAGATAGGTTATCCTAAAAATTTAACATTAAACAAAG
This sequence comes from Ignavibacteria bacterium, assembly GCA_026416955.1. Taxonomy (GTDB): domain Bacteria; phylum Bacteroidota; class Ignavibacteria; order Kapaibacteriales; family UBA2268; genus Naka2016. Next base: position 201,779 of record JAOAEE010000013.1, on the reverse strand, counting down.
GTCAAACTTACCTTGTTAAATCTTTCCCCTTTGCTAAGGGCTATGGCGATTTAAGTGGTACAGTCGTTCGGGGTGATAAACCCTTTGGGGTTATTTCTGGTCACGTTCGAACTGCAATTCCACAAAACCTTGTTCCTAAATGGGATTCAAAAAACCATCTTTGCGAAATGCTTATGCCTACAAATTCTTGGGGTCGAGAATTTATCACAGTACCTTTTGGGACAAGCCCCTTTGGCGACCTTATTAAAATTACATCTTACTTTCCCAACACAACCATAACTTCTATCTCTCAAAATGGAACCCAGACTTTTGTCCTAAGCAACAACTATGATGTTTTAGAAATTCCATATGTTGCAGAACCAAGGAAATGGATATCCGACAAACCAATTCAAATGGCACAATTCATAATGCATTCGGGAACTGATTGGGATTCACCAAATTACGACCCAGCAATGACACTTGTTCCTCCTATAGAACAATTTGTTACGAATGTTACATTTCAAACACCCGCTAATATTACTTGGAATCCTTCGCAGTTTGTTGCCCATTTTGTAAACTTAATTGGCACAATAGATGCTTTAAATGAAACTTATATAAATTCTACGAAAATTGTTGATTTGACAAATAATGTTTATATCTATAAACTTTTCAATGACACTTACTTTTGGGCAAATATCAAAATTCCATATGGAAGATATCAAATAAATACAAATAAAGGAAAAATTGCTGGAATAGTTTATGGAGTAGGTCTTGCCGATGCTTATGCTTTGGTATTAGGTTCAAGTCTTGTTAATCCATATATTGGAGATTCCGTTCCTCCGGAACTGGTTTATAGTGCGGAATGCGGCAAAATTCAAGGTTATTTTTATGAACAAATAAAGGACCAAAATACTGGAATTAATTACATTTACGTAATTTCCGATAGTACCTACAATTTTGTTTATTTCTTACCAAATATTACCGATACAACAACTTTTGCCTATTTCAATTGCAATGTAGTTGACCCGTTCAAACAAGGTAAAATTGTCATCGAGGTTCGCGACAGAAATGGAAACTCAAAGAGACTATCATATTTTTATGAGCCACCTTCGATTTCTTTGCCCAACGAAATTGTATTTACACAAGTCAAACCTTACGACACTTTGCGAAAATCGGTATTAATTCGAAACACAGGAAAAAACCTCAATGTTTTGAGTATTTCTTTTTCTCGTGCCGACCCACGTTTTAGGTGGAACATTTCCAAAAAGTTACCTTTCGATTTTTTAAAAAACGACACATTTTCTATATTTGTCCAGCTTACTCCAAATGGAAATTTGCAAGAGAACTTCGACACCCTATTAATTCAACTTGATTGCAACTTAACACTTAAAATACCAATTAGGGTTGAATTTCTTAATTGGAAATTTAAAACAATCGGTTACGACTTTGGAAAGGTTTACATTGGCGATACTGCTTATGGAAAGGTTGGTATTATCAATTTAAGTGATTTACCTATTTCCTTTGATTCTATTGCTTTTAAGACTTTTCCAAATGTTTTTAAAATGAATTATAAAGGGAAGTTTAATCTTAAAATTGGTGATACTGCTTACTTCGATGTATTATTCTATCCCAATCAAAGGATGGAATTTATTAGTAGTGTTGTTTTCTTCGATGAATTAAAGGCTAGACCCGAGGCAGAAATAAAAGGAATTGGGGTTGCTCCCCTTATCGAACCTTTAATAGTTGATTTTGGAAAAGTAAGGGTGGGACACACTAAAGATACTGTTGTGTATTTTGTTAATAAAGGAAACATCGAGGCTACATTGGATTTTCAATATTACGATAAATTTGAATCCTTCTTTTCTGGTAATCTTGAACAAAAAAATGTTAAATTTTTAGATACTTTACCAATTTATATTAAGTTCGAACCAAGTTCTGTTGGAATTAAGACACAGAAAGTGTATTACAAAGTAAATTGGAAATATCATAATCTAGTTACTATTGAATTAATAGGGGAAGGAATCCTCCCCGAAATTAAGACCCAAGATGCAATTTTTGATACGATTTTTGTTTACGACAAAATTTCAAAGGACTTTTCAATTGTTTTTTCAACTGGAACTGATGATTTGTTTGTAAAGGAAATAATCCCCCTCTCTGGTGATATTTCCTCTTTCGATATCGATTATTCCTTATTAAAAAATTTGTTAATTCCTAAAAATTCTTTTCTTTCCATACCTATTACCTTTAAACCTTCGTTTGTAGGTACACATCAAATGGAATTGCTAGTTTTTTCCGATGCAACCCCTTCCGATACTTTTATTACATCCAAGATTAAGTTAATAGGTTATGCGAAGAGCAGAGATACATTGAATGCAAACTTATTAGTTAAGTATTTGGTTCCAGAATATGTATGTAATTTAGTTTCAGTGGATTTTTCGATTGAAAATACTGGAAATATTCCTTTCCCAATCTATGGTACTCGGTTCGAAATGAAAAATTTCTCAATTATTAATGCAGATACATTATTGACTGGAAAATTTGTTTTTCCCAATGAAAAACTCAATGGTAAGTTAACTGGAATTCCAGAGCAAAGTGGGGATGTAAATTTAAAAATAACTATTATTTATGGCGAAAATGGTGATTCGACTTTGTTTAAAGAAATTCAATTTGCCCTTCCAAAAATGAAACAGACAATTTTGTTAGAAACTCAAGGGAAGGTTGTAAAAATAGGAGAGGAATCTTCTTTGTTGGTTAAAGGAAAGTTTTTAGGATTTTCTGCAATTCCTTTCGATTTGAATTTTTCATTAGAGGTGGAAAATCCCTCTCAGGTTATGTTTTTAGATAATCTAGTTGATTTGGAATTATTTGATTCACAGAAAATTTGGAAGTTGCCTATAAACAAAAATATTAATGGAAGCTCAATTCAAGTAGTTTGTAATGATATCAAAGTGAACGAACCAAATACTCAATGGTCGATTAGAATTCCTTTCCGAACATATTTAACCAATGAGTTAATTGTTAACTTTAAGGGAAATGTAAGTGAAAATTCCTGCTTTACTTCATTTGAAAATTCTTTAAATGTGCCAATTGAGCCATATTGTGTACATCCGTTGCGAAATATCGAGTTAATCAATGGTGCTTTTTTATTGAACTATTATCCTATTCCAATTGAAGATGAATTGTTTTTGGAATTCATATCGAATCAAAATGATTTGGTTTTAATAGATATTTTTGATAATTTAGGTAATGTCGTTTTAGAGAAAAGTAAAATTGAAATTAACGCTGGGTTAAATTTGAAAAAAATTAACTTACAATTTTTGGAAAATGGAATTTATTTTGTAAAATTGTATTTTGTGAATAGAACAAAAGAAATTATGGTAATAAAATTAAAGTAGGTGTTTTATGAAGTTTTATTCTATACTTTTGGCTCTGTTTATTAGTTCATTTACATTGGTTTTTTCGCAAGAAGAGGAAGAAGGACCAACACCTTTAGGCCCCGGGAAAGGGAGCGCAGCTATTTATCTTGGACCTGTTGGTGGTTTCAATCGAGCAGTTCATTCTGCCAACCTTGCTTCCTTTGCCGATGACCCGCTTTGTCCTTTCTTTACCAATGGTTCTTCTAATGGCTTTTTCTTTGGTGCATTTTACGAACAGATTCTTGGTGGTATCACTTCCAAGCACTCTTTGGTTGGTCGAATAATGTATAGTACTATGCCTGCTTCGTTTACCAAAGAAGGTGATACTTATCCCTCCCTTGTAGAAAAGAAGGAAGGGGGTTTCACTACAGTTTTGTCTTCTACAAGACATTCATTGGATGTAACATATAGCCTTTTGACTATCGAAGCAATGTATAAGTTCAATATTGCATATGGTTTAGTAATTACCGGTGGTCCCAGCTTCGATATTGTTCTTAAAAGTCATTTACTACAAAAAATGGAATTAATTGAACCCGATAATGTTAAGTTTAAAAGAATTGCTCCAAACGACCCAAATGCTGCTAAAGTTGTTAGATATGAAAATAACGATAGAACAATAATTTCTTGGGATGGTCCACCAGCGCGACCAACTCCACAGAATCAAGGAGTAAGTGCAAATTCGATACGTTTTTCTTTGAAATTTGGTGTTCAATACGAAATCATTACTGGTACAAAAATTGACATTATTCCGGGAATTTTTTATAATCTTGGTGTTACAAACGTTAATAATGTTGAATCTTGGAAAGTTAGCGCAATTCAAGCGGGAGTTGATATTAGGTTTACTTTGTAATGTTTAATATTAAATAAATAAAACGCTTACACGTTTTTGTGTAAGCGTTTTTTATTTAGTTGAAAAAGGGGTGGTTATGAAAATTCTTTGGTCGCCTTGGAGGTCCAAATATATAGAATCTTTTAGCGACGAAGGAAACAATAATTCTTGCTTTGTATGCGATGCAATCGAAAAGAAAGAAGAAGCAAAAGAACGCCTTGTTGTGTTCAGAAGTGAACATTCTATTGTTCTTATGAATAAATTTCCTTACAATGCTGGACATCTTCTTGTCTGCCCTTTAAAACATATATCAACAATGGATGAGTTGAACGAGATAGAACTTTTAGATTTCATCAAAGTGGTTCGTAAAAGTATTAATGTTCTCGACGAGGCTATGGCACCTCACGGGTTCAATGTTGGGATTAATATTGGTAGAGTTGCAGGAGCAGGTTTACCAGAGCATATTCATTTCCATATTATTCCAAGATGGAATGGCGATACCTCTTTCATCTCTCTAATTGCGGACACAAAAGTTATTTCTCAATCAATGGTAGAGATATACGATAAAGTGTATGAGATTTTTAATCGAAAAGATAAATGAAGAATGCTTCTTTTACTAGCAAAAAGTCCCTTGGACAAAACTTTTTGATAGATAATAATATTGCAAAGAAAATTGTCGGCTTCCTTGAACTTAAAGAAAACGATTTAGTTGTAGAAATTGGACCCGGTAAGGGAAAGCTTACTGAATTCTTAATCCGACTTCCAATTTTTTACATTGGTGTAGAAATAGACAAGATGCTTTGCCACGAGTTAGAAGGACTATTTTCGGATTCCCAGAGATATAAAATAATAAACCAAGATTTTTTGGAATTTAACGAGGAATATTTTTCAAATATTTTTGGCAAAAAAATAATATTGGTTGGGAATATTCCATATTATTTGACAAGTCCAATATTATTTAAATTTTTGGATAACAGATTTTCTTACGAAAAAGCAGTATTAATGGTTCAAAGAGAAGTTGGCGAGAGAATAGTTGCTAAACCGAAAACAAAGGAATATGGGACTTTGTCTGTTTTGCTTCAATATTTTACAAAACCGCGGAAACTAATTTCTGTACCTCCACAATGTTTTTCACCTGTTCCAAAAGTTTACTCGACTGTTGTAAGTTTGGAAGTATTACAAGATAGAATTGAGTATCCAAATTATTCGATTTTAAAGCAAGTAGTTAGAAAGGCTTTTAACCAAAGAAGGAAAATGTTGTTGAATTCTCTTTTTAAGCGCTTGGGCATTGGCGAGTTATTATCCGAGTTGGACCCGGTTTTGAAAAGTTTTTTTATGAAAAGGGCAGAAGAATTGTCCCCGAATGATTTCGAAGTATTAGTTAATATCTTGGTTAACAATTATTACGAATATGTCCAAAACATCAACTGAAGAACAAGAATACAAAGAGTTCGATTGGAATATTACTAAAAGACTATTAATATTTATTAAACCTTACAAAAAGGTTTTTCTTTTGTCGTTTTTGTTGATGCTGTTGACCACAGTACTTGGTCCACTAAGACCAGTACTCTCCAAAATTGCAATTGATAACTATGTTTTGCATTCGAATAAAACTGGCTTTTTGTTGTTCGTATTGTTAATTTTTATACTCCTTTTTCTGCATTCAACAATTCAATTCTTAGCAAATTATCTAATGAAATGGTTGGGACAAAGTGCAATTTTGGGATTAAGGACAAAAGTCTTTGAGCATCTGCAAAAGCTCGACATTTCGTTTTTCGACAGAAATCCAGTCGGACGCTTAGTTACACGAGTTACAAACGATATCGAGACCATTTCTGAATTACTTTCTGGCGGAATTATTCTAATCATTACAGATTTGGTACTCATTGTTGCAATTATTGGCTTTATGTTCTATTTAAATTTCTCGCTTACTTTGATTACATTATCGATTTTGCCCTTATTAGTTTTTGCAACTTGGATTTTTCGAAATAAAGTAAGAAAGACATTCCGGGAGATTCGAAAAAGTGTTGCGAAGTTGAATACTTTTATCAATGAGTTTCTTTCTGGAATTCTTACAATCAAATTATTCAATCGCGAAAAAGAATTCAACGCGAAATTCGAGACAATTAATTCGGAAAATAAAAATTTGTGGGTAAAAACAATCAACTATTATGCAATATTTTTCCCAACAATTGAATTTTTAAGTGCTGTTTCATTAGGTTTAATTATTTGGTACACTTCGGAAAATATTCTTTCGGGTTTTATGACAATCGGAACATTTTTTGCTTTTATTCAATATGCTGAAATGTTTTATCGGCCTATTAGGGATTTGTCCGAAAAGTTTACAAACCTCCAAAATGCTATGGCTTCCAGTGAAAGGATTTTCGAGATTCTGGATACTAAAATAACTAATATTGTTTCCCCCATTAAAAAGACTTTTGAAAAACTGGATAAGTCTATAGAATTTGAAAATGTGTGGTTTTCCTATGATGGCGAAAAACAAGTATTGATTGATGTGTCTTTCAAGATTAATAAAGGAGAAACAGTTGCATTGGTGGGTCATACTGGGGCGGGTAAAACTACGATTGTGAATTTGTTATGTCGGTTTTATGATGTTTCTTCTGGAAAAATATTAATAGATGGCGAAGATATAAGAAGTTACGATTTAAGTTCTCTTAGAAGTAAAATATCCTATGTTAGCCAAGATGTATTTCTTTTTTCAAGGCGTATAATAGAAAATTTGACCCTTGGAGATGGAACAATCGATTTCGAAGAAATTGTAAATGCGACAAAAGAAATTGGTTCTTTCGATTTTATTAATAAATTACCAGAACGATTCAATACTAATGTTGTTGAAAAAGGAATTACTCTGTCTTCTGGTCAAAAACAATTGCTTTCTTTCACTCGGGCAATCATTAGAAATCCAGAGATACTAATTCTTGATGAAGCTACTTCGAACATAGACCCAGAATTGGAAAAGCAAATAGAGAATGCGATATTAAAATTAATTTCTGGTCGGACCTCTATTGTAATTGCACATAGATTTTCTACGATTCAGCGCGCCGATAAGATAATTGTTTTGCATAAAGGTCGGGTCAGAGAAATTGGAACCCACTCGGAATTAATAAGAATGGACGGAATTTACTCGAAATTATTCAAATTGCAATTTGAAAATCATATTAATTCAATTAAAGTGAATAAATGATTTCTCCTTGGATTATTGTTCCCACAATTTTTATTGTTGGAATTTCTTTTTTGGGTATTTTAAAGGGATTGTGACTAAGTATAGTAATATTAGCTACACCTCCTATCTCTAATTTGGAGTGTGTTTGAGATATCGAAATATAAGGAAATAGTGTATAACTATTAATTGCATTTTCGATTGATATCTCCTCGAACCCAAATAAATGATCCTTATCGAATGAATTTCTATTTACAAGCAAGCTAATTCCTTGGATTGGGTCTGGGTTTTCTATTGGAAAATCTGAACCAGAGCAAATAATTACATCGTTCGCAAGAAAAGATTTCCAAGGATAAGCGAATTTTGTTCTTTTACCCAAACGGCTTCGAGCCATTTCAAAATCTGATAGAAAATGAATAGGTTGGATTGAAGCAAAAATTCCAAGTTTATTGAAACGCGGTATATCCGTTGGTTGGACAAGTTGGCAATGTTCGATTCTTATAAATTTTGGAGTTTTTGAATGGAAATTAATAAATTTCTCATAGGCATTTAAAATAATGTTTGTAGCTTTATCACCGATAGAATGTATTGCAATGCCTAATTTATTTTCAGCAGTGATTTTAAATGCTTCAAAAAGTTCTTCTTCCGATAATAATTGCAAACCAGAAGAAAGTGGATGGTCGGAATACGGTTCGTTTAATAGGGCACCAAAAGAACCAAAAGCCCCGTCAAGGTAATATTTTAAACCAACAACTTCAAGATATTTGTTGTTGGAACCTTGAAAGATTTGGTTAAATTCTTCAAATCGTTTTCCAGATAGAAAGATTTTTACATTAATTTTTGGAGAATTAGAAGAGAAATAATCATAATATAATTTCAATAAATTTGGGTCAACATCCATATCGTGAACGGTAGTTATTCCATATTTTGTTAAAAAATTAATACTTTGCTGAAGGAAGTAAAAGTATTGTTCCGTGCTGTAATTCGGAAGTTTTGGACGAACAAGTTCGATAGCTTCATCTATTAATATTCCATTTGGCTTTCCGCTTTCGCATCGAACAATTTTACCGCCTTTAGGGTCTGGGGTTTTTTCATTGATATTACAAATTTCCATTGCCTTTGAGTTTACCCACAAACAATGTCCATCTTGGCGAATAAGACATACTGGTTGGAATGGAAACGCTCTATCCAAAGAGTCCTTTGTTGGAAAGTCTTTTTCTTTCCAATTTTCTTGATTCCAACCGCGAGCAAATATCCATTCACCCCGATAGAATGGTTTTTGTCTAATTATTTCAATGCATTCTTCTTCCGACCTTGCCTTCGATAAATCTGGCATAGTTAGGAATTCTCCTCCATAAAGTAAGTGGAGGTGGGAGTCGGTAAATCCCAGAAAGGCATAGGAATTTCCAAAGTTTTGGGTCTTTCCGTTAATTATTACAAGAAGTGAATTTTCTTTTGGAATAAGGTTTACAATCTTTCCGTCGGCTATTTCAATTTTACCTTGAAACATAGAATATCCAAAATGAGATTGACGAAATATTGTTAGATTTTGTTGAGATGTTTTAATTAAATTTGTTTATGATTTTACGATAAGAGTGCTTTGGGTAGTTATGGATTACGAGTTTTATATGAAAATTGCATTAAAGGAGGCTAAAAAATCGTTAAAAAGTTTGGACGTTCCAGTTGGTGCTCTAATTGTTAAAGATGGTGAGATAGTTTCTTTGGGCCACAATGAAGTTGAAAAAAGAAAGGACCCAACATATCACGCTGAGTTTATTGCACTTAGGAAGGCACTAAAAAAAACTGGTGTTAAATATTTGTATGAGTATACATTGTTTACAACATTAGAACCTTGTCCTATGTGCGCCGGAGCTTTAGTTTTGGCAAGAATAGGGAAAGTAGTTTTTGCTGCTTACGACCCGAAGAGTGGTGCTGGAGGTTCGGTAATCAATGTTCTAAACAACAATTTGTTAAATCATAGAGTCGAGGTAGTTAGTGGTATTTTGCAAGAAGAGTCTTCAAAAATATTGAAGGATTTTTTTCAAAAACTAAGGGAACAAGTTGGCTGAAGACAAAAGTAACGAAGGAATTTTATATATTGTACCAACACCAATTGGAAATCTGAAAGATGTTACCCTTCGTGCCCTCGAAGTTTTAAAAGAAGTAAATATTATAGCTACCGAAGATACAAGAACAACTGGAAAATTTTTGAAACTGTTAGGCTTGCCGAAAAAGAGGTTAGTTAGTTATTACGATAACGTTGAAGGGGAAAAATCCGCACAAATTTTGAATTTATTGCAAAGTGGAAACAACATTGCCTTAATTTCGGAGGCTGGTACTCCATTGATTTCCGACCCCGGATATAAACTTGTTGTTCGCTGTATAGATGCTGGAATTCGGATAGTTCCGTTACCTGGAGCCACAGCATTTGTTCCTGCCCTTGTAGCAAGTGGATTGCCACCGAATGTGTTCAAATTTTTTGGCTTTCCTCCAAAAAGAAAAGGTTTAAAAAAGTTTCTTGAACTTATTTCGCAAGAAACTTCAACATCAATTATTTATGTACCAACGCATTCTTTATTAAAATTTATTAATGAACTTTTTCAATATGTCGAGCCAAGGAGGAAAATTTGTATTGCAAAAGAAATAACAAAATATAACGAAGAATTTATTCGCGGAACAATCGAAGAAATAGTTAGTTTTGTAAATTCTAATAAATTAGTTGTTAAAGGAGAGTTTGTAGTTATTGTCGAAGGAAAGGGTGGAAACCAATGCTAATTACTTTTGAAGGTATCGACCTTGCTGGGAAAACAACCCAAGTTCAGCTCCTTGCTAAATATTTAATTAATAAAGGATTAAACGTTGTTACATTAAGAGAGCCCGGTGGAACAGAAATTGCCGAAAAGATAAGAGAAATTTTGCTAAAACCCTCGAATGAATTAAACCCCTTTACAGAATTTTTCCTTTTCGAAGCTGCTCGTTCCGACCTAGTGACAAAAGTAATAAAACCACTTGTAAACAAGGGTATCACAGTCATCTGTGATAGATTTTGGGATTCTACAATTGCATATCAAGGTTATGGTAGAGGTTTGCCTTTGGATTTAGTGGAAAAATGTAACTTTTATGCTTCTGGCGGAATTGAACCACAATTAACTTTTTTGCTTGATATTCCATTGGAAATAATGTTTGAGCGTGCAAGAAAAAAAACAACCGACCGTATGGAAAATGAAACAACCGATTATCTTTTGCGTGTAGTAAACGGTTTTAGAGAATTAGCAAACAAATTTCCAAATAGAATAATTGTTATCAATGGAACTAGTTCCATAGAAGAAATACACAAGGAAGTTATTGAAGTTGTTAAAGATAAATTGAAAGTTTAGATATGGGAAAGAAACTTGAAGGTGTAGTTGCATTGATTACTGGTGCTTCTTCTGGAATTGGTGAAGCAACTGCTCGAGTTTTCGCAGAAAATGGAGCGAAGTTAGTCTTGGTTGCTCGAAGATATGAGCGTTTAAAATTGTTAAAGGAAAAGCTGATTGAGTTGTATAACACACAAGTACATTTAATTTGTGCTGATGTCCGAAATTATAAGCATTTAGAAGAAGAATTTTCAAATATTCCAGAAGATTTTAAAGATATATCAATCTTAATTAACAATGCTGGGCTTGCAAGAGGACTTGAAAAAATTTACGAGGGTAAAATCCAAGATTGGGAGGAAATGATCGATACGAATATTAAAGGTTTATTGTATGTTACAAAATTAGTTGCACCAATTCTTTTGCAAAAAAATTCTGGACATATTGTTAATATTGCGTCACTTGCTGGAAGAGCGGTTTATCCCAATGGAAATGTTTATTGTGCCACCAAATTTGCTGTCAAGGCATTGTCCGAGGCAATGATTATCGACTTCAATGGCACAAATATTCGAATAACCAATATCGACCCCGGTTTAGTGGAAACTGAATTTTCCGAGGTTAGGTTTCACGGCGACAAGGAAAGAGCTAAAAAAGTTTATTTAGGCTATCAACCCTTAACGGGTGATGATATTGCAAATATTATTTTGTTTTGTGTAACATTGCCTCAACATATTATGATTCAAGACATATTAGTTACACCTACTGCCCAAGCAACAGCAACGATTGTAAGTAAAAATTTCCAATAGATAAGAAACTTTAATTTTTGTCCTTAATTTTACAATAATTTCATCTATTTCCTATCTTATTAATCTTTTAATTAGGAGAAAATATGGAAAAAGATAAAATTGAAGTACCAAAACCAAAAAATCCAGAAAGTCTTTGCGACCAATTTTTGAATTTCGTTGAAATTGTTAAATTACTTAGGATACATTGTCCTTGGGATAGGAAACAAACCAATGAAAGTATAGCTCCTTTGTTGATTGAAGAAGCTTACGAAACTATTTCGGCAATAGAAAACCGAAACGATAGAGATTTTTTAGAAGAACTTGGTGACTTGTTTCTTCATATTGTTATGCATAGCGTAATGGCAGAAGAAAGAGGGGCTTTCAATCTTGTTGATGTTTTAAAAAAGATCCAAGAAAAACTCGTTTTTCGTCATCCGCACGTTTTTTCTTCGACGGAGGTAAATGGAGAAGAAGAAGTTTTGAAAAATTGGGAGGAATTGAAACAGAAAGAAGGTAAGTCTTCTGTTCTCGAAGGAGTTCCAATAAATTTGCCCTCTCTGTTGCGAGCTGAAAGGATACAATATAAAGCATCTCGAGTGGGTTTCGATTGGGAAAAGCGAGAAGATGTAATGGCAAAAGTATTAGAAGAGTTCGAGGAATTGAAAATTGCAATTGAGAATGAAGAAAATTTGGACAAAGTTGAAGAAGAGTTCGGAGATTTGCTTTTTGCTCTTGTTAATTATGCTAGATTTTTGGGGATAAGCCCCGAAATTGCTCTTCAAAAGACAAACAACAAGTTTATTCGTCGGTTTCAAACAATCGAAGATTATGCTAAAAGAAACAATAAAAACCTTTCGGAAATGACCCTTTCCGAAATGGATGCAATTTGGAACCGTACTAAATCAAGTGAAAGATAAAGCTACAAATTTGGTGGGAAAATGCCTATTTCATATTTTTTCCCATCTCTTTCCAATTCAACTCCTACAAGGCCAAATTTGTGATTCGTGTAGTAGATTATTTTTCCAAAAAAGTCTTTTAAGGGGCCTTCGACAATTGTTTCTTCAACGACAATTACTTTAATGTACCAAAATCCTATTGGGTAGTCGTCGGTTGTAGACCTTTTTATAACTTCTCGAACGAACTTGTTTCCATCTTTATCGGTAAATTCATATTTGTCGCCAACTTTTGCACTGTATTTCACAAGTGTAAAAGGTTTGGAAAGGTCCCCTTCGCTGTGGTGAAAATCTTGAATTCCTTCAGATGTAACTTTAGATTTGATTTCGAAGTCGATTTTGATATTGTTTTTGTCGCTCGAGTCGACCTTTGCATTGAAAACTCGTATAAGCTTTTCTCTAATTTCTCGCTTTACTTCTGGAGGAAGTTTGGCAGTACCTAAAGTTGTGTCAACCTTATGAGTTAAAACTGTGTCGATACGCAGCCTTCCTTTTGATGTTACAATACCATTATTGTTACTAACAACTGCTACATCGACCCCAATATAATTTGAACCAAGTCCTAACTGTCTGAGTTCAAAATAAATTGAGGTGGTATCCCCAACATTGGTGAATTCAGTTTTAGGATCGCCAGAAATTGAATTTGGGTCTTCTGCTTTTTGACAAGAAAAGAACAACGCTAAAAAAAAGAAGGCAGGAATTAGGTAAGTTTTCATAAATGTACCTATTTGAAAAACCAAATATAACAAATTATTGTATCAATTAATATTAATTTGCTTTGTTCGTATTAAAAAATTTAGCAAATATGTAAAATGAATATAAAATTTGTAACCTTTCTTACCATTTTGATATTTTATTTTCCATTTACAATTTTTGCATCCTCTTTTATTATTAAGTTTAGGACAGTTGAAGCAAAGCAAAGTTTGCTCCCTTTACTTGAAAGAAAGTTTAATCTGGGTTTTAGGGAAATTATTTCTGAGAAAACCATAGAAAACTTTCTCAAAAGAAAAGATATAGATTTGCCCCAGGAAGGAAAAAATATATTAATTGGTTTACAAAAATATTCTGTGATTTATCTTAAAGATACCCTTTTTGATATAGAATTAATGAAATTATTGAAACAAGATATTGTTGAATTTATAGAACCAAATATCAAGATTTCAATAAATTCTTTGGATATTAAGGATGAATATTTTAAGGAACAGTGGTATTTGGAAGCAATTGAAGCGAGAAACGCTTGGGAAAAATCGAAAGGGAAGAATATTTTGATTGGATTGATAGACACTGGCTTGGACTTTAATCATAAAGAATTTGTTGATAGAATTTGGGTAAATTCTAAAGAGGATATTAATAAAAACGGGACTTTCGAACCTTGGCCCGATACAACTTTTGTTAATGGTGTCTCTGGAGACCTTAACGGAAAGGATGAAGATTCAAATGGTTTCGTTGATGATGTAATAGGTTACGACTTTGTAGACCAGATTGTTGGTAACTTTGGGGATTATTCTGGAATGGATGCAATCCCAGAGGATGAACATAGCCACGGAACCCTTGTTGCTGGAGTCCTTTGTGCTGGTTTAAACGATACAGGAATTGTCGGAGTAGCCCCAAATTCAAAGTTAGTTGTTCTACGCTCTTTTGATGTTACTGGAAATGCAGAGGTCAAGGATATTTCTGCCGCAATAATTTACGCAGCATTAAACAAGGTAAACGTATTGAATTTATCTTTTGGAACTTACTACAACTCTCGGTTGTTATGGGATGCAATTAAATTTGCTTCTTCGATGGGATGTATCATTATTGCTTCGGCAGGTAACGACGGTGAAATCATAGACCATTTCCCATCTGACTATCCCGAGGTTATTTCTGTGGGAGCAAGTACTAAAAATGGTTTTATTGGAAAAAGTAGTAACTACGGACCTAGAGTAGATATCTTTGCACCTGGGTATGAAATATTATCGACAACCCTAGAAAATAAATACAAATATGTTTCTGGCACGTCTTTTTCTGCACCTATTGTTTCGGGTGTGGTTGCTTTATTGCTTCAATTAAATCCTAATTTAAAATGCGACGAAATTAAATCGATTTTGAAAGCAACACAAAAACCAATATATGGTGACAAAAAAAGTTTAAACCAAGGAATTGTCAACGCTACGGATGCGGTGAATTTTGTTGGTTCGTCTAAAGTTGAGATTTCATATCCAATTGAAGGGCAAGAAATTGATAAAAAGAAGAACAAAACTGTCAACATTGTATTTTCAATTTATTCCCCTTTTTTTGATTCTTTTGATATCGAATTGTGGAAGGACGATACAATCTTTGTTGAAAAAGTAATTAATAACAGAGTTATTCAAACTGAAAACGAGGTTTATCTTTTAGATATTGAAAATTTGGCGCTTGGAAATTATGCTCTTCGATTGGTTATGAAATTGAAAAATGGGAATAAATATCTTTTTGCAAGAAACTTTACTATTTTTTCTAGTGATAGTGGTTTAATTGTAAATAAAAGTAAACTAATTAATTCAATTTATGAACAAAGAAACCTTTTGGTTTATACTTCTCACACCAATCATCGTTCTTTTTGCAATGTTCTGGTTTTCGATAGTAGCAATTTTCTTGGGAAATTCTCGGACAATTTATATGAAACTCAACATTTTGTTACTCTTGACCTAAACTTGCAAGATCATTCAAAGAATAAACTAATTATCATTGTTCAACATTCCACTTATGGGGGCTTGGAGTTTTACGACACTTTAACTATATCCGATTTTATTTTTCAATGTCAAAAATCAGTAATTTCAAAGCACAAGAAACTCCCAATGTCTTACATTTATCCAAAAGTTTCAAAATTTAAGCAATTCTCACAAGATGGACTATTAATTAATCCATATAAACAACTGGATTGGGGAAATTTGGCATACTATTCATATAATTCAAAAGATTCTACATTTCACAAAATTGCTGAATATCCCCAACCTTTAATACCAATTAGTATCGGAAACTCAAATGGAAATGGATTTGACGAGATTTTGACAACAAGTTTCGGTCGGATAAAAGTTTTTGAACCAAAAGATACAAGTAAGTTTTTCGAAAATGTAGTTTTCGAAAGCAAATCAACCGAGATTTTATGGGGTTCGATGTTTTTTGATGTCGATAGAGATGGAAAAGATGAAATTGTTTGCTACAATAATAATTCAATATTAATTTATAAGCATACGGACAAAGGTTACATATTACAAAACGAAATTACCCCAGTGGACACAATGGGTTCAATTGGTACTAAACCTAACTTGCAATTTGCTGATTTTGATGGGGATGGGTTAATAGAGTTGTCTTTTTTTACTACTTATGGCAATTTGTTGATATATCAATACAATAGTAGGCTTAGAACTTTTGAATTTGAATTTAGCCAAAAATTACCAATCGACCCTTTTACTGTTTCTACATCTATCTACCAAACTACTTACAAAATGGAACCAGTTCTTGCTTTTATTGCTATTACAAATACTTTTTCCGAAACATTTTCTTTCGAATATTCGTCGCTTTGGAATCTCTTTACTTTACAAAGTTTAGGAAGGAACAATTATGAAATTAAAGAGGAACTTGCTATATGGGGTAGTAGGGTAGGGGCAACCCCTCAAGGAATTTTTTACCGTAATGGAATTAATTGCGGAGATTTCGATGGTGATTTAAGTGATGAGGTTTTTCTTTCGTTGTTTCCAAATCTTTATATTCTTAAGTATTCAGAGAAAACCAACAAATTTGACCAGATTTTTTGGTTGCCTTATGTTTATTCCAATTCCGTTGTGATTGGCGATTTTGACAAAAACGGAATTAATGAATTTGGAGTTTCCCTTTGGGGCGGTTTATTTTTCTTTGAAATTCAATCGAAAAAAATCCTTGACATTCCAATTAATTGTGATGCGTGGATAGATGTTAATGATACGATAAATTTGAATTGGTCTTTAGTTGATGGAGCAAACTTCTATTTGATTTATGAACTCGAAAATTCAACAAATTCTGTTAACTTGGTGGGTGGCACTTCAAAGACTTTCTTCCATTTACCAAGGAACTTTTTTGAAGGGGAAAGGGTATTTTTCGTAAAAGCAGTCGATACTACTAATAGTCTTTTACCAAGTGAATTTTCCAATCCAATTATCGTATTTGAAACAAGTCGTACGAAGCCTCTATCGGTTATGCCAATTTCCAATAACCAAATGGTCGTAAATTTTAGTGGTAAAATATCCAATCATTCATTACCCTTCTCGCAGACAAAGGTTTTTGATGAAAAAGGGAACAAAATTCCTATTTCTTCTGTTGGTTTTGTCAACGATACTTCTTTTAAAGTTTCTTTTTTATATAATCTTGATAGTGGACGATATTTTATAGTAATTGATAAATTCCGCGATAAGTGGGGAAATTTCACTGAACCAGGCACATTGGAATTCGTTATTGAAAAAAATTATTCTACCGACTCTTTACTTTTTTTCCAAAGTTTTCGTTTTTTGGATAGATATATTTTAGAAATTATTTTTCCAAAACCTTTAGAAGCGTTTTCTGCTACAAATTTGCGGAATTATCAAATTTTACCTTTCGGTAAAATTTCTTCTGTAGGTTTAATAGAAGACTCTATTGTTCGAATTGAACTTGCAAACGAACCAAATATATATTCTTTAGGTAAAGATTTTTATTTAGTTTTAGGTAAGATTTATTCCAAGGATTTAACGAAATTTGTTGGACCACCGTTTAATACGATTTATCTAACTCGACAAGCAGAAGAGGTTGAAGCTGCTTTTGCCTATCCAAATCCAATAAATATTAATTATTATCCAAATATTACTTTTGCAAATGTTCCAAATAGTTCCATTGTCGAAATTTTCGATAGTGATTTTACGAAAATATTTGAAATCGAGAATAATCGTTGGCTTGGGGGAATAACCGTAGATTTGGTAAATATTAATAATAATCTTTCTACTGGGGTTTATTATTTTCGAGTTGTCAAAGAAGAGAATGGGATTAAAGTATGTTCCTCTTTGAAAAAATTTGCAATCATAAAATAATAGTTTTTATTTTAGTTTTCGCACTTTTTGCTTGCCAAGAAGGACTAGACCCTACTTTGCAGAAAGAAGAGTCCTTTATTAAAGGGAAAGTGATTGTAATTTCCGGGAAAAATAGTTGGCCCCCGCCCGATTCTGCTGTGGAATTAAGAGTAGTTGGGTTTAAGGAATATCCACCGAAAGATTTGATAAATGAAATTGTTTCGGGTAATGCCTTTATTTCAGAAAGCTTGGAAAGATTCAAAGACACAATAGGTTTCGAGTTGAAAATAGAAAAACCACCAGTTGAAATAAAATATTTAGTTGCTGCTTTAAGGTATGGTTCAATTTTGGAATGGAAAGCAATTGGTGTATTTTCTGACGAGATGACTTATGAAAGGACACCGAAAAAGATAATAGTTACAAAAGGGAGAGTTATTGAAAATGTCAATATTCTAGTCGATTTTTACAATTTACCTAAACAACCTTTTTAGTTTTATGAGAAATACATTAATTATTATTATTGCTTTGATTGTTTTCTACTACAAGAACCAAGCCTATGATTTGGTTGGTTTAGTTTATGATATTAATTCTCAACAACCGTTGGTGGGGGCTACTATTAGGCTCGAAGGTACAAATTACGGTGCATTAACAAATAAAGAAGGTAAGTTTACATTAACCAAAATTTCTAAGGGTAAATATTCATTAATAGTTTCCTTTGTGGGATATGAAACGCGCAAAATTTCTGTTACAATACCTTATACAGATACCCTTGTATTGCAACTTGTGCCAAGGTCTATTCAAACACAAGAGTTGGTTGTTACTGCGTCGAAAAAGTTACAAACAGTTCAAGAAGTTCCAATTAGTGTTTCGTTTGTTCCCAGCGAAATTTATAATACTCGGAATTATGTTCGTTTAGACGAAGCATTTAGATATGTTCCCGGTATTATTGTCAACAAGGATAATATTAATATTCGAGGTTCTTCTGGATTCTCTTTCGGAGTTGGGTCCCGCGTAGCATATCTTGTCGACGGAATTCCAATGCTATCGGGGGATAACTCGGATGCAAAATACGATATTGTCCCACCCGAAGCTATTTCGAATATCGAAATTGTGAAAGGTGCTGGGTCAAGTCTTTACGGTTCTAATGCAATTGGCGGAGTAATTAATGTTACCACAAAAGAAGCTCTTGATACTTTGTCCTATTCATTTAGGATTCAAAGTGGTGTTTATACTAAGCCGAAATATGAACAATGGGTTTACACCCACAAATTAACTACTAAAACTTCGTTTGGGGGATATTTTTCTAATAATTTCGACTTATTTAAATTGCTTTTGAGTGCAAACTATGTTAACGACGAGAGTTACAGACTGTTTGACAAAAGCACAAGGTATAACATATTTGCCAAATTAACCCGAAATTTCAAAAATTATGGGAAATTTTCGCTTTTTGGTTTTTTTAGTTCCGATAAACGAAACGATTGGGTTTATTGGAACAGTTTGGATAGTGCAACTCGACCTCCCTCCAATACCGATTTATCTCGTTTTTTAATTTCAGAAAAAGCAAATGTTTCCTTAGACCATAAATTTATTATAACAAGTAACACTTTTACAAATATTAAAACATCTTTGTTTATGACCCATATTGACAATATGTTGCCACCTAATAGCGAAGAATATAGAAAAAGTAGGGCTTATTCTTTTAATACGGAATTTCAGTTTAATTCTCACTTGTTGGACAACACATTGTTGACTTATGGTGTTAATTTTACACGTAATTGGGTTGAATCAAACATCTATGGTAGACACAAACAAAATTTGGTTTCTATTTTTTCACAAGTTGAATTAAGCAAGTTTTTCAACTTTATTGTCACATTTGGTGGTAGGTTTGACATTGAAAAATCTGATTCATCGAGGCAATATTTAGAATTTTCCCCAAAAATAGGATTAAACTATTTATTTGACGAGAAAAAAAGCGTTCGTTTTTCACTTGCCAGAGGATTTCGTAGCCCATCATTAGCAGAGAGATTTGCAACGATTAAGTACAGTGGGTTCGAGGTTGAACCTAATTACAACTTGCGCTCGGAATTTTCCTGGTCTTCTGAAATTGGAACATTGTTGGAATTTGATAATTTTATTATCCCAATTATTTTTGATTTTTCTATTTTTTATTCCTATTACAACGACTTAATTGAACCAAATTATTCGATTGAAGGGAAACCAAGAATTAAGTTCGAAAACATTATGCGTGCACAAATTTTTGGTGGGGAATTTGTTATTAGAACTTTACTTTTTAAAAAATTTCCCTTTTCTATTGGGTTTACGGCAATAGAACCTAAGGATTTGAAAGACAATTCGATATTGAAATATCGTTCTCGATTTTCTTTAATCAGTTCAGTCTCAATTCCCTTTAATTTTATCAATTCTACTATCGATTTTCGTTACATTAGTAAAATCGAAAAGCTCGATGATATGCTTCGATTACAAATCGAGGATTACGATGCATTGGTTCCGATTTATGTTGTTGATTTAAATCTTGGTATAGACCTAAGATATTTTAAAGTCCCTTTTTCCTTTAATTTAGCAGTTCAAAATCTTTTTGATTATTATTATGCTGAAATGGTAGGAAATCTTGCTCCAACAAGATTGATTAGCCTTAAGTTGCAATATTACCATTAGTTCAGATTAACTTTTCTTTAATTTTTATAAACTAATTTTGTTTTTTTCGGAGAGACAAATATGAAAAAATTGATTATACTAATAATTTTTATTAATCTCTCAATTGCTTCTTACTCCCAGAAGGTGGTTGTAAGTGAATACTACAATGTTTCTGGCGACCCACTTGGGGAATGGACTGAACTTTTGGTCGTCGAAGATAATGTCGACCTTGTTGGATTTACTTTGCGCGATAATGCGGGTTCAACCCCTCCCCCTTCACAGTGGACCGGGGGCATTCGTTTTAAAAATCATCCATTATGGCGAAATTTACGCGCGGGTACTATTATTGTAATAAACCATCGATATTCTGCATACCAAAGTGTTGATGTCGACAAAAGTGATGGTTATATAGAAATTGATGCAGAAAATGAAACTTATTTCGAAAAGCGGTGTTTCAGTTGCATTGTCGGACCCGAATGGTATCAAAAAGCATTAAACCTTGCCCAAGAGAGCGAAATTGTCGAAATACTTGACCAAAACGATAATCACGTTCACGCTCTTGCTCATATGCCTTCTGCTGGTGGAGATTGGTTGACTATGCCCGACCCCAAAATAAGTTATGTTGGGAGTATAACACGTGGTGGAGTAACTGTTCGTGTTTGCCCAGGTTTAACTCTTTCGGCATACAATAAAGGTTTCGATACAAGAGAAGAGGAAGTAACCCAATCTGCTGACCTTATTACAAAAGGTAAACCGAATAACAGGGTGAACTTTTTGAACCAAAATCAATTGTTTTGGCGAAGTCTAAGGGAACCAAATTGGAATTCTCCCAGTGCAAATGCAAAAGTTTTCAAAGATAGTGTAATTCTATCTTGGAATGTAATGGTAGACCCTTATCCGCAAGATAGCGTTTCAGGTTATTTAATTGTAAGAATTCCTTATGATAATCTTGGAAGTGCTATTCATCCAATTGATGGGAAAAGATACAAAATTGGAGACAATTTGGGTTCGGGAACGATTATTGGAATAGTTAATTATTCCCAAATAACTCGTTTTGTCGACAAGTACTCCCTGCAATGTGGAATGCGTTATGTTTATCGAATTTATGCTTTTAGGTTCAAATTTGACGATTTCAACGAGGATAATGATGAAACAAATGCCCGTGGTCGCTCTTATAATCAAAGAACTTTTGCCCAGGTTGAGGTTGAAAAAACCCTTCCTCCAAAACCAGAAATCTATATTTCAAAGGGTAGTGCAAAAGTCTGCGAAGGTGATACAATCGTTCTAAAAGTTCAAAATAGAAATAGGTATAGTTCTGTAATTTTCAGATGGTTCATAGATGGAAATAGTATTTCTGGAAATTTTTCCGATTCGCTAATTGTGACAACCTCTGGTGCATACAAAGTTGAAGTTCAAGACAGTCTTGGTTGTTCCGTTTTGTCCGAAAGCGTCAATATTAATATTGTTAAATTTCCTCAAATTTCTTTAATTCTCAATGGAAAGGAAGTAAAAAGAGATACTACCATTGTTCTCTGTCCGAATGAATCAATAAATTGTAGACTTCTGGGGTGGTTTAAGTTCGGCTTTTTCAAAGATGACAAATTAGTTGAAGAAGCAGAAAAGTCTGAATGGACGATTACATCGAGTGGTTCGTACTTCTTCTCGGCAAGTAATGATATATGTACAACTAAAACTCCAAAGATTACCGTTAAATACTTAGATTTAAAGTTAAGATATTCCCCGACTGTTGTCAAATTTTTTGTGGATAAGAATGAAGTATCGAAAGATACAACAATTGTTGTTACAAACTTGAGTTCCGATACAGTCAAAATTGATAAAATCGTCTTTGAAGATGGAAATTCATTTGAGTTAGTTTCGCCGAAATTACCTTTTGTTTTATTACCAAAAGGGCAAGTGAACCTGGTTGTTCGATTTAAACCACTTCGTTCTGGTAATATTTCTGGAAAAATGTTTTTGCATAAAGAGTGTAATCAAATAGATACTATATTTTTAGAAGGAACGAAGGCAAAGACTGTTTTAATATTTACTAAGAAGGAGATTGACTTTGGAATTATTCCAGATTGTTTCGCTTTTTCGATGGATTCAACTTTATCTTTATTTAATGATTCTAATGAGGAAATAAAAATTACTAATGTTTTGCTTGATAACCCATTCGAGTTAATTACCCCAAAGGTACCAATTTCATTGTCAATTAATGGTAAAGTAGATTTTGTGGTAAAACTTCCTAATTTTGGGATAGGAAGTTACGTTGGATTTTTGAAAATATATTTTTCTTACTCAAATATTCCAGACTCATTAATTATTCCAATTAAAGGCAAAGTTGAAAAGGTGCAATATGTTGTCAACACCAATTCAATAGAGAATATAGTTTTTGATGAGTGTGAAGTTTCGAAGAAATTTGTTGTCGATTTTGTCAATAAGTCTAATTTCGATTTAGCTTTAAACTTAAAGTCGCAAAACAATGATATTAAAATTGTAAATTCAACCTCGAAGGTTGGTAGCCTTGGAAATATACAAATTGAATTTGTTGTAAACCCAAGTAATTTGGGAGTTAATAAAAGTAAGATATACCTTGAAATTGAACCTTGTACGATTTTAGATTCGTTTGAAGTAAGATACACAAAGAAAGGAATAATTGTTAATTTTGCCCAAGATACAATCGACTTCGGAAAATTACAAGGTTGTTTCGATATTGAAGAATTCCAAAAATCCCTAAGTGTTAGAATTGTAGGGGATACTTTTGGGTTAACAAAAGTAAAAAACATAGATATTCAAAGTCCTTTTAAATGCTCCTTGCAAAAAGGAACCAGTTTGTCCGATGGTTCAAATATTCAATTTTCTTTTTCTCCACAAAAAAATGGAAAATATTTTGCAATGGTTAAGCTCGTTCTTGACCCTTGTGGAACAGAATACCATTTATTTTTAAAAGGGGAGTTAATTCGTGGAAAATTTTTAGCCAGCAAAGATACTGTTGATTTTGGAGAGGTTGAAATTGGTACTGTTGGTTCGAAAAATGTATTCATTTATAACATTGGCGATACATTAATTAATATTCTTTCTACCATAATAAGAGATGAAACCAACTTTAATATCAATCCCAAAGGTAATATAAACTTACTTTTGCCACAAAAAGATTCTTCAATTATTAACATAAGCTTTAAACCAATTTCAGAGGGTATATTCGAAACAATTGCAGAGCTAAGATTAGGATTTCCTTGCGATACATTGTTAATGGTGGTAGTAAAGGGTAAAGGAAAAGCACCTAAGCCTCCGATTTTTTCGGCATTTATTGAGAAGCATAAGTTTAAACCATTTACAGTCGGGAAAGTACCTGTTAGGTTTAATTTCGAAAATTCCTCTGTAGGTAGTTTGGACTCAATGAATGTTAAAATTTTATTTTACCCAAGAGTTTTTAATGTTACGAGTGTTTACTCTGGTTCTTTTTGGATTAACCCAGAGATTAATCATAATGATGGGATAATCAAGGTTGGAATTAATCCTAAGCAACAAAATATTAGCGAGGGAGTTTTGTTTTATCTCGAAGGGATGGTCTTTTTGGGAGACAGAAAGGGTTCTGAATTGAAATTTGATGATTTCAAAATATTTTCAAATAGGCAACCTAAGGTTGTTTTGCAAGACGGTTCAGTTGAAATTGATAGTGTATGTGTTCCAGACCTTAGGTTAATATCTTCTGAAACATTACCAATGTTCGATTTTGGTTTGGGTGAGAACGGATTTTATGTAAAAATTATTTCAAATAATGTTTTCTACGACACTGAGTTCTTTATATACGATATGCTTGGAAGGTGTATTCTTAAAGACAGGTTCGAAAAATTAGAAAAAGGTGAGATTATTGTAACTTATCAAGTTCCATTAAGTAAAAACCAATTATATTATGGGATTTTAAGACTTGGAGATTTGGTTCAAACTTACATAATAAATAATTAAAATTATTTTGATATTCAAATTTATTATTTTGCTGTTCCTTTTGTAAATTAGTTATTTTATTAGGTCGAAAAAATGAACAAATATCCAAAATTACTTTTACCAGATATTCCTAATTTAAACAACATTGAAACCTACCTAACTAATGGTGGTTTTGAGGCTTATAGAAAAGCTTTAACAATGACCCCAGATGAAGTAATAAGCGAGGTTAAAAAATCTGGACTTAGAGGGCGTGGTGGAGCTTGTTTCCCCACTGGGCTAAAGTGGTCTTTTATGCCAAAAACCAATGATGTACCGAAATATCTATGCGTAAATGGTGATGAATCCGAGCCCGGTTCCTTTAAAGATAGGCAAATATTCGAATTCAATCCATTTCAATTAATCGAAGGAATATTAATTGCTGGATATGCAATGGGTATTAATACTGCATACATTTACATTCGTGGTGAATATCATAAGTGGATTAATTTGATGCAAAGTGCCTTGGATATAGCTTACGATAAAGGTTTCGTAGGAATTAAAATGAAAGAAACTTTTGGAAGTGATTATTGGCTTAATATTTACATTCATAAAGGTGCTGGTGCCTACATATGTGGGGAAGAAACTGCTTTGATGAGTTCAATTGAAGGAGATAGAGGTTATCCCCGGTTTAAACCACCATTCCCAGCCCAAAGAGGATTGTGGGGATATCCTACCACAATCAACAATGTGGAAACCATTGCAGCTGTTCCACCAATTATTAATATGGGTGGAGATGAGTATGCAAAAATTGGTGCACCGAGACATCCCGGAACTTTGTTATTTGGGGTAAGTGGACATATCAATAAACCTGGTGTATACGAACTTCCTACTGGAGTTCCTTTAAAGGAGATTATATACGAACATTGCGGTGGTGTATGGAAAAATAAAGCTCTGAAGGCGGTCATACCCGGTGGTTCTTCGATGCCACCACTCACTGCAGAAGAAGCTGAAGAAGCTTTGATGGACGAGGAATCGCTTCAAAAATATGGTACCCACATTGGTACTGGGGGTATTATTGTAATGGATGAAGACACCGATATTGTAAAAATAACCTATCGGATTGCACATTTTTATCATCACGAATCCTGTGGCCAATGTACCCCTTGTCGTGAAGGGTGTGGTTGGATGGAAAAGGTTCTTAAAAGAATATATGAGGGTAATGCTACTTCAAAAGATTTAGATTTACTTTATTCTGTTGCCTCTAATATTGAGGGTAATACAATTTGTGCTTTGGGTGACGCTGCTGCCTGGCCAGTTAAAGGGTTTTTGACAAAATTTCGTTCTGAGTTCGAGAAAAGAGTTAAACCTGCCAGAGATTTTGTTGCTCCAAATATAGTTCACGGGAAAAGGAGGAGTGCAGCTTCGCTTGTAGAGCATCGAAGTTAATTATGACGAATATGCATTATATCACCATCCTTTACTATATATTCTTTACCTTCGAGGCGGAAAACTCCTTTTTCTTTACATCTTGCAAATGAACCACATTCTTTAAAATCATCAAAATGAACAACTTCTGCACGAATGAATTTGTTGTAGAAGTCTGTGTGAATAACCCCAGCAGCTTCTTGTGCTGTCATACCTTTTCGTATTGTCCAAGCCCGACACTCATCTTCTCCAACTGTGAAAAAGGATTGTAACCCAAGTAGGTCATATGCCGCTCTAATGAGTCTCGACAGAGCGGACTCGGTTAAACCGAAGTTTTGCATAAAATCCAATCTATCTTCCTCGGGCAATCGAGACAATTCAAATTCAATTTTGGCAAAGAAGGGTTCAATTCTAATGTTTTTTGTTTGAAATTTTTGCCTAACTTCTTTTGTAATTTTATTCGAACTTTCGATATCTTTTTCCGATAAATTTATTGCTATTATTAAGGGTTTCATAGTAAGGAGTTGGTAGTTTTTTTGAAGGAGTTCTTCTTCTTTACTTAACTCCAATTCTCTTAAAGATTTACCAGATAATAATGTTTCGTTCCATTTTGTTAGAATTTCTTTTGTTTTTAATAATTCTTCTTTGTTTTTTCCTCTTGTAAGTTCTTTTTCAATATTTTCTAATCTTTTTTCAAGGAAAGAAAGGTCGAAAATGCTTGTGTCCTCGAAAAAGATTTTTATATCTCGTTCTATGTCGATTGTTTCTTTGATGTGTGGAACCGAAGAGTCTTCGAAGCCCCGAACAATTAAAATAAAGGCGTCGTAATTTTTTGCAAGTGTTGCAAACTTATTATTGTAAGTTGAAATTTCTGGGTTAGAGCTTCCCATAAAATCGTCTACTTCGATAGTGGCATTAACTTTCCTTTTGGGATTAAAAATTTCGACAAGGTAATCTAATCTTTTATCTGGAACCTTTATTATAGAAATATTCGATTTTGTACGATTGTGGACAGTTTCTTCTCCACCAACAAATGTTAATGAATCGAAAAAAGTAGTTTTTCCAGAGTATGGTAGACCTACAATACCAATTTTCATATTTAAAAAAATTTAATTTTCAAAATTAAAAAAATTGATTAAGTTGCTTTTTGAAAATAAAAAATATTACTAAACGTTTATTTTATTGTTAGTTTATTAATTTATTATTTTTTAGGAGCATTTTTATGACATTATTAACAAAAGAATCATTCATCGAGAAAGTTTTCGATTACGAAAACAACGACCAATGGGTATTTAAAGGGAAAAAACCCGCTATCATCGATTTCTACGCAGATTGGTGTGGTCCTTGCAAGGCTGTGTCGCCGATTTTAGAAGAACTCGATAAAGAGTATCAAGGATTAATTGATTTTTATAAAATAGACACAGACCAAGAGCAAGAACTTTCCGCAATGTTTGGAATTCGTTCAATACCAACAGTTCTTTTTATTCCAATAGATGATGAACCACGAATTGCTGTTGGTGCTATGCCTAAAGAAGTTTATGAAAGAGCAATCGAAGACTTATTCAACATTAAAAAACCTTTAATTCATTAATTTTTTTCTTTTTTGTTATTGATTAAAGGGCGAGAAATCGCCCTTTTTCTTTTCAATTGGATTTACTTTTCAATATTCATTTAGCTGATTTTGTGATATTTTTCATAATTTTGCTTGTGTTAAATAAAAATCATTCATATGAAAATTAAAGTCAACAAAGTTGAGTATAATTTGGATGTTGAATCGGATATGCCTTTGTTATGGGTATTGCGAGACCTTTTGAAGTTGACTGGTACGAAGTATGGTTGTGGTATTGGGGTGTGCAAAGTGTGTACGGTTTTAATCGATGGGGTTCCAGAACAGTCTTGTCTTGTTCCAATTGGATTTGTAGAAGGCAAGGAAGTTACAACAATCGAAGGTATTTCCCAGAATGGAGACCATCCATTGCAAAAGGCTTGGAATGAATTAAGTGTTAGCCAATGTGGTTATTGCCAGCCCGGACAAATTATTAGAGCTTACTACTTAATAAGTAAAATCCCTAAACCAACAATTGAGGATATTAATAGGGAGATGTCTGAACATATTTGTCGTTGTGGAACATATAACAAAATTCGCGAAGCAATTTTGTTGGCTACAAAGGAGTAATTTTATGGAAAAACACTGCAAAGAGTCTAGGAGAAGGTTTATTTTTGGAACAGCATTAACAGTTGCTGGTGTGGTGTCTGGCTTCCCTTTTTCCAACAAATTGCTAGCCGAATTAGTCGTATTAGATGATAAAAAGAAAGTGTTAGGTTTAACACCTAGTATTTGGGTCGAAATCACAAAAGAAAATTATGTAGTTGTAACAGTGGCACGCTCTGAAATCGGTCAAGGTGTTCGAACTACATTTGCAATGATAGTTGCCGAAGAACTTGATGCAGATTGGAGTAGGGTCATTGCAATTAATGCCGAAGGAGATTCGAAGTATGGGGACCAATCTACTGGTGGGAGTACAAGTGTTAGAACTTTTTGGACAACTTTGCGGCAAGCTGGAGCCCAAGCAAGACAACTTTTGATAAATGCAGCAGCGGAAATATGGGGAATTTCCCCAGATAATTGTTATACCCAAAATAGTTATGTATATGAAAAAAATGGAGTTAGAAAGTTATCATATGGTGAATTAATTGATAAAGCAATACAATTGCCAATCCCCCCAGCAAATTCCGTCAAGTTAAAAAAAGTTTCCGACTTTAAAATATTAGGTAAGCCGCAAAAAAATATCGATGAAACATCATTTGTAACCGGAAAGGCCGTTTTTAGTTCAGATTACCGCCTCGAAGGTATGAAATACGCTGTAATTCTACGGTGTCCTTATATTGGTGGCTCTTTAGCTAGTTTTGACGATAGTGAAGCAAAAAAAATTAAAGGGGTGGTGGGCGTTTACCAAATATCAGAAGGAATTGCTGTAGTTGCAGAAAATTCTTGGCTTGCCCTAAAAGGTAGAGATGCATTAAAAGTAACTTGGAACAAAGGGACAAATGCTGAACTTAGTACAGAACAAATCTTCAACAAATTTTATAGTTTAATAGGGAACTTACCCGATTTGCCGGGAAACACTACAAAAAAAATTGAATGCACCTACGAAGTGCCTTTCCTTGCGCATTCTACGATGGAACCAATGAGTGCTTTTGCATATTTCCATAATGGCAAGTGCGAAATTTGGGCTGGTACTCAAAACCCTCAAACTGCTCGTTCCCAAGTTGCTACTGCTTTAGGTATTACTCAAAGTAACGTAAAAGCCAATGTTCTTTTCTCTGGTGGTGGCTTTGGTCGCCGACACAATAACGATTACATTGTGATGGCTGCGAAAATTTCTAAGCTTTCTGGTTTCCCAATAATGTTTTTTTATACAAAAGCAGACGATATTAAAAACGATTACTATCGTCCAGCGAGTGTCCATAGTATAAAAGCTGGAATAGACGCTAATGGTAACCCTACGGGATTTATACATAAAGTAATTTCCCAGGGAGATGTGTCTTTTGTTTCTCCCTCCTACAATTTAGGTGTAGTTCAAAATTCCACTGCCTCTTATGGATTTGGAATAAGGACGGGTCCGTGGCGTTCCGTCGATTATACACAAAACATTTTTGTGATTGAATCCGTTGTTGATGAATTGGCTTATCTTGCTGGTAAAGACCCATTACAATTTAGGCTAAGTTTAGCAAGTGATGAAAAATTGAAAACAGTTTTAAGAAGAGTAGGGGAAAATTATGGTTGGGGAAGAGAATTGCCAGAAGGTTGGGGCAGGGGTATAGCAGCATTTGTTGGTTACGGAGCTTATATTGCCCATATTGTTGAAGTTTCCGTTTCGAAAGAAGGATTCCTAAAAATTCAAAAAATCTATGCTGTGGTAGACCCGGGCTTTCCTATTAATCCCGAAAATATTAAAAATCAAATAATGGGGGCTGCAATAGATGCACTTTCCACTGCTATTAATACAGAAATCACTATTCAAAATGGTCAAATTCAACAATCTGGTTTCCATAATTACCGTTGGTTAAGGATGAATGAAGTGCCCGAATTCAATATTGAGATTCTTACAACTTCGGACAGACCCTCTGGTATGGGCGAAGTTGGTTTTCCATCTGTAACCCCAGCCTTATGTAATGCAATTTTCAATGCAACTGGAATAAGAATACGTAAATTACCAATTGGAAAGACCCCATTGCTGAAAGTTGATGGAAAAGAGAACAAAACCAAAGATTTGGAATTTAATGCTTATCCAAACCCATTTGAAACAAAAGTTACTTTAAACATAAGGACTAATGATATTAAATCAAGCAATCTCATTGTGAGAATATTTGATATTCTTGGCAAATTGGTTTTCGAATCTAAGTTGAATTTTAATGGAACAAGTTACCAGACGCAACTCGATTTCGAAGACTTGCCTGCTTCAGTTTATTATGTTGTTTTTGAATTAAATAACCAAATTTTTTCTTTCCCAATTTTGAAGAAAAATTAGACTTTTTTCCTTTGATGAAAACTCTAACACCAAACCTTAAAGGACATTGGTAATTTTATTTGATTTTGTTACCAAAGTCCTATTAATTAAGCATTTTTACTTCAAAGGTTTTGTAGAAAGTTCAAACTTTCGACTTTGATAATCATAAGAGTAAAGTAGTTTAACCTTAAATTATAAGGATTTTGCGAAAAATTCTCAATTTACTTGGTTAATTTTAAAAAAGTTAAAAACTTTGTTTTGTTTACTTTTGCAATTAGGATGTAAGTACCACTGCTTAATTTTTGTGTTGGCAATCTAAGTGTTGATTCACCTCTGGGAGAAATCCAAGATTTTCGAAAAGTAAAGTTCGCCCACTTAAATCATTAATAAAAATTACCAATTCACCACTTTCTGGTACAATGCAGGTTATGTCTAAATAGTCTTGGGCAGGATTAGGATAAACCTTAATACCAAAATCTGTGTAAGTTTCTTTTGAAGCAACACTTACATTTAAAGTGCTAACTTCTGGAATTGTTTTATTACTTTCTATATTTCCAACGCTATCGACAGTAATGTAAAAGAATTTATAAACGCTATCGGGCTCTAATTTTAGGAATATTTCATCTGTTGCCATTGTCGCTAATGGGAAATACTCCCGGTTATTAATCGAGGCGAACAAAGTTCTGTATTTTACCCCGCTCGCATCGTCGCTCGCAGTTCCTGTATTAAGATATGTGTTGGGCTCCATATAGTTGATTTTATAAATGTTCGTTAAACGACTTACTGGTGGTTTCAAGTCGAGTTGATTTGAATAAATGTTTGTATTAATTGGAGGGTTCAAATCAAGTGTTATTTTGGCTTGATTGAGAATTTTGGTATTGTGTGTTAGACCTTTCTTTAAGTTGATTGTAAATTTTACCGAACCTTCTCCTTCTGGTGGAGTCTTTTTTGGAAGAAGGAATCCGCCATCAGGGTCTTCTGGAAAATCCATTGTTACTGTGTACAAAATAATAAAGTGGCAATAAACAATACCGCTTGTTGTGTCGAATTTAGCGTTAATTCTTAAAATATTTGGATTTTTGGGTTTTAAGGATATATCTATTGAAAATTCTTTCATATTTGGAAGTGGATTGATTCGTTCATTTCCCCAAGAAACTCTACCAAAGGAAAATGTTTTAAAATCAAAAATATTAGGGTCAAGAGTATCGACAATGATAACTTCGTGTGTAGGTGCGATTGCATTTCTAAGATTTTCGAAGTAGATTGTATATGTTAAGCCAAAATTGTCGGTAACATAATTAGTTATTGTGAGTCCTGCGGGTCCCACAATTTCGTTGGGGTCGAACGAAGCCACTGCTGATATATTTACATCTTGTTTTGGTTCAAACATATATCTTTCTCGGCAGTCTTTGTCGGTAAAAAATTCTTCTTGATTTCGGAAATCAAAGTAATAATTTGTACGGCCTTAGAATATGCCTTCAAGGGTTCGACAAAGTCTTTTAAACAATTGACTAAAAGGATGGAAAAGTCCATAATTTGGTTACCCAACTGAAAATTGTTTCTTTCCAAGATTTAGGTCGATTGTAGCTTGGGTCGGGTTTGGGCAAAAAAGACTCCCAAAGGTACGGGTCTAAGGAGTCGTTCCAGAATTGAGTTATGCAACCAACAACAGGAAAATTGTTTAGTCCTAAATCTATTAAGCCATCCTTGATTGCTTTAAGGATTGCGATTTTAATAAACCACTCGACTCTTTTATCAATGGGAGACGAAAAGTAAGGACCCGTTGTCCAAGCAAGAATATGAATATTTTCGTTTGTTTTGAGAACTACTTTCATTGAGCTATGTGAGTTTGCGGGAATTCGAGGTATATAAAAGTAATAAACTCGTCCATTTAATTGTTCATTAAACAAGTGATTAATTTCATAATATGGTTGCAAAATTTTCCAGTATTTTTTATAAATAGTTTCGTTTAAGAGAATGGGATTTTGATTTAACATTAACTCTGGTAATTCGACCTCTAAATTAGTGCTTTTCGATAGAATTAACAAAACTGGTACACCAAGTGCATCTACGTTGCCTCGATTTTCGAATTCCAATGTATAAGTTTGCCATCTACCACGTAAAATACGGTTCCTTCCCGTTAATTGGATATTGGGCTCTGGTTTTGTTCCTTATTCGATGGTGAATTATTTCTCTAATTTATATTCTTTTCCTTTGAACTCAACAACGTCATAAATTCCAACTGGCTTTTTCTGTAAATCAAAAACGCATTTTAATGCATCAAGTTTGTAATGTTGGACACTAACTGGGTCAATTTTTTTCCCCGTTTTATCAATAAGAAAGACTTTTGTTATTTCGACGAAACCAGCTCCATAGATATGCAAGGTTACAATACCCGTATTACCTCCGGCCCTTGGAACTACTTCTCTTAGGCCAAAACGAATACTTTTTTCCATATTGTGACGCTTCTGAGTTTATTTTTTGCAATTAGGCAAATATCGTAATCACCGAGTTGATTATATGTGTGCGAAGGATGTATTACTCTTGATATGTTTAAATCGCCGAAATCCCAGAAAAAGTCTTTCCTAAAAGTTGTAAGATTTGTAAAGTTGAAAGTGTTAATTGTATTATATTAAACGAAATCTGCTTCAGGAAGGAATTTTCTTGAATAAACGGAACTCCATAGACCAGCGGTGTCTAAAAATTGAATATTAAACAACTCAGCGGTGTCTTTTGGTAAATCGATGAAGGCTGCTACTTGTACGAATTTTCGAGGTTTTGTTAATTGTACATATGATGGAATAGAAGCACAAAAAAAACATTAAAAGAAATCTTTTCATTTTTCCTCCTTTTTTTCTTGTGCCTCGACTTCGAACTCGATTTTTAATTTTCCATCAGGAGTAGTCATCGGGCTCACTTTTGCTTTTTTGATTTGTGGGTTCACTGGGAGACCGTATTCTTTGAAAGGTTCCCTCGTTCCGTAAATTCCTATGTCGGTTCCATCTGTGCCTTTAATTTTTTGTTTTGCCTCCGTTTTCAAATGGAAATCGTGTTTGTAACGGTCGATTTCAGATTTATCATAATTTTGGAAAATTTTTTCTAATGGTAAATAGACGTTACCTAAAAGTCTATTGTTTCCATCAACGTCCAATTGATATGATGAATCAGTAAAAATATTGTTGATAAAATGAGTGTTATAGACCCACACCCCAATGATTTTTTTGTAAATATGCAGTTTTCGAAGAAAGAATTTTCGTTTATATTTAGTGTTAGGTTACCAAAAGGAATTATTATTGAATTTTTTTCAGTTATTCCAGAACAACGATCAAGAACTGTTTCATAAGATCTTAGTATGCTTTTTGTAATCATAAAATTTTTTCCATTTCCAAATTACAAGGGGCTTTCTACTATACATTCTATTATTGAAAGACCATTGAAATGTAATTGATCCATATCATAGCCAGAAGCACCAATTAAACCTTTAATATAACATCGTAATATCGTAAAATTTTGGATTGGATTAGAAAGTTCTGCATCAAAAATAATACTTTCGTTAAGAAAAATTCCTTGAAGAGAACCATTTTCTGCCCTTTTTTCGTATATGATTTTTCCATTCTATGTACTTATTGAAATACTTCCTCCGAGAGTATAGTTGTAACCTGCTCCGATAATAATATGAACTAATTTTTTTACTCTTATATCATCGTTGAAGTTTCCTGCTGGGGAATAAATAATATCGTTGTTATTAGCTAGCAACAGGGCTGAATCGGGCGTCGGGTCAACTTTTGTTGACCCGTTAGGCGAAACAACAGTATAAAATATTTGTGAGTTAAGGTAAAGTGATGAAATAAGTAGAAAAAAGAAAGTAATATAACTTTTCATAAGACCTACAATTTTATTAGAAAAAAATTTCAAAATTTGAGTAAGTTAAAGTGTTTTTTGGTCTTTATTTCTTATCAGATGAATATAGAATAATAAATTGTTTGGACAAGTGATTGAGAAATGTATGAGAGAAAATAACTTATAACTTACTCAAAAAAACGAAAGAAAAGAAAATTTAAAAAATGCAAAATCTTTTTAATTCAAATTTCTTATTAATTCCCAAATATTTAAAAGTTTCCATTTTAAATTGCCAAAAAAGTCTAAATGGAGCGATAAGTTCATTCCATTTGTATATGAATCAAGTAAGTAAGAATTTTGGAGCCAAAATGATAAATACAGATATACAGTTTGATGTAAAGTTTGGAAAGGTTATGCAATTTAAAATATTAGTTTCCAATGGAATTACCTCGAAATATAAAGAGGAGAACGCATTAATC
Organism: Ignavibacteria bacterium; assembly: GCA_026416955.1. Lineage (GTDB taxonomy): Bacteria > Bacteroidota > Ignavibacteria > Kapaibacteriales > UBA2268 > Naka2016. Next base: position 167,407 of record JAOAEE010000013.1, on the reverse strand, counting down.
ACAATAAAGTTAATTCGTAATCCATCTCTAAGAGTTTGAAGAGTTGGGCAACAGATTTCCTTCCAAATATGGAGCAAAAGTAAGGAATTAAAAATTCTTCGAGCAATTGAATTGTTTTCCTATAACTGTCTCTGAAGAATTGAATTGTATAAAAGACTAGATTTAATAAATTGTTTCGAAGTTTATTCAACAATATCACATTTGCGAACAATAAAGGTTCCTCTTTTGGGTTAAATTTGGTGAAGAAACAAAATTTTTTGGGAATGGTGGAAATTTTTGAAAAGAATCTGAGGGATTTTTGAAAAACAATATTATGATAAATTTTTAGTAAGTATTTCAAAATTTATTAGAAAATTTTTTTTCTTGTTTCGAATTTTTCATAGTATGACATAAAACGATTAATTTTTGGAGAATTTTTATGTAAATTATTTTGTTTATGTTATTTGATTTTATTAATTTGCAACTCTTTAAAATTGTATGTTAAACAAAAATTAATGGAAAAAACGGAGGTTTCTTAATGACTGATAGTGTAATTAGTCAAATTGATAATTTAAAAAGTAGCGAATCTTTGCAATTTGAGTCTTCTATGAAATCCCCTACTAAATTAAATGTTCCTTCAAGCTTGCTCGATATCTCCTTTAATAATCTTGAACTCGATGAAGCAACCTTTTCCGAGATGGTTTCCAAGAATTTTAAGGAAATTAAAGAAGGGCAACTCGTCCGAGGAAGAATTGTGGATATTACAAAGGATGAGGTTTTCGTTGATGTTGGGTTTAAGAGTGTTGGTGTTATTCCAAGGAGCGAATTGCTAAACTCGGAAACATTAAGTGTAGGGGATCAAATTGATGTTTTTGTAGAAGCGTTGGAAGACAGCCAAGGACGAGTACTGCTTTCAAGGAAAAGAGCCGATTTTATGAGAATTTGGCAAGAAATTAATAGAATTTACGAAAATCAAGATGTTGTTCCAGTTCGAATTTTGAGAAGAATAAAAGGTGGAATGGTGGTAGATTTGCTTGGTGTCGAAGCTTTTCTACCCGGTTCTCAAATAGATATTCGACCAGTTAGGGATTTCGATTCTTGGGTAGGGAAAACCCTTGATGTAAGAATTGTAAAAGTGAACCATCCAAATGAAAATGTTGTTGTTAGCCATAAAGTTATTCTTGAAGAACAACTTAAAGACCAACGAGAAGCACTACTTTCCAAACTTGAAAAAGGCTTAGTTTTAGAAGGTATTGTAAAAGCAATAGCCGATTTCGGTGTTTTTGTCGATTTAGGTGGTGTTGATGGATTAGTTCATATAACGGATTTGTCTTGGGGACGCGTTACGCATCCTAGCGAAGTAGTTCAACTTGACCAAAAAGTAAAAGTAGTTGTGTTGGATTTCGACCCAGATAAGAAGAGGATTTCCCTCGGAATGAAACAATTAACGCCACATCCTTGGGATTCTATTGGCGACAAATATGAGAAAGGGACCAGGGTACGAGGCAAAGTCGTTAGTCTGACTGACTATGGTGCATTTATTGAAATTGAAAAGGGAATTGAAGGGCTTATCCACATTAGCGAAATGTCGTGGACACAACACGTCAAACATCCCTCCCAAGTTGTTTCTCTTGGTCAAATAGTTGAAGCAGTTGTATTAAATATTGACAAAGAGGAACGTAAACTTGCTCTTGGTATGAAACAACTTGAACCCGACCCTTGGGAAGAATTAGCACAAAAGTACCCGGTTGGTTCACGTCATCGTGGTGTTGTAAGGAACATTACGAATTTTGGTGTATTTGTTGAGCTTGAACCCGGAGTTGATGGTTTGATACATATTAGTGACCTTTCTTGGACAAAGAAGATTAGACATCCTGGCGAGTTTGTAAAGAAAGGGGAAGAATTGGAAGTTGTTGTTCTTGCTGTAGATAAAGAACAAAGGAGAATTGCTCTTGGACATAAGCAAATTCAAGAAGACCCGTGGGATTACTTCGAAGAAAAATACAAGGTTGGAACCATTACCGAGGGCAAAATTGAAAGAATTATCGAAAAGGGAGTTATTGTTGAATTACCCGATGGTGTTGATGGTTTCGTACCCGTTTCCCAATTGTCATTTGCTCCAGTAAGGGTAATTACAGACTACTTTAAAATAGGAGATAGGTTGCCATTACGGGTTGTTGAATTTGAAAAAGAATCAAAGAAAATTGTCCTTTCGGCAGTCGAAGCATTACGAACAATGGACCAAGCAACAATCGATGCATATAATGCCCAACATCCAGTTCCAAATGCTGATAAAGTCGTAATCGACACAAGTCGTAGTTACTTTGATGCCTCCGAGGCTGCCGATTATGAAGGAATCGAAACCAAAGCACAACCAGATGAGCACATCTCGAGCGCCCTTTATCCTTCCCTTGCAACTAGTTATACTGTACCACCCCCCGACCCAAAAGACCAATTGGTATTGAACCCACAGAAAGAAAGTGTAGTTTCAAATTTGGAACAAACACCTCTAACTAATGACGAAACTAATTCTTTGGAAGGAAAAGTTCAAGAAGGTACAATCGAACTTAATTTGGAATTAACAGAAGACGATACCAATCCAGTAGATAAAGAAGACAAATAAGTATGATATATTAAAGGCTACCCTAATGTGGTAGCCTTTATTGTCTATGGAGATTAGCTTACAAAATCGTATTGCTCTTGTTTGCGGTGCATCACAAGGTATTGGTTATGCAATTGCTTCTCAATTTGCATACTCTGGGGCAAAGGTAATTTTGCTTGCAAGAAATGAAACAAAATTGAACGAGATTACTAAAACCCTTTGTATTAAGACCAATGTTAAACATCTTTATGTAGCTTGCGACATTTCAAATCTCCAAATCTTAGAAATTAAAGTAAAAGATATCTTATCACAAATAGAAGCAATTCACATCCTTGTAAACAACACTGGTGGTCCAGAACCGGGCTTACTGCATAATTCTACAACCGAACAACTGGAAAAAGCTTTTAGACAACACATATTGTCGGCACAAAAATTGATTGAATTACTTGTACCCGGTATGAAAGAAAATAAATTTGGTAGGATAATCAATATTGTATCGGTAGGTATGCGTGAGCCAATAGAAAATTTAGGAGTTTCGAACACAGTGCGTGGAGCAATGGGAAGTTGGGCAAAAACCCTTTCTCGGGAACTTGCTCCATTTGGTATTACCGTAAATAATATTTTGCCCGGTTATACTTTAACCGAAAGACTTAAGTCTTTGATAAACAATCGAGCAAGTGCAAAGGGAGTTTCTTTCGAGGAAGAATCTTTAAGTATTTTGCAAAAAATTCCCACAAAACGTTTTGCAAAACCCGAGGAAATTGCTTATCTCGCAACATTTCTTGCTTCAGAATACGCAAGTTATATCAATGGAACAAGTATACCTATCGATGGTGGTTATTTATCAAGCATATAAAATAATTTAAATAAATTAGGTGAATTATGAAAATTTTGCTCAATTTTTTGCTAATAATAATTTCAACTTTAAGCCTTTTAGCAGCAGAACCATTTGTTAATGTCCCGCCCTTGCCAACGAATTTAAGAAATTATATTACTACCAACGAAAAGTATTTTGAATTGCTTATGGGTTATTATACAAGGGCATTGATTTTACAAGCTCAACTTGGAATTGATAATATGGTTCCTCCAGTTTCTTATACAGCAATTCAAAATATGGAAATAAGAGAAATCAGAAGATATTACAATTTAGCACGTGCTTTATACGATAGTGTGAAAAATAAAAAAGATGACCCAAGGTTAACTAATTGTCAAGAAAAACTTGAAAAGGTTAAAATAGAACTAGAAAAGTATAAAATTGAAAACGATACATTAAAATTGAAATTCATTGAGTATGAAACATTAAGAGAATTAATTGATATTAGAGATAGCATAATAAAGGCCTTGAATTTGAAATTGTTTGATTGTGAAAACGATGGAAACAAAGTGATTATTGAATTAATGAATCGCCCAATTTATTTTCCTATACTTGGGGCAAATATTAAAGCATCACAATGGTTTTTTGATAATCCAAGAATTAATACTTATCTTGCTCCCTCATTCGATTTAGAACTGCATTTATTTAACTTGGCAAATAATGTACTTGGAGTAAAATTTGCAACTTCTTATACCTATTTGACCAATATTGTGGAACAACCGGGACGCGAGATTCCTATTAAACAAACCTATAAAGATGATATATGGAATTTTAGTGTTTTATTTTTAGTCAATCTTTCTAAGTTAATCAACTCAAGTTCATTGTATTGGGAGATAGATTTATCTGCTGGTTACTTTAAGGGATTTACTAAATCTCCTTCTCCTTTCCTATTTCAAAATGATTATAAAGGCTATTCATTAGGTGTTTGTACTATACTTGGAGGTTTTAGCCGTAGGGTTCCTATTGCAGTCCTGGCTGGAGCATCATTTTATAAGTATGTAGATGCTATCGGATACGATGGTTTATTACTTGGGAAACCCTTTTTACCAAGTGTGTTTTTGGGTATTAAGTTTAATTTGTTGAATACTTTTTAGAGGTGGTTATGAAAAAAACAATATTAATTTTCTTATTATTTATAACATTTGGAAACCTATTTGCCCAAGATTTAAATTATGCAAAGAGACTTCTTAAGTTGGCTAATACAAATATTTGGTTAGAAAACTACGAAAGAGCCAGCGATTTGGTTTACGAAGCAAAAGATATTATTGCAAAATTCAATACTTGGGAGGCAAAATATTGGGATGCAGTTGCTGATGAAACTCTTGGTCAAATTTTTTTCCAAATGGGAAATTATGATTTCGCCGAGAGCCATTTTCTATCCGCTCACAAAAAGTATAATAAATTAATAAACTCAAATTACGAAGGCTCACAAGTTGCAACAAAGCATTTGATAGAAAAAACAAGGCAAAAGACTTCTTCGAATACCTTGGTGAGTGAAAATAGAAATGGCAAGGTTGTGAATCTCAGTTACGCAAATGTTGCTGGTTATTTGAATTTGCCAAGTGATATTGTAAGTTTTGTTGCTGTCAAAAGTAACATAAGTACCTTTCCCGCTGAATTATATGGCAAAAAGTCACTAAGAAATGTTGTTCTAAAAAACAACAATCTATCGAATGTAATGGTTCGTGATATGCCTTCCTTAGAGTATTTAGATTTATCGAAAAATAACATTACAGAAATTTTGATTGATACTTCTTCTGTTCGCAATTTAAAGTATTTGAATTTATCAAATAATAATTTACAGAAAATTCCACCTGAAATATTTTCAATGAAAAACTTAAGACTATTGGATTTGACAAATAACAATATTCCCTTTTCAGCAATTTCAAATTTGATTAGTAATTTGCCAAACACTACTATTATCTTCGATAGGTATGAACGAATTGAAGAAGAAGAAGAGGAAGAATACTAATTTTCAAGATTTGCAATGATATTCTTTCAAAATTCTTATCTTTGTATTTTTTTGGATATTGTTTATGGAACACATTATTGATAAGTTACATAAGGACAATGTTACATTTGTAAACCTTCAATTTACGGATATTTTAGGAACATTGAAAGAAGTTACAATTCCCGTTTCAAAAATTGAAGACTCACTTAAATACGGAACTTGGTTTGATGGTTCTTCTATCGAAGGCTTTGCAAGGATACACGAAAGCGATTTGTATCTAAAACCCGATGTTAGTACTTATGCAATAATCCCCTGGCTTTCAAATGGAGAAGAGAAAACTGCAAGGTTCATTTGTGATATATATAAACCTGACGGAAACCCATTCGAGGCCGACCCACGGTTCGTTCTTAAAAAGGCTATTGAATATGCTAAAAGTTTAGGTTTCCAATATAATCTTGGACCGGAAGTAGAATTTTTCCTATTTACAAAAGAAGGAAACGGACCTTTGCCTATTGACAACCGAGGATATTTCGACCTTGCGGGAGAATATGCACAACAAATAATGCGTGACATTGCAAAGAATTTGGAGTATTTCGATATTGATGTTGAAGCAATTCACCACGAAGTAGCTACTGGACAATTTGAGGTTGATTTTCGTTATGGTGATGCCCTGATTACTGCCGATAGAGTTTTAACTTTGCGTTCTACTGTTAAAGCAATTGCTCAAAGATACAATTTAATTGCATCTTTTATGCCAAAACCAATTATGGGAATCAATGGCTCTGGTATGCACGTTCACCAAAGCTTATTTGATATTAACGAGAGAAGGAATGCCTTCTTCGACGGCGGGGATAAATACAATCTCTCGAAAGTTGCCTATTCGTTTATTGCTGGGCAATTAGCACACATTAAAGAAATATGTGGGGTTCTTTGTCCAACTGTAAATTCCTATAAAAGGCTAGTTGCTGGTTACGAAGCACCTGTTTATATTTCTTGGGCCCGAATTAATCGTTCTGCACTGATAAGGATACCAAAGTGGTTCGAGGACAAAAAGGAATCTGCTAGAATTGAATTAAGATGTCCCGACCCATCGGCCAATCCATACCTTGCTTTTGCATTGATGCTTTCTGCTGGGTTGGATGGGGTAAAAAACAATTTACAGCCTCCAAATCCTGTAGAGGAAGACTTGTATCATTTTGATGACATCAAACTTAGAGAATTCAATATTGAAACATTACCTTCATCTTTATACGAAGCCATTCAATTCTTGAAAAACAGTGAATTATGTAAGCAAACATTTGGCGATGTTCTATTTCGAAGGTATATTAGAATAAAAGAACGAGAATGGAACGAATTCAAACTTCAAGTTACTGAATGGGAAGTTGAAAAATATTTGGATATTTAATCCAATTTTGCTTATTCATTGTGAATATTTCTTTATGAATGGAAAAACAAGAAATACCTAATTATTTTGTTTGTGTTTTAATTCTTATTGGATTAAATATTTTTTTCTATTATCCATCCCTTAATTACGATTTTGTTTGGGACGACAAGGAACTTTATTTAAAATCGGATAATATTCCTTTCCACAACCCATTTGAAAAAATCTCGGAGCATTTCGTTCCCAAAAAAGACAAAATGTATATTCCAATTACCTATTTGGCTTGGTCTAGTGTGTCTTATCTTGGTGGAATTAGTGATGGTAATTTTGTTCCGTTAGTTTTCCACTTGTTTAATTTGCTTTTGCATCTCTTAAATACTTTAATAGTATTTTTTATTATTCGTCGCTTAATTAATTCGAATTTTTCCGCATTATTTGGTGCAATAATTTTTTCTTTGCATCCAATTCAGATAGAAAGTGTTGTTTGGATTTCCGAAGCTCGAGGCCTTTTGTCTGCTTTTTTTGGTTTTCTATCCATTCTCCTTTATGTTATAGATTTTAAGAAGCAAACATTTAAAATAATCATTGTTTCGATTTTGATACTTCTTTCAATATTATCCAAGCCAAGCGGTATTATTTTCCCTTTACTGTTGCTCTTAATCGATTGGTATAGAAAGAAAAGTCCTAATATTATTCATTCTTTGAAAAGTAACTGGTATTTTTTGTTGCTAATAATCCCATTTGTTTTCATTTCATTGCAAGGTGAGTCAACGAAAGTTATTGAGTTTGAGATACCTTGGTATTATCGACCTATTGTTTGGTTGAATTCAATAGGGTTTTATTTGCAGAAATTGTTTCTACCTTTTGGACTTTCACCCGGTTATGGTCTTTCCTTCAATTTTTTGAAAAATAACCCTTTTTACTTTTATTACGTTATCTTTACATTTGCGATAATTGTAATAGGATTTGTAGTAAAATATAAGCGAGAGTTTTGGTTTTCAATTTTATTTTTTATCATTGCCTTTCTTCCAGTTTCGAATTTAATTACCTTCTATTATCAATATTGGTCGACCGTTTCCGACAGATACATCTACATTTCTTTATTTGGTTTTTCATTTTTCTTTGCATATCTTTTTAGTGTAAAATTTCAAAAATATAAGTATTTCATTCTTTTACTCTTGATTATGTTTTTCTACTTCGTTTCTAATAGCGAGATTAAGAAATGGGAAAACGATAGTGCACTTTGGAACGATTGCATTTCCAAATATCCAAATAGAATTCCCCAAGTTTACTTGGGAAGAGGAATGATTTTGGAAGAACGAGGTGATTATTTAAAAGCAATAGAAGATTATTCAAAGTCTATTGACTTGGATAGTAATTTTTATTTTGGGTATTATAACCGAGGAAATATTTATTATGATTTACGAAAATTTGGAAGTGCTATTCAAGATTTTTCAAGGGTCATTTCTTTAAATCCAAAATTTGTAAATGCTTATGTCAATAGGGGCTTGTGCTACTTAGGTGTTGATAAATTTGATGAAGCTATTCGGGATTTTCAACAAGCGTTGAAATTGGATTCTAATCAAGTGGATGTAAATATTTTTCTTGGCGAGGCATTCGAGAGAAAAAACGACACTCTTAATGCAATTATTTACTACAGAAAAGCAATTGAGCTTGGGGTTAATTCCATTGAAATTCTACAAAAAGTAAAAAATTTAGAAGCAGTAAATAAAAAGTAAAATTGTTTATTAATTTTTATTAATTTAGGATTGTTGTTATGTTAAATAAAATATTTAGGGTGATTTATGAAGAAAAATATGGGTTCTTTCGACCGCACTTTGAGAATTATTCTTGCAATAGTTCTTGCAATTTTAATTGCTCTTGGCCATTTAAAAGGACTTAGTGCATATATTTTTGGTGTTCTTGCTGTTGTTTTTCTAATATCTGGCTTAATCGGGGTTTGTCCGATTTACTATCCCTTTAGAATTAATACAGCCAAAGGCGAACAAAAGGATTAATGTCAACCAACCTTCAGATTCTTAAAAAGTAAACCATTTAGGATGAAATAACGGGAATGTGCTAGTAAATTCTTTTACTTCATTTCGAATATTATTCAAAACATCTTCGTTACTGATATTTGAAATTACTTTATCAATAAAATCTGCAATTGTTACCATATCTTCTTCTGTCATTCCACGAGTTGTCATTGCTGGTGTTCCAATGCGAATTCCAGAAGTAATAAGAGGAGGTTGAGTATCGAATGGAACAGCATTTTTATTTACAGTAATTCCGGCTTTATCCAATGCCGTTTCTGCTTGCTTTCCAGTAACATTCTTGTTTCTTAAATCGATTAACATTAAATGATTGTCTGTTCCACCACTTACTAGATTGTATCCTTTGTCCATTAAAGCCTTTGCAAGTGCTTTTGCATTTTTAAGTACTTGTTGGATATATTCGTCGAATTTATCGGAAAGTGCTTCACCAAAGGCAACCGCTTTAGCAGCAATTACATGCATCAGGGGACCTCCTTGGATACCAGGCATAACCCAAGAGTCAACAACCTCACTCATTTTTTTAATTCTTCCTGTTTTAGGTGCAGTAATTCCAAACGGATTTTCATAGTCTTTACCAATAAGAATTAGCCCTCCCCGTGGACCACGAAGTGTTTTGTGGGTTGTGCTCGAAACTATGTGACAATATGGAATTGGGCTTTGCAGGTACCCCTTTGCTATAATCCCTGCTGGGTGGGCAATGTCGGCAAACAAAAAAGCACCCACCTTATCGGCAATTTCCCGAAAACCTTTAAAATCGATTTCTCTTGGGTATGCAGATGCACCCACGGTAATCATTTTAGGTTTGTGTTTGATTGCTAAATCTTCCACCATATTTAGGTCAATTCTTCCTGTTTCTGGATTGAGTTCGTAGGGAACAAAGTTAAATAGCCTTCCGGAAAAATTTACTGGTGAACCGTGAGTAAGATGACCTCCGTGGGCAAGGCTCATACCAAGAACAGTGTCGCCGGGTTTTAAAAAAGAGAAGTAAACCGCCATATTTGCACTACTTCCGCTATGAGGTTGAACGTTTGCATATTCTGCCCCGAATAATTTTTTTACTCTGTCGCGAGCAAGATTTTCGGCAACATCAACCCATTCACAGCCACCGTAATATCTTGCACCGGGATACCCTTCGGCATATTTGTTAGTTAAAACAGAACCTTGTGCATCTAAAACTGCTGGGGAAACAAAATTCTCACTAGCAATTAGTTCAATTTTTTCGTGTTGTCTATTATATTCATTGACAAGTGCTTCATAAACCTCTGGGTCTGATTTCGCTACGAAGTTATACAATTTTTCTCCCATATTTCACCTTTCAATAAAATACAAAAATAGCAAAGAAAGTAAGATATTTAAGTTGAATTTTTGTGTTAAATTAATTATTTTTATTATTTCTTATAATATGAAAAGGTTTTTTTGCTTTTTTTTGGTAATATTTCTTACAAAAGTTTATACGATTTCTGCATTGGAATACTTAAAAAACATTTTGGTCGTTAAGGTACGCACTGAATTTTACAACCAGAACACAGAAAGCCCCAAGATTTTTATTGAAAATTTTTTCGAGAATATTTTAGGAAGAACAACAGTTTATCCATTGTTTAATTATAAACTTATTGATTTTGGTTCAAAAAAGCTTCAACAAAACTTCAAAAATCAAGATGAAAGTCCTTTGAGGTCTTTAAAGAGAATTTATTTAATCGAATATGAAAATTCTATCGACCCTTTAATTGCTTCTGAAAAACTAAAAAATTTTCCCTACTTTGAATATGTTCAACCTTATTTTATCCATAAGTTAGTTGGTGATTTAAACGATCCAAGAATAGGAGAGCAATATTATTTGAAGAAAATTCAAGCATTTAGTGCTTGGGAAAAATTGATTGGTATCGTGGATACAATCGTAGTTGCAATTGTTGATACTGGTGTAGATTTCGAGCACGAAGATTTGAAAGAAAATATTTTTTTGAATAATGGGGAAATAGGTTTGGACACTACGGGAAAGGATAAAAGAAGTAATGGAATTGATGATGATGGTAATGGTTATGTTGATGATTATATTGGTTGGGATTTTGCAGGTTCCAGTGGTCAAAAGGCAGATAACGACCCAAGGCCCGGAAATGGTCATGGAACTCACGTTGCTGGTATCGTAGGTGCAAAACAAAATAATGGGCTGGGTATTGCCGGAATTGTTCCAAATGTAAAGATTTTACCAGTAAAATGTGCTTCGGACGAGCAGTTTAATACTTACATTACCAAGGGATATGATGGAATTCTTTATTCTGCTGTGATGGGTGCGAAAGTAATTAACTGCTCTTGGGGTAGTGAATCTGGTTCAAATCTTGAAAACGATGTTGTACGTGCTGCAAATTCTCTTGGTGCTTGTGTTGTTGCTGCTGCTGGAAACGACGGAAGATATTCGGACTTTGCACCTGCTTCGTATAATGGAGTTCTTTCTGTTGCTGCTGTTGATTCAAGCGATATAAAGGCAGGATTTTCTAACTATAGTCCAAAGGTCGATGTTTCTGCACCGGGAGTTAAAGTTCTTTCAACAACTCCTGGTAATACTTATGCTGCTTGGGATGGTACCTCTATGGCTTCACCTGTTGCAGCAGGAGTAGTAGCAATCGCTAGATTAAAATTCCCTAATCTAAACTTTGAACAAATCTACGAGTTAGTAAAAAAACAGTCAGATAACATCGACCAGATAAATGCCTCTTACTCTGGTTTTATTGGTTCAGGTAGGGTAAACGCAAACAAAGTCGTTGAATGTAACCCAGATACTGTTCGTTCAATAATCTTGGAATTATTTTCTGTAACTGACAATGATGGCGATGGATTGTTTCTTCCAAACGATACAATTAACTTTGCTTTTTTCTTGAAAAACGTTCTTTCGGACCTTTATAATGTTGTAATTAGAATTCCTGTAGGAATTCAATATGTCAAAGATATCGTTAATGATAAAATTTTCGTCGGTAACATCCCTAAATTCAATAAACTAACCACTCAAAGTCAAATTGTAATCTCGTTGTCGGATAACCTTCCTTTGGATTACTTAATGAAACTTCCAATTGAAGTATACGACTCTCTTGGTTTGTTGGGGCGATTTAATATTGAATTCCAAGTAAACCCTTCTTACAGAACTATGTCTTTTAATAATTTGTCGGTTACATTCAACAGTCGTGGGAATATTGGTTTCAACGATTATCCACAAAATAAGCAAGGAGTTGGTTTTATTTACAAAAATAGCCCTAACGTTCTGTTTGAAGGTGGACTTTTAATAGGGTATGATTATTTACACGTTTACGACGTAGTTCGCAGTTCAAACCAAAGTAGGCAAAGTAGTAATTTCGTGGCAGATTCAATTTTTTCTGTTCAATTCGACAAACAAAATAATTATTATTTAGGTACTTGTAAGTTTAAGACTAATCCCGATAGTTTACTGAAAAGCGATCTAAATGTAGTTTGTAAAGTAATTCAACCAGTTGGAAAATTGGATTCAAATATTATCTTTGTCAATTATCAAATCCACAATAATACAGGAAAAGTTTTGGATTCATTATTTGTTGGACTTTTCTTCGACTGGGACATAGGGATTTCTGGACAAAATGATTATTGTATTTACGATTTGGATTATGATTTCGCATATGCATATAATCGAGATAATGACACATTACCTTTTGTTGGTGTGAAAGTCGTTAACGAAGGTTCTGTCAATTTTTATGCTATTGACAACGATGGTAGAGGAGAAGATAGCATAGGAATTTACGATGGTTTTTCTAAACAAGAAAAATGGAAGTTGATATCTGGTGGTGTTCGAAGAAACAAAAGCCGTCCGACTGATGCATCAATGCTTATTTCTACAGGACCTATTGTGTTGCAGAAAGATTCAGTTGCGAATGTATCCTTTGCATTGTTTGCTGGTAAAGATGTTTTTACTCTTAGAAAAACTGTTATTCATTTGAATGATTTGGCTTATAATTTACGATTAGTTCCTTCTAAATACCGAAAAGAATATGATTTACTAGAAATTTCCTTCTTTCCAAATCCAACCAATGATGATTTGACTATGAGAATTTCTTTTGTTGAATTAACACCATTAGAAATAGCAATTTTCGATAGTTTTGGTAGGCAAATCAGAAAACTTTCTTTCCAAAATGAAATACCTTGGACAATAGAAAGGGATTTGGGTTTAAAAGGGTTGAGTTCTGGTAACTACTTTGTTCAAGTTATTACACCCTATGGGAAGAGAAATTTCGGCTTGGTGAAAGTCAAGTAACGAATAATTAAATAATTTCCTTTTCTAAAATAATCCTTTTTTTCGAAAAACAAGATAGTTTTTTATTCAAAAGAGAATTGTATGAAATTTTTCATTTAGAGAAAAAAAATATCAGAAAAAAATTTTTTTTGTTTTTTCAATAAAAATTTTATATATAAATTTTGTTTAAATATAAAAATTTTTATAATTTGACTTTTCGTATTATTCATAATTGATAGGGATACTATGAGTCAAACTTATGACAAGAAAGCAGATTTAGCAGGACCAGGTGTTAGTACTTATGAGGAAGTAGAGAAAATACTTCCCAACGATTATGTTCCTCTGTTACCGCCACTCGAGCGAATGAAGGCTCTTTTTGCAGTGAAGGAGTACATCGAAAAGAACCTTTGCAAAGAATTGAACTTAACGATGGTTCAAGTTCCACTTATTGTTGAAAAAGAAAGCGGGGTGAATGATTACCTCGATAGGGATGGTTCTCGAACTCCGATCGAGTTCGACTGTGGTTTAGGTTTAAAAAAACCTATTCGCGCACAAATTGTACAAGCAGCAACAAAATGGAAAAGAATGGCTCTTGCTCAATTTGGTTGTAAAGTGGGCGAAGGAATTTGTACCGATATGCGTGCAGTAAGAAAAGATTATTTTATGGACCACGACCATTCTTGCTATGTTGACCAATGGGACTGGGAACGCGTAATTACTATGGAAGATAGGAATCTCGACTTTCTGAAGGATATAGTAAAGAAAATTTGGAAGGTAATTTATAATGCGGGGAAATTGGTTCAAGAAATGTTTCCCCAATTGAAGACAGATAAATATCCAGATTTCCCAGAAGAATTAGTCTTTCTACACGCTGAGGAAATATTGGATATGTATCCCGATTTACCAAGGAAACAAAGGGAAACTCGCGTACTGCAAGAAGTTGCCCCAGCAATCTTTATCATTGGAATTGGTTATCCATTGAAAGATGGCTACCCACACGAGATGCGTGCTGCTGATTATGATGATTGGATTACTCCAACGATAGTAAAGAATGGGCAACAAATGCACGGACTAAATGGGGATATATTGGTTTGGAATCCAGTAACACGCAGACGACACGAACTAACTTCGATGGGAATTCGAGTTACCAAAGAAACAATGGTCGAGCAACTTAAAATGTCCAACCAACTACATTTCCTTGAACTTCCATATCACCAAGCTATTCTTAATGATAAGGTTCCCTTATCGATTGGTGGTGGAATTGGTCAATCAAGAACATATATGTATTTGTTACGAACCGCTCATTTAGGAGAAGTCAGTGTTACTGTTTGGCCCAAAGAACTAAAAGAAATTTGTGAACCTCGAAACATTCACGTTTTAGAATAATAGTGCTTTTTTGAAAGGGGCTCTGACATTTGGTCAGAGCCCTTTGTTATTGGCCAATTATTGTTACTGTAATTTCTCTTTTTGTTCTTGGACCATCGAATTCACAGAAGAAAATATTTTGCCAAGTGGAAAGACCAAGTTTACCATTGATAATTGGGATTGTTTCACTTGGTCCGATAATTCCAGATTTTAGGTGTGCATCACCATTGTTGTCTTGCAAATCGTGCTGCCAAACTCCTGCTGGAATAAGCTTTCTTAATAAATTAATAACGTCGTTCTGTACTGATTCATCCCAATTTTCTTGTATCATAATTGCACAAGTTGAACCTCTTGCGTAAACGTTAACAAAACCAATCCTATATCCAGATTCTTCAACAATTTTTTTAACTTCTTCTGTTATATCATATAATCCGTTATGTTTGTCTGTTTTAAGATAAATAAATTTTTGTATCATATTTTACCTTTGTTATATAAGGAGATGAAAAATTCGAAACTTCTATTATAAGTTCGTTCGGCATCTTTAGGAAAAAAGCAAGCTGGTAGTTCTCGATTATTTAAATGATACCTTAAACACTCGCAGCATAAACCCTTGCGGCTACAAGGTTCGTAAGTGCAATTGCATTTATTAAGATTTCTTTCAATCTTGCATTCCATATTATTCCTCTTTATTTAGTCTGATTAGCATAGACTTTGAAATTAGTTTTTCCTTGTTTGCTTCACCGCTTAAAGCTTCGACAATCAATTTATTGTCTCTTTCAAATAAGAATTTCATTGTAAGTGGCACGCGTTTTTTTTGCTTTGTATCTACTGTTGTACCGTTAAAGATGAATTCTTTCGTTTTGTCTTTATAAATCCCTTTTAAGATTTGCACCTCGTTTGTTAGACTGTTCAAAATTATAAGGAAAAATTTTTTTGAAATTCCATCGTAACCGATTAAATATTTCATCTCAAAGGGAAGTCCAACTGAGCTTTGTATTTTAAAATTCATTTCTAGGATACGATAGTAAAAGATAAGTTTGGCATCCATTTGGCCTTGAGCATTTTCTTCTTGATTCCCACCAAAATAGGCAATGTTTACTTTCCAATTCCCTACGAATTGCGAAAGTAATTCGTTTTTGGTATTTAAAGTAAAATAATCCTCGAAAAATTCAATTTCGCTTTGAGAATAAGCAAAGTTAACAATTATTAAAACGGCAAAAGAAAAAATAATCTTTTGCCACATAGTTCTTTCACTTTTATTCTAAAATCCCATTTCTTTTTATAACGTCGCGAGCGATAACCAATTTTTGGATTTCTGATGTACCTTCAAAAATTCTATTAATTCTTGAATCGCGATAAAACCTTTCTATTGGTAATTCGCGAGAATAACCCATTCCACCGTGGATTTGCATTGCGTGGTCGACGCAGACATCAAGAGCATTTGAACTAACTAATTTCACAATTGCAGAAAGCCTAGGAGTGCATTCTCCTTTATCATATAGCCAGGCTGTTCGATAGACAATACTTTCTACCTCGTAAATCAAAGCGGCCATTTCTGCTAACATAAATTGAATTGCTTGAAAGTTAGCTATTGGCTCTCCGAATTGTTTTCTTTCCTTTGCAAATTTTGTGCTCATTTCAAGTAATTCTTTGCAAGCACCGAGACAAGCAGCACCAAGTCCCAATCGTCCTGCATCGAGTGTTTTCATTGCGGTAATGAAACCTTTGCCATCTCTGCCAATTAAGTTGTCTTTAGGAACTCTTACATTGTCGAATGTAAGAGAAGAAGTTTTGCTACCTCGTAATCCCATTTTCTTTTCCGGAGCACCGGGTGTGAATCCAGGTGTTCCTTTTTCTACAACAAAAAGTGAAATTCCAAGATTTGTTCGGGCAAATACCGAGAAGACATCGGCAAAAGGACCATTTGTAATCCAAAGCTTTTGGCCATTAATTACCCACTCGTTTCCATCAAGTTGTGCGCGAGTTTGAAGATTGAAGGCATCGGAGCCAGCATTGGGTTCTGTCAAAGCGAAAGCAGCTATTTTTTCGCCAGAAGTTAATTGGGGTAACCACTTTTGTTTTTGTTGTTCTGTTCCACCAATAAAAATTGCATTTGTTCCAATAGAAACGTGTGCACCAATGAATGTTGCAGTTGAAAGACAAGCCCGAGATATTTCTTCTTGGATAATACAATAACCAACTTCTCCAACGCCACTTCCACCATATTCTACTGGGAATGGTGCACCGAGTAAACCAAGTTCAGCCACTTTTCTAATGATATGGTCGGGAATTTCTTCTTCTTCGTCGATTTTTGATGCAATTGGTTTTAATTCATTATTAGCAAATTCGCGAACCATTTCGCGCAACATATTTTGTTCTTCTGTAAAAGTAAACTCAATCATAAAACTCCTTTGTATTGTTAAGCCGGATGTTCGATGAAGTTAAGAATACTTTCGCCTCCGTCGACAGCGATTGTTTGACCATTAATCCAGTAGAAGTTTTCGTCTGCTAATTTAGCAATAACTTTTGCAACATCTTCTGGTACAGTATTTCGATTGAACGGATTATGCTCGCGTGCGTATTCAAGCATTCTTTGGAACCCAGGAATTTTCTGTGCAGCTGGTGTATTGGTCAAACCAGCCATTATTGCATTGGCTGTTACACGATAGGGTGCTAATTCTACGGCAATTTGTCGGATGTATGCTTCCAATGCAGCCTTAGCAGCAGAAATTGCCCCGTAATTCATCATTGCTCTTTGCGACCCAATGCTTGTCATAGCAAATATTCTTGCATTTCTTCCAAGAAGTTTTTCTTTGAAAAGGTCTTGCACCCAATAAATTAAACTGTTTGCCATAACATCCATTGTCATTTCAATTTGCTTTTTTGATGCCATTTCTTCGGGGTTCTCGGAAAAGAATTTTTTAATTGCACCGAATGCTAAAGAATGGAGAAAAACTCTCAATTGTGGGTCGTCGTAACTTTCGAAGTCTGTTTTAATTGCTTTAATAATTTCAGCACGTTTTTGGTCATCAGCAGCGTTGGCATTGAAAAAGCGAGCTCGAACACCAATGTTTTGTAAATACTTACAAAACTCTTCCGCTCTTTCTTTATTGGAACCGAAATCTAAATGGACACCGTATATGTTGTAACCTAATTTTGCGAGTTCAATTGCAGTGGCTTTACCGAAACCACTGGAAACTCCCAATATCAAAGCATATTGATTAGTTGCATATTCCATATCGACCACTTTTCATTTTAGACATATCTTTCTTACTTTCAAATTCAGATTTTTTTATGCTCTTTTCGGATGACAAACAATACACCCTTAAAATTAGTAATAACAAAAAATTAATATTCTCGATAGTATTTACTTCGGTAGTCTTTAAAATCGGCGTTATCTTTTATTTTGTTGAACCACATAAGATAGGCACTTTGACGCCAATTGGTAACAATTGTTTGCAATGTTTTTCTTGAATCATTTTTGATACTCGTTTCATCGGGTTGAACTTTTCTAAATACTTCGATAATGTAATAACCTCTTTCCCCTCGGAACGGTTCTGAAATAGTATTTAAAGGCAACATAAATACTTTCGAAGTGAAAGCCCAATCTTGACCAATCCCGGGAATAAAACCATTGTTCTTTATGTCCAACAATTCTTGGTAATTCAAAGTAGAATCAAATTGACGTACATTTACAAGCGAACCAAGTGGTTTAATTTTTTTGTAAGCTTCTTTTGCTTTCTTTTCCAAAATGTCAAGTTTTTTTCTTTTCATAAGAGTGAATTTAATTCTTTCCTTTAAATCCTCAAGAGGTACAAAGCCACCTTTTCTTTCATCGACTATTTGTGCAACAATAATTCCTTGGTTTTTTAATTCAAAAGGTTCAATCACATCTCCAACTTTTCCATCGAAAGCGAGAGAAGTTAAGTAGTTTGAACCTAATACAGGTTTTGTCCTTTCAAAAAAGTCGGTTGTTCTAACTTGTACATTAAACTCCTTTGCAGCAGAGTCGAAAGGAATACCGTCTTTTACTTTTTCTTTCAGCATTTTTGCATTTCTATTAATAATCCTTTCGGTATTCCTTGAAACTTGAGGTATGAATTTGATGAAACTATATTTATATTCTTCCGACTTTTTATCTTGAACCCAAATAATATGATATCCAAACTGAGATTCAACTGGTCCAACTATTTCACCTACTTTGGCATTATAACAAGCATCTTCAAAAGGTTTCACCATCATTCCTTTTCCAAAGTAACCCAAGTCGCCACCATTTACGGCTGAACCTTTATCTTGCGAATATTTTTTTGCAAGCGTGGCAAAGTCTTCACCAGCCTTTGCCCTCTTCAACAAGTCCTTTGCAACCTTTAAAGCACTGTCCTTGTTGTTTCCAAACTCGACCAAAATATGGCTTGCTTTTACGACTTCGTTTTCACCTTTTCTTATTTCTTCAAGTCGAATAAAATAAGTTCCGTCGTTTGTTTGAATTGGTCCAACAACTTGTCCGACTGGGATTGTTGTGATATAAGGTGCAAGTTGCGGTGGCAAATCCTTAGCAAGTTTAAATTCAGATATTTCACCGTTGTGTTCGCTAAATTTTCTTTGGAAAAGCTTCGAGCGCTCTTCAATATCTGTTAATTTTTCTAATTCAGTATAAAATTTGTTTACATTTTTGAAAGTGTTTTGAGAATCTTGTTGCGAAGGCTGAATTTTAAAAATTACATATTTCAATTTTCTTTTCGGTTTATCTGGGAAAAATTGTTTGTTCTCTTCATAATACCTTTTAATTTCTTCATCAGAAACATTGACCTTTTCGTCGGGGACATCTTTAATATCGAAAAAAATAACTCTGGCGTCGGCAACAGAGTTTTCGTATATATATTTTTCCACAGCGTAACTGGGTGAGACAAATGAACTTGCAATCGAAACGAATGTTCTAATACCATTCATTAGTTTTTCTTTGCGTAGGAACTTTTCAATATTAATTAAGTCCTTTTTGAATTGTTCAACTATTCTTCGTTTTTCTTCTTGGGGTACGGTATTAGGCAAGCGACGATATATGATATCTGGGTTAGTGATTATCTCTAAGTATGTTTGTCTTTGGAAATTACCAGCAGAGTCAGTAAAAGGTTTGCGGAGGTAATCGGGTGGATTATCCAACAATACATCCAATATTTCATCATCTGTGACAGTAATTCCAATTTTACTTGCTTCTTGTTTTAAAAGAGTTTCTTCAAAAATTTCGGTCCAAAGTGATTTTCTAACTTGTGTTTCGTCAATATCCAATGGTTGTTCTGGGTTTTGATTCCTTTGCTGTTCTATTTGTTCTCGAACCCTTTCTTCGAAATCTTTATAAAGGATTTTTTCACCATTAATACGGGCAATTTCTGCAGTACGAATATCTTGACTTTGTCGAATAATATTCGAAATATCAGCATCGGAGGCAACCATAAAAGCAACGAAAATTACAGCAAAGGCAATTAAAGCATATGGTGAAATTTTTCTTATTCGCTCAAAAGTTCCCATCAGTTTATTTCCCAATTATAAAAACAAGATTTCAAAATTATCAAAATATTGTTATTTTACCAAAAGTCAAATGTCTTGGTCACTAATCGAAAAAATTATTTGTTAAAATTATTAGGATAGTATATGAAATGAAAAAACCCTGCTTTAATTACCAAGCAGGGTTTTTTGTTGTTTTTTGTAAGACTACTTAGTTATAATCAAAGACTTATGAAGAGCTTTTCCATTGGGAAGAATAATAGTAATCAAATAACTTCCAGAACTTATATCTCCAAGTTCAAGATTTGCAGAATGAATACCTATATCTTTCCATCCTAGATCTATCGTTTTGACTTTGTTACCAAGAATATCTAAAATTTGGATTGTGGCTTTCCCTTGGATAGGTTGAATAAATTCAATCTTGATAATATCTTTGGCTGGGTTGGGATTTACCCAGAGTAATTCTGATTCGTTACTATTATCTTCAATAAATTTTACACTCGATATGGGTTTGCTTGCTGTAAATGATTGGAAACCTATTGGATTAGAGAACTCATCGAATAAAATAACATTATATTTAACGAGGCTATCCCCTAAGAAGAAAGCAATGATTCTACAATCTTTATTTTGTGATTGTTCAATCAATGCATCGGAAAGCTCTAAGATTGCAAAATTTTTACCCTTTCTCCCTAATGATTCAGAAACAAATTCTTTCGTAGTTGCAGTAGCAACAATATTATTTTGTGCATCAAGTATACCAGCAATTGCACCAATAATTTGTGCATTATTAAGCGATTCTTCGGAAAGTTCTATTGCAATGTACCGCACTTTTGAAGCTTTCATATTGAATTTGGAAGTTCCCCCTATTAAATTTTTGGGAAATTGTAATGTGTCTATTGGAATTGGATTTATAGTTATGCATTGCTTAGGTGGTTTTGCGCACCAATTATTATAGGTTAGTTCACACGTGTCACCATCACAATGAATTATTGTAAAAATAGCGTTACCAGTCCAACCAAGAGTGTAATCTACACCTAAATTAAATTGAACATAGTTGTTAGAAGCATTCCCTTGAGGAAAGTTAGGTGGAATATTTGGTTCACAATCCAAAGAAATAAGGCTATAATATGGTATACCGCTATTAGGCACTCCCCAAGATCTAGGAGACCCATCTACAAATAAACCTCCACCATTCCATTTTGCATTTGGGTCGCTTGGGAATGGGTCAGGTACAAGTTTTATTTTTATTTCTTTTATTGGTGAAATTGGTTTCTTATTGTTAAATATTTTAAATGTTCTTCCAGAAAGATTTAAACCTGGCCAAGTAAAAGGAGAAATTGAAATACTATCGCACTTAATTAAAGGTGCTCTTGCACAATGTAGGTTTATCGTGTCGTAGCATTTTTGTCCTTTATGAGTAAATGTAAATGCAATAGTTACGATACCAGATGCAGTCGATGGATTGGCTTCCATAATCAATGTAGGATTGGAATTGCAACCACTTCCAGTGAAATTGATATTTCCACTTATGGTATTGTAGGGGTTTGGTGGTGAAAGAGAATAACTGCAACTGGATAGGACTAAAATTGACTCCATTGTTCCACTATTATTCAAAATTTGCCAACTAATTTGTTGCAAGTTACCTGCTGCGAGATTAAAAATAGGCAATTTGAATTGACAACAA
Source organism: Ignavibacteria bacterium (assembly GCA_026416955.1). Classification (GTDB taxonomy): domain Bacteria; phylum Bacteroidota; class Ignavibacteria; order Kapaibacteriales; family UBA2268; genus Naka2016. Next base: position 145,763 of record JAOAEE010000013.1, on the reverse strand, counting down.
CTACTATCAAGTTCGATTGTTCCAATAGTGTCGCAAGGTGGTTTTTGGCAATTTAAGAAATTAATTGTAACAACTTGTCCAGAATGAATACAAACTTGTTGAATTCCGCTTGGATAAGTCTGCGTCCAACCAGATTGGGGTATTTCATAAACATTGTAACATCCAGGTGGTACTTGAATTGAGTAATAACCGTCTGAACCAGTGAATACAGTATCAGTGAAATTTTGCCCCTGAATCCCTTGAAAAACAATACCCCAGTTTTGTAACACTGGTTCTCCATAATCTGATTTTCCATTACAATTTAAATCGTTGAATTTTTGACCATAGAAAAATCCTGGGTGCTGACAACAAGTATCGGAAATAATATTTGATTGGGTTGCTAAGGGTAATAGCATTCCAGATACATTTAAACCATGGGCCACTGAACCTATGTTCCCCACAACAAAGGTTAAACAGTTTAAACCTTGATTTACGTACAGAATTGTATCTATGTGCAAAGGATTAGTAAATTGTCCGCCGAATCCTGCCTGGAGGCTACCCATAATATAGTTTCCGTTTAGTAAAATAGAAACTGTATCATCAGCAAGTACATCGAGTTTAATTCTAATTCTACCCCCTTGGGCAATACAAAAGCACCTTTGGTATTTGTATATGCCATTGGTATTATTTGAATAGCTAGAATCTACTGCAATCCATTGGGATTTGGGGTAAGGACCACTCCAAGCGGGGTGTTTTATTATTGTGGTCGCTGGACGGGGTTCAAGAGTTCCTGGCCGAGGGTCTGAAATCACAACCCAGTAAGGGTCATTTTGGAATACTGAAATCGAAGTTCCTGTTTGAGGATTATACCCAGTATTAATGACAAGAGTATCAACAAGACAATTTTGAGCGAAGTTTCTGCTTAGTGTTGTGAGGAAAAAAATTGTGATGAATATAATAACTCTTTGAGAGTGAATTGATAACATAACACCCTCCAAAAAATTGGAAAAAATATGTTCATAAAATAATAATATTAAATTAAATATCAAAATAATTTATTTTATTTTTTTAATCAAAATTTATGGGAATAATGAATGTGAATTTTGTTCCTTTGCCCACTTCGCTTTCGACCCAAATTTTACCCCCGTGAAGTTTTATTAATTCATAGCAAAGAATTAATCCCAGTCCTGTTCCTTGCTCTTTTTCAGTTCCGACAGTGGATATACTATGTTCTATTCGGAATATTTTATCTTGTTGTTCTTTTGGAATACCGATTCCTTCGTCTTTAACAGAAATTTTTAAAGATGGAATGTTCCCGTCGTAAAAGTTTTCGATTTCAATATTAACTTTGGAGTTTCGGTATGAAAACTTAATTGCATTAGATAATAAATTTCTCATTATTGTTGTAATCATATTTCTATCGAGGTAAGCCATAAAGTCGAGCGTTTTGTCGTATATTATTTCAATATTCTTATTTTTTGCCGAAGGTTCTATATACCTTACTATATCATTTAATAGGAGGTTGATGTTTATCCATTCTGGTCGGAAAACAATTCGGCCAGTTTGTGTTTTTGCCCAAGTTAAAAGGTTTTCCAATAAATTTTTAAGTAGGGTAGAAGTCTTATAAATGTGTTTTACATACTCTTTAATTTTTTCTGGGGAGAAAGTATCGAAGAATCTATCTAAAATTTCAGCATCAGTCAAGATAGATTGCAACGGGTTTCTAAGGTCGTGTGCAATAATCGAAAAGAATTTATCTTTTGCGGAGTTTGCTTCGCGCAACTCTGCTTCGGATTTTGCAAGCTTTTCGTTCAATACTATTAATTTTCTGCTTTCTTCTGCTAAGGTTTCATTTAGAATTTTTAGTTCGTAGTTTGCTTGTTCAAGGATTTCTTGGACTCTTCTGTGCTCCTCGACTTCGAATTTATACTCATCGAGAGCAGTTTGTAGGTCTTGTGTTCGCTCTTCGATTTTCTTCTCGAGTTGGATATTTAAATTTCGTAGTTCTTCTTCGGCTTTTTTTCTATCGGTAATATCGATCAGAATACAAATAATTCCAGCCAAGTTTCCAACAAAATCTTTGTAGGAGGCTTTGAATATTGCAAAATCTTTTTCTATTTTGTTGGGAAGAGCTATTTTTGTGTCATAAGTTTCAACTTTTTCTTTTTGAATTAGTTTTTTGTTTGTTTCTTTATGCTTTGCGATAAAATCTGGCGTAAAAATATGTGGGAAATCGTCGACTTGCTTGCCTAAGAATTCTTTTTTATTTAATTGAATTATGTTTTCTTGAAAACTTTTGTTACATCCAACAATTTTCCCTTCTGTATCTTCGTAAAAAATGGGCATTGGAATTGTGTCTAAAAGTACGTGAAGGAAAGTGTTATAATCCGATACCTTTTGTTCAAGGTCAACCCTATCTGTTATATCACTAACAATTCCGACAATCGAGATAATTTTCCCCTCGTCGGTTAAGAAGAAACCACTTTCTTTTACGTATCTTTGTTTTCCTTCCGAGTCAATAATTCTATAAATCAAATTATAGGGCGACAAGTTTTCGCAATGTTTTCGAAAGGTTGATAAATAGTTTTCAATATCTGCTGGGAGGATTTTTTCATACCATTTTTCTCTGTTCTTTAGTTCTTTGGGAGAATAACCGAATAAATCTTTGATGTTGTCTGTCCATATTACTTGACCGGTATTCCAGTCTCTTTCGAAAACTGCTTGTCCCGTTTCGGTAGTTGCAAAATCGAAACGTTTTTTCCAACGACGAAGTTCTATTTCTGTTTTCTTTTTTTCTGTAATGTCATAGGCGAAAACTAATATTCCAATTACTTTTTGTTCGTAAAATAGAGGAATTCTTTCGACTATGAAGTAATTTTCAATTTTTGAATTTATTGTGAATCGTTCTTCGCTCCCAGTAACGGGTTTTTGGGTTGTAAAAACTTGCCTTTCTTTTTCAATGCATTTTTTGACCACCTCTTCTGAAAAAACAGAATCTGCAAATTTGTTTTCAACATCTTTCGAAATCAACTCAAATTTGCTACAGAAAATGTGATTGACTTTAATTATTCGATTTTGTTTGTCTTTTAAATAAACAACATAGGGTATATTGTTAAGTATTAATTTCAATTCTTCGAATATTTTTAATATCTGAAAATACTCTTTTTCTTGGTCAATGTTGTAAAGTATCACACCAATGTAAAATTCGTCTCCATTTCTATAAATTTTGTAAAGCATTATTTTTAATTCAACATTCTTTGGAAACGGTAGATTTTCAAATTTCCATTTTTGTTCAACTAAACTTTCAGCAGAAGATTCAAGTATATTTTCGTCAATATGTAATTCTAATTCAGCAAGGTTTTTCCCAATAATTTCATTAATATCGGTTTTAATAAAGAATTCAAGAAACTTTTCGTTTACTTTTTGAATGATTTTTTCTTTTGTGCAAACAAATAATGGTAGTGGAAATTTAGCAAAACCAATTTCCTCGATTTTGAATTTCTCTTGATTTTCTTTTAAAAATTGAATTATTTCGGGGAAGTTAGTGTTTAAATAATTGTTCTTTAAAATTAAATTAAAGAAATCGACCCATCTTGAATTTGCAAGCTCTACCATATATTACCAACTCCTACCAAAACCTCGAATCAAGAATGCTCAGAAGAAAAAATCATACCAAATTTTTATTACACTTGGTTTCTAAGCTTTCTTTTCCCAAAATTGTGTTCAGTAGTTCTTTGTGAGTTGCCGATGGGTTTTACAATTTTCTTGTTGGTTATCTAGGAATAGGAAAAACACAAGAAAGAGGATAAACAGATTTGAAATAGAGAAAAAATTAGAATTGAATTCCAATTCCGATAGTGTAAAACAGTTTTTTATCGGCGATTAAGTCGTTACCAAAAGAAAAATCGATGCTAAAAAGATTGTAGAAATCTGCGATATTGGGTTTTATTGAAATTCCAGCACCCCACAAGGTTAGTGGTAAAAAGCTAAATTTACCGTCTTTGTTTCCGGCAATTGCTAGTCCACCTCGTAAAGAAATTATTTCGTAGGGGACAATTTCTAATGCAAGAATGAAGTTTGGATATTTTTGGAATTGAATATAGTTTACATCGAAAGAGACCAAGATATATTCGGGTGGAGGTTGAACAAGAGAGTCAACCATTCCAATTTCGTTTATAAATGTAATTGTCTTGGGTTGCGAAAGTGGAAATTCAGTAGCAATACCAGTTCTAATAACAAAAGGAATAGTACTTTTTTCTTCACGGGTATTATACTTTAAAAAACCACCAATATTTTGTATTGCAATCCCAAAATTGAATAAATCGAGAACATTGAATTTAGAACCGAAATCCAATGAAAATCCATTTGCAGAAATACCACTTCCTTGCAAAGTGTTATTTAAATATTTTGCAACGAAGCCAAAGTTTGCAAAGTTTGTTGAGTATGAAGCTCCAAAAGAAATGTTGAAGAAGTAGTCCGTAAAGTTCCCAATTGGGTAACCATAGCGGTTTCGACCTATGATATTTCCCGATTTGAAAGTTGAAATTGATGCACCTATTCCAAAATTTTCGAAAGATTGTGCGAATGCGATATTGGCAAAGCTTCGGTTAAATTCTAATAAAGAATAAGAAAAAAATATCATTGGAGTAGGAGCACAACTCGAAAAACCAGCTGGATTGTAAAATATAGTATTGGGGTCGTTCGAAACTGCTGTATATGCCCCAGCAAAAGAAATTGCCCGAGACCCAGTTTCTTTGAATAAGTATGAACCAGAATAACCACCGCCACTAATTTGTGAATATAGTTTGAAATTTAATATGCTAAGAAAGGCTAGAAAAAAGAATATAAATTTGGTGGAGAAAAGATTTTTCATTTTGCAATTACTAATTTTTCTCTTAAACGAAAATTTTCGCCAAAAACTACAAGAAGAAATATTCCTTTTGGAAGTTCATTTGTAGAAAATTCATAAGGTTGCGAAGGGTCTTTGGGTTTGCCATCGTAAACATCCAATACCTTTTTCCCAAGCAAGTTATAAATTACAATATTAATATTTTTATCCATATTTTCTATTTGCAAGTACACTGCCATTTTATCTCCCTTCTCGGTTTCTCTAATAGATAGAATTTTGTTCCCTTTCGAACTTGTCGTGTCGTAGTCTGTCCTAATGTCGTTATATTTTCCATTATTTCTTCTTGGAATTTTCTTAATCTCGGGTTGAGCAATCTTTATGCCAATTGGAATAGTACCTGTTGTGAAAATTGTTTCTGGAAAGTAAAGACAAGAATCGGAGTGGTAGGGAAGGGGAAAATTAAAACCTTTTTCGTAAAACAATGGATAATAATATTCTTGTATTTGGCTATAATTAGGCAAATTATAGATAAAGAAAATTAAAATTGAAATAATAAATTTTGTAAAAATATTTCGATAACTCATTTGCTCCATTATTTCAATATTCAAAAGATAAAGACAAATGTTTTTCGATTTTAGTTTAATCATTCTTCTTTTGAAAGAATTTTTCGTATAACTCTTTATAAAGGTCCTTATTTTTCTCAATTGCTTCAATATTTATTTTTGCGAGTAGAGATGTTTTGCTGATTCCAAATTTTTTGGCAAAGTCTTCCAATTTATCTTGTCCAGTGGGAAGCTCAGATATTTCTAAACTATCTACTTTTTTCTTTATCAGTTCCGCTTGTTCCTTTTGAATTTGCATTGCTATTTCGACTCGTGGTGGGTATTTTTTTCGAAATTGCTTTGAACTTTCTTCTTCGGTTATTTCTTGGGCTAATTCTGCTTTTTTCGAGTCGATAATTTGTTCTGCTAATGCTTTTATCTCTGGATTGATATATTTTTCTGGTTCTTGTTTTTTCTCTTCTATTTCATTTTTACTGAATTCCTCTGTTTTTTTGTAGGTTTGGGTAGCAAATTTATTGGGTATTGCTTTTTGCCTTTGCTTTACTAATTCATTTTCGAATTTCTTTTTAATTAAAAGCAATTTTTTTTCTTTTTTCCATTTAAAATATAGTGAGATAAGTAATATAGTAACTACTAGTATTGAAACTAAAAGAAATACGAGTATCTTTTCAATAAAAGAATACTTTTCTTGCGTTTCTCTCGAACTTTTTTCATTTCGTATAGTTGGTTCCGAAATTTTTATTGTGTCTAATGTTTTGATGGAGTCTTGTGAAAATTCTTTCTTTTGTTCTACGAAAAGTGAAGGAAATTCCTTAAAAATGGAGTCTTTTAATTCTGGATGTATCTCGATAAACTTAAAATTGGCAACTTTTTGTTCGGAAAGGAATTTTGATTTGTATTTTTCATAATTGTTTCTATCGTTTAGCAAATAATAGCATTGCGCTAAAGCAGAGAAAATGTCTGGGATATTACAACCAAGATTTTCAGCTTTTGAAAGTATTTGTTTGGCTTGGTCTGGTAAGTTTGCTTTTAGGTATAGGTATCCTAGAAAGAAGCCTGCGTTTGCAATTGGCTCTTGGAATGCAAGTTCGAAATATTTTCTGGCAACTGCAAGATTGTCTCCAAGAGATAATTGGCCCATACGGTAATTGTCCTCTGCTTGCGATAAAGAGTTCCAGTCAAAAACCTCCAGCATTAAGGCACGCGAAAATTCCAAAGGAGATATAGAGTAACCTCTTGGCGACTTTAGATAAATGTTAATTTCAATATGGTTAGCAAATTTTTTTAGTTCTGCTTTTTTTATTATACCATCCGAAACCACCGAGTCTTCTTTTAATTTAGTGTTAACATCATTAATAACAAGCGAGATAATGGTTTTTTCCGAATTCAAATATGAATTGTAGGTTAATGGTAGGTCTGTGAAAAATATTGTCAGTCTATTCAATGGGTTGATTTGCATTTTTTGATAGTTAACTTGGGAAAATAATTTGAAATATAAAGTTAGAAAAAGAAAGAAAAAAACGAATACAAAAAAAATCTTCTTAACCATTTCAAATAATGATAACCAAAACAAAGTAAATTTAATAAAATTTCTTTATGATGAATTCATTAAAAATATTAAATTTATATTTAGATTTAAGTTAGAATAAAGAAATTATTTTATGAAAAGAGTGATTGCTTTACTAACCGACTTTGGAATAGATGATAACTATGTAGGGATAATGAAGGGTACAATTTTTTCAATTAATCCAAATGTTGAAATAATTGATGTTACTCATTCTATTCAACCGGGGAATATAAGACAAGCAGCTTTTATTTTGATGACATCTGTTAATTATTTTCCAGAAGGGACAATTTTTGTTGTAGTTGTAGACCCAGGAGTTGGTTCAAATAGATATGCTTTGTGTGCCAAAGTAGGTAAAAATTACTTTGTCGCTCCCGATAACGGAGTTCTTTCCTATGTTTTACAAAACCATAAAAATCCAAAGGTTCATATCTTTTCGAATGAGAAATATCAATTGGAAAATCCAAGTAAAACTTTTCACGGCCGAGATATTTTTGCTCCTCTTTCTGCTTATCTTGCAATGAATATTGATTTAGCGGAGTTCGGAGAAGAGATAAACCCCAGTAAACTTGTTCAACTTCCTTCATTAAAATGTTATTTCGATAGTTTTGGTAACTTAATTGGTGAGGTTGTTCATATTGATAGATTTGGCAATATTATAACATCTCTTAGTGCTCGGTCTCTCGGTTTGAATATGCATAATATTTTGAAACAAGACTTAAAATGGAAATTCGAAATTGGGCATACCAAGATAAAAAACATAAGTATGACATATTCAGATGTGGAAGAAGGTGAGTTTCTTGCATATATTGGAAGCAGCGGTTTCTTAGAGATTGGTGTAAGAAATGGAAACGCTGCTAAGCAAATAGGGGCATATATTGGTCAGTTAATTTGTGCAAAAAAGGTCGGCATTTTTGAGCAATTTGTTTAATAGTTTGTCTAACCATTTTTCAAGACTTATGAGAAAGATAATAGTTTTTTTGGGGTTAATGATATTATTTTACAATCAATGTTTTTCACTTGATGTTATCGTCAAAAATGACAATGGTCAACCTCGTTCAACTGGATATTCTGAAAGGTATTTTTGGGAAGAAAGTAAAATCCTTAAACCTTCTGGTCCCTGTATTTTGAAGAAACTTCAAATATATTTTGTTGGGAGCACTCCTAATGTGGACACAATCTATATCTCTGGAGATCCATCGGAAGGTTATTTACCACCAACTTTTTGGGTAATTCATTTTAATCAACTTACAGAACCAATAATTTTTAACTATCCCGGAAAACCCGGTTGGTACGAATTTAATGTAGAAAATATTTTAATTGGTGGTTTAGATAGAGTTGTAGTCCAACACAGATTGAACGAAACTGGACCTTGGTTTGCTGTTGATAACGACGGAATATCAGAGCCTTATTCTTCTTTTTTGATGAACCCATTTGAAAACAACTCATTAGGTGGTCCTGGAAATTATTATATCGCAAACGGTGATTTTCTTGTTCGGCTATTAGTCGAGTATCTTTACCCAAAAGATAGTTCTTCCGCTGGACCTTTTGTTCCAACTTTTTTTGATGTTACAAAAGATGTTGGAATAATTGATGGGAATGGAAATTATATTCGTAGCAGTGATGTAAGTGTTGTTGATTGGAATAATGATGGGTTGGACGATATTGCCATTGGAAGTTACTTTTTCCAAAATTTAGGGAATGGAAAATTTAGAAATGTATCTAACCAATTTAATATCACTGCTTCGATGACTTCTTGGGGCGACTTTGACAATGATGGTTTTATTGATTGTTATGCTCTTAGAAATGGAAATTATGATGAAAATTCTAAAATGGTTTATTCCCTTGATAGGGTTTACAAGAATAATGGAAATGGTACATTTACAGTTCTCAACCCGAGACAAATTTTTAAACTTCCTTACCCAAGCCCAGCAGAGGATTTCAAGGTAAACAACCCTTGGTCCCAAGATTCTATACCAAATCCTTATAGTTGTATTACTCCACTTTGGTCTGATTTTAACAATGATGGGCGTTTGGATTTATTCTTGGCAAACAACAGAGTAGGTCTTAATGTATCGGGGAATTATGTTGAAAGATATTTCCCAGACCAGTTATGGTTTCAGGAACAAGATGGGAAATTTAAAAACGTTACGAAAAGTTCAGGGCTATTGAACTATGAAATTTATAACCCCAATACTAGTTCACTGGGTTACTACGATTGCTATGGAGCGAATGCTTGTGATTACAATAATGATGGATTAATTGACATATTTGTTGCTAATTACAGATTGGTACGCGACCTACTACTACGAAATAATGGGAATGGGACATTTACAAATGTTGGAGACGTTACTGGGGTTCAGGGTGTACCAACTTCTGCTACAAATTATTTTGGCCACGGTATGGGTTGCGAGTGGGGAGACTTTAACAATGATGGATTTCCGGACCTTGCGGTTGGTAATCTTGGACACCCAGATTGGCGTGGAATGTACTCAAATCCTTCTTTGATATTTAAAAATCTTGGACCTCCAACCTTTCGATTTCAAGAGGTGCACAAAGAAATGGGTTTAAAATTTTATGAAATGAACGCTGGTGTTACTTGGGGAGATTTCGATTTAGATGGGTACTTGGATATTTGGCACGGTCAAATTTCTTACCGTGCCGAAGGTGAAGGAGGTGAACCAAAGCGTCCCGGAAGAATATATTTTAATTCTGGACCTCCAAGATATAAACTCTTAGATAAAACTTGGGAAGTTGGTTGTATTGTTCACGGTCCTTGGAATGCAGTTAGGATAGACTTTGATAACGATGGTGACCTTGATTTGCTTGTTGCAAGTTCCCACGAAGGTGTACGATTGTTTAGAAACGACTTGGAAAGAAAAGGAAATTGGGTAGGTTTTCGTTTACGTGGAAATCCTGAAAATAGAGTAAATATGGATTGTTATGGAACTAAGTTATATCTTTTTTGTGGAAGTAATAAATATTATCGCGAATTAATGGGTAGTATTTCTGGGAATCGTTGTTCACAAAATTCAAATGCAATTCATTTTGGTATCGGTAGAAATGAAAAAATTGACAGTTTAATTATTGTTTATCCTAATGGATTCTCAAGAACTTATAGAAATATTCCTCCAAATAGATACTATCTTGTAAAGTACAATCAAGATTTAACAAAATCCAAGATAAGTACTCCACAGTGTATTTATCCAAAAAATTTGCAATTTAATCTGCCAGAAAACCTCACTTTCTATTGGAGTAAAGTAGAAGGTGCAGAAAAATACGAAATTTTAGTTGATGATAATTCTCTTTTTGCAAATCCTAAAAAAGTTCTGACCGACAAAGACAGTGCCTTAGTAGTTGGGTTGAGCAAGTCGAAACTTTATTTTTGGAAAGTAAGAGCTATTTCAAGTAATGACACATCTTTATGGAGTGGAACTTTTAGTTTTTTTGTTGGAAACCCAATCCCATCGAAGGTATCCTTGTTTTCCCCAACTAATAAAACGGTAAAGCTAAGTTTAACTCCTCGTCTTGTATGGGGTCGCCCTTCATTTTCGGTTAAGTGGGATGTAGAATACACTTTTGAACTACAAGTTTCGAAGGATATTGATTTCAAAAATATTGTAATAGCAAAGGCAAACCTTCGGGATACATTTTATATTGTCCAACCAAACTATTTAACCCCGGGGAGTTCATATTATTGGAGAGTTAAAGCGAAAAATGTAGATGGACAAGGCGAATGGTCTGATGTTTTCGAATTTCAAACAAATACTTTGCCCCAAATAATCCAACTTACTTCTCCGGAAAACAATTCTATTAATATTGCCTTGAAACCAACTTTTAGGTGGCAACAAATTGATAATGTCGAAGAATATATCTTTCAACTTAGCGAAAAACCAAGTTTTGATAGTCTAATTATTGAAAGAACATTGCAAGCAACATTGTATAAGCATATTAACTCCTTGAAAGAAAATACAAAGTATTACTGGCGAGTTTGTGGTAAAAACAATGTTGGACTCGGGCCTTGGTCAGATGTGTGGAATTTTACGACCATAACTCCTTCTCTTGTTTGTCAAAGTAATACAGATTTGATTGAAGTACATCCAAATCCATTTGAAGAAGAGTTTTCCATTATTTGTAAAAGTCCCTCTTATTTTACATATCGAATAATTGATATTCTGGGGCGTGAACTTTCAAATGGTATTATTATAGGGAATTCGACAAGAATTTCCCTTTCTGGTGCAAAAACAGGAACATATATCCTTGAGCTTTGCAACAGCAACAAGAAATTCTCAATATTAATATATAAATTTGATTTTGATTAAAAATTTTTGAGAATATTACATTTTTTTATTAATTTTGAATGTAACTTTGGATGTATTATTAGGAGGTTTTTTATGCTTAAAGTCATTAAGGTTTTATCATTAGTGTTTTTTGTTGCATTCTTGGGATTTGTTTTATCAAGTTGCTCGAACAAAATTACGCAAGAGCAGTTGATGCAATTGCGTGAATTGAGAAAACAACAAAGTTCATTAACCGAAGCACTAAACAAGAAGAAAGATGAAAAATCGAGACTTGAAAGGGAATTGAATGCACGTAAAGCCGAACTGAAAGATTGCGAGGAAAAAACACAGTTTGTAAAGGACAAACTTGCAAAATGGCCCGATGTTTGGCCAGATTGGAAATATGTAGAACCAACTCCTGCTCCAGTTGAAGCCCCATCAAAGAAAACTCGTAAAAAGTAAAATTCAGAAAAATGGAGGTTATGGTTATGAAAAAAATAATGAAAATTTTGGGTTTATTATTGGTAGTATGCATTTCCTATTCTTTATCTTTTTCTCAGAAACCCGACGAGGAATTGACCAAAGAGGAAGCCAAGCAGCGTATTTTGGAGTTTCAAAATATTGTTAACGATTTGCAATCGAAACTTCAAGCTTTAGAAAATGATGTTGAAAAAGTTAAGCAAGAACTCGACCTAACAAATAAAAGACTAAAAGATTGTCTGGATGGCTATTTGGGGCTACTTGGAATTAATCCAGAAACTGGAAAACCTTATACAAAAGATGATGTTGAAAACTTTAGGCAAAAACTTGGCCAAATTGAAGGTAAAGTCCGAGAAATGCAAAGACTTTCGAACGACGAACTGGCCGATAGAAGGAAAGAAGTTGAAGAGTTGGAAGCCTCGTTGAATAAGTTAAGAATGAATAAACTTTCTATACTTCCTGAATTCTATAATAAAATTATTTCTTTAGCATCGGACATCCGTGGATTGTATCGTGAAAGAAGAGTAAAAACCTATACTGTTGGTACTTGGGCAGAAAACAGGGATTGCTTGTGGAACATTGCTGGTAAAGTTGAAATTTTTGGCGACCCATTTATGTGGTCAAGAATTTGGCAAGCAAACACTAACATAATTAAGAACCCCGACCTTATTTATCCAGGACAACAGTTAGTAATCCCGGCACCAGGACCAAAAACTACAGATGAAATAAAAGCAGAACGAAAGTATTGGAGAATGAAAAGGCAAGCTATTGAAGAACAAAAGAAACAAGGTGAAGAGAAAGAGACTGGTGTTAAGAAATAGTTCATATTCGGAAAACAAATTATCAAAAGCCCCGTCGCTTTCGATTGGGGCTTTTGTATTTATGTTTAATAAATTAAAGGAGAAATGGAACAAACAGAAAAAACTATTCACTTAGAAGATAAAGATTTTTTATACTTTATAGGATACAACGACCAATTATTACAAGCAATAGAAAATAAATTCCACACTCTTATTACTTTAAGGGGTAGCAATATAATACTGAAAGGTAACCCTAGCGAAATTAAATCTATCGAGGCCATTTTTAAAGAGCTTGGATATATTCATAAAAGAAGCGGAACAGTTTCGGAGAATGATTTAGCAACAGTTTTAGAATTGTTAAGCGAAGATGAAGCAAAATATTCAACGAGTTCGGCAAAAGGTGCAAAATCCTATGAAATTGTTGTTTATCATAGTGTAAAAGGACCCATAAAAACCAAGACAGCTAAGCAATTAGAATATATCCAAAAAGTTACCGAAAATGATATTGTTTTTGCAATAGGTCCTGCTGGTACTGGAAAGACCTTTTTAGCCGTTGCAATGGCTCTTGCTGAATTGAAAAAAAATAAAGTAGAAAAAATTATTCTTTCTCGCCCTGCAGTTGAAACTGGTGAATCTTTAGGTTTCTTGCCGGGAGATTTAAAGGAGAAACTCGACCCATATCTAAAGCCCTTGACTGATGCTCTTTATTATATGCTCAGTGCAGAAAAATTAAAAGCTTATTCTGAAAATAATATTATTGAAATTATTCCGCTTGCTTATATGAGAGGTAGAACTTTAAGTAATGCTTTTATTATTTTGGACGAGGCACAGAACGCAACTGTAACACAAATGAAGATGTTCCTTACAAGAATGGGAAATAACTCGAAAGTTATTGTAACTGGCGACATTACTCAAATCGACCTGCAAAATCCCGAAGAGTGTGGTTTGATAAATGCTAACAAGTTGTTGCAAAATATTGAAGGAATTGGTTTCGTTTACTTCGATGAACGAGATGTGGTTCGCCACAAATTAGTTGCAAAAATCATCAAAGCATATCAGGAAGAAGCCGAAAACAAACAGCAAGCAAAGTCCAACAACAAAGAGAAACGACAGTAATTTATGTTCGAGATATTCAAAATTGGGTTCATTTCCATTACCTTACTCGATTTAATTGATTTAGGCCTTTTGTTTGTTATTTTTCTTTGGTTGTATAAACTATTAAAGGATACGGTTGCTGTTCAAATTCTATTTGTTCTTGTTCTGATGATTGTAATGACATTTATTTCCGAATTGATTAGCCTTCGTGCAGTAAATTGGCTTCTTAAAGCGTTGATGAGCGTATGGTTGCTTGCTTTCATTATTTTGTTTCAACCTGAACTTAGACGGGTTCTTCTTAAACTTTCTTCTTTACCCGGGCTGAGATTTTTCTTGCGTACAAATTTAAATAAGACAATAGATGAGGTTATATCTGCTGTAAAAGAAATGTCGGAGAACCATATTGGTGGTCTGATAGTTTTTGTTCGTTCCCAAAATATTGAAATGAACATAAACACTGGGGTTCCAATTGGTGCGCCCGTATCGCGGGATTTAATATTGTCGATTTTTAATCCAAAATCCCCTTTGCACGATGGAGCAATTTTGATAGATGGTTCTACAATTATGTATGCAAAATGTATTTTACCTTTATCCAATGTTACTAAGGTCGATGGGAAATTGCTTGGAACTCGGCATTTAGCCGCTTTGGGTTTGGCTGAACAAACAGATGCTTTAGTGTTGGTCGTTTCCGAAGAAACTGGAGGTATTTCTATTGCAATTTCTGGTAAGTTGGAATTAAATATTCCAAGAAATAAGATTGAGTCAATTCTAAGTGAAAAACTTTCGTAAGGTATGGAATTAAAATTGAACTATCCAGATTATAATAAGTTTAAAGAAGCAAGGTTTCAGCTTGTCGATAGACTTCGACAACGCGGTATCAAAGACGAGAGAATCCTTTCTGCAATGAACAAAATACCCCGAGAGTTATTTGTCGACCCAACATTTGTTTTACAAGCCTACGAAGATGTTGCTTTGCCAATTGATTGTAATCAAACAATTTCGCAACCATATACAGTAGCATTTATGACCCAGTGTTTAAATTTGAAAGAGGGGAGCAAAGTATTAGAAATTGGTACAGGAAGTGGTTATCAAGCAACACTTCTTTATTTGATGGGAATGAGGGTTTATACAGTAGAGAGAATATATGAATTGCATATTAAAGCAAAAAAAATGTTTGAAATGTTAGGGGTGGATGTAAATTCTAAATGGGGCGATGGAACCTTGGGGTGGAAAGAATTTGCTCCTTATGATGGAATAATTGTTACTGCTGCTGCACCCAAAGTACCCGAACCGTTGCTTGAACAACTTTCTATAAATGGACGTTTAGTAATACCGGTAGGCGACCGTTCCTATCAAGCAATGTATATTATCACAAAAATTGGTGAAGACCAATATAAACAAGAGCAAGAGCATTACTTTAAATTTGTTCCTCTGATTGGCGAAAAGGGATGGGCAAATGGTGAGTATCCCCTTTGAAGAGTGTATTGAAAAAAAAATTGCAATAGCAATAGTCGGACCAACTGCGATAGGAAAAACTAGGCTTTCTTTATTTTTTGCTGAACATTTACCAATCGAAATTGTTTCGGCCGATTCTAGGCAAGTTTATAAATATTTGGATATTGGAACGGCAAAACCTACCCTTGAGGAGAGGAAAATTGTTCCTCATTATTTTATTGATATTTGTAATCCAGATGACTATTACAGTGCTGGGCAATTTGGGAAAGATGCCGAAAATGTCGTTAACGAGATATTCAGTAAAAGGAAAATACCTATTATCGTTGGTGGTTCGGGTTTATACATAAAGGCATTGTGCGAAGGCTTTTTTGAAGAACCTTATACTTACGAAGACAAAATAAAAGCACAAAAGATTCGAAAAGAACTGTCTTTTTTAAGTAAAGAAGCACTTTACTCAAAGTTGCAAGAAGTTGACCCAGAAACAGCAAGTTTGTATCCAGACAAGAATTATGTTCGGCTTATTCGAGCACTTGAGTTTTATCTTTTAAAGGGAATTCCAATTTCAATTTATAGAAGAACATTCCATAGAAAACCCAATTTCAATACGATTTATGTTGGATTGATTTGCAACAGAGATTATTTGTATTCAATTATCAACCAAAGGGTTAAAAGAATGTGGGACATTGGTTTAGTTGATGAAGTGAAGAAAATTTTAAATTTAGGTTATTCCCCAGAATTAAATTCTTTGAAAAGTGTTGGTTATAAAGAAACGATTGATTATTTGTTTGGGCGATTGTCAGAAACTGAGGCTCTAGAGTTAATACAAAGAAATACCCGCAGGTTTGCAAAACGACAAATTACTTGGTTCAAAAAGGTCAACTTTATTAATTGGTTCGATGTTAGTATTAAGAACTTCGAAAAAAACATTCTTTCATTTTTATCGAATTACATTGAAAAAGTATCTATTTTCAACTAATAACGAAATGCTATGAAACTATTGAAGTCAAAGTTAATTAAAATTGCAGTTGGGTTGTTACTAATTCTTATTGTTTTTCAATTTTTTAATATTTCAAGTACTAATTATCTTTACTCGCAGAGAAATGTTTTTACGAGCGAAGATTCTTTAAAGTCGATTAATTTTCTTAGGCGACAAATTTACGAGGTATTAAAAAATTTTAATGATAACAAAACCAATTATGGAATTGTTGTTTATTCTTTGGATAAAAATGAATTTTATTTTCGACATAATATTGATTCCTATTTTATTCCTGCTTCTTTAACTAAGCTTTTTACAACTTTTGCTGCTCTGAGCAAACTCGGAAAAGATTATAAAGTGAAGACTTTTATTTATTCAGATGGCGAAATAAAAAATGGTGTATTAGAAGGTAATTTATATATCTATGGAACTGGTGATGCTCTTTTTTCCATTTCCGATTTGGACGAAATTGTCGATAGAATTAAACAATTTGGTATTAAGAAAATAAAAGGGAGCATTTATGCAGACCCATCTTTTTTCGACAGCCAAACAGATAGATTTGTATATAGTGGGGATTTTGACGTTGTTCAAAAAACGCAACCAATTACTTCGATCTCAATTCAGAAAAATATCGTTAAAGTAATTGTTACTGCAGGTTCGATTTATGGTAGGAGTGTAAATGTGCAAATTTTTCCATCGACAGATGCTATAAAGGTATATAATACTGCTAAAGTTAGCAGAAGTTTAGGAAATAGGATAAAAGATGAAGATGCTGATAATATCAAATACGGTGGGAAACCAATTTTGGCACAGAGAAGACCACCTCAATCACGCGAGGATGTCAGTAGGAAAGCATTTAAGGTTACCTCCGAGATTGATAAGAATGGTTTGCAAGCAATTTATATTTCTGGGGGGTTAAGTGCTGGCACAACAAAAACTTATGAATTTTTTATGGAAAATCCGCCATTGGTTGTTGCAAGTGCTTTAAAGAAGAGGTTGGAAACCGACGGGATAGAAATTGCAGGTAATTTTGGTATTGCTAACGTTCCATTCGAAAAGTCACAATTAATTGCTCTTGTTTCGAGAAATATTGTTGATATTTTGAAAGAAATGAACAAAGAAAGCGATAATTATCTTGCTGAAACTGTTTTTAAAATAATTGGTGCTGTCGAAAAAAGAATGACTAGCAATAGCAAAGAGGCTGTTAGGTACATTTTTTCATTGCTTGACAGTTTGAAGGTGCCTTGCGTAGAGTGCAAAATGTTTGATGGCTCTGGGTTGTCCCGACGAAATCGATTTTCTCCCGAATCTATAATACAAATTCTTATAAATGCTAAGCGAAATCCAAATATTTCGTTTCTTGATACTCTTCTATCGGTAGCTGGTTACGACGGGACACTCAAGGTGAGAATGTTAGGAACTTCTGCGCAAGGAAAAGTTTTTGCAAAAACTGGAACTCATTCCAATGCAAGCGGTCTTGCTGGTTATGTGAAAACTCGAGATAATGAGCGGCTTGCATTTGTCTTTATGTATAACGGCGAAAAAGCTTTTCAGTTTAAAAAAATTGAAGACGAATTGTGTATTATTCTTTCAGAATTTTTCTATGCGAATTATCAAGAATAGTATTTTTTATATAACCTATAAGAAACTCAAATCCTTGTTGGTTTATTTTTTTTTAGGGATTTTAACTTTTTTTATGATTTTTCCATTGTTTTGGATGTTTCTTCTATCTTTAAAGGAATTTCCCGAGCGATATTCTGATTTTTTTGAATTACTTTTTTCAAAATTTAGTTTTAATAATTATATAGATGCATTTAAAAGCGATTCTTTTCTTATCTATTTTATTAATTCTTTAGTAGTTGGGATATTTGTTACATTGGGAAATTTATTTTTTTCCTTTTTGGTTGCTTATGCTCTTGAGCGAAAGAAATTCGCTTTGAATAAGTTTATTTTTTTTACTATCTTAGGAATAATGATTGTTCCCCAACACATTGTGATGATACCACTTTACCGTTTGATTGTTGATTTTGGTTGGATAAATACATATTATGCTCTGATTTTCCCTTGGTTAGTTACTCCCTTTGGAATTTTTATGGTGAAACAATATATACAACAGATACCTATTGAAATAGAAGAATCTGCGAAAGTGGATGGTTGTTCCGATTGGAAGATTATTTTCAAAATTGTTATTCCGTTGTGCAAACCTATTTTCACTGTCCTTGGGATATATATCTTTTTAACGAATTGGAATTCCTTTCTTTTTCCATTTATTTTAACAAACGAAGATAGTATTAGAACCTTGCCGGTTGGTTTAGCATTTTACCTTGGCAAACAATCAATTGATTGGGGACATTTAATGGCTGGAGCATCATTTTCTGCTTTACCTATATTGGTTTTGTTTGCAGTTTTTCAAAAACAAATAATCAAAGGCTTAATACAAGGTGCTTTGAAGGAATAAAATTTATGTTGAATTAATATCGTCATTATTATTTTTTTGAATACAGGAGGAAATATGAATAAGCATACTGCAGATGTTGTTGTTATTGGTTCCGGACCAGGAGGATATGTTGCGGCAGTTCGTGCTTCGCAACTTGGCTTGAAAACTATTTGTGTTGAAAAAAGTGAATTAGGAGGGGTATGCTTGAATTGGGGTTGTATACCTACCAAGGCTCTTTTGAAAAGTGCAGAGTATGCACATTTTATCAAAGAAGCCCAAAACTTTGGATTTAACATTAATGATTATTCCGTCGATTTCGAAAATGTTATTAAAAGAAGCAGGGAAGTAGCTAATAGAATGTCGAACGGTGTATCTTTTCTTTTCAAGAAATACAAAGTGCAGTTGATAAAAGGTTGGGGAAAATTTAAAGATAAAAACATAATTGAAGTTTTTGATGAAAATGGAAATGTTACCGATGTGATTAATTCTAATCATACGATTATTGCTACTGGTGCAAGGCCCCGAATGTTCCCCGGAATTGAAGTAGATGGTGAAAAAATATTGACAAGCAAAGAAGCAATGGTTTTGAAAGAGATACCTAAGGAAATAGTCATAATGGGCGCTGGGGCTATTGGTGTCGAATTTGCTTACTTTTTTAGTTCTTTTGGTTCGAAGGTCACTTTGGTGGAAATGATGGATAGGATTTTGCCTGTTGAAGATGAAGAAATTTCGAAAGAACTCGAACGCCATTTTAAGAAGGATGGTATTAAAATTTTAACTAAGACGAAAGTTATTTCTGCAAAGGTAATAGATTCAAAGGTCGAAATTGTTGTTTCTAAAGATGGTGGCAAAGAGGAAACATTAACTTCTGATTATGCATTAAATGCAATTGGCATACAAGCGAACCTTGAAAATATTGGTTTAGAATCTCTTGGTGTTAAAATTGAAAAAGGGTTCATTAAAGTTGATGAATTTATGCGCACAAATATAGAAGGAATATATGCGATTGGAGATGTTGCTGGCCCACCCTGGTTGGCACATAAAGCTTCTGCTGAAGGAATTGTTGCTGTGGAAAAAATTGCTGGGTTAAATCCCCATCCAATTGATTACAAGAACATTCCCGGTTGCACTTATTGCCAACCTCAAGTTGCAAGCGTAGGATTAACAGAAAAGGAAGCAAAGGAGGCTGGTTTTGATATTAGAATAGGAAAGTTCCCATATACAGCGAATGGGAAAGCACACGGTATTGGTGAAGCTCGTGGGTTTGTAAAGCTTGTAATCGACAATAAGTACGGAGAAATATTAGGGGCACATTTAATTGGTCCTGATGTAACAGAAATGGTAGCCGAACTTACCTTGGCACGAAACCTTGAAGCTACTGCTCATAGCCTTATTAAAACGATACATCCACATCCAACATTAAGCGAAGCAATTATGGAAGCAGCAGCGGTTGCTTATAATGAATCTCCAAATATTTAAAGTTTTTTAAAATTTTGACGATAAATTAATTGTAATGAAGCAGAAAAAAAATGGAAATTAGAGGAGTAAGTGTAGCGGACTCTTCTAATTTTCCCCGTAATTATGACGGGGAAAGTGTAAACATTGTATCGCCTATAAAAGACCAAGTTACTCCTATAGGTTTTAATGTTAAAGATAACACTCAAAGTACAAATCAAAAAAAGGAAAATAATCAAGTAAGTAAATTTGGAACCAAGGAACTTACCCCCGAAGAACAAAAGCGGGTAGAGCAATTAAAACAGACTGATGCAAAAGTCAGGGCACACGAAATGGCACATTTAGCTGCTGGGGGTGGAATTGTTCGAGGTGGAGCAACTTTTACCTATGAAATTGGACCAGATGGTAAGCAGTATGCTGTGGCTGGAGAAGTAAAAATCGATATGAGTGTAAATCCAGATGACCCTGAAGGTGCTATACAGAAAATGCAACAAGTTCGTAGAGCTGCACTTGCCCCTGTAGACCCATCACCACAAGATAGAAGTGTAGCTCAACAAGCCTCGAATATTGAGTCTCAAATGCGAGCAAAACTTTTAGAGGAAAAAACAAAACAACAAAATAAATTGAAAAGTGTTTACAAAACCTACCTTGACTTCGAGCAAAATAGTTCCCATCAATCCAAAGAAACCCGCAATAATAACGATATTATTCCAACTCCATCGGTTCAAAGTTTGAAACGAAAAGTTGACCTCTTAGTTTAAAATAAGATAAAAAATTCTTATTTTGCTTTTTTTTATTTCTAAAATTATATGAAATTACTCTTTTCGAGACTATATCGCGAAAAGCTTACAATTGAGAAAATGATAAAATTATTCTGTAAATTTAAGCACTATTCTAATGGTAGAATATGTAACGAATGCGAAAAACTACTAAGATATGCTATCGACAGAATTGAACATTGTCCTTATTCTGTCCTCAAACCAGTATGTAATAAATGTCCAATTCATTGTTATAAAAAAGAGATGAGAGCAAAGGTTATAGCTGTGATGCGTTTTTCTGGTCCAAGAATGTTGCGGTATCATCCAATTTTAGCTATGCTTCATTTAGTGGATAAACAAAAATCAGTACACAAAATAAATAATATAAGCAAACAACAGAATAAAGAACCCATTCAGAAATTATTAAGATAAATTTTTATTGGTATATTATTTTACTAAAAATAATAATGAATTAAAAAAGTAGATAATTACTTCCAATCAATCAGCAGAGAGAAACGCATTGTATTTGCAAGGGGGTGATTTTCTTCGATGGTATTAATAAAACTAAAGTCAAGTCTGAAAATGTCGTAACGCAAGCCAGCACCAAAGTTCCAATATTTTCTATTGCCAAGAGCGGAAGGTTCAGTGAAGTAACCAGCACGCAATGCTATTAGATTTTCGTACCAGTACTCTGCACCGAAAGCAAGTTCCACACCGGGATTTCTCCAAGCAGTAATGAATGATTTTGGAACTGGGTCGCTTGTGAGTTCAGTTCTGTAAACTAAAAGTTTGGAAATGTCTAATGCAAATTTTAAATCGTTATATTCATCTTTCAAAATATTGAAAGCGGTTCCAATTCTCAAAGTTGTTGGTATTGGGTCGGATTCTTTTCTATATGTGATTTTCGGACCTACATTTTGTAAGTTTAAACCAAGCGAGAAAATGTTACCAATATCTGTTCCAAATACATAAAGTTCCTTTGGTTTCCAAAGAATTCCAAGGTCGAAAGAAGCAGTTCTACCAATACCAGCATCTCCACCAGCAAGAGCACTTGCTGGTGCAAGATTTGATTGTATGTATCGTAGTTGAACACCAATTCCGAGGTCTTTTGCAACTTCTGTACCATATGCGATTCCAACAGAGAATTCGTTGGAACGGAATTTTCCTAAAGCATTACCATTTATGTCGGTTCTTGTAAATTCTCCCAGATGCATAAAGATAAAATTGAATGTTAAAGTTCCGTCGAGCGCCTCGAAGAATTGCCCGACAGTGCCGTAGCTATAATATAAGTCTGCGTTGAACATTGGAAGCCATTTAGAAAATGAGAGTGAGATTTGTCGGAATGGTACCAAGTCTTCGGGGTCAAATCCTTTTTGCACATAATTAAGGAAACCTAATCCACCCGGGTTCCAGTATATAGCATTAATGTCGTCGGCTACGGCTGTTCCTACTTCGCCCATACCACTAGAACGAGCATCTGGTGGGATTGAAATAAAAAGAACTGATGCACCACCAGCTTGGGAAAACAAGAAGGTCTTTGGCAAGAAAATAAGTAAAATAATAACTAAAGCAAATTTTTTCATATACATAACACCTCCAAATCTCATTTATTAACGAAATAATTATCTAACAATTGCAAATTTGCCAGAAATTGATGCATTTTTTGTGTTTGTTTTTACATTTATTGAATAAATGTAAATACCAGAAGGAAGGATATTTCCAGAAAAATCTTTGCAATCGTAACTAATTTCAAAATTCTTAAGTTTATTAAAATCTTTTGAACTTTCGAATATTGTTTGACCAAAATAATTATAAACTTTTAAAGTAACTTCGTATGGTTCGTTAATATTATGTTGTACTCTAATGGCCAATTGTCCCTGTGCGGGATTAGGCAAAACAAGTGGATTTAGAAGAATAATACCAGCGGAGGGGTCTAAAATTGTGAATTCTGCAGATTGAATCGAAAAGTTGTTGAAAATATCCCAAGCGCGAACTTTAACTATGTGCTTTCCGGGAGGTAAGATATTCAATGGTTTCTTGATAATACCTTCCTTTGGATTGGTAGTGGAACTTTCGTAGAAGTTTGTTAAGTCGATAGATTCCGGATTGTCGTCAATCCAAGCCTCAATCAAATGGCCAATTCCTACTCCAGTAGTATTTATTGCAGTATTGTCGTAAAGTTTCACTATTAAGGTTGGTGGATTGCTTACTACATCGCCATTATTAAAAGTAGTATCATCAATATAAATAGAAATTATTGGTGGTTCGGAATCGAAAAATGTATTTGTGGTATCTATACCAGCAATTTTTATCCGATTTTCGTAACCTTTGGCGAAAATATTGTTTGCAGTATCCGATGCAAAGAATTTAATAGAGATATTTCCTTTCAGAAAACTTAATTCATCTGTAATAAAAAATTCACCATTAAATGTGCCATTTTTTACAGCAAACGTTCCTTTTGCTATTATTCCTCCCTCTTTGTAAATTGAATGCTTTGAATTATCGATATCAGTAACAATTTTATAATATCCTACATCGTTTACAACAATTTCAACAAAACCATTGAAATTTTTAATTAATGAGGAATCTTTAGGATTGATAATCTGGCCTTCGAATATTAAACGAGTGTTTGCATTGATATAAACAGTAGAGTCAATAGGGTACCGCAAAAGATTAATTTGATTTATTTTATTTAATCTAACAATGTTTTCTGGTATTATTGGAGTAATCAATGGGTCCCCAAAAAGTAGGTACTTTCGATGATTGTCCCCAATTGATTTTTGTTTTACCTGAAAATAGGCTTCTCCTAAAGTTTGATAATTCCCATTTTTATTGCGCTTAAATATTTCCTTAATTATATTTTCGTTGAAAATTCTGTTGTCGGTTGTATAAACTGCCCTTGTAGCAGAAAAATAAGCAATTGCTCCACCTTTTCGGTAAAATAGGAGTTCTTCTGTACCACTTTTAATGTCGGTCATATCGTAACGACCAAAGTCACAAGTTGCTGCAATTCCAACAAATAGTTTATCTTTGTTAGAAAACAAAGAAATTGTTTGGTCGCGGTCGAATAATTCCTCGTGTGCCCAAACCCTAGGATTTCCGTGTCCTAACCAATTGACCAATAATGTTCCTTCGTTAATTGTTCTTACTAGATCAGCAGTTGCCAATGGCTTCCGTCGTCCCCCGGGAATATTTTCAGTCGGATATTCTGGAAGGTAAATTTTCTTCACTAGGAAATCCGAAGGAACATAGTTATTGGCAATCAACTCCGAATCGCGCGTATGCAGAGTTCCATCGTAACTGTTTTTAGACTGAGGGCTGTCGTCTGCACAAAATAGTACTGTTGTTCTCCATCTGGACTTATCTTGGCTTGTATCGTAATTGATTAATTTATCGACATATATCATTCCAGTTTGGTCATCATAAATTGGAATTCTTGCAATTGCTACATCAATAACCCAATCGTTTCCAATTAGAAAAGCATAAAAGTCATCGCTTGTGTAACTTACTGTCGAAGTGAATGAGTATAAATTGTCGGAAACTTGAAATGCAGGGACGAAATTGGTCTTTTTTGTAGCAATATTTCGAAAATCATAATGACCATCGCCCCAGAGTATTACATAAAATGGCTTAACGGACCAATTCATTAAAGCGTCGGAAAGAAAGTATCTTATTGCCATTGGGTCGGGAATTCCGTAAGAATATTCATTGTAGATGTCTTCAATATTGACTACGGAGATTTTCAAGTTGGTAGTTTTTTCTCGAAATTCTTTATATTTTTTTGCGCTGTTTAAAAGGGAACTATGAGTAATAACAAGAACTTCCGAGTTCAGTGGATTTGTTCTTAATCCTGCAATTTCAATTTTTTGAATTTCTGGTTTGATGAAATTCGATGAGATGTAAAATCTTTTAATTTGGTTTGAATCTAATTGCACGCGAAAGTTAAAAGCATTTAACACAACGGAGCGATTGTTTATTTGTAATGGATAAGTTGGGTCCGTAACATCTAATCCGACAATTTCACCATCAAAACCTGATATTTGATATTCATAGCAACCTTGAGTTTTGGGGTCCGTAAAGAAACCAATAGATTTATCAATTGCTTTAAATTGTCTTGGGTAATGAATTTCATATCTATTGAAAAATGGAGTAGCACTACTAGTTGCACCAGTTGGTGTTTTGTACTCAATTTTTAGATAACTTCTATTATCGGAAGGAAGCAACATAGCAGACAACTTGCCTTCGAAAATTCTGGCTTTCGCTTCCTCGTAAGTAACACATTTAGGAATATAAACTTCACCTATTTTGTTATTTCCTTCGAAAAAGGTAAATTGTCCAAATAGATTATCCATTTCGTCTGTGTAATTTTGTGCAACGTAAAATCGATAAAGTATTTCTCCATTCCTATTTAGGTCGTGCAAAGGATTGGCAAAATATCTTGGAAAAATACTCGCTCCAAACCAGATGTTGCCAGAACCACTATTAAACGGATTTGTAATTTCCTCTAAATAATATATTCTCTCGACGTAGGATTGTGGAATAATAGGATTGTCGCACTTCTCTGGTTCTTGAATAGGTTGGATTCTTAGTCCGGTGTCTCCACCCCAAGTTAATAGGTAATAATTGAAGTTAGAATATGGATTTTGGTAAAATCTGAAAATTCCAGAAGAATATTCGAAACCTTGTGTTCCGATACCATAGAACAAAATATAGTCCAGCTCTCCATTTTGTTTAGTTCTAACAATAATAGGAATTTGATTTAACGAGTTGTTTTTTGGGTCCGTAGGTGGTTCAATTAATGGTTTTCCATCCCCACCGTAAATTTTGATAGTGTTTATCAAATTTGAAGGAATGTTAATTCCTATTGAAGACAACATTGAAGCATCGATTCGATATATTCCTTCTTTACCAATTTTAATTTTTACAAAAGTATTATTTTGCGATAAAATTTCATCTTCTTTTTTTGTTTTGATCGGATTTGGTTTATCGAGTTCGATTAACCAATCTTTGGCTTGCTTGACATTAATGATGTCTTGGTAAATCTCTTGCGTAGATAAACGATATGTAGGTTTAAATTGTATGTCAATGTCTATTGAATTTGGGATGTAAATTGAATTTGTTTGTGGATAATATTTTGCAACAACAATGAATAATTGGGCAAGAGGTAGATTTCTACCAATACCAATATACTGGGCAAATGCCCAAAAATCATCAAAGAGATTAATTTCATTTGGCAAACTGTTGCTCATCAGTAAGCTATTAAGCGAAGCCAAAATTTCGGGTGAAGGTATTTTCCCTTCGAAAAGAGATAGATTGTTTGGAAAAGCCTTTATTATTTGAAATGAATTTGAATCTGGAACTGCAATAAGTTTCTGGATTGCAACAAGTATACTACCATCTTGATTTTTAATTAAGTAGGTTGGTTCATTAAAAATTGGAATTAAGTATTTATCATTTTGGACTATGATTGTATCAAATTTATGGAACGATGGTTTATATACAAAATTTAGATTAGATTGATTTTCCAATGTAATAGAAATATTATTATCCTCAGAGTAAACAGAAGTACAAAAACCAAAAGTAAAGCAAATTAATTGAAGAACAAGAAAAACTTTGCTCTTCATTAAACCTCCAAAATATCAAATTTACAATAAAGTTGTAAAAATATCGATAGGCGATTTTTGTATTTTTTTCCCCATAACCAAAAATCAAGGACAAATTTGAAAGAAATTTATTTTATTTTGTTTATTAGGCCAAACTTTTTGGTTTTGTTCATTTTCTTTTTTTGTTTGAAATTGTTTTTGAACTCGGGAGATTTTTTCTTGTGAAAAGACTTGATAAATTCTTAATTTTGTAGTTTTCTTAAAATTAATGCTTATGTCAACTTATCCATTTTCGGAAATAGAACAGAAATGGCAAAAATTCTGGGAAGAGAAACAAATTTTTAGAACGGAAGAAGATTATACCAAACCAAAGTTTTATGTTCTCGATATGTTTCCATACCCAAGTGGTGCTGGCCTTCATATTGGTCATCCCGAAGGTTACACTGCAACCGACATAATTGCCAGGTACAAAAAGATGAAGGGTTATAATGTTCTTCATCCAATGGGTTTCGACGCTTTTGGATTACCTACTGAAAGATATTCAATGGTAACAGGTATTCATCCCCGAATTGCAACTGAAAACAATATAAAAGTGTTTCGGAACCAACTAAAAATGCTTGGGTTTGGTTACGATTGGTCGAGAGAGATTAATACTACAGACCCAAAATATTTTAAATGGACACAGTGGATGTTTGTTCAAATATACAATTCCTGGTACGATGATGAAGAAAAACGGGCAAGGCATATTGATGAACTTCCCATACCAGACAATCTGAATGACCCTTTAGAAATTGAAGAGTACAAAGACAAACATAGATTAGCCTATATTGCTATGATTCCAGTGAATTGGTGCGAAGAATTAGGTACGGTTCTCGCAAATGAAGAAGTTGACGAATGGCGCGAAAAGGGTTATACTGTTGAGCGAAGACCTATGAGACAGTGGATGATTAGGATTACTAAATATGCCCAGAGATTACTCGATGACCTTGATTTAGTTGATTGGCCTTTGTCTACAATGGAGATGCAAAAAAATTGGATTGGGCGCAGCGAAGGTGCTGAAATAAATTTCTCTTTATTTGGTATAGATGAGAAAATTACAGTATTCACAACTCGCCCCGATACAGTTTTTGGAGCCACTTATATGGTTTTAGCTCCCGAACATCCTTTAGTTCCTATTATTACAACACCCGAAAAAAAGGAAACCGTTGAAAAATACATTAAAGAGACTTCCCAAAAAACTGACCTTGAACGAACAGATTTAAGTAAAGATAAAACTGGGGTACCAACCGGGGCTTATGCTATCAATCCCGCTACAAACGAGAAAATAGCAATTTGGATTGCTGATTATGTTCTTTTTCACTACGGAACTGGGGCGATAATGGCTGTTCCGGGCCACGACCAACGCGATTTTGAATTTGCAAAAAAATACAACTTGCCAATAGTTCCAGTAGTAAAGCCAATCGATGGAGATTGGGATTTCTCCTTTTCCGCCTTTGAGGATGATGGTGTCAGCATCAACTCTACTAATTCGGAAGTTTCTCTCGATGGTTTAATTACTAAAGAAGCTAAAAGTAGAATAATTTCTTGGTTGGAGGAAAAAGGGATTGGAAAAAGAAAAGTCCAATATAAACTTCGCGACTGGTTGTTCTCCCGGCAAAGATACTGGGGAGAACCAATTCCAATAATTTTCTTCGAAGATGGAACCAAAAGAGCGTTGGATTTAGACGAATTGCCATTGTTATTACCCGAGATTAAGGATTTTAAACCAAGTGGGACTGGGGAATCGCCTCTTGCAAATGTTGAAGAATGGATTAATTTTATCGATAAAAAGACTGGGAAAAAAGGAAGGTACGAGACAAATACGATGCCACAATGGGCTGGGTCTTGTTGGTACTATCTGAGATATCTCGACCCGAATAATGACGAGTTTTTTTGCTCGCCCGAGAAAGAACGCTATTGGATGCAACCTCGTGGTGTCGATTTGTATGTTGGTGGTGCGGAGCACG
Source organism: Ignavibacteria bacterium (assembly GCA_026416955.1). Classification (GTDB taxonomy): domain Bacteria; phylum Bacteroidota; class Ignavibacteria; order Kapaibacteriales; family UBA2268; genus Naka2016. The sequence continues at coordinate 117,463 of JAOAEE010000013.1, read as the reverse complement.
CAGTTCTTCACCTTCTTTATGCTCGCTTCTGGCATAAAGTCTTATATGATTATGGTTATGTTTCGACCCCTGAACCATTTTACAAGCTGTTCCATCAAGGTCTCATTTTAGGCGAAGATGGTAGAAAAATGTCTAAATCTCTCGGAAATGTAATCAATCCAGATGATGTGATAAAAAAATACGGGGCAGACTCGCTAAGAATGTTTGAGATGTTTCTTGGACCTCTTCAAGATTCGAAACCTTGGTCTACAACTGGTATCGAGGGAATTAATCGTTTCCTTAATAGAGTTTGGAGATTATTTTTGGACGACAATAATAATTTACAAACTAATATTAGGAACATCCCTCTTAATCCTGAACAAGAGTATATTTTACATTACACAATTAAGAAAGTAAGCGAAGATATTGAAAACCTTCGTTTTAATACTGCAATTGCCCAAATGATGATTTTTGTTAATGAATTTTACAAATACGAAGTTAAACCCAAAGAAGCCTTGGAAAAATTTTTACTTTGTCTTGCTCCTTTTGCGCCCCATATTGCCGAGGAATTGTGGTTTAAGTTGGGATACCAAGAATCTATATTTTTACAAAAATTTCCAGAATATGAAGAAGAGAAAACAATAAAGAGAGATGTGGAATTTGTTATCCAAGTTAATAGTAAAATTAGAGCAAGAATATACGCTCCAATAGATACATCGCAAGAAGTTATTCTAAACCTTGCTTTAAATGAACCTAATGTAAAGAAACATTTAGAACAAAAGGAGATAAAAAAAGTTATTTTCGTTCCCAATAAACTTATTAATATAATTTGTTAAACTTTTTTTGCGCTTTGAAATTTATTATTTCAATTTTATCCTTATGTAAGTCTTTTTGAATAAAAATAAACTTTTTACCAGAGAAACTTATTTATTGAGAAGATATTAACAATTTAAACCAAATAAAAAACCTCGAATTGAATTCGAGGTTTTTTTACTTAATAAGAGAGAGTTGATTTATGGAATATCGGCGCGTGCAGCAATATTCATTAAAATACCTTTTTCCTTGTTAGTTATGTAACCTTTTTTCATAAGCCAATTTGTTAGATGAGCCATACAACTTACAAAATCGCCGTGGTTACGGGCATTTTCGATACATTCTTGAATTTTTTGCGAAATTTTCTTTCCATCCTCAAGTGTTTTATCTTCTATTCCAGTTTCATATTGTTTGCCATTTTTATCAACTATAATAATTGCTGAAGGTTGCGGAGGAAGAGTAATACCTTGTGGGTTGTATGAGCTGATTTCAGAGTTTGTTGGGGATTGCGTACAAGAGTTTGCAATCATTATAACTGTGAATGCTAAGGTTATGATTAATATATTTTTCATAAATAACTCAAAAAAGTTAATAACAAATACAAAAATAATAGGTGTAAAAAACAAAAAAATAAGTAAAAATACTCAATATTCGAAAATTGGAATATCGCCTTTCAAAGCGTAATAAACTCCTTCTGTTAAAGCAAGCATTTCGTCTTCGCCCGGATAGACGTGAATTGGTGCAATGAAATACACTCTTTCTTGTATCCATTTAACAAGAAGAGGAGAATTTGCCAATCCTCCGGTTATAATAATTCCATCTACATTGCCTTTTAAAACTGTACTTGCGGCACCAATTTCTTTTGCAATTTGATATGCCATAGCCTTGTAAATTAATTCTGCATAATTGTCACCGCAAGCAATTCGTTCTTCAACCTCCAGAGCACTATTTGTACCAAGATAAGCGACCAATCCACCTTTACCAGTTATCATTTTTCGGATTTCGGAGTAAGTGTACTTTCCCGAAAAACATAATCTTGCTAATTGGCCAACTGGCAAAGTCCCCGAGCGTTCTGGAGAAAAAGGTCCTTCTCCATCTAATCCATTGTTTACATCAATGACCCTTCCATTGTGATGAACACCAACGGTGATTCCTCCACCTAAGTGTACAACTATTAAGTTCAATTCATCATATCGTTTTGAATGTTCTCTTGCGAATCTACGAGCAACAGCCTTTTGGTTTAAAGCGTGGAAAATACTAATTCGGGGTAATTCGGGATGCCCAGAAATCCTGGCGATATCATCAAGTTCATCGACAACAACTGGGTCGACAATGAAGGATGGTATCTGTGGTCCTATAGTTTTAGCGATTTCATAAGCTAAAATTGCACCCAGGTTTGACGCGTGCTCCCCGTAAATTTCGTTTCTTAAATCTTCGAGCATCTTTTGGTTGATTCGATATACTCCACTAGGAATTGGGCGAACTAAACCACCCCTTCCAACCACCGCATTGATTTTTTTAAGGTCGATTCTTGCATCCTCCAATGCTTTAAGGATTACATTTTTTCGGAATTCGTATTGGTCGATAATTCTGTCGAAATTCTTTAACTCATCAACTGAATGCCTTACTGTAAGTGTGAAATCTTCTTGTAAATCCCTATAAAGTGCTATTTTAGTTGATGTTGACCCGGGATTAATTGACAAAATATAAAACGACATTTTCACACCTTGTTAACTTAATAATTATCTTTTTTTTGGTAATGAAGCAAAAATTTTATTTTTGTTCCTTTTCCAACTTCACTTTTAATTTCCATTCTTCCGTCGTGCAGTTCAACAAGTCTCTTAGCAATAACTAATCCCATTCCAACACCTTGCTGTTCGTAAACTTCTCTTTCAAATTGGGTTAATGTGTCGATATATTTTAGTTTATCTTTGCTAATACCACGACCCTCATCTTCTATTTCAAAAAAAGCCAAACCTTTTTCGATTCCAGAACTTATTTTCACCTTTTGACCTTTTTCAGAAAATTTTAATGCATTGTCAATCAATTCGTCGACTATTTTGTAAAAACTATCGGAGGAAATTTCGAGAGAGAGATTGTAAGTAGGCTTTTCAAATACTAAGTCGTTTGTTCTCCCGTAGGTTTCTGATTTAATTGTTGCTATGTCTTGAATTATTGCATAAGGTTCATCTGTGAAATGTAAACGAAGTTGCGACTTCTTTTCTGGATTGTTTGCTAAGGCTTCTATCTTTGAATATATTAAAAAATTCTCGGTGATTTTCATTAGTCTATTCGAGGACCTTACAATATCGGAGGCAATTTCGAGAATGTCCTCTTTTTGTAAGTCGTCGTATGATGATAAAATAAACTTTGCTGAACCAATAACTTCGTTTAGAACTGTACGAAACTCGTGGGGGAGAGCAAACGAGATTGCACGCCCAACCGATTCAACTTTTTCTTTAACTTGTTTTTTTAGAGTTTCAAGTTTTTTCCATTGCGTGTTTAATGCTTCAATGATTTCTTGGTGCGTAAAAGGTTTTGTAATATAATCGTCTGCTCCTCTAATCATTCCTTCGCGGATATTTTGTTTTTCACCAAAGGCAGTAAGAAAGATAAATGGAATAAATTCAGTTTTTGGGTTGGAGCGAATCTTTTCGAGCATTGTGTAGCCATCCATAATAGGCATTTGAATATCGCAAAGGATTAAATCTGGAAGTACCTCTAATGCCTTTTGGAATCCTTCTTCACCATTTGTTGCAGTGTATACTTCGTAACCTTCGAGTGACAATAGAACCGAAGTACTTTCCAATATATAATCAGAGTCATCTACAACCAAAATCTTTTTCATTTGACTTATTTAAAAAACAATATGCAAATTAAGAAAATTGGTTGTAAATTTGTGTTGGTTTTGTTGATTTATATTTGATTTGTATATATAATGTGATTGTTTCCACAAGAGGAATTGTATTAAGAACTTTTAACTATAGGGAAACGAGCAAAATTGTTGAAATATTTACGGAAAATGATGGGATTGTTTCCTTAATTGCAAAAGGAATTCGAAAGCAACCAAAACTTATTGGAATACTCGAGCCGATGAACTTTATTTTTGTGAGTTACTACAAAAAGAAGGCCTTGCAATTGCATTTACTTTCTAAAATGGAAACAATCTCTTCATTTCATTCTTTAACAAAATCTTTCGAAAAATTGACAGTTGGTCTTGCAATTTTAGATATTGTTAGGCAAACTCAGCCCACCGAAAATCCCAATCTTTATTTGTTTCATCTCACTTTATCTTGTTTAGAGAATTTAAAGTCTAAAGATATAAATCCAATAGTTATTTTAGTTTATTTTATTCTTAAGCTTACATTCGATTTAGGTATAGATCTTGCAGAAAAATTAATCCCTTTATTAAATAAAAATTTCATTTTCATAGGGTTCAACAACACAAATGGAGAAGTTGAAATTTTGAATGAAAAAAAGTTATTTCCCAAGATTGATAAGGATACAGTAGAGCAAATTGTAAAAATTAGTAAGGAAGAACTAAATAATATTAAAAATGATTTTCTCAAGTCGTTCAAGTTAATTGATTTCATAAATTTTGTTGAACACTATTTATCGTATTATTTAAGTAAAACTATAAAATTCAACATAATTAATCTTTTCGGCTATGGTTCTTAATATTATCATAACTTTGTTTTTTGTTTTTCTCAATGCATTTTTTGTTGCTGCAGAATTTGCTATAGTAAAAGTAAGGAGTACCCAAATTGAACTTAAAGCAAAAAAAGGGTCATTTGCTGCAAAAATTGCCTCAAGTTTAGTTGCAAATTTAAATGAATATCTATCCGCTTGTCAATTGGGAATTACAATTGCAAGTCTTGCTTTGGGTTGGATAGGCGAACCAGTTGTTTCGAAAATTATCTTTTCTATCTTTTTATTTCTTGGTGTAAATATACCTATTGAGACAGCGGAAAAAATATCATTGCCACTTGCATTTGTTTTGATTACGATTTTGCATATCGTTTTCGGGGAGCTTGCACCAAAATCTTATGCAATTTTGCGTGCAGAAAAAACCGCTCTCCTTGTTTCAATACCTTTGCGAATATTTTATTTTCTTTTTAAACCTTTTATCTGGCTTTTAAATGAGTTTGCAAATTCAACTTTAAGATTTTTAGGTATAGGAGTGAGGGAAAATAGAGATATTCACTCCGAGGAAGAAATACGGGAAATATTAAAATATAGCTATAAACTGGGGACTTTGGAGGCAACAAAGGAAAAACTTCTTCAAAATGTATTCGATTTTTCATTTATTACAGCAAAGCAAATAATGGTACCAAGAAATAAAATAGTAGCAATAGAAAAAAATATGAGTATTGAAAAAATATTTGAAAAATTTAGAACCGAAGGTTATTCAAGAATGCCTGTTTATGAAAATACTATAGATGATATTGTTGGTGTAATATACGCTAAAGACCTTCTTTATTTATTTAATCAAAGCAATTACGATGATTTTCAGATTGGTAGAATACTTCGTAAACCTCTTTGTGTTAAAGAAACTCAAAGGATACAAGACATTTTGAAATTGATGCAAAGAGAGAAAGTTCATCTTGCAATTGTGCTCGATGAATTTGGCGGGACTGCTGGTTTAATAACAATTGAAGATATACTTGAAGAGCTTGTTGGCGAGATACAAGATGAGTTTGATGAAGAACAGCCGCTAATTAAAAAGTTGAATGAAAATGAATACGAGATTAATGCTGAAACCCCGATAGATGAAATTTTAGAAAGTTTGTCTATTGAAATTCCTAAGTCCAAGGAATACGAAACAATTGGTGGTTACATCGCTTTTTTGGCTGGTAGAATACCAGTAGTTGGGGAAAGGTTTTATTTCGAGGATTTTTACATCGAGGTTGTTTCTGCTTCGGAAAGAAAAGTAGGAAAAGTCAAACTTGTTTTAATTTGATAGGGAACTATTTGATTTGGTATCTTTCTAAAGTGAAATATTCTCCAAGATAAAGTTTTCTAACCTCTGGGTTTTGCGCAATTTCTTCGGCTGTTCCAGAACAAAAGATATTTCCATCGATTAGTATATATGAACGGTCTGTAATGGTTAAAGTTTCGTGGACATTGTGGTCGGTAATTAACACACCAATTCCTTTTTCTTTTAAATTGAGGATCATTTTCATAATATCTTCGACTGCAAGAGGGTCGATACCAGCGAATGGCTCGTCGAGTAGAATGAACTTTGGGTTCGAGGCAAGACAGCGTGCAATCTCGCACCTTCTTCGTTCCCCACCAGACAACATATAGCCCTTTTGCTTTCTAATGTTTTGCAATCCAAATGCTTCAAGTAATTCTTCTAATCTCTCTTTTCTTCTTTTTTCTGGAATTTTTTGGAGTTGAAGAATAGCCATAATATTGTTTTCGACAGAAAGTTTTCGAAAAATTGAAGTTTCTTGTGGAAGGTATGCAATACCCATTCTTGCTCTTTTATACATTGGGTAAGTAGTTATATCTTCACCATCGAGGGTAACTTTGCCAAAGTTAGGTCTTATCATTCCTACTATCATATAAAATGTTGTGGTTTTTCCCGCACCATTTGGACCAAGCAAACCTACGACTTCCCCTTGCTTAATATTTAAAGAAACTCCGCGGACAACTGTTCTGCTTTTGAATTTCTTTACTAAATTAAAAGTTTCGAGGAAAGATATGCTCATCGTCTTTTAAATTTAGAAACTTTCACTGTTAAGTTGATTTCTTTACCACCCCGCTTTACTTTAAAGTTTAGCTCGTCTTCGAGAAAAGAATCGAAGACTATTAACTTGTAATCGTCAAGAGAATTTATTTTTGTCCCATTGATTTCCAAGATAATGTCGCCGGGTTCAAATCCAGCTTTTGCTGCCGGAGAATTTCTATGTACCTCGACAACAAGCAGACCTTCGTCGAATTCAATTCTATATCTTTGAGCTTCGTAGGTTCCAGGTTCAATTAAAGTTAGACCCAAGTCGAAATTTCTTTGTATTTCGGTTTTGTCTACTATTTTGTCTACGATTTTTTTCACACGGTTTATTGGAATTGCCCACCCAATGCCGATGCTTCCTGCACCTTGCCTACTTGTTGCTGTGGAGTAAATCATAGTGTTTATACCGATAACTTCCCCAAGCGAATTTAATAGTGGTCCACCAGAATTGCCGGAACTAATGGCAGCATCTGTTTGTATCATACCTTTGTAAATTTTGTTGTCTTGGATAATATTAATTCCTTTGTTGGAAACGACACCAACTGTAACTGTGGGTTTCATATTCAAGTCGAAAAGACCAAAAGGATTTCCCATTGCAATAACCCACTCTCCGACTATAACGTCGTCAGAGTTGCCAAGTTTTAAGTAAGGAAAATTTTCTCCTTCAATTTTAAGTAGGGCAACATCGCTAACTTCATCTGTTGCTACTAATTTTGCATCGTATTTTTTGCCTTCTGTTGTTGTTACAACAATTTTAGATGCATTGCCAGCAACGTGGTGATTTGTAAGAATATAACCATTAGGGGAAATAATAAACCCAGAACCTAAACCTTGGACTTTGAATTTTTCGTAAAAGAAGTCTCTTGGTCTTTTGCCTAAGAAATACTCAAAAAGTGGGTCGAAAAATGGGTCGTAAATTCTGTATGGAACTTCGACGTATTGAATAACATTAATACCAACAACAGCAGGTGAAGCTTTCGCTACTGCTCTTGTAATTGCATTTTGGCGAGAATTGTAAATGTCTCTTGTAAGTGAATCGACAGAGGAACTCTTACTTTCTTCGTAAATTTTCTTTTTGTTTGAAAAATTTTCTTCGTTTTTTTCCTTGGCAGTACATCCAAAATTTCCCAAAAAAAGAAATAATGTTAAGACAAAGATAATTATTTTAGTATTCATATTTAATTTTTTCAATAAAAGTGAATAAACGAATGAATATGAAAAACATTACACAAAGTGTAATAAAAAAATATTTGGTAGATGTTGTTCCTTTTTACCCAATAGATGGTCTTTTTACTTATGTATATGAATGTCCACAAAACGTTGATTTAGTTGGATACAGAGTATTAATCCCGTTTAAAAGTAAAAGGATTTTAGGCATAATATTCAAAGAACACGAAGGTGAATTGGACTTTGACGAAAGTCTGCTTAAGAAAGTAATCAAAGTATTGGACGAAAGACCAATTGTATCTTCAAAAATGTTGGAATTGTGCAAGTGGCTTTCGGAATATTATGTTACTCCAATTGGAGAGGTTGTCAAAACAGTTGTACCAAGCCGTTTAAAGAATATTGAAACGAGGTATGTCCAATTAATTGGAATTCAGAAATTTGAAAAGTTATTGCTTAACAAGTTTGAGAAAAAAATCATTGATTTTTTGGAAAGTAGGAAAACTCGAATTTCTTTAAGAACTATTAGCAAATCGTTAAAAATTCCTAATCTTGAAACCACTTTGGAGACCCTTCAAAAAAAAGGTATTATCAAAATTTTTCGAAAGGAGGATAAGTCTATTCTAAAAAAACAAGTTTATAAAATCAATAAAGAATTGTTTTGTGGGGAACGATTTTCTGAATTCCTTGAAATTTTAAAAAAGAAAAAAAACTTGGTTAGTTTGCTCAATTATTTGTATGAACAGTCAAACCTAGGAATAAATTTATTCACAATTAAAAGATTAAAGGAAGTTTTAGGAAGGGGAAGTATTGGGAAATATATTAATGAATTAGTTGATATGGGTTTTCTAATTCCAGAATCTTTTACTGATTATGAAACTAAATTAGAATCTCAAAAGATTTTCAATTTTCCTAACGAACTCGAGATTCCATTGACCGAACAACAAAATAGTGTTTTGTCTGATGTAATGAAAAAAATAGGTAAGGAAGAATTTTCTTCTTTTCTGCTTTTTGGGGTAACTGGCAGTGGAAAAACTTTGATTTACTTGCATTGCATAAAAAAGTGTCTCGAGTTGGGGAGATCTGTGATTGTTTTAGTTCCAGAAATTTCATTAACTCCTCAACTTATTGAAAGGTTCGAAAATGCTTTTCCTAATCAAATAGCGGTTTTACATTCAAGATTAAGCGAGTTAGAAAGAAATCAACAATGGTTGTCGATATTAGAAGGTGAGAAAAAAATTGTCGTTGGGGCTCGTTCAGCAATTTTTGCACCTACGCAAAATCTTGGCTTAATAATTGTCGATGAAGAACACGAACCTACATATAAACAAGATGAACCAGCCCCAAGATACAATGCAAGAGATGTTGCTTTGATTCGAGGAAAATTTGAAAATTGTGTAGTTTTGCTTGGAAGTGCAACCCCTTCGGTAAATTCTTTCTTTGCTGCTAAGCAAGGTAAACATAAACTTTTAACTATCGACCAAAGAGCCGATGGGGCTAAACTTCCAAATGTTGTGCTTGTAGATATGATTGAAAAGAGAACTCAAAGGAAAGTGTTTGGTCAGTTTTCCGACGCCTTAATCCATAAAGTAATTGATAGGCTAAATAAAAAGGAAGGGGTAATATTGTTTCAGAATAGAAGAGGTTTTGGTCTACTTCTTGAGTGTCGATATTGTGGATATATTCCAAAGTGCCCTGAATGTGAAGTTTCGTTAACCTTTCATAAAATTGACCAAAAATTAAAATGTCACTATTGTGGGTTTGAAAAGTATTATCAACCCTCGTGTCCGATTTGTGGGAAATCTCCAATGCTGGTTTTGGGTTATGGAACACAAAGGGTGGAAGAGGAGTTGAAAAAAATTTTGAACGAATTTGGTTATTACCCAAAAATTGAAAGATTTGACCTTGATGTGGTTTTAAAAGCACCAGAAAGAAATGGAATTTTACAGAAATTTTATTACGGCGAAATCGATATCATTGTTGGAACACAACTTATTGCAAAGGGTCTTGATTTCGAACGAGTAACGCTTGTTGGAATTATTAATGCAGACCTTCAACTTAATATTCCAGATTATTCTGCAAATGAAAGAGCATTCCAATTATTTACTCAAGTTGCCGGAAGAGCGGGGAGAAGGTCTTCGTTCCCAGGAGAGGTAATAATACAAACTACAAGCCCTAAGTCATATCCTATTGAAGCATTTATCAATAACGATTACTTATCGTTTTATCATAAAGAAATTTTTTTTAGGAGGGAACTTCATTATCCTCCTTTTTACCGTTTAATTTCTTTAGAAATTCGGTGGAAAAGTGAAGAAATAGACCCCGAGATACTTGCCTTTGTTAAATCTAAATTAGATACTTTTGAAAATGTGTTTGTATTAGGTCCGGTGACACCAATTTTGCACAAGGTAAGAGGTTGGAATAGAAAAGTATTCCTTTTGAAGGTAAATCGGTCAAGGGACCCAAATTTGAAAAGAACCTCGAATTTGTTGAAGGAATTTCAATACGAATTCATAAGGAAATTTCATACAAAAGGAATTAAATTAATAATTGATGTCGATGCACAATTTTCTTTGTTGTAAATTTTTTAACTTTGAAGATATGAGATATAAGGAAATTGTTTTAATTTTGCTTGCGTCTTTGATTTTTCAAAATTGTACTTCCACTGTACAAACACGTTACAACATCAAGTTACCCAAAGTTCAAAAAAGTGAAGAGAGTAATATTGATACTGCTGGAAACTACACAATTATCGACCAAACTAAACCAAATGAAAAAATCCTTCCACCATTAAGAGAAGGTAATAAAAGAAATTTTGATACATTAGAAATTGAACTTTCCAACAAAGGTGATTTTCCCAAAGAAATTAGTCGAGGGAATGAACTTTTCGAGGCTGGCGATTACAAGAGTGCTTTACAAATATTTCTTGCTTTTATTAATCGTGCAAATATTAGAGATTTTTATTTTTGGTATGCAAGGTTTCGAGCAGCAGAATGCCTTTACGAAATGAAGCAGATTTCAGCAAGTATCCAAGATTTAACAGAATTATATCATAACGAGAATGTTGATAAAGAAATAAAAGAAAAAACTTTGTTGAAACTTGGTAAAATATATTGTGAACAAAAAGAAGTAGAAAAGGCAAATTTCTACTTTGAACTCTTAAGGAAAGAATTTCCTTCGTCAACAGTTTTACCCATTCCAAATTGTAACCAATGAATTTTGTAACAAATAGTACTACATTGTTGTTAAGATTTATTTTACAAAAAATAAATTTTTTTTCATTATATTCCCTTATAATTTTTGGAGGTAAAGATGAAAAAATTAAAAATGTTTTTTTTGGTTCTTTTGCTGAATACTGGTTTGTTTTCCCAAATTCCTTATAACTATTTTATTAAAAACTATGGACAATGGGATTTACCAATAAAGTATGCAGTTTTTTATCCCAACCTTGCTTTTTATGTAACAAATGATGCAATTTACTTCAATTATTTTTCTAATCGAAAAGATGGTGATTCTTTTTCAAAGGTTGGGGATGTAATCAAATTTCAAATTGAAGGGAGTGTTTTTCAAGATTTCGAAGAATTTAAGTTTAGTGATTGGAAACTAAATTTCTTTTATGGTAATAATCCAAAGAAATGGATAAAGAACGTTCAAGGTTATGAAAAAATAAAAATATCAAATATATTACCGGGAATAGACCTTGTATTAACTTGTAATGAACAACCTAGATACGATTTTGTGGTGCACCCAAATGCTAATCCAGAGAATATAAAAATAAAAATCGAGGGTGCAGAGATATTAAAATGTAACTCCGATGAGATAGTGTTAGTGACATCTTTGGGAGAAATTATTCATAGGAATCTATTTGTTTATCAGGATGAAAATCAAAAAATTTCTCGTGTTGATGCATCATTCAAAAAGATTAACAAAAATACATTTACTTTTGAAATTGGTAATTACGATAAACAAAAAGAGTTAATTGTTGACCCTTTAGTTCTTAGCACGTTAGTAGGTGGTTCTAGCTCCGAAGAAATTGTAGACCTTGTTGAAATTTCGCAAGGAATAATTGTTGTGACTGGTTGGACCGAATCATTCAATTTTATTACGACCCCGGGTTCTTATTCGCAAAGTTATAAGGGGGAAAAAGATATTTTTGTCTCTAAATTCAATGTGAAAGGCTCAAAACGAGAACTAATTTTTTCTACTTTAATTGGGGGTAGCTCCAGCGAGAGCCCAACTAATGTTCTTGTAGATGACAAAAATTTCATTTATATTGGGGCACTCACGAATTCTAACGACCTTCCCCTTGTAAATTCAATGTCAAAGTCATCATATGGATTGCAAGATGCATATATATGCAAATTTAATTCTGATTGCAATGAATTGATTTTCTCTACTTATTTTGGTGGCAGCAAAGATGATATTCTTACTTCTGTTAAACTTTCAGGTGACAATGGTATTTATTTGTTAGGGTATACAAATTCCCCAGATTTGCCAGTTACCGGCGGTGCGTACCAAGGTTCTTTGAAAGGTAAAAATGATATTTTCTTTGCAAAAATTTCCAATACTGGTCAAGCAATTAGGACTTGTACTTATATTGGTGGAATAGAAGATGATTTTGCTTATGATATGTGTGTTTCTCCTTCTGAATATGTTTATATAGGTGGTGCAACAAAATCTAACGACTTTCCTGCCTTTCCAGTTAGAGTTTACTATTACGGTTCCTATGAATATATTTTGGAATCACCATTCGATAGGACATATAATGGGAATTTTGATGGAGTGGTTATCAAAATTCTTGGCTCCAGCGGTGGATTAGAATATGCATCTTTCTTTGGTGGTATCGCGGATGATTTTGTCACTACTGTTTGGTATTATGGAACAGATGAAAAAGTCGTTTTTGCTGGAAAAACTTTTAAAGAACCTTCGAGTGTTACTTTTCCTCTTACCCAAACTGCATACCAAAATACAATTAAAGGGCAAGAAGAGGCTTTTGTTGCTTCTCTTTCAAATATTAATACTACCACTCAATATGGTTGGACTTATAAAAGCCAGAACCTTGTTTTTTCGACTTTCCTTGGTGGTTCTGGAACAGATGTTCCGAAATCAATTGGATTTCACAAAGGCACTCAAAACTTTTACATTGTTGGTTACACAAGTTCTACTAATTTTCCAATAGTGAATAACCCTTCTGGAAAAAAGTTCCTTAAGAATGATATATTTTTTGTTTCAATGTTGAGCGATGGAAGTGGAATTTCGTATAGTAATATTTTAGGTGGTAATGAAGATGATATCCCTAACAAGATATTTATTAATTATGTTGGAGACTATTATATTGTTGGTAAAACATCTTCATCGAATTTTCCGATTGTTAATCCTTTAAAAAATGTTTCCTCTAATTCATTTCCAGATGGGTTTATTTTAAAAAATGTTGAAGCAACATTACGCTTCGAAGCTCCCTTTGGAAATGAAGAATATTGTCCGGGTTCTAGTGTCCAAGTCAAATGGGGGGTAGAAGGTATTACACAACCCGATTCCTTCGATGTAGAAATACGACAGGACAATTCATCCGAATGGATACTGGTTGCTAATGCAATTAAGGGATTGTCGACTAATATTACAATCCCGAATAACATTATTGGAAAGGTTTGGATAAGAGTATCCCACCCCAAAGGTATGATTGCAACAATACAATCTCCAATTATTATTCTCGAACCCCCAAAGTTAGTTTCTTTCAATCCATTGACTGAATTCATAGAATTATGCGAAGGCGATTCAATAGTGTTTAATGTTTCTGCAACAGGTTCCCGAATTAAATACCAATGGTTATTTAATAATCAAACGATTGAAGGTGCTATTGATTCAGTTTTGGTTCTTAGAAAACTTTTACCAGTTCATTCCGGAAAATATAAGGTGACCGTTTCTGGTGTTTGTCCCCCGAAATTAGAAAGCAAAGAAGTCACCGTGGAGGTTATTCCTAAAACCAAAATTCTTTCACAAACCAAAGATACTATTGTAAAAGTTAATGAAAGTTTGATACTTTATGTCCAAAGTGAAGGGAGAAATCTGAAATATCAGTGGTACAAAAATGACATTAAGCTTTTAGGTGAAAAAAATAATACTTTAAAATTAACAAAGGTTTCTTCTTTGGATGGGGGTAACTATTATTGTGTGGTTGAAGGTACTTGTGGGAGTGACACTTCGAAACCAATTATTGTTACTATTGATACAAATGTGGCAAAAATTAACTTTCCGATTTCCATCGAAACAATTAATATAGTTTGTTCTGGGAAGACCCTTTTTATTCGTGTTCCAGATAACTTTGAAAATCCGATACTTTCTGTTAGTTTGTTTGATATTTTAGGAAATAAAGTGTTCAACCAAAAATCCCTATTAAACGAAATAGGGAACGAATACGAAATTGACTTATCTAATTTACCAAATGGGATTTATTTTGCTTTTATCCAAGTAGGGGATAATTTTCGTAACATTATGTTTATTAGATATTGAAATGTCATAAAAAAGAAATAATTATTACTTCTACTAAATAATTTATTATTTATTGTTTATGTTTCACTTGATTTTTGATACAAGATTTGATTGTGTAATTGCGTTAAACTCTGAACTTCCCTCTTTGAGTTTTTTTTTAAAATATTTCAGTAACATTCCAATTATTGGTGCCGATGGTGGAGCAGTTAAATTATTTAATATGGGTTTGATTAGCGATTTTGTTGTTGGGGATTTAGATACCTTTCAGAAAGCGAAAATCGAACGTTTTTTTGCTGGTGCTGAAATAATTATTGACCCTAGTCAAGAAATTAATGATTTCGAAAAAGCATTGCTTTTGGCAAAGAAAAAGGATTTTCGCAACATTCTAATTGTTGGTTTCCAAGGTGGGGAACTCGAACACACATTAAACAATTGGAGTATAGTAAAAAAATTTCAAAGCGAACTTAATCTTTGTATTTTTGAAAAAGGACGTTACGGAATCCCGATAAATTATCCATTTCTTTTAGATACCAAGAAAGAGGAATTAATCTCGATTATTCCACAACCTTTTGCAAGGTTGAATACTTATAATTTACGATGGAATTTGAATAATGAGTTTTTGGAATTAGGTAAGCGCGAGGGAGCAAGAAATGTTGCAGAAAATGATAAAATTGTGATAGATATTACCGAAGGTTCAATTCTGCTTTTTATTGATTCGAGGTTACCTATGTGCTTTAGAAGACAAAAAATCAGTGGACCCGATGAGATTCGAACTCACGACCTCTAGAGTGCGATTCTAGCGCTCTCCCAACTGAGCTACGGGCCCACAGCAATTGCAAATTTAAAAAAAATTTTATTATCTTAGGTGTTTTTCGGTTCCAAAGTAACAATTGGAATAATCATTTCTTCCAAAGAAATACCACCGTGTTGAAAACTATCTTTATATCTTTGAAGATAATAGTGATAGTCGGTTGGATAAACAAAGTAATAATCCTCTTTTGCTATTATGTTATTAACTGTAATTGATATTTTGGGTAGTTTTAGTTCTGTCAAATCTTGAACCTGCATAGCATAACGCGGTTCGCACTTTACATTTTTGCCAAACTTATATCGAAGAGAAGTTGAAGTTTCTCTATCACCTAAGACTTTTACACCACGCATACATCTTATCGAACCGTGGTCGGTAGTAAGAATTATTTTTACATTTGGATATTGCGATAAAGATTGTAGCATTCCCAAAAGGCTTGAATGACTGAACCAAGAACGTGTCAGCGAACGGTATGCTGATTCATTTGGGGCGATTTCCTTCAAAATAGCAAAGTCTGACCTTGAATGTGCAATCATATCTACGGAGTTTACAACGATTGCTGTAAGTTGATTTTTTGTATACTTATGTATTTCGCTTTCAACTTTTTTTCCGAATTCAGTCTCGTGGATTTTGATATAAGTTAAGGGAGTTTGGAGTTTAACTTTTTTTCTTGTCAATTGTTCGATAAGTAAATCTTTTTCGAATGCATTTTGTTTGTGGTCTTCTGTGTTTAGTTCACCGACCCAAAATTGTGGGTAGTACTTTTGAATATCGTAGGGAAACAATCCGGCAAAAATTGAATTTCTTGCATACGGAGTTGCTGTTGGAAGAATAGAAAGATAATATTCTTTATGAATTTTATAGAATTGTTGAAGAATTTCTTCAAAAACTAACCATTGGTCCAAGCGTAAGCAATCAATTACAAAGAAGAAAAGATTGGTTTTGGAATTTATGTTTGGTATTACAAATTTTTCGAAAATTTCGGGAGATAATAATGGGCGATTATCGCTTGGTGAAGTATTTATTAATTCCTTGTAATTCCTTTCAATATAATCCGAAAAAACAGTATTTGCCTCCCGAAAAATATCCCGAAGTGAGTCCGAAAAACCTATGGATGGGTACTTGTCCAATTCCAACGACCAAAATACAAGTTTTAAATAAATTTCTTTCCAATCCTCCCATTCAAGATTTTCGTTAAGTTTTGTTCTAATATTTGTTGTGTCGATAAGAAAGTTTTGGATAATTTTTTCTTGGTTTATTCTCTCCGATTCTAAATATCTTTTACAAATTGCTAATATTTGGGTTGGATTGACTGGTTTAGTCAAGTAATCATCTATTTTTCGGCCTATTGCTTCTTCCATTAAAGTTTCTGCTTCGTTTTTTGTAACCATGATAACAGGTAAGTATGGGTTAATGTCTTTAATTTCGACAAGTGTGTCCAGCCCACTCATACCTAACATCATTTCATCGAGAAAGATAATGTCGTAAAGATTTTTCTTTACGAGTTCAATACCATCTTCTCCATTAGTTGCAGTATCTACTTCGTATCCCTTTTGTCTAAGTAGTATTAGATGTGGCTTCAAAAGTTCGATTTCATCGTCAATCCAAAGTATTTTTCCCCTATTTTTTTCCATTTTTCCCTCGAAAAACAAATTGTGCAGAGAATATCAAATTTCCATAAATTTTATTAAGTTGCATATTTAAAAGAATATTTGCAAGTAAAATTATTGTTTTTATTAATTACTGTTTAAGATTTGGTGAAAGATGAACCTACAAAAATTTACTTTAAGGTCCCAAGAAGCTATTCAAACAGCACAAGAAATTGCCACAAACTATAACCATCAAACTTTAGAGCCAATTCATCTTTTTGCTGCTTTTATCCAAGAGGAAGAAGGCATAGTTGTTGAAATTCTAAAAAAACTAGAGGTTAATATTCCAAGAATTAGAATAAAAGTTAATGAACTTCTTGAAAGTTTGCCAAAAGTTACTGGATATGGTACCAATCTGTATCTTAGTCCTTCCTTAAACGAAGTATTTGACGTAGCATTTAAAGAAGCAAAACAGATGCACGATGAATTCATTAGTGTCGAGCATCTTCTACTTTCATTGATAACCGTTCGTTCTAATGTTGCCGACTTGTTGAAAAGTTTTAATGTAACAAAAGAAGATGTTTTGAAAATACTTAAAGAAATTCGTGGAGGACATAGAGTTACAGACCAAACTCCCGAGGAAAAGTACCAGGCTTTAAGGAGATATGGGCGAATATTAAATGACGAAGTTAGGGAAGGTAAACTCGACCCCGTTATTGGAAGACAAGAAGAGATTAGGAGGGTTTTGCAAGTTCTTTCAAGACGAACAAAAAACAATCCAGTGTTAATTGGGGAGCCTGGGGTTGGGAAAACTGCGATAGTTGAGGGAATTGCCCAAATGATAGTTTCGGGTGATGTGCCAGAAAATTTAAAGAACAAAATTGTTGTAATGCTTGATATGGGAGCACTTGTTGCTGGAACTCAGTTCCGAGGTCAATTCGAAGAAAGGTTGAAAGCAGTTATTAAAGAAGTTTCCAGTTCCGATGGCCAAATAATACTTTTCATTGATGAAATCCACACACTTATTGGAGCTGGTGCAGCACAAGGAAGTATGGATGCTGCAAATATTCTTAAACCTGCTCTTGCTCGAGGAGAACTTCGATGTATTGGGGCTACTACTCTTGATGAGTATCAAAAATATATTGAGAAGGACCCAGCATTAGAGCGACGATTCCAAAAAGTGTTTGTTGATGAACCAACAGTCGAAGAGACTATTTCCATTCTTCGTGGTTTAAAAGAAAAATATGAAGTTCACCACGGAGTAAAAATTTCTGATGCAGCTATTGTAGCCGCTGCCGAGCTTTCTCATAGATATATTACCGATAGGTTTTTGCCAGATAAAGCAATTGATTTGATAGATGAAGCAGCAAGCAAAATTAAACTCGAGATAGAATCTTTGCCAGAGGAAATTGACACAATTGAAAGAAAAATTCGCCAACTCGAAATTGAACGCGAAGCATTAATGCGTGAATTGAAGAGCAAAGGGGTTGAGATTTAATGGAAGAACTTTTCATTCCATTTTGCATAGTTGAAAAAAATGAATCAACAAAAAACTCACTAAAAAAAGTTATAGAAAGAATTTTCAGAAAGTCACCAATTTTTACTGTTGATAATGGAATAGAATGCTGGGATTTGGTTCAAAAATATCAAGACCTAATGGTTATAGTTGCAAATTATCTCGAAGACCAATATCATACTGAGCAATTAGTAAAGAATATTCGAGAGTCGTACAATCCAAGCATAAAAAATAATTTCATAATTTTTATCACTTCTAATTCTAACGCTGAACTTAATTTCAAAGCCCTTCAGGTTGGTGCAGATGATTTCATAAATAAACCTTTCTTAATTGATGAGGTAATTGCTAAGTTTCAAAATGCTTATCGGATAATGCACCTTTATAAAACAATTCATAATCATAAAAAAACTATTGATGAACTACGCGAGGAGTTAAGAAAAGATAAATTAAGAATGCGCGACCTTTTGTACCTTTTCGAATGCTTAAAAATTCCAGATGGTGCAGAAAGAATTGGTAGGATAACGGAAATTGCTCTTTGGATAGCCAATGAATACGACCCAAACAATGAAGAATTACAAAATTTGATTAAAGATGCTGCTAAGTTATGTTTTATTGGCCGATTGCAACTTCCCGAAAGAAATATAGGGGAAATTCCTACCCAAAATGGTTACTTGAAAAATGAAAAAATGGAAAAAATTCCGTTATTCGCAAAAGAATTATTTTCTTTCTTTCGTTCCTACGAAGATGTTGCCAATGTTGTAATACACATTTACGAAAATTACGATGGAAGTGGGATGCCCGATAAACTTGAAAAGGGCAATATTCCTCTTGCCTCGCGAATACTAAGAGTAGTCATTGATTACGATGACTATTTCCAACAGAAAAAGTACGAAACCAACAAAATCGTTTCTATGCTCGAAGTCGAATCGCGAAGGCTTTACGATTTTAGGGTAGTAGTTCTTTTGGACCAATATCTTGCACACCGTGCTACAATGCTCAAAATACCAACGGAAAGACAAATAGAAATAGAAGATTTGAAGGAAGGTATGACACTGGCCAGAAACATAGTTACCGACTC
The DNA here is from genome assembly GCA_026416955.1 of Ignavibacteria bacterium. GTDB lineage: Bacteria > Bacteroidota > Ignavibacteria > Kapaibacteriales > UBA2268 > Naka2016. The sequence continues at coordinate 98,290 of JAOAEE010000013.1, read as the reverse complement.
TGGTTTAAAAATTGCTGTTGCTGGTACACTACTTTCCCAAGAATCTGTTGAAAGGATACAAACAATTGCCAAAACCGACCCAATTATTGGTAAAATATATGTTAAAATTCAATGATACTCGTGACTAAACTTGACGGTCAAAAAATAGTTATTAATGCAGAAGAAATCGAAACTATCGAGATTGGGCCAAATTCAGTAATTTCCTTGAAAAGTGGTAAGAAATATCTTGTTAGGGAAACTCACGAAGAACTAACAAATCTTGTGATTGAATACAAAAAGAAGGTTTACCACATCGATGCTAAAGTCGAAGGAAAACAGACCTCTTAGACTTTGTATTTTATCAACTTTTTTGCTTATTTTTTTCTACGAAATACGTTCCCAAATAGTTCTATCCGTTTTTCAAGATACTTCATTAAAGAAAAACTATATTTCTCAAATTTTCGACAAACAATTTAACATTTATCGTCTAAGTAGTTCCTTATCTTTTGCCCAAAAATTTTCTTCTTTTAATGTTTCATTTCTAAATGATTACGAAGGTTTCATTATCAGAGGAAATGAAATTTCGAAAAAAGACCAAGAAAAATTGTTCCTCGAAGTAGATAAAAGTCTTTTTCATTTTCTCGATTTAAGCATACAGTCGAATTATCTATTTAATTCCGACACGAAAACTATCGGACTATATGAAGCAGAAAAAATTAATGGGAGTGTTGGGTTGGTACTAAAATTGCCTCCTATTTCGAAAGTTTTGTTTACATATGGGATGGAAAAAATCAAGCAAGTGTCGATTGAACAATATGGACCAAGACTTAGTTTGGGGGCAAATGTAGAAAATTTTAATATTATCGATGTAAATTTGAACTCAAAACTTTTTTTAGAAGAGATTAATTTAAAAGATGGAAGAAAAAATTCAAATATTTTTTTTAATCTAAAATTTGACGGTCAATTCGAAGAAAACAACTCCCTTTTTATTTCGCTTGACTATAGTAATCTTCGACGTGATTATATAGTGTATCCAATCTATCTTGACAATTTTTTCGAAACAAGGAAGGAAAATAGATTATTTCCGACATTTGGTTTGAGCTATAATCTTTTTGGAAAAACCTATGTTAATTTCACTGGACAATTGAACCTTTTTTCAATTAATCGCTATTATAATTTGTTTGACCCTACGAATCAATATTCAGCAATAGAAAGAACATTATTAGAGCAATCTACTGAATTTAATATTGAACTTTTCGCGGAGAATAAGTATTTTTCACCCCGCTTTGGGCTAAATTATTATTTACGAAACGAGGAAAATACTATCGACAAAAAGTATGAAATAGATAATCAAACTTTTAGTCAATTGGCTTCTACTGAATTACAAAAGAATAATTTTCAAAATAGATTGAGATTATTTTACAATTTCGTTTTTAGACCAAGTAAAAATAATCTAACCTTTCTTAACGGTAACCTTAGTATTCTTCGTTATGATACACCATCACAATTAAATGATGATGATAGGGACGAGTTTTCATTTTTAACAACATTGTCTACTATACAAAAGTTTTCTGAATATTATACACTTTCTATATCTTTTGATATTCAACTTAACCACCTTGTTTTTTTAAAGTCGACAAAAAGTTCTTTGAATAATTGGAATAGGATAATCAAATTAACAGCAAGTTCACAGTATAATACTGAATTTTTTCTATGGAAGCCTAACCTTGAAATTTATTCAAACTATTTGGTTTATGATTTTGAAGTTGCTTCAAATAGTACGAAAAGTTTTGCCTTTCGCCAATTTGTTTATCGCGATTCCCTTGAATTATTCTTTTCCAACATTTTTATGCTTTCAAGTATTTTAGTTTATAAATTTTCTGAACGAGGGAAACTTTTTTGGAATACTTTTTCAATGACAAAAGAACTGGGTATTAAAGAGTTTTTTATGCGGGCACTCCTTTACGTTTCGACTAAACCGAAGTTGCAATTTGGTTTTGGAGCAAGAATTTACAACATTAAGCAAGTACCACTGGGCAAGTCGAGTTTTCACGAGGAATATTCTTATTATTCATTTTCTCCAGAAACTGAAATAAAGGTTTTTTTAGGAAAAGATAAAGTAATATTTTTGCAAGGTTGGTATGAATTAAAATTTTGGAATTATAAAATTGCGGGCGAAAATCCAAACTTGATTTTAACTACAAAGGTTGCTTTGTAAATGAAGAAAAAAGAAAAAATAGAAATAATAAGGGAATTTACATCGGATAGAAAATTAATATCGGAATTGGAAGAAATCTTAACCTCAATTCAACTTAAATTTCCATTTGGAAAAGACAAATTCCATAATATTCTTGTTGCTACAACCGAAGCAGTTATCAATGCAATTCAACACGGGAACAAAAACGACCCCCAAAAAAAGGTGACAGTTAAAATTATTGCAGAAAATAAAACTATTCAAATTCTTGTTGAAGACGAGGGAGAAGGATTCGACCCATCAACATTGCAAGACCCACGCACTCCCGAAAATATTTTGAAAGAAAGAGGTAGGGGGATTTTTATTATCAAGGAACTTTCCGACTCAACTTCTATTGTTACCGGTAAATCCGGCACTGTTGTAAAGATGGAATTCAAAATATAATTCACTACATATGATATATAGACCCATACTTAACCAGTTGCAGAGTGAATTATCTAACCCAAATTGTGAATTTATTTTGTTGAAGGGAACTTTTGGAGTTGGAAAAACATATTTAATAAAGCAGGTAATTAATGATTTTCTGAGCAAGGAGATTAATTCAATCACGTTGTATTTCGATTTGTTTGGTTGCAACCATTTTTCCCAAATTAATAATTTCCTAAAATGCTATTCTTCACTTAATAAAATTGAGTACCTTTTCGAAGAATTAAATTTTTTCCTTTTACGGTACAATGAAATTATTACTAAATTAGCAAGCAAGAATCAGGAACTTGGGCAGTTTTTTTTCGATGCTTTAAGTTTTAGGGATTATTTTGAAACTGAGTTTGTAGGACAAAACCAGTTTGCCTTGCTTCCCAATTTTATTGACAAGATAGATACCATTTTTGAACGCAATATTGATAAAAGAGTTCTTCTGAGATTGTTTGATGTTTTAGCAGAAGCGATAATCCATTTCCTTGTTTATGTCCACATACAAAATGAAATCGAAACTAAGATAAGAGCATATTTCATTTTCGACAATTATGAATTGGGCTCTGGAATTGTCGATTACTGGATAGTAAATCATTTGTACGATTATCTTGAACATAAGTCCCTAAATGATTTTATTTCTTATGAAGTTGTTGATTCTTTGAAAACGAAAAAAGTTTCGGATTTTATTGAGTTTAAGATTTTATTAGCAACCAGGTATGAATTAACTTGCAAAAAGATTTTCAATACAGTTTCTGAAGATAAAGTTAAAGAACTTGTTGTTAGCCCTTTGAACGAGGAGGAGATTTCTAGCTTCCTTGGAAAACATACCATCAATAAGGAAAACCGAGAAATTTATTCTATGACTTTTGGTATACCTTTTGCATTGGAATTGTTAGCTGAAAAGTTCGACGGTAACATTGAGGACAAAACGAAAAAAGAATATTTCAATATTATTGCCCAAAAAATTTTCGAGAGAATTAATTCAAAACTTTACGATACAATTAAACTTTTGAGTTTATTCGATTATTTTCCAGAAGAAGCTATTCGGTGTCTCCCAGAAAATTTCCCTTTTTATGGTAAGATTTTTAAGTATTTATGCAATGAAACAGAGCTAACTCGGAAAATTTCCGATACAATGGGCTTCTTTGAAGTGAAAGCCACTTATAAATTTTTCATTTATAATTACCTTCAATTTTTTGAAGAAGATAAGTTTAAAGATTTTTCTACTTTTTACTCCAAGTTTATGCAATTTTTTGAACCATTAAGAAAATTTAACCCAGAAGAAAGAAAAGTTTTAAGAAATATTGCATACTTCAAGGAGTTTGATTTAGGAGCAACACTCCAAGCAATATTTCAAGAAGATTATAAAACCGTCGAGCAGTTTGTAAAAAGTAATCAGAATTTATTTATCAAATCAAATTTAACTTATAGTTTACCAGATGATACCAGAGAGATGTTGTTAAATTTTAATAAATTGGTTGATAACTTTAGGTATAATGAAAAATTAGATATTATTTCTGGGATAGTAAGAAAAACATTAGATAGTTTATCGAAAAAAGTTGAAAAATTGAAAGAAAATAAAGAAATTATCAATAAAAAGATACAAAAAATTCAAATTATTAAATCTAAAATCAAAGTTGAAATACAAGAATTGCAAAAGAGTATTGTAGCAAACGAAAATTATTTAATTGATTTAAATTCAAAAAAATTCACCTCCCACCCGAAACACATTTGGTTTCCATTTTTATTTCTGACCTTATTCTCTATTCTTCTCTTTCTTGCTGGTAACAACATTTTTTACATTTTTAACGAAACAATAAATATTGAATCCATTAGGGGACTTGGAACTGCATTGAAAATAATTTCCCTACTTATTTTTGGTATTATGATTTTTTTGTTGATAGACTTTTTTTCCTCTAAAGAAAAGAAACAAGCAATGCAACGCTCTGAGGACTTTATTCAACAACAGGAAGAGAAATTATCGGAACTAAAAGAATGTTTAAATGAATATAAGAGTACATTGAAACAATTCGAAATCGAGCTTTCGGAACTTTTAGATGAAATCGAAAAAATTGAAAATGAAATAATTACCTCTGTGCAGATACTTAATATTAAGTATATAGAAAATACAACCAAAAATTAAAATTAATAAATAATAACAAAGCAAAAGGAAAATTTACCTTTGATTAATATGTATAATTAATGATTTTATATCGATAAAAAACTAAATAATATAAAAACTAATACAACTAATGTATACTTTTTGATTTAATAATTTTCACCTAATAAATTACTTAATGTTGTAATCGATTAAATCGGATTGATTGCCATTGAAGCTTTGTTCCATAACTAGCACACTGAATTTAAAGGGGTCAAGTCTTTCTTTAACGATCCCAATTCCTTCTCCAAACCAATAGTGCTGAACGACATCGAAGTTTAAGTTGACTGGTAAGGGAACATTTGGAAGGAGCATTTTAATTTTAAATGAAATTGTAAGTATTATTTCTTGCGAAGGTACTGCTTTATTTTTAATAGCAAGGTCAGATTTATTACCTTTTTTCCCTTTAACACTAATGGTTGGTATCATTTTGGCAAAGTCTTGAAAATCGAGGGTATCCAAAGTAGTGTCGCTTAAAATTGTCCATTGGGGTGAATTGAAGTCAGCAAGCAAAATCCATTGTTTACCTTCACCAATTGGGATAAATTCATTATCAAATAAAGATAAAAACGAATAAACTTTATCGTTTTCGTAAGCATAAATTAATGTGTCTGTTGTTTGGTTTTTGCTCGATTTACTTAGGAAAATCGAAGCATTTTTTCCTAAAATCATTTGGTTAGAAACAATAGTAGAGGTAATAGTATCTTCTGTGTTAGGAACTTTAACTCCAAGGGAGTCGATTTCATATTGAAGATATTTCCAGAAAGAGCCAACAGAAGTTGGGAAATAGGTTTTCTTTGAGGGTTCACTGTTATTGGTAGAGGAGTCGGAACAAGACAAAAGTAACAGAAGAGGAAAAACACTTAAAAAAATAATAAAGAAATGATGATACTTTTTCATAAAACCTCCATTTTTTGATGAAATGTAAAAGATATAACGAAATATGCTAATTGTTATTTTTGCTATTGTTTTTTCATTTTTATACAACTTAATTCATTGACAATCTTCTCAATTTCTTTTGGGATTTTTTCAGGAATTAATACTATTGGTTCGATAGAAGAGTTGATATATGACTGCGGTAAAGTTGGAGCGATTGCACTTGATGGTTCTTGGCAGATTATGTGCCCCCCATTGGATTTTATCTTCATAGCACCTTGTATGCCATCAGCACCCAAGCCCGAAAGAATAACTACTATTGAGAAATTTCCAAAATAATTTGCCATAGTTCTAAAAAGAGGTTCAGCAGAAGGTCTTTGGTAATTTTCCTTTGGACCTTTGTCAATCAATAATTCATAATTTTGTGTGAATGAGAGATGATAATCGTGTGGCGCAATATAAACATTATTTTCTTTTGGATAAATTAAATTTTGTGGAATAATTGCTTCTTTACTACATTTTTCCTTAATTTTTGTAATAAGAGAGTCTACAAGAAATTTATTACCTTGTTGGATTATTGTATAGACAATCTTTTCTTTGATGTTTTTCAGTGATGTAAGTATCTCGAGTAAAGGATTTACACCTCCGTTGCCCGACAAAAAAGCAATTGGTATAAAAGGGGGAAAAGAAGTTGAAGTTTGGACAAAACCCAAATTTTTAGACTTTTGAGTTTCAAGAATTTTCTTTATGGACTGGATGAAGCTTGGAATGTTAATTGGTTTTTCGATAAATTCGGCAGCACCAGAGCGAAGAGCATACTCTTTAGCCATATCCGAGGTTAAAGCAGTAACAATGATAACTGGTGGTGGGTCTGAAAAATTTGCTTTTAGACGAAAAAGAAATTCTATTCCATCAATATTTGGCATCATCCAATCGCTAACAATAAGGTCTATTTTTTCTCTTTTTAATATTGAAAATGCATCTTCAACATTGTCAACAGGAATTGTTATGTAGTTTTCTTTTTCAAGTACTCTTTTAAGTACTTGGAGTGCAGCAAAATCATCTTCAACTATTAGTATATTGAACTGCTCCATAATATTTTAAAGGAAATTGGTTATTAGATTAATTGAAAAACTTCTACCGGGCATAGGATAATTAAATATTACTTCGTATTGTTTATTTAAAATGTTCAAAACTTCAAAACTAATAAATATTTGGAAATTTTTCAAAGATATTTCTTTCGAAATCACAATATCCCATAGAATGTAGTTGTTTAATTTGGAATTAGGAGAATTATCTGGGAGAGAGTATCTTTCTCCTACATAGATAAGTTTGCTTGCAATGTTCAAATATTTTAGAATTGGAGAGGAAATTGATATATTTGTAATTATTTTAGGCGTGTAAATAATTTGCTTACCAAATGTGGGTGAATTTTTTGTTCTATCAGTGGCGTTAGTATATGAGATGGAGAGAGTGCCTTCCAAATATTTATTGTTTGAATTGAGTGTTATTTCGTATCCAAAAGAACGGGATTTGGTGATGTTCATCGCGGTCCATTGTACTGGGGATTTCGGAACCGAAACTATTTTGTCTATTGTGGTATAATAATAAATGACAAAAGTAGGTTGAATAGCATTAAATAAATCAAAGTTGATTTCAAAATTGAACGATTGTGTTTTTTCTGGTCGTAAATTTTGGTTCCCATAATTTAGGTAGTACATTTCGTTGAATGTTGGCAATCTATAATTGTTTGAAAACATTATTTTTGTGCTTGGAGTATTGGAATTGTTGGAAAGAAGCAAACCAATCGAATAAGCATAATTTGGAGAGAACTTGGAGTTAATATCTGTTCTAAAGTTTATCTCGTAACCGTATGTAATTTCTTTATAAAGGAAATCCTTTGATATACTTAAACCATAACCTAAATTGTTACGTACTATGTTATTGCCTTCCTTTTTTTCGAGCATATCCCCTTTAAAAAAATAATAACTTGTTTCAAGCATAAAATTAATTTTGTTCCAAAGGAGGTAATTATTGTAGTTAAGTCTTAATTCGAAATCTTTGTTTTCGTAAACTGCGGTTTCTTTCTGCAAAAGAAGTTTATTCACTTCTGGGTCGTAGTATTTGTTCATTGAAAAAATTGTTTTACCTACAAGATAAAGATTTGTATCTATGAATATTGGATGGAATTTTAAGTTGATAAAAAGGAAATCGTCTGTAAGAGTGGCTTTTTTGTTTTCAATGTTGTTTTGCAAGACAGCACCTGGAACACCCCTGTTTGAATGAGTATATATAATATTTAAATTAGTTAAGAAGTAATCAGTTAAGAATTGGTTGTTAAAATAAAGCGAAGTTTTTGAAATTTTACTGTTTTGTCTTTTTATTTCTTTGGTTATCCCAAATTCATTGATTTTAATTGGATAATTTCCATTAGAGTTAAAAAAATTGTAAGCAATTTTTCCAGAGTAAAATTTTTTGAGTTTGAACGAAAAAATTGAAGATAAACTAAATTGAGCAAATGAACCGTAAGAGAGTTTGACGAAACTTTTGTTAGCCGAATTGCTAATATCGAAATTAAGAGAACCAGATGCAGAATTGTTGCCCCAAAAAAATGAAGAACCTCCTTTAAATAATTCTATTTCTTCAAAAATATCGATAGGAATTAAAGTAAGGTCGAATACTCCGTTTTGTTGATTATTTATTTTACATTCGTCAAGAAGTATAGTTACATCTTGCGAAGAAAAACCTCGGAGGGATATTGTTTTTATCCCTCCGATACCCCCATAGTCTCGTAAGTAAACACCGGGTAGTGTTTTTAAAACTTCGGTTATTGAACTTGTACCAAAAAATCTTTGTTTACTTAAATTAATTTTGTAATACGATAATTTATTTAAACCAGCTGGTTTATCTTTTTCTTCTTGAACTATTACTTCGTTTTTAATCTTTGTCTCGATAGTATCGCTGGATAGTAATTGATTAATATTAAGTATTAATACAAAGATAATGAAAGCAAATTTCATTACTTAACGACAACAAAGGGTAATGTTTGTACAACATTTGTTCCGTAAATTTTAGCTAAGTAGGAACCCGAAGGTAAGTCGGAAATTGGAATTAGTAAGTCTTTCCCGACAAAGGAGAAATTGAATTCTTTAATTTTGTTGCCAAGTTTATCGAAAATACTCAACTTTGTTGGAAATTCACTATCTGAGTTCAAAGACAAAACTATGTAGTCATTAGCTGGATTGGGGAAAATTTTGAAATTGTTCAAAAAAATATTGTTTTCTACATTTGATAAGAAATTTACAAAAAGGTAGATTTTATCGTTTGGTTGGTAGTTTGGTAAAAATGGGCTAGTTGCTACTACGATTGAGAAATTCATATTTGGATTTGGGAAAGTGTATGTAAAAATACCTTCCAATTTGTTCGCGATTGATATCCTCCCCAATTGATTGCCATTTGTATCGAAAATATATAAGTTGCCATCGTAAGCAGTAGTGACAATTGTTTTATCACCAATTATTCCAGATTCTCTTGGTCCATCGTATCCACTTGTTGGCAATTGAATAGTTTTTTCGATTTGCAAGGTTGTAACATTTAGAATATGAATTTGATGGGAGCCATTCATTGTAATTAAAAGTTTATCATTTCCGACTTTCCTAAGATGGTTGCCAGTGTCGCCTATTTCAAATTCTTTAACGAAAGCTATTTCCCATTGGTCGAAACTTTTGATTTCGTAGACCCAAAGTTTAGAATTGTTCTGACCCAAAGTTCCTTCACAAAGAATAAAGAGATAGTTGCCAACGACTACTGATTGCTGAGGGTTAGGTTCAGTTGCTGTTTCGAATATAATATCGAGTGTGCTTTCTTTGACAATGAAAAAATTATTATAGTTTTTAGCTCTTACACTTAAGAAAAGGTACCCATTTACGAAGTCCACAGATGAAATATAAGCATCCGGCGGAAGATTTAGCTTGCTAAAAGGATTGATTGTGGTTATTATATCCCCAGATTCAAGCAGAATTTTCGAAATAGTAAGTTTGTTTGGTATGTATGCAAAATTTCCGATATTATCAATTGCTATTCTGGTGGGGAAAGGAAGAGAGCCAAAGTCGAGTTCTGTAAGTAATGAGCCGGTAAAGTTACCATTCATAATTTGGTTTAATGAAATTTGATAAAGAGCTGGTTTGACATCTCCTGAATCTTCTTTACCATTGAAGTTCTTGTCGATCCCCAAGGTTGTAACAATTAACCTATAATCATTTACTAAAAAATTAAAGAAACCATTAACGTATGTAGGTTTCGGGCCAACAGTGATTGGAATAGGTTTGTTTGCTTGTGAAAATATCTCTAATTGAGCGAGAAGAACTAAAATCAAAAGTAATAGAAATTTCTTCATATTTCACCATTATTAAAGTTAAACAATATTAGAAAACGATTTAAGAAGTAATTTAATACATTTTTTGTATATTATAATTTGTTGTATAAAAGAATTTCGAAAATATGAAAAAGGCAGTTTTGATGGCTGGTGGTTTTGGAACAAGGCTTCGACCTTTGACTATGACAATTCCAAAACCAATGGTACCAATTGTCAACATTCCAATTATGGAGCACGTTATCAATCTATTAAAGAAGTACAACATCAGGGAAATTGTTGCTTTACTTTACTTTCAGCCAGAAGTTATTACTGAGTATTTTAAGGATGGTAGTAAATTTGGTGTGAATATCAAATACGTTCTTGCAACAGCAGATTATGGAACTGCTGGTGCTGTAAAAAATGCTTATCAATATCTCGACCAAAGGTTCATTGTAATTAGTGGGGATGTACTTACTGACTTCAATTTGCAAGAGGCAATTGATTTTCATTTGTCGAAGAATTCACTTGCAACAATTCTTTTAACTCGTGTAAAAGTTCCTCTTCAATATGGTATTGTTATCACAGATAAAGAGGGAAAGATAGTTCGTTTTTTAGAGAAACCATCCTGGGGGGAAGTTTTTTCTGATACCATAAATACAGGAATTTACATTTTGGAACCAGAAGTTTTGGAACTTATTCCATATCAAGAGGAATTTGATTTTAGTAAGGACCTATTTCCTTTAATGCTAAGGAACAAAATGCCTCTGTATGGTTTTGTTGCTGATGGTTATTGGAAGGACATTGGGAATTTAGAGGAATATCAAAACGGGCAAATCGACGCATTGAGAGGAAATGTTAATGTTCTTTTTAAAGGAGAAAAACAAGGCAATGTTATTTTAGGTAGCAATTGTTCAATTGCACCTAATGTTAAATTCAAGGGTAAAGTTGTAATTGGAGATAATACAATTATTGAGGATTTTACTGAGTTGACCGATTGTGTTATTGGTAGTAATGTGAGGATTGGAAAAGGAGTCCGTATGAAAGGAGTTTCAATTTGGGATAATGTTAGAATAGGCTCTTTTTCCGAACTTACCGACGATGTTATTTGTTATGATTGCACAATCGGTGAATCAGTAACAATAGGGGAAAATGTTTTTGTTTCAGTAGGATGCACCATTGGAAATAATGTTACTCTTGCCCCAAATATTAAATTATGGCCACTTAAACATATTGAGGACGGAGCAAAATTGTCGCGTTCGCTTGTGCAGGAAGAAAAGTGGCAACGAGAACTATTCACAGGAGCAAGGATTTCTGGATTGTCGAACACAGAAATTCATCCAGAATTTGGTTCCAAGTTGGGTATGGCTATTGGAATGACTTTTGGAAAAAATTCTAATGTTATTGCGAGCAGAGACCCCGATAGAGTATCAAGAATAATTAAACGCTCCATCACTGCTGGACTTGCTTCAGTTGGTGTTAATGTTAACGATTTGCAAACTACTTCAATTCCACAAACAAGGCAAGAGTTGAGAACCGGTAAGTACTCTGGTGGAATCCACGTTCGTCGTTCCCCTCGGAATCCCGATAAAACCGACATAATTATTTTTAGTAGCGATGGAAGAGACATTGGGCTTTCAAAGGCTAAAACTATAGAGAGATACTTTTTTGGCGAGGACATAAAACGAGTACATTATAGTGAGGTTGGGCAGCTATATTATCCCGAGCGAACAAACGAGATTTATATTAATCGGTACTTAAGTTCATTGGATGTTGATATTATTAAAAGTAGGCGCTTCAAAATACTTATGGATTATTCCTATGGTTTAGCGGCTACTATTTTCCCGATTATTTTGGGTAAATTAAACGCCGAGACTCTTTCGCTTCACGATTATGTTGATGCTATGAAACATCAACCAATGGCTGAAGGTACATTAATAGAAAGCCCCGAGGCTTGTAGAATTATGAAGTCTTTGGGTTACGAACTTGGCTTTATTATTGAACCGGGCGCTGAAAAAATTCTTGTCATTAATAGTAGAGGAGTTCTTTACCATCCTCAAAGACTTCTTACAATTGTTACTAAATTATTCCTAGAAACGAATAGAACACAAAAGGACTATAAAATTGCAGTCTCGATAGTTGCTTCATCAGAAGTCGAAAAGGTTGCGAACGAGTATGGTATTGAAGTGGTTCGAATTAAGAATTCTCATTCTGCAATGATGGAGGCAACAAGAGACGAGAAAATTAAATTTGTTGGTGGTGTCTGGGGTAGTTTTATTTTTACCGACTTTCTATTTGCAAGTGATGGAATGTATTCAATTGGGAAAATTCTCGAAATGCTTGCCAAAACTGGATATTCAATGGAACAGCTTGATGAAATGCTCCCAAGAAGATTTCAACACACTATAAAAGTTGATTGTCCTTGGGAAAATAAAGGCAAAGTCATTCGAAGGGCTTTGGAGTTCTCCGAAGGTTACGAACGCCAGTTAGTCGAAGGAGTAAAGATATTTAAAAATGGTGATTCGGTGCTTTTGTATCCAGACCTTGAAAAACCAGAATTCTTAATCATTGGAGAAAGCGATGATTATGAAACGGCTGTAACATTATCGAAAAAGTTTCAAACCTATGTCCAAACTTGGATGCAAGAAGATTTCTAGGTTGTTTTATGGTTGGATTTGGTTATGATTCTCACAGAGTAGGCAAGGGAAGAAAGCTAGTATTAGGAGGTGTTGTTGTCGACGAAGATTTTGGAGCAATTGCCCACAGTGATGGTGATGTAGTTATTCATTCTTTAATAGATGCTATTCTTGGTGCTTTGGGGAAAGGAGATATTGGCGAACTCTTTCCAGACAATGATGAAAAATATAAAAATATCGACAGTCAATTGTTGCTTAAAGAGGTATTAATTTTATTGTCGAATTTTAATAGGAAAATTGTGAATATCGACATTACAGTAGTGTATGAATTGAAAAAAATTTCTCCTTATAAACAACAAATTCGAAAGAATCTCGCCAATATTATTGGTTTAGATATCGATTGCGTTAATGTTAAAGCAAAAACAAACGAAAAGATGGGTTTTATTGGAAGGGGAGAGGGAATTGCTGCATTCTGCGTATGTCAAATTGAGTAAGTTTGTTATCTTAATAGTGTTTTTGATACCGATATATTTGAATGCTGATGAAACTTTTCCTTTTTCTTACAAACTCATAGAAACTTACACTGGTGGTAAACTTTTTACTTTTGAAGATAACGACAGCTATAAATCGTTTTTTGTAAAGCCTACATTTGGAGATTTTTCTGAATCTGTTTTTTTTTGGAAGGGAATAAAGAGGGATAGTGTTTTTGGTGTTCCCTCTGTTCCACCTTCAATAGTAGGTTCTTTTGAATTTTTAGGTAGGCTTCTGATAATTTCTACCGATGCAAATCGTGTGTTTGCTACTTTGATGAATACATCTTTGAAAGTTGAATCTGTTGTTGAATTGAACAATGAAGATGGTTTCTACTCATTTGATAAAATTCAATTTATTCCCAATGAACAAAGTTTCGAAATTTTGATACTTATTAATGATTATTTGTTTCTTTTGAAACTTGATAATAAAAAACTGCATAGTGAATTTCTTTCCAAGAATGTTCTTGCTGCTTGTTTTCTAAGTCGTAAGGACTATAAATTTGCTTTGGTAAAGTTCGAAGAAGGCAATGGTTTTGTTTATTTAAAGGATAGTTTGAATGTTGAAAAGTTATTGTGTAGAGTAGACCTAAGTGATTACATTTCGATTAAACAAGTCTCAAATAAAATAGTTGTTCTCTCTTCGTCCAAGTTCTACAACAGCTCATTGTTTCAAGTTGCGAGTTTTGAACAGGGAATTGTAAATAAATTTTGGATAGAAACTAGGGCATCGAATATTATTATTCTAGAGCAAGATAACAAAGAACTCATATATTTTATTAGGAACATTGGAACAAATTATTTATTAGCAATATATACTTACGATGGATTAAGAGACAAAATAAACGAAGAGTACATAAATTTACCAAAAGAACTTTCGGAACCATATGGGATTTTTTTACTTGAAGACAGAATTTTTGCCTTGTTTCGTAATGGAATTTCTGTTGTAGATTTAAAAGGTGAAATTCAGGCAATGGACTTTATAACTCTTGGCGAATATTTCCCTGAAAGTGTAGATTTAAAAAGGTTGGATAATTTTTTGTTATTAACTTCAAAGTCCGCTTCTGTTGTTTTAGAGGAAAAACGACATAAATTTTGGTATATTACGAGATTTTACAAAAATTTTGGAAATATTGTTGTTCCGCTAATACTTATCTCTATTTTATTCTTTGTACTTCGAAAATACTACAAACAGAAAAGATTGCTAAAAGCTCTTATCGAAGTTCCCACGACTGGGGTAGTATTTATTGTGGACAAATATGGGCGCTTGGTAACAGCCAACAATAGTGGAAAAGAAATGCTTGGAATAACCGAAAGCGTTCCGTTAAACAAAATTTTTAGTTACTATTGTGGGTTGGAATATCTTAAGTCCTTAAATGAATTAGTGGAAAAAATAATAGCAACTCGGGAATCTTTCGTCCAAAAAATTACATTTGTCAAAAATAAAACTGATTATGAATGGTTATTTACTCTTTTGCCTTTGAAAAGCATTACTGGTGCTTTTAAGGGTGCGGTAGTTACTGGTATTGATATCACTGAAGTTTTAGGAAGGCAAAAGTTGAGCAATCTTGCTCAACTTGCCCACGATATGCAAACAAACTTGTCGACCATACGTTTAAATGCAGAGCAATTGGAAATAAATGGTTCTGCTAAGAATGATGAAAGGAAAAGGAAAATAATTCATCAGGTGGGTTTGCTGATGCAAAGAGTAAGGGATATTGTAACAGTTGGTCGTGGGGAAATTGTTCGCCAAAATGTTGATTCGTACGATTTGTGTATGGAAGCAAGAATGGAATTCGATGAAACTATGTTTCCAAATGTTGAATTTGAATTGGAACTTCAGCATTTTGAAATCTTTTGCGACAAGCCAAAGATGATAAGAGCTATTAGAAATGCAATAGAAAATGCAATCAAGGCTTTTCAAGGCAAAAATGGTAAGATTTCAATTAGAAATTGGAAAGATATAAGAAACGCTTATATTTCAATTAAGGATAATGGTCCTGGAATGGACAAAACTATTCTCGAAAAGTTTATGAAACCTTATTTTACAACTGGTGGTACTGGAATTGGGACTATGATTATTCAGCACGTGATAGAGTTGCACGGAGGAACTTTGAAGGTTTCTTCCGAAAAGGGGAAGGGAACTGAACTGTTATTTATTATTCCATTTATTAATGAGCAAAGGAAATTGAAACAATCGAAAAAAGGGACATAGAGAAGTAATGGAAGTTGATTTTTTGAAGGGTAAAAGAATTGCCTCTATAGACTTTGGTTTAAAAAGGGTGGGCGTTGCAATTTGTGATGAACTTCATATTTCAATAACACCATACAAAGTTTTTGATTATACATCGAAAAATTTTTGGGAAGATTTCATTACTTTTGTTAAAAAAGAAAATATTTCAGCACTGGTTGTTGGATACCCTTTTCGCAAAGATAATTTGTCCACCGAGGTAACTAGGGAAATAGACAATTTTTTGGAAATATTAAAATCAAAACTAGGGTTGATGGTTTTTACTTTCGACGAGTCTTTTTCTACCAAAAGAGCCGAGCGGTTGATGATTGATTTAGGCAAGAAAAAGAAAGAAAGAAGAAGGAAGGAGAATAAAGATTTGATATCTGCTGCTATTATCCTTCGCGATTTTATTCAAGAAAATAATTTGTGAGTAGGTGTTTTTATGAAATTTTTTGTCTTAGTTTTGTTTTTCGCTACAAACTTATATGTTTTTTGTCAGCCCGAATTTGATATTAATTATATCAACGATTATCGCAAGTCTTTTACTATTCAGCCAATTAGTTATCCAACACTTTCGGGAGATTCACTTCAAATTATTGTTCCTTTTAGGTTCTCTTTGAATTTTTTATCATTCGAAAAGTCTGGGGAGCAACAAAAATTATCTTGCAATTTCCTTGTGGAATTTGTATTTCGCGATTCAAGTGGAATAATTAGAAAATCAATGAATTTTCGTGATACTTTGTTTTTCCCTTTCGCAGATAAAGAATTAATAAATACTAAGAATTATTTAAGTTTAATCACAACAAAATTACCTTTGCAAAATTTCTCGTTGGAAGTATCTCTATTCGACAAAGAAAGATTCAAAGTTAAATCAATTAAAACAGAAATAAGATTCCGTAGGATTGGAAACTTTTTAATTTTCCAACCTATTTTTGCTTCAAGAACTAATAACAGTAATAATTTTGCTCTTTCTCTATTGAATAATGCCTTAGATTTTACTAAAAAGGATAAAGTAATTATTATTCCAACATTTTCAATCGATGGATTAGGAAATTTGAATTTTCAAATCAAATCGAATAACATTAAAACAAATCAAATGAATTGGCAAAAGGATATTGCTTTCGATGTAAGAACAGTTTTATTATCAACTTCCCACTTTAATTATTTACTCGATACAGAGAGAGTAGTAATTGATTTCGAGCACAAAGCAATGGTTGGTTCAAAATCACCACTTAATTTTCTTTTAATTGATTTTCCAGAAAAATTTGCCTATTTGCAAAATTATTCATTGAATATCTATCATAGTATCCTTCGGGACACTTTAAATTTGGATTTTCGTATCCATTGGGAAAATCCCCCGATATCATTGAGGTCTATTCATTATGCTATTGAATTAATGTATTACATTTTAACCGATGAAAAGTATAATGAAATTTTAAGTGCAAAAAAAGACCAACAGTGGCAATTGTTTTTCGAAGAATGGAAGAAATTCGATACAGATACAACAACTCTTTTCAACGAGGCAATGGATGAGTATTATAAACGTGTAGATTTTGCCTTTTTAAATTTTCAAACTGTTGGTGAAGAAGACGGAGCAAAATCTGAACGTGGAAAGATATTTATATTATTTGGCAAACCATCGGATGTTCAGCGTGTTATCGAAAAAAATGGTATTGTTCGTGAGGAGTGGATTTATTATCGTTTAAAAAAGAAATTTACTTTCGAAATGAAATTTAAAAAGTTTGAGTTGATTAACATTACCGAATTATAATGGAATGTTTCTTTTACGAAAATCTTTCTTTTAAAGATTCAGAAATAGTCATCTCTGGCGAGGAATTTAAACATTTGAAGGCATTGAGAATTCAAAAAGGTGAAAGAGTATGCATTGTAAATGGCAAGGGACTTTCTGCTTTTGCATATGTTACTGACATAACAAAACTCAATTACAAAATTAAAATAATGAATTTTGTAGAAAAACTTGGAGAAATTGAACAAAAGATAGATTTGGCTCTTGGAATTCTCGGCAACAAGGAGCGTTTTGAATTTGCTTTTGAAAAAGCTGTTGAGTTTCGAGTTTCGGAATTTTTCCCTTTGATTACTAAATTCACACAAAAAGAATCCATTGATTTGGAAAGATTGGTTCGAAAAGGAATTTCTGCAATTAAGCAAACCTTTAGAAGCGTAATTCCAAAAATTAATTCTCCAATTAAATTACCCCAGTTAATGAAAAAATTTAAAGAGTACGATAAGGTATTGGTTTTTGATAGAGAGGGAAATAACTTCCAAACTATTAATGAATTTCATTCATTACTCATTGTCATTGGTCCAGAAGGTGGTTTTTCTCCTACCGAGTTAAGAACATTCTCAAAGAAGAAAAATGTTGAAATTCTTAGAATTTGCGATTACCCCTTGCGTTCTGAAACAGCAGCAATAAGTGTTCTTTCTATTTTGAGCCATCAACTGTTGAAAGTGTAAAATTTTGATCATTTGAGCGATTTTAACCAAAAGCTTGGTTATAATTGTTCTTTTCAACCATTCCGTTAGTTTATTCGATTAGTAACCCATTGATTTCAAATTATTTAATTTATATTTTTTATTGGTATATTAATTGTAAACCTTCTTTTTTTATTTGAAGAGATATTGAAAAAGATAATTAAACAAATAGAGAGGATATTTTTTGTTTCCCTTTTGTTGGTTGCCCTCAATCAAGTTTGTTATTCGCAACCAACTGTGCAAAATCCTACTGGTAACAGATTGCAATTTCCGCAAGTAACCTTAACTATTGGCAATTCGGAGAATAAGAATGACCTATCGATAGGCATTCAAATACTGCTTTTAATGACCGTTCTGACGCTTGCTCCTTCCATTCTTATTATGATGACTTGTTTTACAAGAATAATTGTAGTCCTTCATTTTTTACGTCAAGCATTAGCAACTCAAACTCAGCCACCAAACCAATTGTTAGTAAGTCTTGCATTGTTTTTGACCTTTTTTGTGATGCAACCTGTTTTGGATAGAGCAAATCGGGAAGGACTTCAACCGTACCTTCGCGAGGAAATCAGCCAACAGCAAGCATTAGATAATATAGTCAATCCTTTCAAGGAATTTATGTTGAAATATACTCGCCAAGAGGATATAGCACTTTTTCTAAAATTGTCGGGTAAGGAAAGACCAAAAGACCCTTCGGAACTATCAATTTGGACCATAATACCAGCATATACTCTGAGTGAGCTGCGAATTGCTTTTCAAATTGGGTTCTTACTATTTGTTCCTTTTTTAGTTCTCGATATGATAATTGCGAGTGTGCTGATGTCTTTGGGTATGTTTTTGTTGCCTCCACAATTAATATCTTTGCCTTTAAAAATTCTTCTGTTTGTTCTTGTTGATGGTTGGTATTTGGTTATAGATTCATTATTAAAAGGATTAATGACAAGTTAGGTGGTTTATGACAGACCAAATGATTTTAAATATTGTTCGAGATGCTTTTTATTATGTTTTACTAATAAGCGGGCCTATTCTTTTAGTCTCACTTGTGGTTGGGTTACTTATTTCAATTTTTCAAGCGGCAACTACCATATCTGAACAAACTTTAACCTTCGTGCCAAAGATAGTTGCTGTTTTTGTAACAATTGTTCTACTTGTTCCATTTATTATTCAAAAGATGAAGTTTTTTACAACAGAGATTATCAATATGATTTCAAACATTAAATAATGGAACTTACTGAAGGAATTATAGGCTTGTTTATAGAAAAATGGATTATTGTATTGCTTGTATTTGCAAGAATATCTGGGGTTTTTATTCTTTCTCCTTTGTTTAGGGTACAAGTAATACCAATTATGTTGAAAGTATTTATTGCTTTGATGATTTCCATTATTTTGACTATTACGTTGAATATAAAAGTTAATTTAGATTTTGAATTAATAACGCTTGCGATAGTTGTCAGCCGTGAAATTTTAGTTGGTTTAGTTATTGGTTTCGTTTTCAATCTTGTATTCTGGGGCTTAAGATTTGGAGGTGGAATAATAGATTTCGAACTTGGATTCCAAGCTGCAACCCTTTTGGCTTTTCAAGAATCCTCGCCTTCTCTTTTTGGTCAATTTTTGGAGTTGGTTGCTCTTATGCTTTTTCTTTTTGTGAACGGTCACCATCAAATTTTCGAAGCCTTGTATTTAAGTTACGCAAAAATTCCAATTGGCTCTGGAAATCTTACATTAACAACAATGAGTGAGCTTGGTAAGTTCTTAACCATTTCAACAATCATTGCACTCAAGATCGCTGCACCAGTCATAGTTTCTACTTTTTTGGTAAATGTTTCACTTGCAATGTTAGCACGGATGGCTCCACAAACAAACATTTTTGTGGTTAGTTTTCAAATAAAGATTGCAGTTGCTCTTTTAGTTTTCTTTCTTGGTATTTCTTTTTTCGTTTTTGCAACCAAACAGTTTCTCGAAATCTTTCAAAAACAAACCTTTAATTTAATATTATCTATAACGTAATTAGTTATGGCAGAGACACCAGAAGGAAGGGAGAAAACAGAACCAGCGACCCCGCGAAGGTTAAGCGAAGCAAGACAAAGGGGTCAAGTTGCAAAGAGTATTGATGTTACGACTGCTGTGATGATTTTCATCGGAGGGTTTATTACTTTATTGTTTATTAATGTTTTAGTTAAAAATCTTCAAGGTTATTTTCAACAATCAATATCTTCTTCTTTTTTTACAAATATTACCGACAAAGAAGTAATCAAGATTTTCTTGAATTCTCTTTTCTTCCTTGCCCAAACGATATTGCCATTGCTTGGCTTAATATATTTTATTGTATTGGTATCAGAAATTTCTCAAGTAGGTTTTCATCTTGCTACTAAAAAATTTACTAAAGGTTTGAATTTTAGAACTCTTTTTAATCTATTAGGAGGAATAAAGAGAATTTTCTTTTCTGGGCGTGCATATTTCGAGTTGGTCAAAAGTTTGATAAAACTGATAATCTTGGGTTGGGTTGTGTATTCTGTTCTAAAAAAGTATATCATTTGGGATTTGAGTTTGGTTGAAAAGCCAATATGGGAAATACCACAAATAATGTTTACTGTTACTTTTGAGTTGATTGCTAAAGTGGGCGCAATCTATGTATTAATTGCTGCTGCCGACTTTTTGTACCAAAAATACAGATACAAAGAAGATCTGAAGATGACAAAAGAAGAAGTCAAAGAGGAGGGAAGGCAATCGGAAGGCGACCCAATGGTGAAGTCTAGAATTCGAGGTTTGATGAGACAAAGGGTACGAAAGATAATACTGAAAAATCTACAAAAAAGGGCAGATGTGGTTGTTGCAAACCCGACCCACTTTGCTGTTGCTCTGGAATATAAACCTTATAAAATGAATGCACCAGTTGTTGTTGCAAAAGGTGTCGATTTTCTTGCCTTGAAGATTAGGGAAATTGCCGAAGAAAATGGAATACCAGTTGTAGAAGAACCACCACTTGCACAAGCATTGTATTATTCTGTCGATATTGATGAAGAAATTCCGGAATTCCTTTTTAAAGCTGTAGCACAAGTTCTTGCATTTGTTTACTATTTAAAAGAAACTAAGACAAGCAATGCATAGATGATATGAGTAAAGTCGAGGATTTTGTAAGGAGAAACATTGGGAATAATATTGTTGGAAGGGCAATAATTTACATTTTGCAAAATAAAGATATTTTACTTGCCCTAGCTATTCTTGTAATAATTAGTTTGCTTATCCTTCCCCTTCCTCCAATATTAATGGACTTGCTAATTGCAATGAATTTATCCCTTGCAGTCCTAATTCTTTTAGTTTCTTTATATTTAAGAAATCCACTGGAATTTTCTGCTTTTCCAACAGTTTTGCTTGTTACAACTCTTTTTCGATTAGGATTGAATGTTGCTACCACGAGATTAATTCTTACAGAAGCATACGCTGGGGAAATTATTCAGTCTTTTGGAACTTTTGTTATCCGAGGTAACTACATAGTTGGTTTAATAATTTTTATCATCCTAATGGTAATTAACTTTATAGTTATCATAAAAGGTTCCTCCCGTATAGCAGAAGTAGCTGCTCGCTTTACATTAGACGCATTGCCCGGAAAACAAATGAGCATAGACGCAGATTTGAATGCTGGTTATATTGACGAAAAAGAAGCAAGGATACGAAGACAGAACTTAACAAAAGAGGCTGATTTTTACGGTGCTATGGATGGTGCGGCGAAGTTCATTCGTGGTGATGCGATTGCTGGACTTATCATTACTGGAATTAATATTGTTGGTGGAATTGCCATTGGTATTGCACAACGGGGAATGCAAATCACAGAGGCACTTTCTACATATACAATATTAACTATTGGCGATGGTTTAGTTTCACAAATCCCTTCTTTGTTGATTTCGGTTGCTGCTGGTTTTGTCGTCACTCGGTCTGCATCGGCAGATAAGTTAGACATAGAACTTGGGAAACAGATTGGTGGTAAGCCTACTGCTATTTCCTTGGCTTCGTTTGCAATGTTTGTTATGGCCTTTGTTCCCGGCTTTCCTACAATTCCTTTCTTGTTGTTGAGTTTATTGACAGGAGCACTTGCCTATGTTAGATACAGACAAATGAAAAAGGAGGAAGAGGAAAGGTTACGCCAAGAATTAGTCGAGGCGGAAGTTCCCAAAAAGGTCGAAGAAGCCCCAGTTGAAGATTTATTAAAAGTAGACCCAGTTGAATTGGAATTAGGTTACAACTTAATTCCATTGGTTGATGAAACGCAAGGTGGAGACGTTTTCCGGAGAATTATGAATGTTCGTAAGCAACTTGCTCTTGAGCTAGGAATTATTTTACCACCAGTAAGAGTTAGAGATAATTTAAATTTGGAACCAGAAGAATATGTGATAAAAATTCGTGGAAACGAAGTCGGACGCAACACCCTTCAACCCGGAATGCTTTTAGCGATGAATCCGGGGACAGCAATGGGAGAAATTTCTGGTATTCACGTTACAGAGCCAGTTTTTGGACTTCCCGCCGTTTGGATATCATATGCTGAGAGAGAAAATGCCGAACTTATGGGTTATTCTGTTGTTGAATCTTCTACTGTTTTAATAACCCACTTGACAGAACTTTTAAAAAGAAATGCCGATAAGCTACTGACACGTCAAGAAGTAAAGAGATTGGTGGAAAATCTCCAACAGGATTATCCGGCATTGGTCGAGGAAATAACCCCCGAAAATTTACCTTTATCGATTATACAAAAGGTGTTGCAAAATCTTTTGAAAGAGGGTATCCCTATAAAAGATTTACCATTGATTTTGGAATCGTTGTTGGAATATTATAAGGTGACTAAAAATGTTGATGTATTGACCGAATATGTTCGTCACAATCTTTCTGAGACAATCAAAAGGTTATACCAAGACCAAAACGGAGTTATTCATTGCATTTCTTTAAGTCCAGAAATTGAGCAAATGATTTCAAATGTATTGCAAACAAACACCCAAGCATCAACTATGCAGACACTTGGTCTTTCTGTTGACACAATAAAAAGGATACAAGAATCCTTGTCAAAAGCAATTGATGAAATTACAATGATGGGATACTTGCCTTTGGTTATATGTTCAGCACAGATTAGGCCATATTTTTATAGGATGGTACGAACCCAATTCCCAATGATAAGTGTGATAAGTTATACGGAGTTGCCTCCAGAAACAGAAATTGATATTGTTGCGACCGTATCCGTATAATTACTTATTCTTATTAATTTTTTTGCGAATAAATTGGAAAAAAAGTTAGTGGATTATGAAGGATTATTATAAAATATTAGGAGTAAAAAGAACAGCAACCCAAGAGGAGATAAAAAAAGCCTTTTATGAACTTGCTAAAATTTACCATCCAGATATAGCAAAAAATAATCCGAAAGCAAGCGAGGTTTTTTATGAGATTAACGAAGCATATCAAGTATTGAGCAAATTGGAAACCCGTTTGAAATATAGTATTGAATATCAAAAGTTTTTAATGCGTGGTCAAAGTGGGTTAATTACCCGGAATGGTCGGGGCGGCAGGACTTGAACCTGCGACCTTCTGCTCCCAAAACAGACGCGCTAGCCACCTGCGCTACGCCCCGAAAAATTTCAAAATACAAAATTCGTAAATTTTTTTTAAATGTCAAAAGAATAATGTAATTTTTTTATATTGCTTTTGTTTTGTTGACGATTGTATTTTATGCTACTTTATCCAGAAAAGAAAATAAAAGAGGTAACTTTTCCTAAATATGGCAAAGGAGAAGAGGCCGATTTTGAAGCTTTCTTAGAGTTTTGCCAACAGGTTGGTGATAATATTAATTTAGATTTGTTGAAAAAAGCTTACGAATTCAATATTAATGCAAATAAGAATTTGTTTAGAAAATCGGGCGAACCCTTTTACATACATCCACTTGAAGTTGCAACTTTTTTGGTTCAATATATTATGTATGATAATGAAATGGTAGCCTCGGCTATTCTTCACGATGTTCTTGGCAAAGAGGGCAGATTAACATTAAATGATATTCAATCAGAGTTTGGGAATGTAATATCACAAATGGTAGATAATATTCACAGAATTACTAATCTCGAAAGAAAAGAAATCGGAGATATAGAGTATTTCAGAAGACTCATACTTGCATTGACAACGGATGTGAGAATAATTTTTATCAAAATTGCTGATAGACTTCACGATATGAAAACAATATCTTATTTGTCGCCAGAAACTCAAAGAAAATTTGCCGAAGATACTTTGCAAATTTATGTTCCATTGGCCCATAGATTTGGTTTCTATCTAATTAAAAGCGAATTAGAGGATATTTGTTTTAGGATTTTGGACAGGGAGAACTACGATAAAATAGTTCGAAAGTTGAATATGACCAAAAAAGAAAGAGACGAATACTTAAAAGAATTCGCAAAACCAATTATTGAAACTTTGAAGAAAATGAGTTTGCTTAGGGATAAACAGATAAAGTTTGAAGTTCACGGTCGAGTGAAACACATTTATTCAATCTATAATAAAACTTTACTTCGTGGTAAGCCTGTTGAAGAACTTTACGATTTGATTGGTTTAAGATTGATTTTAGATACCGAGGATGAAACAATTTGCGAGAAAGTTATTGAGGAGATAAAGAAGATTTATCCATTCGTTCCCGAGACCTATAAGGATTACATAAAAAATCCTAAACCTAATGGTTATAAGTCTATACATTGTGCGTTTATTGGAACTGGTGGGCAAAAGGTAGAAGTTCAAGTAAGAACAAAGAAAATGCATCTAATTGCCGAAAAGGGTTTTGCCGCTCATTATAGGTATAAATCTGGTACAATTTCAATGGATTCTGTTTTCGATGACCCACAAATCGACAAATGGGTTCAAGATATTCGCGACCTTTTAGCAAAGAAGGAAGAGATTCCAGTAGAGAAGTTGCTCGAAAGTTTTAAATATGATATCTTTAGCAATGAAATTTATGTATTAACCCCCAAACAAGAGCTAAAAATATTGCCCAAAGGTTCAATCGTTTTAGACTTTGCTTATAGCATCCATACTGATGTTGGAAATAGATGTGCTGGTGCCAAAATAAATGGTAAAACAAGTAGTATTTTTACCCCATTAAAGAACGGTGATGTTGTCGAGGTGATTTTAGGTGAAAATCTTGAACCTGAATTAGCTTGGCTCGAAAAGGTTGTTACAAGCAAAGCAAGAAATTCGATTTTAAAATATTTTAATCAGAATAGAAGTGAACACCAACAGAAAGGCAAAGATTTTTTTGAGTCTTTGCTTTTGGAATACGAGCTTGAGAGGAACAAAAATAAAGTATTGAATCAATGTCTTAAAATTCTGAAATATCCAACCTCGAACGACTTTTTTATTGAATTAAGTAAAGCGGATGAACTTAAAAGTATTGTAAAGTTATTGCTTAAAGTATTAAAAGCAAATAATTTTAAAATTAATCCCAAAGATTTTGAAAAGGATATTGAACTTAAAAAAATCTGGGATTTCACCCAAAATAGGATGTTGTTGGACGACAAGACCTACGAAATTGTTTTTGCAAAATGTTGTTTGCCGGTTAGAGGTGATGATGCGGTGGCTTATGCCTATGGCGACAAAATTGTAATTCATAGACAAGATTGTAAAAGCGGTTTACTACAAATAGGGAATTCTGTTACCCGTAAAATTGAGTTTAAATGGGATGCTATCGATAGGGATTTATTTGAACTTGGGGTAAAATTGACTTCTTTAATTTCCGAACATATTCATATCCTACTCGGTCAAATTTTTCAAGAAGAAAAAGATATTTATATCACCCATATTATCAATGAATCTTTTGGGTTAGGTTACTTTGTTTATAAGTTTTACTTACGTGTAAAAGATAATTCGCTTATAAATAAAATGAAAAACATTATTCAAACCAATAAATTAGATATAAACATTGAAAGAGTAGGAATCCATTCTTAATTTTTTTAACTCAATAAAAAGTTAGATAAAATAAAATTAAAAGTTTATAGTCTCTAAATTTTAAATAGGCAACAAATATGAAAAGAAGAGATTTTATTTTAAATTCATTATTGCTAACTGGGTTAACAACTTTTTCATCTTTTTCGAAAGTTAATGTTAATAATAATTTGTTGGACAAAACAATGAGGTCTACTATGAATGGAAAATTTGAACTTCCACCTTTACCTTATCCCTACGATGCTTTGGAACCATACATCGATAAGTGGACAATGGAATTGCATCACACAAAGCATCATCAAGCATATGTAAACAATTTGAACAAAGCAATTGAAGGAACGGAAATGGCCGGGAAAAGCCTCGAGGATTTGCTCAAAAATGTTTCTAAAGCACCAGTTGCAGTTCGCAACAATGGTGGTGGGCATTGGAACCACACGTTTTTTTGGAATATTATGAAACCAAATGGTGGTGGTGCACCGAGTGGAGAATTGGCAAATGCAATTAATTCCACTTTTGGCTCATTTGAGAATTTTAAAAAGACTTTTTTCGATGCTGCAATGGGCAGATTTGGCTCTGGCTGGGCTTGGCTATTACTTTCTAATGGTAAGTTAGTTGTTGCTTCAACACCAAATCAAGACAATCCATTAATGGATATTGCAGAAGTGAAAGGAATTCCAATTTTAGGTTTAGATGTTTGGGAGCACGCCTATTATCTTAAATACCAAAATAGAAGAAATGAATACATTGAGAACTGGTGGAATGTTGTTAATTGGGACGAAGTTTCAAGATTGTTTTTACAAAACAAATAAAAAAATAATTAAAATTTTTTGATAGCAATTGGGGGTTTGTTTGCCCCCATTTTTTTATTTAATTTCCCCCTTTTTATATGATTTTATTGTTACAATAGCAACTGAGACTATGAAGGAAATTATTAAAGAAAAAAGAAGGAGAATTTTTCTGTTTGGAGATGAGTGGGAAATTGGAATAGTGGGAGTATCGAGTACATCAACACCGGGAATTTCAGTGCTTTCTTGAATTGTTTCGGTATATTTCTGAGTTTCAAGGAAAATTGTAACTTGTTCAAGTATCTTTTGTTCGCGAAGCAGATTCATATACTGGCGATAAAGCGAAGGGATTTGTTCCAAGGGAATAGAATATGCTTCAGTACCAGTTAAGCCACCAGTTTGAACTCTTGAATATTGCTCACGCAATTTTTGAATTTTGTCCCTAAGAGCTTTTATGTATGGAGAATTTTGTTCATATTCTGTTTGAAACAAGGATAATTCGATTTCTGCCTTGGCAAGTTCGCTTCCAATATTAATAGTAGAAGAAAGGATTGCTTTGCTCTGCTCGTCGAGGCCTATTATTTTGTTTTTTCTCTGGAAATCCTCAATTTCTTTTTCGATAGAATCAAGTTGGAATTTTTTTTCTGCAAGAAGATTTTCAATCAAAACTCTTTTTCTTTTAGAGCGTGTGGAAATTCTAGTGTGGACGAGTGTATCTAATCCTTCCAAAGCAAATTTTACCACCAATGCAGATGCTTTAGCTGCAAGGTTCTTTTCTTCTTTATTAGGGAAAAAACCTGTGGGTACTTTTGCTGTAATGATAAATAAACCTGATTGTTTTAAGTCTACATTAAGAATTTGATAGATTGTTCTTTGTAAGTCGATAGAATCTAGATCTTTAAATATTTTTAATTTTTTTATTTCATCCTTTTGGGCAATAAATTTTGCCAGTTCTTTACTTTTAAGCATCTCATAATATAATTGAATTTTGGTTGCCCTTCCAGAACCAAAAGTTGGTAAATTGGAAAAAGCCCTTAGAAATTCGGTCAAACTACCTCCGATAATTTCTTCTGGTGGAAGTAATGTAGACTTCGATTCGTACTTATGAGGTAATAGATACGAAATTCCCACTACTAAAATACTTGTAAGAATTGTAAATAAAAGAATGAATTTGTAGTGTTTAATAGCAACTTTCAATATTCTGGTAAAATTAAATTCGATTCTTTGAGTTTCTTTTTCGTCCATTGTTTTACTTTATAATTTAATAAATGCTAAAACCACCCCTGCGATTGTAAGTATCTGTGTTGTAATTGTGAGTGCAGTAGTAAAGATTTCGAAGAAGGTAACTTCCTCTTGAGGTGGCACAAGAATATTATCGCCCGGTTCAATTTTATAATTTAGGTCGCGAGCACGAAATTGCTCGCCTTTTGATTTTACAACTAGCGTTGCATCTTCGTCTGCACGAAATCCAAATCCACCGGCCAATTGTATATAATCCAAATAATTATATCCGGGCTTATATGCTACTAACCCGGGATTGTTTACTCTACCTTGAATATTTACAAATTCATTTTTCTTTGGAACATAAATAGAATCTAAGTCTTGAAGAACAATGTTATCGTCGCTGTTTGGATTTTCCAGAATTCTTAAGAAGTTAATGGACATCAAACCTTTTCTCTCATTAACTCTAGAAAGGAAATACCTATACTCATTTTTCGACATTTCAGATGGTGGAATTCTTGAAAGTCGTTCCATTTCTGGGTCTATTACGTTCAATAGTGACTGTCGAATAAATCTCACTTTTTCTATATCAGCATCTTTGGTGAATCCACCGCTTTTGGCAAGTAAGTCAGAGATTCGGACTGTATGTTCGTCGATTGCGTAGCGTCCGGGGTATAAAACTTCACCTTCGATTATTACTGAACTTGGTTTTTTCCAACTTCCAATCTTTCGGATAAATATTCTATCACCCAGTTTCAGTGGAAAATCCCCTGGTATCTTTTCATAAGTATGTCTTATTTTCTCTTTCCAAGATGAGACATTTAGGATTCTTGTTTCAAAAATGTTTCCATCTTTTTGACGAACAAATTCGACAGAATCAAGTAATGCTAATTCAGTGAAACCTTGGGCGAAGCGAAGTAGTGTTGAAAGAGAATCTCCTTCAAGGAATTCAAATTTACCGGGGCGTAAAACTTCTCCTTGGGCTTCAATATATTCGTTTTCCGAGGCAAAGGGGACAATAATATGGTCTCCTCCAGTAACGAATGGGTTAGATTCTCTATCGTTTAGAAAGAAAAATTTGTATAAGTCAACACGAATTATTTCTTTTCCATCGTTCCGGTAGAGTAGTATTTTGCGTAGGGATGCATTCTCTTTAAATCCACCAGCTTTGTCGATAATTTCTGAAACTCTATCGGTACTTGATGCAGAAACTATTGCCGACTTTTGGACTGCACCAGCAATAGAGACTTTGAATTTTCGAATATTTTTTAAGAGCACATTTACTTCCGTTGCTTTTAAAATTGTTTTTACTTTTTCGACAATTACTTTTTGAGCTTGGGAAAGAGTTAAACCTTTGACATTAACAACACCAACCTCTGGAATTGAAAGTTTTCCTTCGGGGGAAACTTCGACTTCTAACTCTCTGGGTCTTGTAGAAATTATTGAAATTGTAAGTCTGTCTTGTGGTCCGAGTAAATATTTATCGGGGTCGATTTCTTTTTCCACCAAACCTTCTGTCTCTTTAATAATTCTTTGTCCTGTTTGGTAAGCGAGGGTATCGATCTGGTTTTCTCTAATTCCAGTAATAATATAGTTAAGGATGGGCTCTTCTTTAGGTTGTTTCTGGCAAAATATCGAATAAAGTGTCCCAACACAAAGTAAAAAAATAATTACTAAAATCTTTTTCATTTGAAATTAATAAAAAAGCAAAATTAAGAAAGTTTTACTATTGAACAGTTGGGAATTTGTTTGGAAGTTCGATTACAAATGTAGTTCCTTTGCCAGGGGATGTTTCCTTAATAAAAATTTTACTATTATGGTAATCCTCGATTATACGCTTACAAAAAGTGAGACCAATACCCCAACCACGGGTTTTAGTGGTATATCCGGGTTGAAAAGCATATCTTTTTTGTCTGGAAGTCATACCTTTACCGTTGTCGGTTAGAAGTATTTGTACTCTTTTTTTGCTCTCTAAAATTTTTATTTCAATTTTGCCTTCTTTGTTTTCTATTGCTTCGAAGGAGTTTTTCAATAAATTTTCGATTGACCAAGAAAACAGAATGGGATTAACGTCTCCAAAAATTGGTTTGTCTGGAAATTTTTTCACAATACTAATTCTTTTCCCAAGATGAGGTAATCTTTTTTCAAAGTAATCGACAACATTTTCTACTAATTCTATTAAATTTACTCGAATTTTGTCTGTTTTAGAACCGATTTTAGAAAATCTTTCCGATATTGTTTGCAGCCGCATAATATCTTGTTCCATTTCTTTTATTATTTCCTCGGTTGGAATTTCTTGGTTGTTGTTAGTTTTCAAAATTTCCAACCAGGCAAGTAGTGATGAAAGTGGGGTGCCGAGTTGATGGGCAGCTTCTTTTGCCATTCCAACCCAAAGTTTCGATTCCTCGCTTTTTTTGATATTTTTAAATGCTAAATAACCAAAGAACACAAAAACAAACGCTACAAGAATTTCAATTATAGGAAAGAATTTAAGCCTTTCTATTAAAGTTGAATGGGTATAATAAAATTTGGCAAAAATTTCTCCGTTGTCATTATAAATTACTATTGGTGGATAATCAGTTTTAATCTTTTCGATTAATTTTTTCAAATACCGTCTCTTTTCTTCTGTGCTCCATTTAGGGTTGAAGTTAATGTTCAATGTATATGATTCAAATGGGTAGATAGGATTGTCTTTTTCGTCTGTCATTATCATTGGAAATTTTATGAGGGTAGAAAGTTTTGTAACAAGAAAATCGATGTCTTCGGGATTGGTGTTTAAATTTGTATATCTTCTGTAAACGTCTGCAAAAAGTTGGACAGATTCTTTTTCCCTTTGAATTAACTCGGAAACAAGTTTATTGGTAAACAGCATTATCAACAAAACGATAACAGAGGCAATTGAAATCAATATTAATTTTATTTGCCACTTATTTGAATCTGTTATTTTAATAAATGGCATAACTATTTCAATTCATTAATCAAAAATTCAATTCCTTTTCTGATTTCAATTGTAAATTGATTACCATCTTGCATATTCTTAATTGAGATGGTTTGGTTGTTGATTTCTTCTTCTCCAATAATTATTGTATAACTTACTCCTTTTTTATTTGCATCTTTTAACTGTGCCTTTAAGGAGCGCCTTTGAAGGTCGAAGATTGTTGAAATTCCAAATTCTCTTAATTTTTGTGCAATTTCGAGGACTTTTGGAATGAACTTTGAATCGTTGTATGCAACAAAAACTTTTGGATTTTCTTGTTTAAACTCAATACCTTGTGATTCAAGAATTAGAACAATCCTTTCTATCCCTAACGCGAAACCTATTGAAGGAATATCATTTTTTTGGGAAAACTGGGTGAAAAGTTCATTGTATCTACCCCCACCACCAAAAGCGTCTTGAGAACCTAAAAAAGAACTTTGAAACTCAAAAACCGTATGGGAATAATAATCCAAACCTCTAACTAAATAGGGATACTCCTTGAAAGAAATTCCATATTCTTTGAGCATCATTTTAGTATTATTGTAATGTTCTTTACTTTCTTCATCTAAAAAATCGTATATAAGAGGGGAGTTTTGTATAATTTCCAAATCGTTGGGATCTTTTGAATCAAGTACTCGTAGAGGATTTTTTCCAAGCCTTTCACGACTTTCTACCGACAATTCATTTGAATGTTGTTTCAAGTAGGATACAAGGATTTCTCTGTACTTTAGTCTCGATTTTAGATTCCCAAGCGAGTTGATAAGCAATGTGTATTCGCTAATTCCGAGTTTTTTTATAATACTATTTGCAAGTAGAAGGATTTCCACATCGGCTTCTGGATGGCTCGAGCCAATTATTTCTGCTCCATATTGGTGAAACTGCCGTAATCTTCCTTTTTGAGGGCGTTCGTAACGGAAAAGGGGACCATAGTACCAAAGTCTTAAAAGGGGGCTTTCGGAGAGTAGGTTGTGTTGAATAACAGCGCGAACAACACTAGCAGTTAATTCTGGACGCAATGTAATTGAATCTCCACCTCTGTCGACGAAAGTATACATTTCTTTTCGTACAACATCAGTTGCTTCTCCTATTGAACGCTGAAAAACCTCTGTTTTTTCAAATATTGGTAAGCGAATTTCTTTAAAACCAAAGAGCGAAGAAACTTCTTGTAGCGTTTTTTCTATGAAATACCAAATAGGCATCTCCTCTGGTAAAATATCTTTGGTGCCTCGTACAGAACTTATCATTTCGCATCATTAATAAGATTACTTAATAACGCTAATTAATTTGGAATATTTTTGATATTCGGTGATTATTTCTACCTTGTATATACCAGAGGAAAGATTATTAGTTGGAATAGTCAATTTTGTTTGGGTTTTAGAGGTTAAGAAGATTATTTCTTTCCCAAGAGAATTATAGATTTTTACGGAAACCAAATTTTGCTTTTCTCTGTTTTGATTAAAATGGATTTCCAATTCGTTACTAATTACTTGATTTGGAATATTGATTTTGATGAAATCAGTATCGAAATTAACTAAGGAAATATTTGAAATGCAAATTCCATAAGTTCCTATTTTACCATTCTCTGTTTCGAAAAAAATACCATCGACATTGCATTGAGGATTGTAAAAAGAAAGCATTGTAGTATCTTGCTCGGATAAAAACAATTGGCCAATAAGATAACATACCTCCTTTTGTGTTGAGTCCAGAGTGAAGTTGCTAATATTTATTTTATAAGTAATAAATGTTTTGTGAGAAGTTCTTTCAACAATTGAACCATTGCGAATGCTGTCGATATGGAAAACTTTCGCATTTGTTGTTATGTAGAATGAAAGGTCTATTGGGAAAGATTCCCCTAAATTTGAATCGCCTTTTATTAAAACTGGAATAGTAAAATTAGGGGTCCCAACAAAATAGGAAGTGTCGATTACAAATAGTTTGTTTAAACAAGTTGAGTGTCCTTCGACGGGTATCGAATAGATAAAATTAAATGGTTCATTAAAGAAAATTAGAAGTGTATCATAGAAGGATTGAACTCTATCGGGTTGGAATGTTAAAGTTATATTAATTGACTCATTCGGATTGATAACTATTGGAATTTTTGGTGTTGTAGAAAAGAAAAAAACCCCAAGCCCCCCGTTTTGAAATTGAATTTTATTTATTGAATAAGATGTAGTGCCAGCATTTGAAATGTAGAAATTCTTTATCTTGGTGTCACCAATTTTAACGTAATAAAAATTTATCGGGTCGTTTAATTGTTTTAAATTGTTTGGATTTTCCAATACAATATTAAATTGGGAAATCAAATTATCATTGGGATAAATCCACATTTGGATAATGAATGAAAGGATGAAGATGTTAATTAATAACTTTTTCATTTAACAACTTGCAAAATCTTTGTCAAAACATTGTTCGGTGTTCGTAAAATTAATAAATATATTCCAGATTCCAAACTGTTTGCATCAAAAATTATTTCGTATCTACCTGGCTTTAAAATTTCATCTAATAAAACATCGACTAAATTTCCGGAGTTGTTAAAAAGTTCAAGTTTTGTTTTTCCTTCCTCAACTGTTTCAAAATTAATATAAGTAATTCCTTCTGTCGGATTAGGAGAAATTGGACCGATTCCAATCTTTCCATCGGGTTCAAAAAGTCTAATTCCACCTTCTTTACATAAGTCCTTAAGAAATAGTTTTCCAGATTCCTCTTTAATAACAATTTTGCCTTTTCCCAATGGAAAACTATTAGATATAACTAATGATGTAACAGAATCGTTTCCAAGCCCGACTTTGAATCTTAGGAATGTTAAAACAGAATCGTCCAAGTTCTCCTTTTCAACAAGAATTTTTAAGGTTCGTATGTCATTAGAAATAATAGACTGAAATTTATTATCTATTGGTTCAAGAATTGTTTTATTAAAACTCAGGTCGAAACCAAGACCAGAATAAAACGAATTTTTATTAATGAATTTTTGGTTTTTTAATTTTATTGGAATATTAACTATTTCACCTGGTTTTGCAAAATAATTACCTATCGAGATTGTAATTGAGTCGTAGATTGGGATAACCCCCTCACCAACAATGTTAAGGAAGGATTTTGGTATTTCGGAGTCTGTTTGGAATTCAATTATTGTATTTTTCGGACCTAGAGTATTAGGTGTAAATCGTATGGTTAATGGGTGGTAATCTTTGGGTTTAATTACAGTTGTTTCCCCTCCATCAATAATGCTAAAGAAAACTGAATCTGGACCAATGTTTCTAACTGAAAGTAATCGTATTTCTTTTGTCGAGGGATTTCTAATTATGTACCTTAGTAATGTATCTTTAAATTCACCAACCACAACTTCTCCTATCTCGACTAAATTGGGTTCAATTGTTATAGGCGGAATTACACCTTCACCAAATAAATTTACATCTAACATTCCACCTTTGAATTTGAAAACCAACTTGGAGATTCGGGTTCCTACATCAAATGGTGAAAATTTAAGAACAAGGCTTAGGGTATCATTTGGATTGAGTATAGTTTTGGGGTAGGGAGTTAATATTGAAAACTCTTTTTCATTTGCTCCTTTTTGCAAAATTTCTTCAATCACCAAAGGAATTTTCGAATTATTAATGATAATTGGATTTACTAAAGTATCTTTTGCTTTTCCAAGGAATACCTTTCCAAAATTGATATCATAGGATAAAACCTTAGGTTTCACAATAGAAAAAAGACAATCTGTAGTATCAATTTGCAAGCCAAGTTTTGTTCTGTTGAAAATTTTTGCGGTACTGTCCCAACTTGAAGTCAATAACATAGCATCGTCGAAACTAAAAGAAGCAGAAGTTACAGAGTTTGAGTGTTCTCCAATTGCAATAGAATCAATGAGTTCACCAGTGAATGGATTCCATCTTAATATTCTTGAATCGCTGCCCGAGGTAATTAACCAATTACCATTGGAGTTAAAGTATGCAGAATTTATTGCTGGATAACTTATAGTATCGTGCGAAAGTATGAAATTTGGGAAGACTTTCGTCGTAGTGTCGTCTGGATTGTAATCAAAAATGAAAATCAAGCCAAGGTGCGATGCAGCAGCGAGTTTCTTATTTCCTTGATGAAATGAAAAATGGTGGATATGGTTGTTACCAAATTTAGTAATGAAGGTTTTAGTAACTTTAAGTTTTTTTATGTCAAATAAATATATATTTCCATCGTAGGAAGCGTATGCAATGAAATTTGTATCGGGTGTAAAACTTGCAAAATAAATTGGGTTTATTCCTGTAGATAAAGTATAGACCGACTTTTTACTGTTAAGGTCCCAAACGATACATTTTCCATCAGTGCCAGAAGTTACGACATAGTTTCCGTCTGGGCTAAAATTTGCTGAAGTTACTTTACTTTTGTGACCTTTGAAAGTGAAAAGAGAGTCTCCGCTTTTGATATCGTAAAGGATTGAAGTCGAATCGTCGGATGCAGTAATAACATACCTATCTTGGTTGTCGAAGCAAGACCAATTGACTTGCTTTGTATGCCCTTTAAGGTTAAATATTTTGCTTCCAGTACCGGGATTCCAAACTAAAGCAAATTCATCGGGGTGGCTACTTGATGTTACAATTAGTGATGCATCTCTATTGAAATTGGCAGAGTTGATAGCACTTAAATGGCGCAACTCAATTGTCTCCCCAGCATTATTAGGCCAAA
Organism: Ignavibacteria bacterium; assembly: GCA_026416955.1. Lineage (GTDB taxonomy): Bacteria > Bacteroidota > Ignavibacteria > Kapaibacteriales > UBA2268 > Naka2016. The sequence continues at coordinate 62,747 of JAOAEE010000013.1, read as the reverse complement.
TTTGGATTACACGGATTAAAAACGAATCGGTTTCTTGGAATTTATTTGGGTCGAGGTAGAATTTATAATCCAGACCTAAAACATTTATAGCAAGTGTATCCCAACTTTCGCCACCATTTGTAGAGTATTGAAGTTGGACGACATCGGTTGGGAGTAAACCTTCCCAGCGAATATGTATTGTATCACCAATAAAGAATTGGTCTCCACACGCTGGATGGAGTATTGAAAGTGTTCTTTCTTTGGGTTTTTTGTTGGGGAAACCACCAGTGATGTTTATTTTTTTTACTTGACAAGCCTCGGAATAAATAACTAGGCTGTCGAAAACAATAGAAGAATCAGAAGGCGTAAATCTAATTGTTAGTTTATGAGAAGAATCCTTTAAAAGAATAAATGGTGATGAAATGTTCCCAGAAATAATTTTGAAGTGAGGATTGTGTAATTTAAAACTATCTATTTTGATATTGAAATTTCGAGCGACCAGTGTAAGTTCTAAATCTTTACTTTGACCTGGTATTACTGAACTATATCTTAAAAATGGTGGATAAGCGTTTAAAATTGGCAAACTTGAATTTTGCACTGTTGTGAAAAAGAATAAAGTATCCGTTTTCTTAAAAATAATCTTTATATTCCTTAATTGGTTACAAATTGGTAAGTTTTTCCATTCAATTGATATTGGTTTACCATCGTAAGCAAGTAATCTTAAAGCCGAAAGTTTATCGAGTAGCTCATCATATTTATTTATGGAAAATATATATGAATTAATATTTCTTGCAAAGCGGAGGAATTTCTCATTGGATTCGTTATTAATAAGTATTATGATGAACTTTATTCCGAATTCTATTGAGAGTTTTTCGACTTTTTGGAAATCAAAATCCTTATTTTTATCTGTAATAAGTACTATTGTTTTTGGGGTTGAATTATTTTTGATAAGATTTATTGCACCAAGATTTACTCCAATTAATGCAGTATCGAAATTAGAACTTGAACTTGGAGGGTTGTTTAAGTATTGAATTGAATTTGTAAGTTTTTGTACATCATTTGTGAAATTGCAGAAAAGATAATTTTCGAAATCGAAACCTAAAAATCCTTTGTTGCAATTTGGGAATTCTTTAAATAAAGTGTCCAATATTTTAATCGCTAATGATTTATTTGAAGTATCGATATTTCCAATAGAAAGGTCAAAAAGGAAAAGCAATGTAGAAGTGTTATTTGTAGGTGGTTCAATATTCGTTAAGTTAAAATTTTGTATTAATGTTCCGTTTTCAAAAACTTGTAAGTCGTTTTTCTCGATAGGAGAGATTATGTTGGAAAGTTGATTGACTACTATAAATTTTGCAAAAGTTGTTTCGTTTTGTGTGAAGAAGTCTAAACTGATAATTCTAGCAATGATAATATGAGAAGAATAAAAAATAGTAAAAAGAAGAAACAAAAGACGTTTCACTTCCCCCCCAGAAGACCAAAAAACAAAATTAATTTATTTTTGGAAAAAATTCTCATTAATTTTTTTCACGAGTTTGTTGCAATTCTTTAATAATTTCAAGCTCCTTATCCGAAAGGTTTTCTGGGATTTTTGCTATTAGTTTAAGATATAAATCTCCGCGTTCGTTTGGGTTGTGGTATTTTGGCATACCCTGGCCCTTAAGCCGAAGGATTGTACCATTTTGGGAACGAGGGGGAATTTTAAATTTTATCAAACCACCAAAAGTTCTAATCTTTGATTCCCCTCCAAGAATAAGTTTAAAAATGTCGATTGGTACATCTACGTATAGGTCGTCACCTTTCCTTTCTACTTTTTTATGGGGAAGAATTCTAACAGTTACAAGTAAATCTGAATTAGATGTTTTCCCTAAAACACTTCTAAGTGGTACTCTAAGAATTTGCCCGTCAACAATACCGGGTTTTATCTTGATTTCAATTTTTTTCCCTTCAACTTCAATTATCTTATTTGTTCCTTTAAAGGCTTCCTCCAAAGTAATAGACAATTCATAATGAATGTCTTTTGTGTGAGTTTCAGTTTTACTTCCCTTTTGTCGGGTAAAAGTGCCAAAGTCGAAACCAAAAATCTTTTCAAAGAAATCGGAAAAGTTTCCGCCACCACCAAGTATTTCATCAAGGTAAGAAAAACCAGTCCTTCTGTTCCTTCTTGTACCAACTGGTTCACTTGCAAACCAATCGGACCAGTTGAACTGGTCTGCTCTGCCACCTTGTTGTTGAAAATTAAACCAAGAAGTTTCAAGGTTGTCGTATTTTCGTCTTTTTTCTGGGTCCGAAAGCACCTCGTATGCTTCATTGATTTCTTTGAATTTTTCTTCTGCGTCTTTATTTCCCGGATTCTTATCTGGATGATATTTTTGGGCAAGTTTCCTGTATGCCTTTTTTATTTCTTCTTGAGAAGCATTTTTATTTACACCTAATATTTTGTAATAGTCCTTAAATTCCATAAATTCAATATCTATTTGCAATATTAAAAACGAAATTTAACTAAATTTCTTTGAATTTTTATATTTTTGAAATTTATTTAAAGTTTCTTTGTGAAAGAGGAAAAAAGTAAAATAGGTATCTTTGATTCAGGGGTTGGAGGATTAAGCGTTTTAAAACAATTTATAAAATATCTTCCATTTGAAAGTTACATTTATCTTGGAGATACTGCCAGAGTTCCCTATGGAAACAAATCCTCCGAAACTATTAAAAAATACGCAAAAGAATGTACAGAATTTCTTCTTTCTAAAAATGTAAAATTAATCGTTGTCGCTTGTCACACAGTTTCTTCGGTTGCCCTTGAAGAAGTTGAGAAAGTTTCTGCGGTACCAGTTGTTGGAATGATTCGCCCTGCAACAAAGTCTGCTTTGATTGCAAGTAGGAACAAAAGAATTGGGGTCATTGGGACAAGAGCAACAATTGCAAGCAATGCTTACCAGGATTACATTACCCAAAATTCATACAACTCGGAACTTAGAGTTTTTGCAAAACCTTGTCCACTTTTTGTTCCACTTGTTGAAGAAGGGTTTATCAATCATTCAGCAACTAAGCTAGTTGCAAACGAGTATCTTTCTGATTTTCTTGAAATGAATATTGATACTTTGATTCTTGGTTGCACGCATTATCCTCTTTTAACAAAGGTAATAAAGGAGATTTTACCCGATGTTGAATTAATTGATGCTGGGGAGCAAGCTGCAATATTTTCTTTAAGACTACTTGCCGAAAATAAATTACTTCAAGAGGAAAAAGATAATTTTTTGCCATCCCCCAATGTAGAGTTCTATCTAACTGATATGCCTATGAATTTTAAAGAAATTGCAAAAACCTTTTTGGGCTTTGAAGTGGATAAAATTGAAATTGTAAATTTATCTGGTAAGTAAATGAACCAAGAAGAAGAAATTCAAAAAGTAGATGACTTGATAGAATTAAACAAACAATTAAACTTTCAGTTGAAAGAGAAACTTGAAAGAATTGATGAATTAGAAACACTTTTGGATACAATTTCGACAAAATTTGCCAATAGTATTTTTCAATTTGTCGAAATTCTTTCTGCAATAGTTACATTCCAAGAGAAGTTTTATGAATCTTCTCATTCAAGATTTGTATCCAAGTATTCGATGCTTTTGGCTAAAGAATTAGGATTGAGCGAAGAAGCGGTTCTGAATTGTCAAATAGCTGGATTACTTCACGATATTGGTAAGGTTGGTTTTAAGGATAGCATTCTTATTAAATTTCCCCAAGAATTGAACGAAAAAGAAAGAATATATTACAATACCCATTGTGAATTGGGTCGCGATATTTTGAAGAAATTTTCTGAATTTAATATTATTGCCGATATAGTTTACCAACACCACGAAAATTTAGATGGTTCTGGGTTTCCCCAAGGTTTAAGAGATAAGCAAATACATCCCGAGGCAAAAATTATTGCTATTGTTAATACATTTCATAATCTTGTTTACAAAGTAAGGAAAGAAAGCGACCCAAGAACAATGGCTTATGTGACACAAACGACATTACCTCCGAGCAAGGCAGACATTGGTGGTAACCGCTTTTTGTCTGCAATTAAGTATTTACACGAAAGAGCAGGTTTGCATTTCGAAAAAAAATATGTAGAAGTTTTTGTTCAGCTGATGGAGGAGGAACGGAGGCTTTTAGGACAAAAGATTATTTCAAGGGTTCCGGTACATAAATTGGAACCCGGGATGGTAATTTATCAGAATTATTATACTCCATCTGGCTTATTAATAGCTTCGAGTGGTGATGTAATCGATGAAGACTCGAAACGAGCTTTAATCCGGTTTGCTGAATATGGGGTCCTACCAGCAAATATTTTAGTCTTAAAATAGAAAAGTTTATGGAAGAAACTAAAAATTTTTTGGTTCTTATCTTAGACGATGATGACCTTTTTCGGCAATTTGCTAAATATGTCATCGAGAAATATCTTGGAGTTGAAGTTGTTGGTATTAAAACCCCAGACGAAGGATTTGCATTCCTTGAAAAGCGAATACCAGACCTTATTCTTCTTGATATGGAAATGCCAGTTATGGATGGTTATAGTTTCCTTAGGAAATTGAGAATGGATACAAGATTTGATAAAATTCGCGTAATTCCTTGTACCGCAATTGCTTCGAAGGATTTATTCGCTTCGCTCCTAAAACTTGGTATTGATGATTACATCTTAAAACCTCCAACAGACAAGGTTTTGGTTTCGAAAGTTAAAAGGGTGGTTGATTTTGTTTCAAAGAAGGACATCGATTCTTCTGGTGCCCCAGATAAAAATTCACCGAATAGTGTAGAAAAATGAATGGAAGCCTTCAAGATTTGTTGTCCCAAAAAAAACTTCCGAATATCATCACATTGTTTGGCGAAGAGGATTTTCTTGTTCTTGAAGCATACAGAAAAATTGTAACGAAGTTTACCGAAACTCACCCTGAGGCTCAAGTTGAAATTTACGATGTTGAAGAACTTTCTGAAAAGGAGGAGTTTGTTGAAATTCTTGATAAAGTTCTTGCTTCTTCATTTTTTTTTGCTGAAAAATTGATAGTTTTCAAAAATATTGAAAAAATCTTTTCAAAAAAGTCAAAAAAAGATAAGTTAGATACCCACGAATTTCTTCTAAAAAGAATTATTTTAGACCCACCAGAGAATGTATTCATTATCTTTATTTCTTTTGATGAAAATTTATTTGGGATTTCTAAGAAGTATCAAAAGGATAAAAATATTATTGAAGGGTTAAAGTTCCCGTTCGATTTACTATTGAAACTTCATTATTGGCTTGAATTTCCTAAAATGTATGAAAATCAAATTAGAAACTGGTTTATTCAACGAGCAAAAGAAATTGGGCTATTTTGGGACAACGACGCTTTGGACTTTTTTTTCGAAAATACAAACTTAAGTCTTTGGGAATTAAATAATGAGTTGGAAAAGATTACCTCTTTTTTGGGCAATCAGAAAAAAGTTACATTATCGATCTTGAAGTCTGTTTTAAGTGTAAACAAAGAGATTAACATTTTTGAAATTACTTCCTTAATTTCTAAAAGAGATTTTTCTGGAAGTATTAATTTTATTGAACAAGTTTTGAGTTTTTCCAGACAAGAATTGCTATTATTGAATTTGATATATAAGTATTTTAAGAATCTTCTCGTACTTTTTGAGACTAGCAAAGAAAGCAACGATAAAAACCTTTTAGCAAAGTCGATAGGCGTAAGTTATTATTTTTTTGAGGATTACTTAATAGGTTTAAGAAATTATTCAAAAAATGATGTTGAAAATGCTTTAAAATCTATAGCACACGTAGACCATAAATTGAAATCGAGTGCTATCGATACAAAATATCTTTTTTATAATTTATTGTGGGATATTATGAATAAGAAGGTTTCGTAGGAAAATGGTCGACAATTTTTTTCTTCTATATAAGGCAAAATGTATAAGGTTCATTCTTGCTATATTATGTTATTTTTCGAGTATTTCTTATGTATTTTCTCAAAACGAAACAGAATATAATCTTGATAGTTTAATAGAAGTTTTTTCTACGAAACCAAAATTTGGAGCATTTGGAAGTTTGGGATTGAACTTGCATTTGACTAATTTTAAACAACTCCCCGAAATTCCTTGTTGTTCCCCAAAATTTCCTTTTGGTTCAAGTTTTGGTTGGGAATTTGGTGGAGTAGGTGACTATTACTTGAAGGATTTTATTTTTCTTTCAGGTAAGGTATCAATTCTTCAAAACAATGCTTACTTTTCGAAAGAAGAGCCCACAACTGTGATAATTGATGGAGTCTCCCAAGAGGGAGTTTTCGAACATCGATTGGATACTTGGTTCAATTATTTGAATTTAGAGTTTAGTGCTAATTATTCAAGTAATTATTTTATTTGGTATTCTGGTGGATTGGGTTTAAGTTTCCCCTTAAAATATTCTTTTCATCAAAAGGAAGTAATTGTTAAACCAGAAGATAGGGGTACATTCAACAATGGCCTTCGTGTTAGAAATGAGTATGCTGGTAATATTAAAGATGTTAGGGGAATTATCCCTTTTTTATCTTTTGGAGTGAGTGCTGAACTACCGGCACATAAGCGAAATTTGTTTTTTCTTTACCCAGAAATATATGCAAAATATTATTTCATAAGTCCAATAAGAGGGGTAAGTTGGAACAGTATTGTCCTAAGATTGGGACTTGCAGTTAAATTTCGTGAACCAATACCACCACCCCCGCCGCCACCACCACCAAAAGAGCCTCCAATCTATGAATTTCCTGCTCCAATTGAACCACCTACTATTATGGCTAAAATTAGTTATAGGGTTTATGATTCAAGCGGCTACGAAAGAAAAAATGTTCCCATACGCGTAGAAGATTTTGTTTCGTATAATATGAAACCCCTTCTGAATTACATTTTTTTCGACCATAATTCCGATATTATCCCCAATAGATATATAAAGTTTTCTCCTGAGAAAGCAAGGAATTTTTCTCTATCGGAACTCTCATCACTTGATGTTTTGCAAACATATTATTATGTATTGAATATAATAGGGAAGAAACTTCAACAATCGAAAGAAAGCAAGGTTTTGTTGGTAGGGACAAATTCAGGTAAAGGTGAAGAAAAAAATAATTTGGATTTATCCTACCGAAGGGCGAAAGCCATCAAAGATTATTTGATTAACGTTTGGGGAATTGAAGAACACCGCATTGATATTGAATCAAGAAATTTGCCCAAAGAGCCTTCTAATCCAGATGACCCTCAAGGGGACGAAGAAAATCGTAGGGTCGAGATAATAACAGATGATTTAAGAATTCTTGAACCAGTTTTTTCGGTGGATACACTTAGAAAAGTTGAAAAAATGAGAGTTGTTTTTTATCCAGTTTATCAATCTGGGGTTGATTTAAAAAAATGGACAATTTCGGTGAAGCAAAATGGGGAAACAGTGAAACTATTCGAAGGCAATGGAAAGCCACCAGATAGTTTAATTTGGGAAATAGACGACCGAGGCTTCGATAAAATCGTCTTTGGAGGGAAATTAGATGTTGACTTTTTTGTAGTTGACTACATTGACCAAACTGGTCGTGCCAAAGCAGAGCCATTAATGATAAACAAGATAACAGTTGACAAGAAAAGAATGGAAGGGGTAACCGATAGGGAATATGAATTTTATAGTTTAATTCTTTTTGATTTTGGAAAGTCTAAATTAGAACGTGAACATAAAAATGTTCTCGAATTTCTTTATAAAAGAGTTACAAGCAACTCCCAAGTAACTATTGAAGGATTTACCGATAATATAGGTGATGAAAAAATTAACAAAAAAATATCCGAAAAAAGGGCAATAGAAGTTGCCAAGTGGTTAGGATTGAAAAATGCAAAAACTGTTGGTGTCGGCGAAAGTTATCTTTTGTATGATAATTCTTTACCTGAAGGTAGATTTTATTGTCGAACTGTTAGAATCACGATAGAAACACCAATAAATGTTAAATAAAATCCGATTAAAATAATCGGAATTTCAATTCGTTTTCTTATTTTAATATTTGAATGACAATGGTAAGGTTTTCGAAAAAAATAGAATATGCACTTGGTACACTTCAATTTCTGGGTATGAACCCAAACGAGTTTTATTCTGCTCGAGAACTTTCAGAAATACTTAATATTCCCTACGAGTTTCTTTCGAAAACACTTGCCAAACTTGCTAAATCTAAAATACTTAACTCGAATTTTGGGACTAAAGGCGGTTACCAACTTTCTGTGAATCCTAAAGAATTAAAATTTTCTCAAATATTAAGTGCGTTGGACGAACCAATTAATGTTGTTGAATGTGTTTATGGTGATGAAGATATTTGCGAAAGAAGTAGCATATGTATGATAAAAACGCCTATGTTTCAATTGCAATCTAAGATAAACGAACTAATTAGCTCGACAACATTAGAAGATTTGTTGAATTTCGCAGATAAATCCACAATTCAAAATTCTGAACAAAAAGTAAAACAAGTGTTAGGTTAATTATGGCTGAGAATGATATCTTAAAAGAAATTACGGAAAGAGAATACAAATATGGCTTTGTTTCTCTAATTGAACAAGAATATGCTCCTAAAGGTTTGAACGAGGACATCATTAGATTTATTTGGGAAAAGAAAAAAGAACCGCCTTTTATGTTGGAATGGAGATTGAGAGCATTCCGTTATTGGCAGTCTATGAAGGAGCCTCATTGGGCAAAAGTTGAATATCCACCGATAGATTACCAAGATATACACTATTATGCTGCACCAAAAAGTTTCAAAGATAAACCAAAATCCTTAGAAGAAGTCGACCCCGAAATCCTTCGAACTTTCGAAAAATTGGGAATTCCATTGCGTGAAAGAGAACGACTTGCTGGTGTTGCAGTGGATGCTGTGTTGGATAGTGTTTCCGTTGCAACAACATTTAAAGAGAAACTTGAAGAGTTGGGGATTATCTTTTGTTCGATTAATGAGGCAATTCGAAATTATCCCGACCTTGTCCAAAAGTATCTTGGTTCGGTAGTTCCATATACAGATAATTTCTTCGCCGCCCTTAATTCTGCGGTATTTAGTGATGGCTCTTTCGTTTATGTTCCAAAAGGGGTTCGTTGCCCAATGGAACTTTCGACTTATTTTAGAATTAACGCTTCTGAAACCGGTCAGTTTGAAAGGACTCTCATAATAGCCGATGAGGGGAGTTATGTTAGTTATTTGGAAGGATGTACTGCTCCAATAAGAGATGAAAATCAACTCCATGCTGCTGTTGTTGAATTGATTGCACTTAAAGATGCTGAAATAAAATATTCAACTGTCCAAAATTGGTATCCAGGCGACAAGGAAGGTAAGGGTGGCATTTATAATTTTGTTACAAAGCGAGGAATCTGCCTTGGCGAAAATTCTAAAATATCTTGGACGCAAGTTGAAACTGGTTCGGCTATTACTTGGAAATACCCCTCTTGTATTTTAAAGGGCGATAATTCTGTTGGAGAATTTTATTCGATAGCTTTGACAAATAACTATCAACAAGCAGATACTGGTACAAAAATGATACATTTGGGGAAAAATACTCGAAGTAGAATTGTTTCGAAAGGTATTGCTGCTGGTTTTAGTAATAACAGTTATCGTGGGTTAGTGCAAATTTCGAAAAAGGCTGTTGGTGCAAGGAATTTTTCTCAATGCGATTCATTGTTGCTTGGGGATAAATGTGGTGCACACACCTTTCCTTACATTGAGGTTAATAATAGTAGTTCAATTGTTGAGCACGAAGCGACGACATCCAAGATAAGTGACGAGATTTTGTTCTATTGCAATCAAAGAGGTATTTCCAAAGAAGATGCAATAGGATTGATTGTAAATGGATTCAGTAGGGAAGTTCTTAATCAACTTCCAATGGAATTTGCTGTCGAAGCACAAAAACTTTTGTCTGTAAGTCTTGAAGGTAGTGTTGGATAATTTGTGGAAGGAAAAATGGAAATTTTAAAGATTGAAAATTTAAAGGTAGCTATTGATGGGAAACTCATCATCAAAGGGTTGAACTTGACAATTAACTCTGGCGAGGTCCACGCAATAATGGGTCCAAATGGAACTGGGAAAAGTACCCTTGCTTATGTGCTAGCTGGAAAGCCGGGTTACGAAGTAGTGGAAGGTGAAATTACTTTTCTTGGTAAAAACATTTTGGAATTGGAACCAGAAGAAAGGGCAAAGGAAGGTTTATTCTTGGCTTTTCAGTATCCCGTTGAAATCCCAGGGGTAACAAATGCGAATTTTATGAAAACTGCAGTAAACGAGGTTCGTAAGTATCGAAACCTTGAACCCTTGGATGCTTTCGATTTCCTTCAAACTTTGAAAGAAAGGGCTGCCTTGGTTGGATTGGATTCTTCATATCTTAATCGTAATGTAAACGAAGGTTTTTCTGGGGGCGAAAAGAAAAGAAACGAAATTTTTCAGTTGGCAATGTTGGAACCAATTCTTGCTGTACTTGATGAAACTGATTCTGGACTCGATATTGATGCATTGAAAATTGTAGCAAACGGTGTGAATAGTTTGCGTAAACCCGACCGTTCGTTTCTTGTTATTACTCATTACCAAAGATTGTTGAACTATCTTACCCCAGATTTTGTCCACGTTATGTATGATGGAAAAATTGTAATCTCTGGCGGAAAAGAACTTGCTTATGAATTAGAAGCAAAAGGATATGATTGGCTAAAAAATGGTAATAACGGACTAAAGTAGGGAGGAGCAATGGGTTTCATTGATAATGTAAGCGCATTATTTGAAAAAAAATTTTCTAAACAAATTTGCAGAGATGAAGATTCCGAAAGACTAGTTTTTTTTGAAAAATTTAAAGAATTAGGCTTGCCAACAATTAAAAATGAGGATTGGAAATACACTAATCTTGCTTTTTTGAATGAAATAAACTTTCAATTATCATCTTGTACGAAAGCGATAGACACTGGTTTGGTTGAGAAGTATCTAAGTTTCCTGAACGGAAATGATAAAATAGTTGTACCATATATAAATAATTCAATTGATGAAAGTTTTGTCAAACCGTTAAGTTCATTTGATTATAAAATATTACGCAATGGCTCATTTTTCGCTAATACGAAACTTATTAGTAAGTTTAGTAATTTTTTTGATTCTTCAAATCCTTTTAATTTTTTAACCCTTGCATTTAGCACAGATAGTGCTTATTTAAATGTCAATAATGGTTTTGAAAACGAGATACCGATTATCTTATTCTATCTATATGATTTTGAAATAAACACACTTTCAAATACCCTTAGTTTCGTAGAAGTAGAAGAGGATGCAAAAATAAATATCATAGCGATTTTCATCAACAGATCTAGGGACAAGGTCTTTGCAAACGAAATAATTAATTTCCATCTTAAAAGAAATTCAAATGTCGAAGTTAATATTCTCCAATTTAACATAGACAATTTAGTGCTTATCGACAATTTTAACTTTATTTTGGAGAGTGGAGCAACATTAAAAATTAACACATTTTCCTTGAATAACTACTTTGTCCGAAATAACTTAAATGTTTTGTTCAATGAACCCTATGGAACTGCTTTTTTAAATGGAATTTATTTTACTGCCGACGATGAATTTGTTGATAATCATACTCTTGTTCTTCATAATCAACCAAATTGCATAAGTGATGAAAACTTTCGTGGTATTCTCGACGGAACGGGAAGAGCAGTATTCAACGGAAAAATATATGTTGCAAGGGATGCGCAAAAAACAAATGCGTATCAATCCAATAAAAATCTTTTGCTTTCGAACGATGCTCGAATAAATACAAGACCCCAATTAGAAATTTACGCTGATGACGTTCGATGTACTCACGGTGCTACCGCTGGTTATCTCGACCAAGAAATGTTATTTTATATTGTTTCCCGAGGCATTAGTAAAGAAAAAGCCAAGTCCTTGTTGCTAAACTCTTTTGTTTCGGAAAATTTAGAAAAAGTTGAGCAACCAGACCTAAGGAATTTTGTTAAAGAACTTGTAGCTAAGAAATTAAACCTTGAAGATATCTTTTTCTGTTCCGCCATCGATGAATTAACAAATGCATCTTTATAAATGGAAAAAGATTTAAAAGCTTTAGGTATTAAAGTTGAAAAGAAGAAAGAATTTGATGTCTACCTTGTACGACAAGATTTTCCAATTCTCCACAGAACAGTAAGAGATAAACCGCTTATTTACTTTGATAATGCTGCAACTACTCAAAAGCCAAAGATTGTCATTGATGCATTGGTAAATTATTATACAAATTTGAATAGCAATATTCACCGTGGTGTTCATTATCTAAGCCAAGCTGCTACAACAGAATATGAATGTGCAAGAAGAATAATTAAAACTTTTATTAATGCAAAACACGAAGAGGAAATAATTTACACCCGTGGTGCAACCGAAGCAATTAATCTTGTTGCTTTTTCTTATGGTGAAGCATTTTTAAGCGAAGATGATGAAGTGCTTATTTCCCATATGGAACACCATTCTAATATTGTTCCCTGGCAAATCATATGTGAAAAAACTGGAGCAAAACTAAAAGTTATTCCTATTGATGATAAGGGGGAGTTAATCCTAGATGAATTCGATAAGTTACTTTCGGAAAGGACAAAGATAGTTTCTATTGTTCATATTTCGAATTCTCTTGGTACAATTAATCCAATAGAATATATTATTGAAAAGGCACATAAAGTTGGTGCAATAGTATTAGTTGATGGTTCCCAATCGATACAGCATGTCCCTATAGATGTACAAAGGTTAGATTGCGACTTTTTTGTTTTCTCTGGCCATAAAATATACGGACCGACTGGTATTGGTGTTCTTTATGGGAAGAAGGACTTGCTCGAAAAGATGCCACCATACCAAGGTGGTGGCGATATGATACTTTCGGTCTCATTCGAAAAGACAATTTATAATGTAATCCCTCATAAATTCGAAGCTGGTACTCCAAATATCGAAGGTGCAATTGGTCTTGCATCAGCAATAAGGTATGTTCAAAATATTGGTTTGGATGTCATTTACGATTATGAAATGGAGCTTTTGAATTATGCCACCGAGAAAATTAAGCAAATACCCGAAGTAAAAATTATTGGTAATTCCAAAAATAAGGCAAGTCTTATCTCTTTTGTAGTTGAAAACGTTCATCCGCACGATATTGGTACCCTTTTGGATAGGGATGGGATTGCAGTGCGTACTGGACATCATTGTACAGAACCTGTTATGCGAAGGTTTGGGATCCCAGCCACTTCCCGTGCTTCTTTTGCGTTTTATAATACTTTCGAAGAAATAGATGTTTTTATTAATTCCTTAAAAAAGATCATTGTAAAATTTAAATAAAGGGAAACGTGGACGAATTTGATGTTCTCTATCAAGAAGTAATATTAGACCACAATAAGAATCCAAGAAATTTTGGAACTCTGGACCCTTTTACTCACAAAGCTGTTGGACATAACCCTTTGTGTGGAGATTATGTCGAGATTTTTTTGTTTATCGATGGAGATACAATCAAAGATGTAAAATTCAAAGGCGTTGGTTGTGCAATTTCCAAAGCCTCTGCTTCTATTATGACAACCGTTTTGAAAGGGAAAAAAATTGAGGAAGTGAAGGATTTGTTCGAAAGATATCATACTGTGTTAACCTCTAAACCCGATGAACCAGTTGATGTCTCGAATTTAGGAAAACTTGCTGTTTTCGCTGGTGTAAGGGAATTTCCAGTGCGAGTTAAATGTGCTACTCTACCTTGGCATACTTTAATGGAAGCACTAGAAAAGAAGGATTCCGTTTTAAAAATGGAGTAATTAATGGAACAGAACGAGTTTAATCCAATATCAGGTCCTATTCCACCAGAAAAGCAAGAACTTTACGACAAAATTGTAAAAGCCATAAAAACCGTTTATGACCCAGAAATTCCCGTAGATATTTGGGAATTAGGTTTAATTTACGATATACAAATAACAAAAGAAAATGAAGTAGTTGTATTAATGACTTTAACTGCCCCAAATTGTCCCGAGGCTGGAGGTTTGCCCGGCGAGGTTGAAGAAGCAATAAAGAGCGTTCCAGAGGTTAAAGATGCAAAGGTTTTTATCACATTCGACCCACCGTGGGATAGAAGTCGGATGAGCGATATTGCACGTTTTGAATTGGGTTTATTCTAATTTTATTTTTTATTTGGGAGTTATGAATAATAATACTTATAAGGTCAAAGTAAAACTGTATGGTGAAGAACACATTATTGAGGTAGAAGAGGACGAAAGCATACTTCAAGCTGCGTTTCGCGCTGGACTTGACCCACCGTTTAGTTGTCAAGTTGGAGTGTGTGGTAGCTGTATGGCAAAATTGATCTCGGGAAAAGTAGATATGGATGAAAGAGATGCTCTTACAGATGATGAAATTGAAAATGGTTTTGTTCTTACTTGTCAGTCCCATCCAAGAACTGATGATTGTTTTATCAATTATGATTATTAATTTTGTAATTTTAAGGAGGTGATATGAATAATACAAGTCAAGAAATTGAGATTACAGTGGAAAGAATACCCACTGGAATAGAAGGAGCAACCGAAGCAGATGATATTTTTATTTCGACTCGTGCTTTGGAGATGATTAATGAAATTCGAAGGCAAAATAATGTGCCAGATAATTACTTTTTAAGAATGGGTGTTCAAGGAGGTGGTTGCTCTGGTTTTAATTATGCTTTGGGTTTCGATTCTGAATTAGATGCTTTAAATGATATTGAATTTTTTGTTCGAGACACACGAATCGTTGTCGATAGAAGAAGCTTGTTCTATTTAATGGGTATTACATTGGATTTTGTAGACACTCCCCAAGGTCGAGGTTTTATTTTTTCGAACCCAAATAACTTACCTACTTGTGGTTGCCAAGGTTAATTTTGTTTTATAAATTTTCGGTAAGTTATGGCTTTTCAATTAATTGAACTTCCTTTTCAAAAGGATTCTCTTGTTCCTTATATTTCCGAGGAAACTATCGAATATCATTATGGGAAACACCACCAAACTTATGTCAACAATTTAAACAACTTAATTGTCGGCACTGAATTCGAAAATATGTCCTTGGAAGATATTATCTTGAAGTCGCAAGGTGGAATTTTTAATAACGCTGCACAAACCTGGAACCACACTTTCTTTTGGTGTTGTCTTTCTCCAAATGGTGGAGGAAAACCTACTGGCCAACTTTTGACCGAGATTGAAAGCAACTTTGGTAGTTTCGAAGAGTTTAAAAAACAGTTTTCGAACGCTGCAATTACTTTGTTTGGTTCTGGTTGGGCTTGGTTAGTTAAAAGTCCAAGTGGAAATCTCGAAATTGTACAAACCAGTAATGCTGGTAATCCTTTGACTGATGGTAAGAAACCTTTGCTAACTATTGATGTATGGGAACACGCTTATTACATTGATTATAGAAATGCTAGACCCAAATTTGTCGAAGCTTTCTGGGAAATAGTCAATTGGGATTTTGTATCTAAAAATTTATAATTTTGACCAGTTTGGTAACTGGGTCTAAGACAATTGGAAAAAATATTATTTCTGTCAGTCGAAGAACAGATATTCCTTGTTTCTATTCAAGTTGGTTTAGACATTCTTTAGAAAAGGGATTTGTTGTTGTTGAAAACCCGTTTAATGGGTATAAATTCAACGTTTCGCTCAAACCTCAAGACGTTAAAGGTTTTGTTTTTTGGAGCAGATATCCCAAAGGCTTAATCCAAATACTTGATTTTATCGATAATAAATTTGGACCGAATCATTACATCAATTTTACAATTAATGATTACCCGGAGCGGTTGGAGCCAAGGAAACCTAAACTCGAAAAAGTGTTCGACCTGGTTAGTATATTATTCGACAAATATGGTGAAAACTATATTAAGTGGAGATTTGACCCTATAATTGTAAGTAATATTACCCCAAAGGAATATATTTTGGAAAAATTTCTTAAACTTTGTAAGAAGTTAGAAAGGAAAACGAAAGTCTGCATTACAAGCTTTGTCGACCTTTACTCGAAAGTAAAAAGAAGAATGCTACAAAATCGAATAATACTTGACGACTTAGACTTTGAGGAGAAGAGGATAATAATTGATAAATTAAGAATTATTGCAAACGAGCACGGAATTGAATTAAGACTTTGTTGTGAAAATAAAATTGCGAAGGAACTTACAATTCCGACAGCCAGTTGTGTCAACCCTTTTCAATTTGAGCTCGATTCCTTTGAGGAACTAAGGGTTGCTCCAACTCGAAAGGATTGTACTTGCTATAAAAGTGTAGATATAGGCTTTTATAATACTTGTTTGAGTGGTTGTCTATATTGTTATAGCATCAAAAGTTACTCTAATTCTTTAAAGAATTATAAGAAAATTTTAGCAAGCAAAGCAAATTTTATTCAATTCTGATTAATCTCGCTGCAAAAGCACCATCAATGTAGTGCTTAAAGGGCAAGGTTTTTAAAAAACCATTTTCACACAATTTATCTGAAATATAGTTTTCCGCTGGGTCTAGTTTGAAATTTGGGAAGTTTTTTAAGAACCATTCAATGTTTTCTTCGTTTTCTTCTGGTTCTGTTGTACAAGTAGAATAAACAATTGCACCTCCTACTTTAACATTTTTTGTTGCGTTTTTTAGAATTGTTTTTTGAATTTCCGCTAATTTGTAAATGTCTTCGCGTTCCCTTTTCCACTTGATATCTGGATTTTTTGCAATAGTTCCTAAGCCAGAGCAAGGCACATCTAAAAAGACAATATCACCGGGAACTTCAAATATCAAGTTTGTTGCGTCTCCACTACGAATTTCAATGTTTTCAAGACCAAGTCTTTTTGCACCTTCTTCAATGAAGCGCAATTTCGAATTGTATTTATCTATCGCAACAACTTTTCCAGTATTTTTCATTATTTCTGCTAAAACGAAACTTTTTCCACCGGGTGCAGCACACATATCATAAATTAATTGTCCGGGTTGAGGATTTGCAAGCAAGGCTGCCAAAGTTGCACTTGTATCTTGGATAGTTACTAATCCGTCGGTGAACAAAGGAAGCGAAGAAATGTTTAATCTTGGCTTCCTTATTACTAATGAATTAGGATAGTATGGAGAAATAAAAAAGGGCACATTAAGTTTTTTTAATTCCGAAACAACAATTTCAGTTGTAGTTTTAAATGTGTTTACTCTAAGAGTAATATAAGGCTTTCTATTACTGGTGAACAACATTTTTTCGGCATTTGTTTCTCCGAAGTAATCTAACCATCTTTTAACAATCCATCTTGGATAGGAATACATAACGGCAAGGTGGTAAACAAGGTCTTCTTCCCTTTCGGGGTAGCGAATGTTGTCAATGTTTCTGGCAATATTTCTTAAAACAGCATTTACTATTCCAGCTGTTTTTTCTCCTTGAATTCTTTTTACATATTCAACAGATTCGTTTACAGCGGCGTAGAGGGGAATACGGTCGAGAAACATTATCTGATAAAGAGCAATGCGCATAGCATTTTTTACAACATTCAAACATTTCAAATAGTCTCCGAAATAGAAACCAACAAGGACGTAATCTAATTTTGCTTTCCAACGAATTACCCCATAGACAATCTCGGTAAGTAATGCTGTATCCATTTCGTTGAATTTACTATCTTTTATTGCTTTGTCGATAAGTTTTTCTAAATATGAGTCGCTTCGTTCAAAACGATTAAGGATTTTAATAGCAGTTGCGCGAACACCAGTCATAAAATCGGGGTTTTCTTTGTTATTTTCAGAAATATCATTACATTTGTCGTTCGAGTTTGTAACTTTTTCGTCTAAATTGTTATTTTCCATTTTTGTTAATTAATAAAGATTTTATGAATAAAATTTCAAAAATAATCATTTTTTTGTGTTTATTGTTTTCGCCCTTTGAAGCTTTCACTCAAATAGAAGAACAACCTTCGCCCCTTGGTCCTGGTAGGGGAAGGAAGCAATCCGAAGTTGGCTTTTTTGTTGGTATTGGTCCAAATTGGCAAAGTGGTGAATTTTTTGCCAGTTGCAATTGTCCTAATTTTAAGGATGGAAATGGATTAGTGCTCTCAACAGGTATTATTTATCAAAGAGATTTTTCCTCATTATTGCAATGGGGAGTTGCTTCTGGATTATCTTTTCAAAATGCTACTTCCTCGTACAAGGAAAGAGAGCTATTAACATTCGAGAGTCAGTCTGGGGATATTTTTACAAACATACCAGTGCTTTTTCGACAAAAATCAATTTTTGATTTTAGTTTCATTGAATTAATGCCCTATTTAGTATTTTCTCCTTTTGAGTTTATAAACTTTGGTCTTGGTTTGAAAGGAGGAATTCCATTTCATACTCATATCAAACATACCAAGGAATTATTGGATAACCGGATTCGATTAGATAATGGTGAAACGATTGAGTTAAGCATAAGTAATCCAAACATAGAAGAGGGTAAAATTGAAAGGGTAAATTCTATTATTTTTTATTTGGTTCCTTCAATTAGGGTTTACTTTCGTCTTACTGGAAATATTTTTACAGGGCTTTCATTTTCTTATCATCTTCCATTAAACAACTTTTCGGAAAGGGGAAGAAATTTTAGATTAAACCATTGGCTAGTTTCTTTGGATATAAGATATGCTCTCCAACTTCGTAAGTGGCTTAATTAAAATGCTATTCTATGGCTCGCAAGTTAGTAGGTAAATTTTATTATTAATTTCGCCCAACGCCTCGTATCTTCTTTTTTTCCAATTGTAAATAGGTGGAACCACTTTGTCGACCATCATACCAGAGTATTGAACATTTAGAAAGAAATCTAAAAGGACTAAAGAGGTATAATTCGAAAAAGCAATTGTATTTGTTGATGGTTTTCGTGCAATTTCAGTTCTACAAGATGTTCCACCAGGAAGTGTGTATCTTTTGCCGTCAACGAAAAAATAGCACTCGATATTGCAAAAACAGTAGAAAATTTCTGAACCATCGTGAGTAAAAAAAGGGTCTGCATCGAAATTTCCAAGTGGATATTCAACATTCCCATACACAATGTAATTATTGACATCTTTTGTAGCAAAAAATACAACTAAAGGTTCTTTGGGGTGAAGTTTAACACTTTTAATAAAATCATAAGGTTTCGAAACAATTGGTTCTATATATTTTTCTGAAAATAAAACTACAACCACATCATTATTAAACCTTTTAGCGACAAATGCAGCATTTGTACCATCATAATTAATTTTCATATCAATCACTTGGAGGAATTCTTCACTTATAGGGTTTCGGTTTTTATAGATTTGCCAAAAGTTCCCTTTTTTACCAGCATAAATGAATTCATCGTCCGACCAAAATCCCAAGGGTAATATTGCATCGAACCTTTCACTTTCGAAATAATTCGGAACAACAAGCTTAAGGAATTTGCCAAAAGACATTGTAAATGCTATTTTTGTTCCTGAGTAATTGATATATATTTTTCCGCTAAAATTTGTAATGTTGAACTTTTTATCGAGTAGTTGAATAGTGGTTTCCAAGCCGTTTCTGTATGCGAAGAATAAATTTTCTGAATTTAGACTAAAACCAAGAGAAACAATATCTTCTGCAAAAATTGGGATGATAGTATCAGAGGTAACAACATTCCAATTTACTGAATTTTTTCCAAAAAAAGCCCAACGAGTACCGTCGGGTGAAAATTTTAAGTTCTTGATTTCCTTGTAACTTTCTGTTCTTTGTCCATTTATTATTAACCTAAATTCGTTTTGGTAGGGTTTTGTAAATATCCACCAATTTCCAGTTGTATCTATTCCAAATGAATATACTTCTTCTCCGCCATCGAAAATTAGAAAATCCTTGCATTTTTGGGACGAAAGATAATAAAATGAACTAACGAACAATAGTATAGTAGTAATAATGACTTTTTGATACATTTTCAAAATTTGTAGTGTCTAATATTACAAAATAAGATTTGTAATGTTTACAAAAAAATAATAATATTATTTATTTTGATTTACATAGGGGAAAATTATTTTTGTATTTGGTGAAAAATGTAACTTTTTTGAATAGGAAATTGTTATAAAACAGTTTAATAAATGGAGGAGAAAATGAAAAAAATGTTTATTTTGTTATTTTTTTTAGTAATTATTAATTTTCACGACTTATTTTCTCAATCGTTTAACTTATACTCGATAGATACAAGCGGCTTTCCAAATATGAAAGCATTATTTTATGCTAGAACACAAATGGGAGCCGACTATCCAAATATTTTGCCCACGGATTTTGATTTCTATGAAAATGGTGTAAACTTGAATACTACCCTTGGGGTTGATTGTAAAAAGGTGGACTTTTATCCTCAACTTGCTGTTGTTCTCGTTCTTGATGTTTCTACATCGATGAATGAGGACGCAGGGAATGGCGAGCGAAGAATAGATTGGGTTAAGCAAGGTGCTTTTGCTTTTCTGGATTCAATAAAACTTGACCCACCATCTGTAATTGGATTTGTTTTATTTGCTGGGGACGTTTATAAAACAAGTCCATTATATGATACAAAACAGCCTCTTTACGATTGGTTGAACATAAATTTGACAATTGCTGCGGGGTCGACAGACTTTTATCCACCTTTTGTTAAACCCTGGCCTCCTCTTGGTGCTTTGCCATTATTGGAAACTGCACCCAAAGACCTTCGAAGGGTGGTAATTTTTCTTACCGATGGACAACCCGAAAGACCTTTCCCAGATTGGAAACGAGACACTATTATTAGTTATGCTAAGAGGATAAAAGCCCAAGTTTATTCAATTTTCATTACTATGCCTTTATACTCCCAAATTGATTTTATATGCCAAGCCACCGCTGGCAAAAGTTTCTCTGTTTATACAAAACAGCAATTGATTAATGCTTTTAGACAAATTGTTGGTGATATCCAAAGCAGAAATGTTTGTTACCTAACTTGGGTTTCACCTTTTGGTTGCAACGAGGCAAGTAGAAATAGGAATATAAAAGCTTTTTTTAAAAGAATACCAGATTCCGTTTCTACTAGCTATTATGCTCCAGAAAAAAGCATAGCAAAACTCGAATTCTCTGATACTTTGCTTCTTTTCGGTGCACCAGGTATTGGTACCACACTTCGCCAATTGACGTTGAAGGCAGTAAACAGCGATTTTGTTGTTAATTCCTTCAATCTTTCTACAATTGGAAAATTTTCTGTGGATTGGAAAGGTAAGAACCCACCCTTTACTTTGTCAAAAGGGCAAACTCATACTATTGAAATAAGTTATATAGAAACTCCAGTAGGTGCTTCGTCCGAAACTAACTTTCAAATAAATGCTTCTCCGTGTACACCACCTGCGGTCAAACTAATTGCACCCTGCGGGGGTGATGTAGTTTCGAAAATTGATTTTGGCAAAGTTCCTATCCAAACAACCAAAAATGTTGCACAAAATTGTATTTTTAGGAATACGACTGCAATTCCTTTGGTATTTACATTAGGCATCGAAGGAGTTGATGCAAATGAATTTACAATAATCAACGGAACAGGTCCTTACACTCTTAATCCTAACGAATGTTTAAGCATTACAGTTCAGTTTAAACCACAGACTATTGGCGTTAAGTCGGCAAGGTTAAAATTCTATATTCCAAATTATTGTGGGGAATTCTTTACAAATTTATCTGGGGAAGGCATACCCTCTAATTTACCGATTCCACCAATAGATTTTGGTGTTAAAAGAATTTTAACAATTAATGACTCGACCATAAAAATAACCAATAATTCCCCTAACGCAATAGAGATACAAGGAATTGACTTGTACGATAAGACAGATGTTAATTTCACTATTATTCCACCTTCTAATTTACCTATTATAGTGCCATCGAAAGACACTTTTGATTTAAGTGTGCGTTTCTACCCACATTTGGAAGGTTACCTCGAAAATCAGATAGTTTTAAATGTAAAAGATTTTCCTGAACCAGCAAAAGTTCAAGTATTCGGGACTGGTGGACTTCCTTGGATTGAAGTTCACGATGTTGATTGTGGAAAAGCCAAAGTTGGTAATACAGTTACTGGAAATCTTGTGATAACGAATTCAAGCCAAACAATGGATTTATTTATTAGCGATGTAGTTCTTCAACCTTCATCCGAATTTAAGTTTGGAAATGGAGCCAAAACTACCAATATCATTGTAGGCAAAAACGGTGGAACATTTACTATTCCAATAGATTTTACACCATCTGCTCCTGGAACCCGTAAAATTTTTGCCATAGTTAAGTCCGATGCAGCACCCGGACCAAGTAGAAATCCCTTAGTAAACGACACTGTTATTATTTTTGGAATAGGAGAAGGATTAATTTTAAATCCCGACCCTATAGATTTTGGTGAAGTTTCTTCTTGTACTACAAAAGAAATAAACGTCGAAATCGACAATTCTCCTTTTGATTCGGACCTTCAAATAAATAGTTTAAGCATACAAGGAACTGATGCAAGTAATTTTAGAATAGTAAGTTATCCTACATCAATTAAACGAAAAGATAAGGGTGTAGTAATTGTTTCATTTAACCCAACATCAGGCAAAACCTATTTCTCCGCTTATTTGGACTTGTTGACTAATTTTGGAGAAAGAAAAGTTCCACTTATTGGGAAAGTATTTACTGAAAATGTTGCAGTCGATTATAAAGTAAATCAAAATAAATTACAAGTTTCAAAAGAATTGCAATTGCCATTTGAAGTTAATATTACCCGAGACCATAATATTAAAATTGGAAGGATGGACTTAGAAGTAAACTTACCCAAAAAGAGTTTTGTACTTACTAATTTTTCTTCTAAATTGGTTGGGTGGAACTGGAATATTACTTCCACTGATAATGGATATTTGATTTCTGGTAGTGGGACGCCCTTTTCAACTCCAGCTCAATTTCAAAACACTTTGACTTTTGAAACATATCTTTCGAGTGAATCTAAGCCTGAAATCAAAATAAAGCCAATTTTCCCCGAGGCTCAATCTTGCCTTATCCCAACAGAAAAATCACAATTGGTTAATCTAATAACCTGTTTTACCGAGGGCAGACTTGTCGAAGTTTCGGAAAAAAATTATAAGCTAATTGAAATACAACCAAATCCAGTGAGTGGGGATTTTGATATTTCCTTCGAGATTGCTTTCGACGACTTTGTTAATGTTTCAATTTATAATTCTTTTGGTGAAAGAATAAAGGAAGTTGTTTCTTCACATTTGAGAGCTGGTTCATACTCATTTTACATTAACACTGTTGAATTTGCAGAAGGCATTTATTTTGTACAAATGAAAACCAATGGGTTTTATTTTGTGAAAAGCTTTGTGTTGGTAAAATAAGATGTTGAAGGGTTCTTGATATTTTTGAATTTGTTTTAAGTTGGAAGTAATGAAAAAAATATATTTTTTTGCTTTATTAATACTATTTTCTTGTGCAAAAGAGGACCCGAATTTAGTAAATCCACCACCGCCTTACAAGAGCATAAGGATTAGGCTTTTGAATGCTTATAATAGCAATGATTTTGTTTCCTGGGGGTACAATGGTTCACAATTGTCAAATAAACTTGGTTATCTTGAAATATCAAACGCCATTATGCCACCCCCATTTGATTCAATTAATATTGAATTTTATCAAAATAATCGAAAGGTGTATACTACTCCTCGGAAAATTCGGCTTGTTCGGGAAACTCGCTATTTAATTATTTCTGGTAAATCCCTTAAAGAGGGGAGCGATATAGATACCTTTCTTATTTTATCTACAACTTACGGTTTGCCAAAAAAATTAGGAATGTCTCATTTTAAGTTTGTCAATCTTGTTCGAGATTCTAATTTAAAAGTTTCAATTATTGAAGGTTGCCCAAACGGTAAACCACTTGTTTCCAGTGTCTCTTATTTTAATTATCCCTATTTAAAAACAATACCTTATGGTTCCTACACTATTTCTATTGTTTTGAATGATGGAAATATTTCCAACTTTTATAACACGTACTCCTTGACATTTTTGGAAGATAGAGAATATACGCTGTTCTTTGCTCCCAAAAAGAATGGTTCCTACGGTCTTTTTCTTTATGATGACTACGATACTACACAAACAAGCTTAATTGAACTTATACCAAAAGAGGAAAGAGTTTCCCATTTAAGGGTCGTTAACTTTTCTTCTGAAAACATTTCATTGCAAAGGGTTCCTACACAAGTTTTAGTCGAAAATTTAGAACCGAAAAAAATATCTAAGTATGTTAATATTTCTGCGTGCCAAAGTTCCAATCTTGATAGTATTAGGGTAATTTCTAACACTTCAGATAATTTTATTGGTTATTCTTTCGATATTTTTAAAAAATATTCTCTTTTCGTTTTTGATAGTGTATACAATAATAAAAAGTTATTAATTGTTCCGCCAGTTATTATTAAAGAACCGACAGTTGGTCGTTCAATTATTAGAGTTTTGAATTCGGTCGATACAAATTTTGCCTTTACGTTATCGTTGGGAACACGAAACATAAATAATCCTATAGGATATAAATCTGGGGAGATTCTTGCCACTGGATTAAAAAGTAATAGGGTTAGCAACCCAATCTTGATTGAACCTGGTTATCTTCCATTAACTTTGTTTTCTTCGACCGAACCAGCTTTTTTGATAAAGTCTTCATTTACAACAATTTATCCCGATAAATCTTATTTGATTGTTATTCACAAAAATTCTAGTGGAAAAATTGATTTATCATTGCTTTTAGATGAACAAGAGGATTCATATATAGAAGAACTCGAAACTGGGTGTTTTGTACAAGTTCTAAATGGTTTTTTGGATTTGCCAAACCTTAGTATATCTTTTCCAAATTATTTACAAAACATTAAGATTGACTCTAAGGAAAGTTTTGCTACAGTTCTGCCTAAAAGTATTAGAAAAATTTTGATTAATAAAGTTGAAAAGGAAATTACCCTCGATGTAAATAAAACTGGGTTGTTTGTTATTGCAGGTTATGGACAGGATTTCGATTTTTTTGATATTTCCATTCCTTCTATGGGAAATGAGATGGGTTCTTATAGAAGACGTTTTTTTAACGCATCGAAAGAAATAGAAAATGTAGGCATTTTTTATGATAGCGCTAAACAAAAAGTGGTTGTTAAAGAACTTAATTACGGGGAAGTTAGCAATGTGGAAAAAGTCTTCTTAGAAAGAAAGTTTTCCTTAGTTTTTTACGACAATGTGAAAAATAAAATGCTTGCACAGTTCAACGATATTTTTTTGTCCTTTGGAAAAAATTATTCATTGGTATTTTTGGGAACAGGGAAAAAAGGTTTCTCGCTAATTGTTTTGCAAGAATATTAGTTTGTTGGATAAAAATTAGAGTGTTATGAAGAAATTGGTTTTGCTTTTCGTTATTGCTTGCATTGTAACTTATGTAAGCCAATCAGCTGTTTATAATCCCAATTTGCAAAATAGCAAAAAGGCAATTCAGCCAGAATATTATGTAACAATTGAGCCAAATGATGGAAATGGAATTTCCAAAATTTTTCCAATTTATAGGGTGCCAGAAGAATTCTTGCTAAAACAAGCGATACACATTAAGACAAAAAATTTAGTTAGTTTCGACAAACTCTTTTCAAGAATTCACTTGGGTAGTGTTTCAGAAATTTTGTCCAAATATAATGTTTCGAAAATTAGAGCACCTTTTTTGGAAAATATACAAGATTCTCCACTGAATTCCGATAATATTGGAATTGAACGGATATTTGAAGTTTACTTTGCAAATGAAATAGACCCGTACGAAGTTTGCAAAGAATTGATGAATTCCCCAGATGTTGAATATGCAACTCCAATTTATATACGACAAATTTTCGATTTCACACCTAACGACCCGAGTATTGGTTCTCAGTGGTACATAAATAATATTCAATTACCTAAGGCTTGGGATTATACTAAAGGAGATAAGAGTATTGTAATTGCTATTATCGATAGTGGAGTTGATTGGCAACATCCCGATTTAAATGCAAACATTTGGACTAATCCCAAAGAAATTCCTGACAATAATATTGACGACGATGGCAATGGTAAGGTGGACGACATTAGAGGTTGGGATTTTGTAGGAAATGTAACTTCGCAAGACTTAATGAGTGGTAATTATCGTGAAGATAACAATCCAACAAACATTCAGGGGTACCACGGGACTCACGTTGCTGGTTTGGCTTCGGCAGTAACTAATAATAATGTTGGGATTGCTTCTCCGGGCTTTAGTTGTTCTATTTTACCGATAAAATGTTCTCCCGACCAAGGTGGTATGGGCATTTTCCGTGGCTACGAAGCAATTGTCTATGCATCAAAGTTGGGAGCAAAAGTAATAAATTGTAGTTGGGGGGGACCCGGCTTTAGTCCAGCAGAACAAGATATTATAAACTTTGCTTTAGAAAAAGGGAGTCTTGTAGTCGTTGCTGCTGGAAATGATGGAGCATTCATTGATTATGGTGGACAATATCCTGCTGGTTACGATAATGTTTTGTGTGTAGGGGCTTCAAATAGCTCCAATCAAGTTGCGAGTTTTTCGAATTGGGGTGTAAAGGTAACCGTTTACGCTCCGGGTCAAAGCATTTACTCCACAATGCCAAATAATTCCTATTCAAGTCAGAATGGGACATCTATGGCATCGCCAATAGTATCTGGGGTTGCTGGTTTAGTTGCGTCCCTTCATAAAGAATGGACCCCGAAGCAGATTTTGCATCAAATTCGCTCAACCTCAGATAATGTATTAACTTCTGATCCCAATAGAAGACCTTATTACTATGGCAAAATAAATGCCTACAAAGCTGTTTATTATAACGCACCAAGCCGACCAAACGTTCCAGGTGTTGAAATTATTGAATATAAATTTGCTCAGGGTACAGCAATAACAGATTACTCACCGAAGGTATTGCAATTAAAGGTTAAAAACTTCCTTGGGCCATCGGGAAATGTTGTATTAAAAATTCGGCCAATGAATAATTTTCTCACTTTAAGCCAAAGTGAGTTTTCCCTTGGAAGTTTAACAACATTGGCAGAAAAAGATGTGAATTTGACAGTAGCACTTTTAGAAAATAACCCTTGGTATTCTGGAAATGCTTTTTTGTTATGTACTTTTGAATCTTCTGAATATGTCGATTATCAGATACTTTCAATCCCTATCAAGATGAATTCGGAAAACAAACTCACAAAAGTTTTTACTTTGCCAGATGCTTATAAGCCAACTTGGTTTGGAGCTTCATCACCTCAATCAGATTGTTTATGGGCTGTTGGGCAAGGTGGTATGTTCGGCACTTATAGTGGGTTTGTTCTTGTTCGTTCTGGAACTACTTCGGCAAATTACATATCCTCGCAATCAATTTATTGTATATATGGATTTAATTCTACGACTGCAATTGCTGGGAGCGGCTCCCAAAATCAAACGACGGCATATATATACAAAACTATTAATTCTGGGCAGACATGGACTTCATTAAATGTTTCCAGCATTACCGGATTTATTAATGCTATTTACTTTTTCGACCAAAACGAAGGCATTTTCTTAGGTGACCCCAAAAATGGGAACTGGGGAATTGGTCGCACAACGGATGGAGGAGCAACTTGGCAACCAGTTCTGGGTGTTCCTTTACCTAACAGTGGCGAAACAGGCTTTGTGAACTCAACAGCTCGATGGAATGATTATCTTTGGTTCGGTACAAATTCTGGTAGAATTTTCTATTCAAGTAACCGAGGAAAAAACTGGAGTTTTTCCACTATTTCGAATGCAACAATTGTTTCCTACATTACTTTTAGAGACAGCCTTTACGGAATGGCTATATATCGTGAAACAAACGACGCAACTGCTCCTGCTTATTTAGCAATAACAACCGATGGTGGAAAAAGTTGGAAAACAAGACAATATAACTTCACTCAAAATGGGTATGTTCCAATTTATCTTTTTACCCCAGAAAACTCAAAGGTTATGTATGTATTGTGTGCTGGGGGACAAATATTTGGAACTTCTGACCTTGGAAATACCTGGAATTCAATTTTGAATGAATTTACAGGTGTTGTAGAAACTGGTACAAATGTAGTAATTAACAAGTCTCTGGTTAGATTATGGCAAGTAGGTTTGAGTGTGAGTTATTTAGATTTTGCTCTTGAGCCTTTAACTGTGAAAAAGGAGATTCAGTTAACTTCTGAATCAAGCTTAAACTACGACACTGTAAGTATTGGGTCGAACAAACTGAAATATGTAAGCATTAAAAATACTGGAAATACTTCTGCAATGTTGTCTGCTAGGATAGATACTATTGTATCAAATGCAGATGAATTTAAACTCTTTGGCAGTGTAGCAAATAGCATTCCTCCCGGGGAAGAAATACAAGTTCGAGTGAGGTTCATTCCGAAGCAAGAAGGTTTACGAACTGCGAAACTAATCATAGAAAGTGATGCAGAGCCAAATCAAATTCAAATCGACTTGATTGGTTATGGGAAAAAACAAATTTCAACTGTTGAGAGTCAAAAACATAATTTTAATTTATTTCCAAATCCAGCAAACAATTTCTTGTTTGTCAATATTCCTAATTTTGATGAAGATCCAGAATTAACCATTGTCGATGCTTTTGGGAATGAATTTCTTAGGAAAAAGTTATCAGAGCTTGACTTTGTGTCTGGTAAATATTTTGTTAATCTAGAAGGTATTAACTCTGGAATTTACTTTGTAAGAATTATTTCGAAATCTAATGTAATATCAAGTAAATTTATTAAGATGTAAAAATGGAAGTTTTAGTTACTGGGGCTACTGGTTTCATAGGTAGTTTCGTTGCAGAATATTTTCAATCCCAAGGTTTTAAAGTTCGTTGTACTGTACGGAAAACAAGTAACTTACGATGGGTAAAAGACCGTGGTTATCAGTTATTCTTGTCGGAATTTGAGTCGCCTGAAAGTCTTCAAAATGCTATCGAAGGTGTGGATTATGTAGTTCACGTCGCTGGAACAATTGCTGCTAAAGACTATAATGGATATTTGAAGGGTAATAGGGATTCGACTTTTTATTTGTTGAAAGCAATCGAAAAATATAATCCGAATATTAAAAAATTTGTTTATTGTAGTAGCCAAACTGTTGTTGGACCTGCAAAATCATTGGAAGAACCTGTTGACGAAACTACCGAATGTAAACCAATTACAAGTTATGGTCAAAGTAAATTAGAAGGAGAGAAAGAAGTCCTTAATTTTAAAGACTTGTTTCCAATTACAATAGTAAGACTTCCAGCTATTTATGGACCAAGAGATACTGCTTTGGTAGATATGTTTCGTTTAGTGCACAAAGGAATTGCCCCTTATATTGGTTCCAACGACAAGTATTTGAGTTTACTTCATTGCAATGATGCTGTCGAGGGATTATTCCTTGCTACTCTGTCCGAAAAATCTACTGGGGAGATTTTCTTTCTTTCATCCGAAAAACCTTATTCTTGGGCATATTTGATAGAATGCTTAGTTCGAGCAACGGGGAAAAAGACAATCAAAATTAGAATACCGAATTCGTTAGTACTTGCTGCAGGTTATGTTTCTGAGCTTGTAGGTGCATTTTTGGGGAAAACCCCAGTGTTTAATCTTGAAAAGGCACGGGATTTTGTCCAAAAATATTGGGTTTGTTCGGGGAAAAAGGCAGAAAGATTGTTGGGTTTTCAGCAAAAAGTCAAGCCAGAAGAAGGTTTCCCTTCGACATATAAATGGTATTTAGAAAATAACTGGATTTGAAATTAAATACATTTATGAAATTCCCTTTAAACAAAGTTAATTTTTTCTTTGTTTTTTTAGTTGTTTTGTTTGCAATTTCATTATTTATTATTTTTTCAATTAATATTGCAAGTGTTTCGGTTGTTGAGGAACCAATATTTGGAGAAAGCGAAAAGGTCATACAAAAAGTAGAAGTATATAAAAACCAGTATGGGATACCACATATTATTGCCGATAAGTTTTTAGACGCAATTTTTGGGGTGGGTTTTGCCCAAGCTTCCGATAGATTGTGGCAAATGGATTATTTGCGGAGAGTTGCAAAAGGTGAACTTTCGGAGATTTTTGGTATAGAAACAGTTAAGTTTGATCAATATTTTCGTTCCTTACAGTTGAAAGAAACTTCTGAACTTGTTATTAATAACCTAGATTCCTTTTCATTATCTTTGCTAAATGCTTTCTCTAACGGGGTCAATTATTACATTGAAAAAAATTCGAATAGACTTCCAATTGAATTTCAAACTCTTGGATACAAACCAAAACCTTGGACCCCTTTGGATTGTATTCTAATTGGCAGACTTATGGCTTTTACTATGAATTTTTCTTTTTGGATGGATTTAACATATTTCGATATTGCGAATAATGTTGGAATAGATAAAGCAATTAACTTATTACCAAATAAGGTTGATAATGTTCATTTCTTTCTTTCCGATACAGTTTCTCAAAATTTTGTAAATGAAAACTCTCGAAGACTTGATAAGATATTTTCCAAAAATTACTTCTCTCACTCAATTTTTTATTTTCAAAAGTATTATCCATTTCTAAACAGCTTTGTTGGAAGTAACACTTGGGTTGTTCAAAGCGAA
The DNA here is from genome assembly GCA_026416955.1 of Ignavibacteria bacterium. Classification (GTDB taxonomy): domain Bacteria; phylum Bacteroidota; class Ignavibacteria; order Kapaibacteriales; family UBA2268; genus Naka2016. The sequence goes on along the minus strand of JAOAEE010000013.1, from coordinate 32,249 downwards.
TCTAACCAAGGGAAGAAAGCAATTCTTGCATCAGACCCACACTTGAAACTGTCTTTACCCCCTATTTGGTACCAATTGCATATTACTAGTTCGAAAATAAACATTGTCGGACTATGTATTCCGGGAATTCCTTTGCCATTAATTGGCAGAAATGATTATATTTCTTGGGGAATAACAAATGGAATGATTGACGATTGCGACTTTTTTTTTCACAAAGTAGATTTAAGTGGGAAGTATGTACTAGATTCACTTCAAAAAATTAGAATTACTTTTAAAACAGATACTATTAGAGTAAAAAACTCAACTGATTTTGTTTACTATCAAAGATTTATTGGAAAAGATATCATTATCTCGGATTTTTTACTTTTAAAGGATAGTTCAGTATCAACTTCTTTTTATGGAATTAAAAACTCTCCAATTTATCCCGATACCTTTGCTTTGACTTTTAAATGGACTGGTAGAACCGTTAGCAATGAAGTAAAAGCACTATTTCTGATTTGTACCGCAGAGAATTGGAACCAGTTTTTAGAAGCAAAAAAGTATTGGGGCGTTCCTGCTTTGAACATTTCATATGCAGACGCAAAAGGAAATATCGGACTGATGCTTGCTGGCAACATTCCAATTAGAAATAATATACATCCAAATTTTCCTGCATTTCATCATTCAGCATCTTGGGTGGGATACCATAAGTTGGGTAATGAATTTAGTATCTACAATCCATCGGAAGGTTTCTTATTTAACGCAAATAATAAAACTTTTAATGGTCCTTATTATTTAAGTAACTATTGGGGCGACCCTTCGCGTGCCTTTAGAATTTTCAATCTTTTGTCCAAAAGCAAACCCGAAGAAGTTTTAAACATTGAGGTTATTCAAAATGACAAATTTTCCGAACAAGCAAGGTTCGTTCTTGGTAAAATTTTGCCAATTTTGGAAAGCGACAACAATTTTACTAAGCTAAACTCATTGGAAAAGAGGGCATTGGAAAAGTTGAAAAAGTGGGATTATATTTTTTCGGAAAATTATGTTTCTCCTTCGATTTACCAAATCTTTATGATTAAATTTTTAGAGAACACTTTGAAAGACGATATTGGAGAAACTTTATTCAACCAATTTCTTTATCTTGATTTTATAGCTACTCGTAAGTTTTTGGAACTAATTGCCGATACTTCCTCAATTTTTTTTGATAATAGCTCAACAAATTGGATAGAAACAAAGGAAGAAATTATTTTAAAGAGTTTCAAAGATGCTATTGATTACTTGAAAAAAGAAATTTCAGATAATATTAACGAATGGAATTATGGAAAGTGGCACAAATTAAAATTGGAGCATCCTTTCTCGGCTATGATATTTTTAGAACCTAGTTTTTCCTTAAATGAAATTCCTATTGGAGGAAATAATTCGACTATTAATTATTCCGGTACTAAATTGTTTACCCCGGGAAAAGTCGAAGTTGGTCCTTCTGCACGCTTTATTGCAGATATGAGCGATTCAGTTGTGTATTTTGTCTTACCCGGCGGAAACTCTGGACAGAATATGAGCAAAAATTACTCCGACCAGTTTCAACTTTGGATTAGTGGTGGATACATTTCTTTTTCTATGTCCAAGTTTCCAGATAGTCGATTTAAATTATTTGCTGTTGTAAATTCAAAGAAAGAATAATTTACAATCCTCTGTTCTCGAAATATATTTTGATGTTAACTTTTCTTAACAAGAGGTAATCTTCTTCTTCTTTAATTATCCCACCACCCTTGATTTCCCAATCGATAAATTTATCTATTAGAGAATAACCAAAGTTTTTAACAAGTTGATTCTTAATTTCTCTTGCTGTGAAATATGCTCTTAATTTTGAAAGAATATCATTACTAAGTATAGTTCCTTTTTCCAAAAAAAAGTTCATTTTGTCGTCAAAAATACTTTCTTCGAAAAACTTTGCTTTAGGGCTAAGTGCACGAGGGTCTGCGTAGCCAGTAATCTCAATTTTTAGAATTTTGCTCTGGGGAATGCAACCTTTTTGGAACATCTTTGTAAAGTAAGAAATTTGCTGGACAATATTTGAAAGAGTTTCCTCGACTTTGAGACCAATATCGAAATAGGTTGGGGAAGGGAATTCTATATAGTTTGTAGTATCATTTGTACCGATGATATTCAAATCAAATAATTTTTTTATTTGTTCTAAATTGTATCGAGTTATTGGTTTGTAGTATCCAGACAAAAAGAAAGGTAAGTTTACTTCTTGTGTCAAATTACTAGGAAAGTTGTATCTTATTACATACTTTACATAAGATGTATCCAAACAAAGTGTTTTAAATTGCTTTTTGAAATATGTTTCTTTGGTACATTCATTATAAATTTTAACAAGATAAATCTTATTCGGTAATAAATCTAAGGATAAAACTGTGTTATCGCCCAAATATTTGCCCTCGATAATATTTTCATTAGAATCAAGTAGAAGCATTTTGTCGAAAGAAGAAAAAAGTCGTGGGTTTTCGTAAAAACTTATTTCAAGAAAGACTGGAAGGCATAGATTAGCCGAGTAGATATCAAAACCAGATATATTCTTTTCTCTATCGCTTGCGAAGAAAATTTTATTATTTATCACAATTGGGCAAAGTTCGTTGTATTCAGTATTAATTGGAAATGGCAATCGTCTAGGTTTAGACCAAATATTGTCAGAAATTTTTTCTGCTTTATATAAATTGTAATTAGTTGTATCAAAACGAGAAAAGTATAAATTACCTTGTTCATCTATAAAAGGAGTGATTTCGTTAAGTTCAGTATTAACTTCTTTAATATCAATAGGCTTTTCAAACTTTTCATTAGTAAAGTCGGATATAAAAATATCGGTGTTTCGATTAGTTTCGGAAGTAACTTCCGAAACGAAAACAATCTTGTTACCTTTTGAAATGAATTGAGGATGGGATTCAAAGCCATCAGTATTGTAAGGAAAATATATTTGAAGAATTTCATTGTTTTTTTTGTTTCTTTTGAAACAAAAAATATCATTGTCGTTTCGGTTGGGTAACTTCCCAGAAAATATGAAAAATTCAGAATTTTCTGCGTCGGTTGATGAAAAGAAATTGCCAGAAAGCTTGAAATATTTTTTTGTTATCCTAAAATTTTCTGTTTCGTCAAAGTTAGGAGACTTAGAATACAAAGTAGAAAAAACATTTTTTTCCTTCCTTATAAAGAAAAGTTTCTCATCCTTGAAAAAACAAGGAAATTCGTCGAAATGTGAATTTACGTTGTTTGGAAGTTTTATAACTTCAATTTCACCACAAAAAATTTGGGCAAAAGAAAACAAAACAATTATTAATGTAAAAAAACTAATTTTCATTTTGATTTAATAATAATTTTCAAATTTAAGGATTTGTAAAAGGAAATTACAAATTTTCTTAATTTGAATTTTGTAAAGAAAACTTTCTGGGATATGAATAGGCTGTATCAATTTTTGTTTTTGTTTTTTCCTTTCGTTTATCTGTTTTCTCAAAATGATTTAAAACATCCGATTTCAAAACAAGTTCCTGTTGTTGATACTATTTTTGGTTGCATAATAACCGATTATTATCGTTGGCTTGAAAACAAAAACGACCCAGAAGTTCAAAAATGGTCTCTTGAACAAAATCGGTTCACAGAAAAATGGCTTGAGCGGAATACTAAGAAAATTCCCGGATTGAGCAATGAGATTAGATTATTCTTAGATAGAGATTATACTTCAAGTCCTTTTTTTAAGTCTGGGAGGGAATTCTTTTTTGCAAGAAAACAAGGCGAAAAGCAAAATAAGTTCTACACTCGGTTAAAAAATAAGAATATTTTACTGCTTGACCCAACCAGAATCGATACTACTGGACAAACTTCAATTGTTAATTATGTTTTGAGTAAAAATGCCGACAAAGTGGCTATTGGTCTTCAAACACGCGGAAATGAAATTGCTCGATACTATTTTCTAGATACAAAAACTGGAAGGGAAATAGCTCCACCCCTTGATAATGTGTACTCTATTCGATGGTGCAGAAATGAAAATTATGTTTATATTACTTATCGTTCGATCGAAGATATACAGTTCCAAAAGCCACTAAAGACTTATATTCATAAACTTTCTGGGGAAAGTAAAGACGACATTTTCTTGTTCGATTCTAAAGATGCAAAAAATTTTGCAAGCATTTGGGATGATGAAAAAAGTAATTTAACTTTTATTTCAGAAGGTGATTTCTTCTCTAATACATTAAAAATTGTGAATCCATCGAATATTGCAGATTCTTTGGTCATTTTTAGCAGTAAAGAGTTTCGTGCTTATCCCCTATTAGTAAAAGAAGGTAAGATTTATTTCGAAACAAACGAAAATGCTCCAAATGGAAAAATTATGGTTACAGATGTTGAACATCCTAATTATAAATTTTGGAAAGTATTTATTCCCGAAACCCAATATCCAAAGGAAGGGTTTGTTTTAACTACCGACTATGTTGTTGTTAGGGAAAAAAGGGATGTTCTTTCCAAATTGTTACTTTATGATTTGCAAGGTAACTTTATCAAAGAGATTGAACCACCAGAATTTGCAAATATTTCTGGAATGTATTATGATGAATATTCTAATTCTGTTTATATCTCTATCATGAGCTTTACAACTCCAAGCAAGTTGTATCGATTGGATGGAAAAACCTTGGAATGGACATTGATTTTCGAAGACAAATCACCAATTGATACCAAAAATATAGAAACAAAACAGGTTTTTTACTATTCTAAAGATGGAACAAGAGTTCCAATGTTTCTTTGTTATCGTAAAGGTTTGAAATTGGATGGAAATAATCCAACTTTACTTTATGGTTATGGTGGTTTCAATGTTAGTATGACACCACATTATCTTGGAGTAAACGCTTCATTTGTAAACCGAGGTGGGGTTTATGCTATTGCTTGTATTCGCGGTGGTAGTGAATATGGAGAAGAATGGCATAAACAAGGTATGCTCGACAAAAAACAAAATGTTTTTGATGACTTCATCTCCGCTGCTGAATACTTGATTAAAGAAAAATATACTAACCCTTCTAAACTTGCAATTAAAGGGGCAAGTAATGGTGGATTGTTAGTTGCTGCGGTTGCAACACAAAGACCCGACTTATTCAAAGCAGTAATTTGTGGTGTTCCATTAATTGATATGATTAGGTATCATAAATTCTTAATAGCAAGGTATTGGATACCAGAATACGGGGACCCCGAAAAAGAGGAAGATTTCAGAAATTTGTTGAAATATTCTCCATATCATAATGTAAAATTTGGTGTGAATTTACCTTCGATGTTTATTAAAGCTGGGGAAAACGATACACGTGTAGACCCTTTACACGCAAAAAAATTTGCTGCTTTGCTTCAGAACTTGCCTTGGCAAAAAAATCCAATTCTTTTGTTTGTTGATTTCGAAAGTGGTCACGGCTCTGGTCAATCTATTGAACAACAAATCAAGAATATAGAAATAGAATATCAATGGTTAATGAATATTCTTGAAATTTATTGATAAAGTGCTATGGAAATTCAAAAATTAATTAATCGGTATCATTCTTGTAAAATAATTGAAGAAAAAATCCACTTGCTTCGTGAAATTATTTCGATGTGCGATTATTATTATTATGTCAAAGACGAAAGTTTGATATCCGACCGTGAGTACGACCAACTTTTTGCAGAACTTCAAAAATTGGAAAAAGAATATCCAGAGTTTGTAACTCCCGATTCACCAACTCAACGAGTTGGTGGTGAACCTATTAAAGAGTTTCGAAGCGTTACTCATAAAAAACCAATGCTTTCTTTAAGCAATACCTATTCTTTTGATGAAGTTAAAGATTTCGACAGAAGAGTACGAGAATTGCTTCCCGGAGAAAATGTAGAATATTACGCAGAGTTAAAATATGATGGTGTAGCCATTAGCATAACATACGAGAACTTTCTTTTTTCATTGGCAGTAACTCGGGGTGATGGAATTTCTGGAGACGATGTTACATTAAATGTCAAAACGATAAAAAATCTACCATTGAAGGTCAAAGAGGTTATTTACGATGGTAAACCAATTAGAAATTTCGAGGCGAGAGGGGAAGTATATATGAATTTTTCTGACTTTGAAAGAATTAACGAGGAGCGAATTTCGTTAGGAGAAAAACCTTTTGCGAATCCAAGAAACTTGGCTTCTGGAACTTTAAAATTACTCGACCCGCGTCAAGTTGCTGAAAGGCCACTTCGAATTGTTCTTTATTATTTAGATGCAGAAGGGATTAGACTGAAAACACAAAGTGAAAATATTGAACTTATGAAACAGATGGGTTTACCAGTTTCAACAAATTCTAAATTGTGTAAAAACTTAGACGAGGTTTTTGCATTTATTAATGAGTGGGAAACTAAAAGACATTCGCTTCCATTCCAAATTGATGGGATTGTTATTAAAGTTAATTCCTTGGAGCAACAAACGAAATTGGGAACAATTGCTCGAGCCCCACGTTGGGCAATTGCTTTTAAATATGAAGCTGAAAAGGCAACTACAATACTAAAGAACATTACACTTCAAGTTGGTAGAACCGGTATAGTTACTCCCGTTGCAGAGCTGGAACCTGTTTTCCTTGCTGGTACAACAATTAGCAGAGCCACTTTGCATAATGCTGACTATATTGAACAGTTGGATTTAAGAATTGGGGATACTGTCATTGTAGAAAAGGGAGGCGAAGTAATTCCAAAAGTTTCGGGAGTAGTTTTAGAAAAGCGACCCCCATGGGCTGAAAAATTCGTTTTTCCTGAATATTGTACTTGTGGTTTGAAAGGAAGATTAGTTCGTATTCCTGGTGAGGTAGCTTACTTTTGCCAGCATCCAGAATGTCCTTGGCAAATTAGAAGAAGAATCGAGCATTTTGCTTCGAGAAATGCAATGGATATTGAAGGATTAGGCGAAAAGGTTGTTGACCAATTAGTCTCACTAAATTTTTTGAGAAATATTGCATCGATTTATGAACTGAATTCTTATAGAGAAAAGTTGATTGCGTTGGAAAGATGGGGTGAAAAAAAAGTTGATAATTTACTTAATGCCATTGAGGAAAGTAAAACTCGGCCTTTAAGTAGGTTGATTTTTGCTCTTGGTATTAGATTAATAGGAGAGGGCGCTGCTAGAATTCTTGCTAAACATTTCAGATCCTTAGATAATTTGATGAGAGCAAACAAGGAGGAATTGACCAAAATTTATGAAATTGGTGAGAAAATGGCTGAATCTATTGTGAATTTCTTTAACGACCCTAAGGAAAGGGAAATTATCGAAAAACTTAGATATTATGGTTTAAATTTTGAAGAAAAGGAAGAGGTTTCTTTTTCGAAACCTTTGGAAGGATTAACTTTTGTACTCACTGGTGAATTAAGTTCTTTCACTCGTTCCGAAGCCAAGGCAAAAATAGAGCAACTTGGTGGTAAGGTTTCTTCTTCGGTAAGCAAAAAAACAAATTATTTAATTGTGGGTGCAAATCCGGGTTCGAAATATGATGATGCAAAGAAACTTGGAATCAAAATTTTATATGAAGAAGATTTTCTAAAGTTAATCCAAACTTAAAGAACAAAACCCCTACAAAAAAATTAGAATGTATTATTAAAAGAGTAGAGAATGGAAGTAACAAAAACAAAGAAATTATTCGTAGCACTTTTTTTTATTGGATGCATTATTTGGATTGGTGGTTCAATAATTAGAACAGCCATTGTTTATGATATTTACGAACCATATGAAAAATCTTTGAAGTTTCGATATTGGGTCGACGAAAAAATTGCTTTAATGACAGTGAGGCATTTTTCCATTGGTGCTTTGTATACTGCTTTTGGTTTTCTTTTAACTTTTATTTCGTTTCTCAATCTGTTTTCTTGGATAAAAACTCGATTCAAAACCGATGGCTGGCTACTTATGTCTGTTATTCTATATATACTTTCTGTAATTTCGGAACTTATACTTTTGTATTTTGATTTGCGACTGGGACTTTATGTGTTTTTTCAGTCAAATATCTCCTACTTTTCTAATGAAATTCAAACTTTTTTCTTTAGAAGATTTGTTAATTATAATTTTCTGATGGTTTACAATTGGCTTGCAATTTTTACGATTATTTTCTTTTTATTGTTTAAACCTCTAAAGAAAAATGAAAGATAAACAACTGTTTGAAGAGATGGTTAATATTTTAAAATCTTTGGGTTATAAGATTCGTAAGGATAGTGGTTCTTTTGGAGGTGGTGCTTGCGTTTTACAAGACGAAAAAATTGTTGTATTGAATAGGAATTTACCTCTCGAAGTTCACTTAAGTATTTTAGCAAACGTACTTTCGAACCACCAAAGCGAAATTTTTATTCAACCAAGAGTGAGGGATTTTATTGAGCAAGAAAGACAAAAGGTTTCTCCACTTATAGAAATTATTATTAACAAACCATAAAGGCCTTATGGAAGTAAATTTGCGTTTAGATAAGAATATGCGTATTATAGGTACTAACCGGTTGGGCTTAGAAACTCATTTCGACACAAGTCCAGAATTTGGAGGAGAACATTCTGCTCCATCACCTATGGAAACGATGCTTATGGCAATGGGTGCTTGTACTTTTATGGATGTAGTAAGCATCTTACGTAAAAAGAGAAAAACTATAACTTCAATGACAATTAAAATAGAAGCTAAAAGAGCATCTGAACACCCAAAAGTTTTTGTAAAAAGCCATTTAATATATGAACTTGTTAGTCCAGATGCGACAATTGAAGATCTGAACCGTTCGATAGAACTATCTCAAACCAAGTACTGTAGTGCCTCGGCAATGTTCAAACTTGCTGGTTGTGAAGTTACTTGGGAAGCAAGAGTAATTAAACCATAATTTCAAAGAAATTCATTTATTTATTTTTTTTTAAAAAAAGCAATGGTTAGAAAACTAACCATTGCTTTATAATTATAATAATTAACTGTTTATATTAACTTTCAGGAACTTCAATCGCCACAATTGTTGAAGTGTCTTTATACTTAATTCTTAACAAAACAGCTTCACCGGGTTTTTTGGCTTCGATAATTTTTTTCAATTGGTTAACGGATGTAATCTCTTGTTCATCAACCTTTAAGATTACACCTCCTGGAATTAAGCCTCTTTCCCTTCTTAAATACGAATTTTTTACATCTTTAATATAAACACCATTTTTAACATCGAAAGCTTCTTTAGTTTTTTCATCAAGAGGGGTCACAACCAAACCAAGTTTATCTAATTTGACTTCTTGACCGGGCTTTGGTTCTTCAATTTCGGATTGTTGCTCATTTTCGGCAAAAGTACCATCTTTGGTTCCCAATTTTACTTTAATCTTTATTTCCTTCTTTTGGCGCCAGATAGTTAGCTCAACTGTTTCTCCGGGTTTTCTTTTTGCAATTTCTGTTTGCAACTCATTGCTGGAATTGATTGTTTTCCCATCAACTGCAAGAATTACATCTTCTATTTTTACTCCAGCTTTGTCTGCAGGACTTCCTTTTTCAACTTCGTTAACAAAAGCACCTTTGACTTCTTTAAGTCCGAATGCTTTTGCATAGGTTTCGTCAACTGTACGAATATAAACACCAAGATATGCACGGTCGAATTTTCCAGTTCGAATAATTTCTGTAACTACAGTTTTTACAAGGTCAGCCGGGATTGCAAAACCGTAACCTATATAGGTACCAGTTCTTGTAGCGATTGCAGTATTTATTCCCACTAAACTACCGTTTAAATTGAATAAACCACCTCCACTATTTCCGGGGTTAATTGGAGCATCTGTTTGTATAAAGTTTTCGATGGCGTAGTTGACTTTTCCACCATCTTCGGGTCTAATTAGATTTAGACCTCCTCTACCTAAAGCACTAATTATACCAGATGTTACAGTTGAACTCAATCCTAAGGGATTTCCAACGGCAATAACTAACTCTCCAACCTTTATTTCGTCCATATTGGCAAAATGAACTGGTTTGAAATTTTCGCCTTCTATTTTAATAACTGCAAGGTCAGTCCATTTGTCCGAACCAATTATTTTCGCTTTGTATTCTTTTTTGTTGAAAGTTGTTACTTTGATTTCATCAGCATTTTCGATGACGTGGTTATTTGTAACAATGTATCCATCCGAAGTGACAAATACACCACTACCAGCAGATGTCATTTCAGGGTCGACATCTTCAAAATGTCGTTTTAAAAAGTCTTCCCAGTCTTTGAAGAAAGGATTTTCATCTTGAAAAGGGAAAATATCAAATTTGTCTAAATTCCTTTTCGACTTTATTTTTACTCTAATATTTACAACACTTTCAATCACTGCATTAGCAGCGTTTTTGTATGCATCATTCAAAGCTTTTACAGTAGCGTTCATTTCGACAGGTGGCTTTGAAAGCCCTATTTCTGGTTGGGCAAGAATAATCCCTTTGAACACAGTAAAATAAAGCACAAGTATCAAAACGATGCTACCGCTTGTTATGGCAGCAATTTTCAAATTCTTATTTTTCATAATTCCTCCTTATATTGAAAACTACTTGACGAAAAAAGGGGGTAGATATTTGTATTTATTATACTTCTATAAAAGCTATTGCATTTCTTCGTTTTCCCTAATCTTTAAATTGGTAATTCAATTGTAATTTTGTATTTTCTTTATTGATTTGGATAATGTTTTTAACAAAAATAGAATTATTGGGGTTTAAATCCTTTGCAAATAAAACAACATTAATTTTTAATGGCGGAATTACCGCAATAGTTGGTCCAAATGGTTGTGGTAAAACAAATGTTGTCGATGCGGTCCGTTGGGTTCTTGGAGAACAGAAAACCTCGCTTCTTCGTAGCGAATTAATGGAAAATGTAATTTTCAATGGCTCAAGTTCTCGAAAGCCATTAGGTATGGCAGAAGTTTCTATTACATTTCAAAACGATAAAGGAATTTTACCCACGAATTTTTCTGAATTAACAATAACGAGAAGATTGTTTCGGGATGGTAAAAGCGAATATTTAATCAATAATACTCAATGTAGGCTGAAAGATATTGCAGATTTATTTACTGATACTGGAATTGGACATAACTCCTACTCTATTATTGAATTGAAGATGATAGAGACTTTGTTAAATGGAAGTTTAGAAGAAAGACGTCGTTTGCTCGAAGAAGCAGCAGGTATTGCCAAATATAAGCAAAGGAAAAAGGAGACGACTAAGAAACTTGATACTGTGCAAAACGATCTACTGAGAATTTACGATTTGGTAAATGAAATAGAACAACAAGTTCGTTCTCTTTCTCGGCAAGCTGCTAAAACTAAAAGATATAACAAAATTTATCAAGAACTAAAGGAATTGGAATTAAATCTTTGGCTATTTCAATTTGTTAAAGCCAATGAGAAAGTTGCAAAATTAGAAACCGAGAATAGTAGGTTAATATCCGAAAGGGAAAGTAAACGCCAAGAACTTGAAAAGGTCGATGGTGAAATTCTGAAATTACAAGAAGAAATAGATAATTATTTGAGTGAAATAGATAATTGTAGAAATGAAGAAAGTCTTACGTATAGAGAATTTTCAAATGTTCAAAACCAAATAAATTTGGAACAAGAAAAGATAAATAATTTCAATTCTGAGGAAAAAAGAATTAAAAACGAGATAGAAGAATTAAAAAGGTTGAATCAAAGGTTTGAAAACACTTATAGTGAACTTGCAAAAATTCGCACTACAAAAGAAATTGATTATAAAAAAACCGAAGAGACTTTCAATAGTCATTTATCGACATATAAGGCTAACGAACACTCTTTAAAAGAGAAAATAATTGCCTTGCAAGAAATTAAAGAAAAGATAATTAATCTTGAAAATGAAACAAAGTTCGAGAAATTGAATATCGAAAAATTGCTCTTTGCCAAAAATCAATCTTTAAAAAGCAAAGAAGACTTAATTAATTCAATTAAAGAGCTCAATTCAAAAATCGCCTCGAAAAGCGAATTCATAAAAGGATTGATTACCGAGAACCAACAAATTTCAACAAAAATCGAGGAAACTAAAATTAGAATTCAAGATGTTGAGGAAAAGAAAAAAAATAAAAAATCGAATTTGGATGCTTTACTTTCTCGAAAAAACGATGTTCAAATTTCAATAAAGGAAATTCAAACATCCTTAGAGTTCTTAAAGTCGATATTAGAAGTAGATGAAAGCACAAGGTTTCTGTTAAAAGATTCTAATTGGAAGCATGAACGAAATTTTTCTCTTTTAGGGGAAATAATTTCAATTGATGAACAATTTAGAGTTGCATACGATTCTCTACTTGGTGAATTTAAAAATATTGTAATTGTAAATACAGAGGAGGACATTCTTTCGGCAAAGGAAATTCTTGCAAGCGAACACAAAGGGAAATGTTGGTTTGTTTGTCTAAATGAAGTTCCTCAAGTTAGTTTTGAGAATGTTCTTCCCGAACATCCAAAGATTATTGCATTTGCAAGCGAGTTGCCAAATGTCGATAACAAAATTCGCTCGATTTTAAGGATACTTTTAGGGAATTCTGTTATAGTAAAAGATTATTCCGATGCTATTGAATTGGCGTCTAATCTTTCCTTACGTAGTATTGTAACTCTTTCTGGTGAATTGATTTGGGGTGGCTTTATTCAAAAAAGGGGTTCAATACTAAATAGGGAAGGTCTATCGATTGGAAAAGTAGAAAGAATTAAGAAGTTAGAAAAAAAATATGAGGAATTACTTAGTGAGTTAACCACCTTGAACGAAGAAATTAAAATGCTCAACTCGGAGTTGCAAATTTTAGACAAAGAGCATTCTGAACTTGTTTACCAGTCCAAAGAACTTGAAAACAAGCTCAAACAAAATAATATTACTCTTAGTAGAGAGGAAGCTGTTTTGGAACAAATGAAAAAAGAATTAATTAGTTTTGAAAGCTCGATTAATAAAATAGAGGAGGAGTACGAAAAGTTTAACAAAGAAATTGATAATTTGCAAAATCTTTTGGAAAATAAATTTTCTGAACTTAACAATACTAAATTATTATTTGAAAAACAAGAGAAGGACTTGCAAGAATTTCAATCTATTTTTAATATTGAACAAGAAAAAATAAGAGAATTAGAGAAAAATCTTGTACAGATTAAAACAGAATTGGTATCAATTGAAAAGGAAGTTCAAAGGATACAAAATTCAAAAAATAATAATCAAAACAAACTTGAAAAACTGAAAGAAGCTCTACAAGTTTTAATTTTAGAAAGGGAAAAGAAAATTTACAGAATTGCAGCTTTGACAAAAAATAAGGAAGATTTAGAAAAAAAGTTAGAAAATATTAAAATGCGAAAAGAACTACTAATACAAAAAAGGAAAGAATTAGAAGAAATATTGTTTCAACAAGAAGAATATAAAAATCAAATTCTAAAAAGCATCGAAAAGATAGTCAACAATATTCATCAAAATGAGCTGGAGATTACAAGGCAAAAAGAGGTTGCACATTCATTGTTTTCTAAAGCATTAGACAGTTATAATGTTAATCTTAATAATTATGTATTATCCACTTCTTTCGAAGATACAAAAATAAATGAAGTTGAATATAAAATCTCTGAATTAAGAAAAACATTGGCTTCGCTTGGAAATGTTAATTTTCTTGCTTTGCAAGAATACGAGGAACAAAAGAATCGATTGGATTTATACAAAAATCAAATCGAAGACCTTGTTAAGTCCGAAAAATCATTGAAAGAGGCACTAAAGGAAATTAACGATACTGCCGAGAAACGATTTCTCGAAACTTTTCAAAAAGTTAACGAAAATTTCAATAAAGTATTTAAAGAACTTTTTGGAGGCGATAGTTTTGCTGAATTGATAATTGACAATAGTAATCCACTTGACTCGGATATTGAGATAAAAGTAAAGCCATCGGGGAAAAAAATTAACTCACTTGAAACCTTATCTCAAGGCGAAAAGACATTAACCGTTCTTTCACTTTTGTTTGCTTTATATCTCGTTAAACCTTCGCCTTTTTGTATTCTCGATGAAGTTGATGCTCCATTGGATGACGCAAATGTGGATAGGTTTTTGAACCTCTTGAAAAAATTTTCCGATGATGTTCAGTTTATTATTATTACACACAATAAGCGAACAATGGAATTTGCAAACGTTATGTATGGAATTACTATGGCAGAGGATGGTGTTTCGAAAGTTCTTTCTGTTAAGTTGGTGGAATAAATATGGGTAACTTTTTTAGTAATATTTTTATTAAAATAATTTTTTTCGTTGTTTTAGTTGTTTTTTCATCTTTCTTGTTTTACTCTTGCGGGGAGGATTCGTCTCCTATTGTCGACCCAAATACTCCTACCGAACCAATATTACAAACCACGGCAATTGATATTAGTGATGGTGATACTTTTTCGATTTACTATAAAAATCAAAAATGGAAAGTTAGGGTTTTATATGTAGATTGCTTTGAAACAAGTAAAGGGAATAGATTGACCGAACAAGCACGAAAGGCCGGAATTTCTGTTGATTCTGCCCTGGCTCTAGGATTAAAAGCAAAAGAATTTGCCAAGAAAACTTTACTAAATAAAAAGGTCGAATTACATAGAGACTATAAGGAACCAAATCTTGATACTTACGGTCGTTTATTAAGAGTAACATATATCGAAGGGAAGCGATACGATTCTCTTTTAAAAGTATTAGGTTTGGCTGTTCCAGAGTAAGTTTATGTTTAAATTATTAAAATTTATTGCTAAGGTAATCCTTTTCTTTTTTATATCGAGTATCTCAATAGTTATTATCTACAAATTTATTCCTCCACCTATCACTCCAATAATGATAATTAGAGTTTTCGAAGGATGGTTCGAAGGAAAAAACATAGGAATAAAAAAGAAGTGGGTATCGTACGAAGAGGTTTCGAAAAATTTCTTTCGTGCAGTAGTTTCTGCAGAAGATTCACGATTTATGAACCACAATGGTTTCGATTGGGATGCAATTGAAGCAGCGAGAAGGTATAACGAGGCAAGAAAGGGGAAAAAATTGCGAGGAGCTTCTACGATATCAATGCAAACAGCAAAAAATGCTTTTCTTTGGCACGGAAGGAATTATGTAAGGAAAGCTTTGGAAGCATATTTTACAATTCTTATTGAGTTTATTTGGGGGAAGAAAAGAATATTGGAAGTTTACGTGAATATAATTGAGTTTGGCGAAGGAATATTTGGTGTTCAAGCTGCTTCGGAATATTATTTCAAAAAAAATGCAAAGGATTTAAATAGAAGAGAATGTGCTCTATTAGCAGCTGTTTTACCAAATCCGAGAAGATGGTCTCCAATAAATCCAACACCTTACATTGAAAAAAGAGTAGATTTTATACAAGGAAGAATGAACTCGGTCGTCATACCAAAATGAGTTGTAACTTTTTATGTTTTATTTTGTCTTAATATGTTTTTTAAAATGTAAGGTAAAAGATGGTTTTGAAAAGATTTATTTCTATTCTTAGTGTTGTTTTCTTGTCAGGGGTTTTATTTGCAAACGAATTAATCATTGATTCTAAATTTCTTATAAAAAATGGCGTTAGACCTACGGTGCTAAATAATAGCGAGGGCTTAGTTTTTGAGATTAATTCCTCTGTTGCAAAAGAAGTTTTTACTGCTGATTATGAAAAAGTTAGAATCAAGGATTTTCCTTTATTATCTTCAAATTTTGTTAATCTAACATTAGAAAGAGCATTTATTCCATTCGACCAAAACACCGAATTTTACAAAGGAACTAAAAGTGGATTAATCAAAACCAAAGCTCCAAATTTAATGGCTCTTTCAGGGAAAATTGATGGTCAACCCAATTCTTTTGTTTTTTTAAGTTTTACTGATTTTGGTATTTTAGGTACAATTCAACAAGAAAACGGACTAACTTTTACAATATCCCCTAATCTTTCTCAAAAGTTTAGTGAACATATTTTAACAAATGCAAATGTTTCAGTATTAGATGAACATAACATTTTTTCTTGTTTGACAGAAGATTACGCTGGAAATTCATCCGAAGCTAAAGACTTGATAAAATTCAAATTTGATGATGTTCCTTTAGCCAAAAAACCTCTTCTCGAAGTCAAACTTGCTTGCGAAGGAACTTCGGATTTTTATAAGATATTTAATAATACTCAAAATGCTTTAGCCTATATTTCCGCTGTTGTTGCCCACTCTTCGAAAATTTATCAAGAGTTTTTTAATGTAAGATTATATATTGGCTATGCTGTTGTATGGGAAGATGAATGGGATGACCCATATTATGGAACAAAAAATTTGTCGGAAAAATTGCAAAAAATGCCCAGTGTTTGGAAAAATAAATCAATCGATAGGGCTTTGACAGTTCTTTTTGCAAACTTAGCAAATCAACCCTCTAACGAAACAGTTGCAGGTATTTCCTTTGGGGGAACACCATATTACGGAAGTCTGTGCAGTAAAGATTGGGGCTATTGTGTATTAGGTATTAGGGGAAACGCATCTTTCCCAACGCTGAATTACACTTGGGATATTAATGTTGCCACCCACGAAATAGGTCACAACTTTTCCCTCCCGCATACCCATAATTGTTATTGGCAACCTATTATGATTGATACTTGTGTAACTGGCGAAACTTACGGAGTTGGGGATGCTTGTATTAAAACTGGGAGCCCAATTCCAAGACCCGGAACCATTATGAGTTATTGTCATTTGACAAATTCAACTCATTCAGTTCAACTTATTTTTCATCCGAGAGAATTACCCTTAGCACGGACTGCTGCTGAAAGGTCGAATTGTGTTAGACAAGCTTCTTCTCCTTTCATTTCGTTGCTTAATCCTTTGGGAGATAGGACTTATGTTGCTGGTGATAATTTACAAATTCGATGGACTTCGGCAAACGTTAATTATTTAATGATATTTTTCTCGTCCGATAAGGGTTCAACTTGGTCTTTGATTGCCGATAATGTTCCAGCTACCGATTCAATCTTTCTTTGGCAACTTCCAAATATTAAGACAACTAAGGGACTTATTTATATTCGTGATAAAGGTAATCCCAATGTTTCCGATACATCTATTAAAACTTTTTCTATCCTTCCCAAGACAATTCAAGTACTTTCACCCTCGCATAACGATGAATTTTCTGTTGGTGAAACTATTATTTTATCTTGGAATGCAACTCTAATCGATACTTTTAATGTCTATTTTTCATCAGATGGTGGAAAAACTTATTCAACTCTTGCTTCTAATTTTACAATGTTCTATTATGAATTTGTTGCACCAGAACTTCAATCGGACCAATGTAAATTCAAAATTACCTCATCAGACGGTCGTATTGTTTCGGAAAGCCCAATCTTCAAAATTGGTCATCCAATAGGAGAAATAACATTTCCTAAAGGTGGTGAGGTTTTTTGTGTTAATGCTGCTTACACAATTAGATGGAATACATCTTATATTAATAAAATTATTTTGGAATATTCGACAGACAATGGTAAGAACTGGAGAAAAGTTTCATTAGGCAACTTGGATGCAAAAATTGGTTCTTATATCTGGAAAGTACCTAATCGCATTTCAAATGAATGCCTTGTTAGAATAAGGCCCACTTTTTCTGAGCAAATAATTTCTACCTCAGATTCCACATTTTCTATTGATTCTTGTCAAGTCATTGGTGGGGTATTGAATGAAAAATCCTTCAAAAATGAGTTTATCAAGAATGTTGAATATAATACAGAGGATAATGAATTATCGCTTGAATTGACCAATATTGAGAAATTGATTAGTCCAAGGCTAATTATTGTTGATGTACTTGGTAGAACTCTTTATTCGGAATTGTTGAATAGCAACACAATCACCAACAATAATAAAACTATTAAACTTTCGAAAGTATCACAAGGATTATTATTTATAATTTTGAATTTTGAAGGTGGTAGTAATTTAGTTTCGACATTTATTATTAAATAATATGCATAATTAAGTTGAAAAAATGTTAAGTAAAGATGCAAGAAATTGCATCTTTACTTTTTTTAATCTAAAGGTGGGACAATGGAATGGTTAAATCAATTAATAATCAAAACAATGCCCTTGGTACCCAAGGGAATAATTAAAAGGATTTCCAGACGTTACATTGCTGGCGAGAATTTAGAAGATGCCGTTAGAGTAACGAAGGAATTGATGAAAATTGGTGGAATGTCCACAATCGACGTTCTTGGCGAATTTGTAACAAACAAAGAAATGGCCCTTCACGAAAAATCAATGTGTTCCAAAGTATTGGAAGCCATTAAAGAAAATGACATTGAATCTTATCTTTCTGTAAAACCTACCTCCTTGGGGCTTGGAATTGATTTTGACTTTGCATATTCAAATATTAAAGATTTAGTCGACAAAGCTTCTAAGTTAGGGATATTTGTCCGATTAGATATGGAAAATTCCCCATATACCGATAAGACTTTTCAAATTTTCAAAAAGTTACGTGAAGAAGGATATCAAAATGTAGGAATTGTGATTCAAGCATATCTTTATAGGAGCGAGAATGACATAAAAGCACTCGCAGATTATAAACCTTCGATTCGATTGTGTAAAGGAATTTATCGTGAACCCGCAAGCATAGCAATTCAAGATAGAGAAGGGGTTAGAAATAATTACAAGAAACTTCTCAAATTTATTCTTGATTTGAAACTATATCCAGCTATTGCAACACACGACGAAGTGTTAATTAACTATGCACTTGATTTAATTTCTGAGTACAAATTAAAAAAGGACGACTATGAATTCCAGATGCTACTTGGTGTCCGAGAAGAAAGAAGAAACGAACTTTTAAGAATGGGCCACAGACTGCGGGTCTATGTTCCTTTTGGGAAAGATTGGTATGGGTACTCTACACGTAGACTAAAAGAGAATCCAGATATTGCAGGTTATATCTTTAAAGCGTTATTTATTAGAAATTAATTATTATTTTCGTACTTTTTGTTAAACTTTTAGGGAAGCAAGTTATGAAATTCTCAAATTTTATTCTTTCTTTGATGATTGCGTTAATGTTCTTTTCCTTTGGATGCGAAAAGAAAAAAACCTCTAAACTTCTTAATGAAAAAGTTACATCTCAAAATTTCTTCGATATTGTTGAGAAAATCAAAAAAGATACTCTTTTATCAATCGAGGAAATTGATCTTTTCAGTACTGGTGTGGCTCGATACAGCAATGTTATCGACTCTCTATTTAACAAAACTATTAAACAAATTATTGAACAAGAAATGAATTTTCGAAGAAAACAAAGTCAAGTTAACCTTGCTACAAATGCTATAATTGCTTATTCCCGTTTTAGATATGATGGTTGGAAACCAGTTGAAATTAATGGCTCGGACTTTAATGTTTTTACTTACACAATTTCTAACATTTCAAAGAATGACATTAAGAAAATCTATGGTTATTTACAATTCTTTACTGCTAATAATCAACTTATCCGAGCATATAGGATTAATATAGACCAAGATATTAAATCAGGTCAGTTTACACAATTCCAATCTACTTTCAAACACGAGGATAATAATCAAAACGAAGTTTTTCTTGTTAAGACATTAAAGGAAAACCCAAATCAAATATTTGTATCTTGGAGACCAGTCTATATCGAATTAGATAATGGACAAAAAATAAATCTCGAAGAGAAATAGTTCCTTTCCGTTTTACTTTTTTACAAGGCTGGCAACTTTGTCAGCCTTTTTTATTAAGCAAAAGAATTGTATTTGTAATTTGTTTAAGATATATTTTTTATTAATTTCACTTTTTATTAATATTTTTGTTTTTAATTTTATCTTTAAAATATGGATGATTCAATCAAAGCAACAAAGGAGCGACTTCTGGAAATCGAAAAAGAATTGGATGAATTAAGAAAAGCGAGAGAAAAACTCCGAGCACAATGGGAATTGGAAAAAAGCATAATTCAACAAATTCGCGACTACAAAGCTCAAATTGAGAATCTTCGGTATCAAGCTGATGAATATGAAAGACAAGGCAATCTTGCCAAGGTTGCCGAAATTCGCTATGGTTTGATACACGAATTACAAAAGAAGTTGAACGAGGCAAGTTCAAAACTTGAAGAAATTCAGAAAAGCGGAAAGTTATTGAAAGAGGAAGTTGATGCAGAGGACATAGCAGAAATTGTTTCGAAATGGACTGGTATTCCAGTCAACAAAATGCTTGAAAGTGAACGTTCTAAGTTGCTGAAAATGGAAGAAAGAATACATTTACGCCTTGTAGACCAGGAGGAAGCCGTAAGAGCAGTTGCAAACGCAATTCGTCGCTCTCGAGTTGGTCTACAAGATGTTAATAGACCAATAGGTTCTTTTATTTTTCTTGGTAGTACGGGAGTTGGAAAAACTGAATTGGCAAGGTCTCTTGCAGAATTTTTGTTCGACGATGAAAATGCAATGGTCCGGATTGATATGAGTGAGTATATGGAACGTTTTTCTGTTTCCAGATTGGTTGGTGCACCCCCGGGTTATGTTGGTTATGAGGAAGGTGGTCAACTTACAGAGGCCGTTCGAAGGCGTCCCTATTCTGTTGTTTTATTGGACGAGATAGAAAAGGCACACCCAGATGTATTTAATATTTTGTTGCAAGTCCTCGATGATGGTCGATTAACGGACAGTAAAGGTAGAGTTGTTAATTTTAAAAATACTATTGTTATTATGACTTCTAATCTTGGAACTGAGTTAATCCAAGAAAGATTAGAATATATGACCTCTTCGAACAGAGAAGAAGTAATGGAGAGACTTAAGGATGAAATTTTTGAATTACTTAAGAAAAGACTTCGTCCAGAATTTTTAAATAGGATAGATGATATTATTGTTTTTAAACCATTAACCAAAAATGAAATTGTCAAAATTGCTTTGCTCCAAATTGAAAAGATTAAGGGAAAGTTAAAAGAAAATGGGATTGATATTCAAATTACTAACGATGCATTGGACTTAATTTCTGCGATTGGTTTCGACCCACAATTTGGCGCAAGACCTTTGAAAAGAGCAATTCAGAAACTTATCGTTGACAAATTAGCTCTTTTAATTTTAGAACGAAAATTTTCACAAGGGGATAAAGTATTGATTGATGCAAAAGATGGTGAATTTATATTTTCGAAGATATAATATGAGAGTGTTTTCTACTTTATTTATTTTTATTTTACTTTTATCTTGTACATCTAATAAAATCTTTGTCAAAAGAATTTCTGATTTAATTGAAATTAACGCTGGCGATAGTGCTTGGGTTTACTGGGATTTCCAAAATGCGAAATATGTGAAAGTAAGCGGTTATGAACAGATTTTTTCACCTAGTGATTCAATTTTGGTTAAGCCCCGAAATCCTTTAAGGTTGGATGTTGTTGCATTTGGAGAAGAAAATGCACAACTACTCCAATCGGTTTACATTCTTGTAAATCCAACTTTTGATAATAAGTCGGAACAAAAACAAACTGTTCAGCGAGGTCCAAAAGTCATCGAAAACATTTTTGAAGAAAAAAATTCAACAATATCCAAATTTTTTTTGGGATTTACAACGGGCTCCATTTCGAATGTAAATTATCTTAGAATTTTTCGAGTAAAACCAAGCAAATTTAGAGATAGTATCGAGGTCAGTTTTGGTTTACTTGACCGTTTCGGTAATCTTTTGTACGATGTATCTAAATTCCCAACCGACTTGAAAGTAGAATTAGAACAAAAATGCCCCAATAAAATTAGTTCTACTTTAACCCAGAGATTTCCAACCGAATTAACAATAGAAAAGAAATTGAATTTTTTTGTTCTCGTAGATTATTCAATTATTAATGAAAACCCAAAGTTAAAACAGCAAATACAACGAGCGGTTAGATTTCTTGAAGTTTCCGATAAAGTTGCATTGTATCTTTTTGGTGTTAAAGTGGATAATGTTATTCCATTGGAAATGGCAGACAAGTTTGGCTGGGATTTAGAGACTTTTGAATTTCCTAAAAGAATAGAATTAAGTTCTATTTATCGCTCTTTATGGAACTTAATCAATGAAATTGAAGAAAATTCAAAATCTGTTATTGTTCTGATTACAAATAAGATGGATAATTCCTCGATTAATTATACATTAGAAGATATTATTGACTTGGCTTTGAAAAAAGGAATTTCTATAAATACTATTGCTTACGGCAACGAGGTTTCGCCTTCAACTTACTATTATATATCCTCTAAAACTGGTGGAACTAGTGTACATTTTCCTTGGCAAGTCGATGATATTGCATTTGGGTTAACAGAAATAATTTTGTCGAACAAATACTATTTCAAGTCGAATTTTCCAATTGAAAGGAAAGCTTTCGAATGCAATGATTTAAATCTGAAATTATTTGTTCGTTCAGGGCAACTTGCATTTTCTGACTCTTATTTATTGCCAATCAAGGATAGGAATTTCTACACAAATTACCAGGCAGTCTCGCTATTCAAATTTGCCGACACTACTTTATCCGAGAATTTTCTTCCGTGCATCGATAACCTTGCAAATTTGATGGTTAACCATAGAAATCTAGTTGTCGAATTGATTGGAACTGCTGGTATTGGGGAACAATATTCAGACCCAATAAAACTATCTCTTGAAAGAGCATTAGCGGTAAAAAATAGATTAATTGAACGAGGTGTTTTCCCTTCGCAAATTAGAACAAAAGGTATTGGTATTAGCAAACCATTGTTTCCAGTTGAAGATGATGAATTTTCTGGCTTGTTTAACAGAAGGGTTGAAATTCGATGGCTTATTCCAGAAGTGCTACCTTTTACTATAGTTGTGGATACTACATTGAGTGAAGATTTGGCAGAAAAGAAAGTTCTCTTTTGGGAAAAACAAGGATTCAGAGCATATTACGATAGATTTTTATCAAACAGTGGAATAATGTATAAAGTAGTTCTGTGGGGTTATTCAAAATATGAAGAAGCAGAAAAAGATGCAAAAAAGATATTCAAAAAATATCGAAAATCAACTTTTGTTGAATAAATTGCAGCAAAATAGATTTTTTCTAGTTGTTCTTGTCTTAGTGGTTTTTTGTTTCACTGTTTCTCTTTATGTTTCCTTTTCCTATGATAAAGAAAAAGCGAAAAAATTATATGTTGAACAATGTTCAAAATGCCATCGTAAGGATGGTCGGGGAATTAAGGGAGTTTATCCACCATTGAAGAACTCCGATTATGTTCAAAATGGGGATAAAATTGAATTATTGAGGGGTATGCTTTTTGGTAGGAGTGGGAAAATTATTGTCAATGGGGAAGTATATTACGGAGTAATGACAACAGAGGTCGATAAAAATTTAAAAGATGATGAAATTGCTATGATTTTGGAATATGTTTATAGGGAATTAAATGGTATCGATATGAAAGTTACTGCTGAAGATGTTGTTAGAGCACGAAAATTAGGGAAGTTACCACCACATAAATGATTAATATGAAATATTTATTTGTTACAATAGTTATTTTTTTTCTAATCAAAAATTATTGCCATACTACACCAGAACTTTCTATTTGGTCCGGAAATAAATGCTCTAAGTGCCATATTAACCCTCAGGGTGGGGGTATTCGAACTGAATTTGGATGGAAATATCTAAGAGACGCCTCTCAATTCCCTATAGGTAAGGATGAAATCAAAAAGATTTACGAACTATTTGACAAAGAACAGTATTGGAGTAAGTTGAGCTTTGAGCAAGAAGGGAAGGATTCATTAGGTTTTTCTTATGGATTTGATTTTAGATTCCAGTCTGTTCGTTCGCATCGAACCGAGTTGGCAAAGAGAAAATTTTTTCCTATGGAAGCTGCGATATATGTACTTCTTAAACCCAATGAATTTATCAATTTTAATGGTCAATACAATCTTGGAAGTTTAGTTTTTCAAGGTCAAGACAATTGGACAGCCTCTGCAAACATAAAAATATTAGATTTCCTTCCCGAGATTCAATTAGGTAAGTTCCAACCTTCTTTTGGAATTCGTGATTGCGATATGACTCGTTTTGATAGGAGAATTGCATCGGTCGATTATTCATCCAGCCTTTTTCCACCAGATTACTCTGAATTTGGTATAGAACTTTCTTACAGAAAATTTGATTATTTTGATTTTTTCATTGGGATTTTCGACTCTCGTTTCCTTTCTCAAGTTACAATATTTGGTGATAGACCAATTGTATTGAAACACAATCCTACATTTAATTCAAAATTTGTTTTCTATCCAAATGTTATCAATGATGTATTAACTTATAGTTTTCTTGGAACTTCTGTTTTAGTGAATGGTAATTTTTTGTATTCGAGTAGTTTCATTGGCATCAATTTTTTTGAAACAATTGGACTTTTTTATGAGTATGCTTTTTCTTCTCTAAAAGAACTTAGAAGAACAAACAATTTCTCTGTTAAACTAATTTACTTTGCTTCCCGTGGTGTTCTTCCATTTCTGATGTACGAGAATGCTTCAACAAGTTTGACAATAACAAGCGAAAATGTATGGAAGTTATCGAATAATTCCATAGTCTTGGGAGTACGATATTTTCCAATTCCATACTTAGAATTTGTTGGAGAGTATAGATATTTTAAGTCTATGGAAAGCAAAAGTACTCGTTGGGCATTTCAATTACATTTATACTATTAGAGCCAACAGGCGGATTCGAACCGCCGGCCTGCTCATTACGAGTGAGCTGCTCTACCAGCTGAGCTATGTTGGCAATGTGAAATACAAAATTAAAAAAATTGTAAATTCTTTTTGCAACTCATCTTGGTTTAATCCTTTTTTTTGCCATTTCTAATCCTTTCAATACAATATGCTCGGGGATGATGATATCGAATCCAGTTAAAGGAATACCTTTTTTCTTAT
Organism: Ignavibacteria bacterium; assembly: GCA_026416955.1. Classification (GTDB taxonomy): domain Bacteria; phylum Bacteroidota; class Ignavibacteria; order Kapaibacteriales; family UBA2268; genus Naka2016. The sequence goes on along the minus strand of JAOAEE010000013.1, from coordinate 7,473 downwards.
CTATTCTATTCAATACCTCGTAGAACAAATTTTCTGCTTCTTCGTATCTTTCTAAGTAAAGGAGTGCATATGCTTTCAGGTGCAAAGCGTATATTTGGTCTGGTACTGCGGAAAGAGATTGTTCAGCCCAGTACAATGCTTCTTGGTAATATCCTTTGTTCCCAACCATTTTTGCCAAAGTCGAGGCTGCGCTAGCGAAAACAGATTTAGATAGAGACTTTGTTTGGATTGCCATCCTAATTGCTTTTTCAGCTTCGTTAAAAAGTGACATTTGGGCTAGAGTTTGTCCTAATTGAAACCAAGCATAACCATTTAATGGCTCTTCTTTTACGTGTTCAATAAGCATTTTGTAATTTCGTTGTATCTTTCGTTCCATAACCTCACGGCTTTCGTTATATCCAAGATGTAATATCTTAATATCTGAAAATTGAATACTTAAGCCATTTTGGAAAATTGATGGTGCAATTTGTTCGTGTACTCTTCCAACAAACTTTATCCTTGGGTAACCCAAATTCCGGAAAATTCTTGGATACCCACCTCGATGGAGCTCTGTACTTCCGTCCATTTGGTAATGTTCACTTTCAATCAAGCAATAGAAAGCACCAATAGAGGAATCTGCATTTTTTAAAAGGTTGATGAGTTCTTTTGCTGGTGGATAGACAATTCTCTCGTCTGCATCTAAATAAATTATCCATTCACCAGTAGAATGTTTAAGAGCCTCATTTCTTGCGATAGAAAAGTCATCTTTCCAAGGAAAGTCAAAAATTTTTGCACCATAACTTTGAGCGATTTTTTTTGTATTGTCTGTTGACCCAGTGTCGACAATAATAATTTCATCTGCTAAATCCTTAACGCTCTCTAAACACCCGGGAAGGTATTTTTCTTCGTTCTTTACTATCATACTTAATGTAATGAAAGGCTTAATAGTTTTGTTTAAGTCGTTTGGAATTCTCTCGGAACTTTCTTCTTTTGCGAACTTAGTATGAACAGATAAATTGTTAGAAAATTTATTTCTTAAAGATATTATTTCCTCCACAAATTTATCGACTTCTGTTGAACGGTTTGGATTTCTTGCTTTAAAGTCTTGTAATATTTTTAAAGGTTCATCGAAAATGTTTTGAAAAATTAGAGCGTTGGATAGTCCTCGAATACAGTCAAAATCATTGGGGTTTATTGCTAATCCTTTACGAAAATAGGTTTCCGCTTCTTTGTATTGATTTAATCCAATGTAACACCTACCTATCCGAAAGTAAAGACTTTCGAAAGGTAAAAAGTAATCCCCAACAAAAAGTGCTAATGGGTTGGGGTTCCTTAGTACTTTTTCCATTTCTTGGTAATAGAGTAGAGCAGATTTGTAGTCGGTTAATGCAGAATAAGTTTCGCCTAAAACAAAGTTCGCAAATGATTGATTTGGAACTAATTTTAATGATTCCCTTGCTCTTTGGATTGCTTTTGGAAAATCACCAAGTTTAAAAGAGATAATTCCACCGTAATTCAATGTTTGAGGTCTTGTTGCACTTTCAGGTTTAGCAAATTTCAATGCTTCTTCTATATAATGGTCAGCATCAACGAGTTTGTCCAGTGCCAAATATGTTTTAGCAGTTTGAAAATACAAGTAAGCATTAGTAGGTTCTTTGTTTATAGCTTTAAGCAGAAGGCTTAAGTTTCGAAGTTGCTTATTTCTCATTTCATTTTCCGAAAGTGAATAACCATAATGCAGAAAAATAATTTCCGTATCTGAAATTTCGAAGTTATTTTGAAGGATAGATTCGTGGATTTGCTCGTGAACAATTCCTTCGAAGCGGATATTTGAGTGGTTTCGAAAAATCCTTAATAATTTAGATGCAAAAGTATCGAAGCCAGTTCCTGATTTTCTTGAAGCAAAGGAAATATTATTTACCAACCAACCACCTATATTGGGTTTTGCATTAGAAAGGGTTTGTAAAACAGTTTCTGGATTTTGTAGTTCTTCGTCAGCGTCGATAGATAGTATAAAAGGGCTTTTACACAAAGAAATAGCATAATTTCTTGCTTCGGCAAAGTTGTAATTCCAAGGATGAAAATAGATTTTGTCTGTGTATTTCGATGCAATTTGAATTGTTTTATCGGTAGAACCAGTGTCGACAATTACAATTTCACTTGCAATGCTAGCAACCGAGCGGAGACAATTTTCAATAAACCTTTCTTCATTTTTTACAATTAGACAAACCGAAATTTTGGGGGTATCCACCATTATTTGGGATTAATTTGTATTTCTTAGGAAAATTCTTTTTGCTACTTCGTAACCAATTGTATGTATTTTTTGAGATTTGAGAAGCTTAAGCGAAATGGGTCCATAAAATGGTGATTTTTCGATAAGTTCAATTTTAGTGTCGGGCAAAATTCCTAAGCTTTCTAAGTAACCGAGAAGTTCGGGATTATCATCATCAAGATGACTGATGGTGTAATTTTTTCCAATTTCAGCTTCGCTTAGTGGCAGTTCATCGAATGACTCGATTTTACCTTCCTTAGTGGGAATTGGATGTCCGTGTGGGTCGAATTTTGGGTCACCAAGAATTTGATTAACCCTTTCGATAAATTCCTCGGATATGAAATGTTCCAATCGACAAGCTTCTTCGTGGACCTTGTCGAGTGGATAATTCAGCTTTTCTTTAAGATATAATTCCAATAAGCGATGGAATCGTATGGTTTCGAGTGCAACTTTTTCGCCAGCAGGGGTCAATTTTGCTCCGTGGTAAGAATTGTAACTTACTAAACCCATTGTAGACAGACGCTTAAGCATTCCAGTTACAGATGCGCCCGAAACATTTAATTCTTTTGCAAGTTCAGTTGTAGAAACGGGTTTATTGCCTTGTAGTTTATAAATTGCTTTTAAATAATCTTGAACTGCTTGACTAAGCATAGTTATTTCCAAATAAGTTTTACAAAATAAATATTAATAAAAAATTAAATTAAAAAAAATAAAATTATAGTCAAAAAAAATTTTTTTAATATTAAAAAATTGTTGTTAAAGTAATCCTAAAAAAGAGAGCAGAGATGGTTGAAAGTAAAAAACCAAGAACAACAGTTGTTAGTAAATGTTTCCATCCAAATTCTTTCCAGAAAACTGCAGAAGTTGAAACACAAGGCAAATAAAAGACTATAAATATTAAAAAAGAAACAACTTGTGGGATAGTAAGTGGAATGTTGCTAAGGTTGTTGACCCCAAATGCTTGGGAAGTCATAAATACAGCAAGTTCTTTCCGAAGAAAACCAAATACCAAGGGGGTTCCAAGCTCTTTGGGTAATCCAAGAATGTTCGAAATAAAAGGTTCAAACAAAGAATTCATTGTTTTCGTGAAATTAAAATAGTCCAGAATAGAAAGTGCAAGACTACCCAAAACCAGAAATGGAAAAGCAACCTTAAAGAATTCCAATATCTTATAATACGTTTTTTTTAATATTATTTTAAAGGAGGGAAGTCTCAGAGGGGGAATCTCCATAATTAAACCAATGGGTTTTGGTAAAAATGTGGAAAGAATTTTCGATGTAACGGCAATAGCAATAAGAATATACAAAAAAATAACAATAGTCCAAAGCGGTCCGGTTAATGCAGTTGTAAGAGCAAAAATTACTGTCAACCTTGCTGAGCAAGGGATGAAGTTAATTAGAACCGATGCAAGAAGTCTGTCTCTTTTGCTTTCAATAATTCGGGTAGCATAAACTGCTGGTACAGTACAGCCAAAACCCATAACAAAAGATGCTACCGATTTTCCGTGTAAGCCTATACGATGGAAAATAGTGTCCATCAAATATGCAATTCTCGCCATATAACCAGTTTCTTCTAATATTGATGTTAGAAACAATAGTGGAAGAAAGTAGGGGAGAACAATCCCAATAGCCCCCGAAATCCCTTGATAAATACCATCGACAATGAACCAACCCAAAAGAGTTTTATCTTTAAGGGGTTCAAATAATTTTGATAATTCACTTAAAGGTTGCTCAAAAAGACTACCTATCCAACCACCAGCAGAAAAGATTAGGAAAAAATAAGTTGCAAAGAAAAAAATTGCAAAAAAGTAACCAGAAAAAGGCTTCAAGAAAAGTAGGTCTAACTTATCGATAAATGTAAGTTTGGAGGAATGAGCATAAATTGTTACTTTGTGGCTTATTTCCATACTTCGATGGTGCCTCTCAGACTCAAATATTTCGTAAGCGGGTATTTGATGCTGAGAAATAATCTCATCAATTGCCAATTTTATTTTGTTAGAATTTGTTATTTCAAGTTTATTTTTTATTAAAGAGGGATTTTCTAAAACTTTTATAGTGTAAAACCTTTTGTCAATATGGTTTTGGGAAGCAATTTCGAAACTTTCCTTTATTCTGTTCAAAACTTGCTCTATGTGAAAAGTGAATTTTTGTTGCGTTGGTGTTTTTGGTGAAATAAAAAGTTGAGTTTCTATTTTTTCTAAAAGTTCTGTTATACCTTTTCGATAAAGAGCAGAAATTTTTACCGTTGGAACATTTAAAAGGCGTTCAAGTTCTTCTGTGTTAATATCAATTCCTTTTTTTTGGGCCTCATCAGTCATATTTAATGCGATTAACATTGGTATCCCTAATTCGGTCAACTCAATTGTTAACTCTAAACTTCGGGTAATAAATGTCGAATCGATTACATTTATTATTAAATCGATTGAGTTGTCTAAAAGGTAATTTAGTGTGACAAATTCTGCTGGTTCAGAGGGATTTAATGAATAAATGCCCGGAAGGTCGATAATGTGGACATCAGAACCAAATAAATTAATAACTGTTTCCTTATATTCAACAGTTGTTCCAGCAAAGTTAGCTGTGGAAACTTTAACATCAGAAAGTGCATTGAAAAGTGTGCTTTTTCCGCTGTTAGGTTGTCCAACTAATGCAATCGATTTAATTGACGTTTTCGACTTTGATTTTTTGAGCGATACCTCGCCCAATTGCAATTCTGGCATTGTCTTTCGAAAGATTTTTGATTAATACCGGACCAAAAGAAGGATTCGAAACAACTTGTAGAATATCGTTTGGATGTATTCCTAATGCTAATAGCCTTTGTTTTGCAATATTCCCTGTATCTATTGCTACAACTTTGACAACTTTTTCGTTATTAACTTCACTTAATAACATAACTAACATTACATTTCAAATAATTTAGAATAAACTAAAATCAAAAATAATAAAAACTAACTTAATTAAATAAACCAAATTGAAACTGTGTAATTTTTGTTGTTAAAATGAGATGTTTCTGTTATAGATATCAATTTCTTTTTGGGCATCCTTTAATGCTTCCTGAATATCTTTCTTTTGGTAAATTACTTCTTCAAGCGCTTTTTCAATGATTGCCTCAATTTCTATCCATCGTGGATGAACGGGCGTCATTTTTGAATATTTCAATTGTTCTGCAAAAGTTTTTTTGTGGTTATTAATGATAAGTTCTGGATTCTTGAAGTTTAGTGTATCTGCCGGGAAACCTGCGCTTGGTATTTCTCTACAAAGTTTGATAACGTTTTTATCAGAAAGTAGGAACTTAATGAAAGTTTTTGCTAACTCTTTATTTTTAGAATTTTTGTTTATTGCCAAGTATTCACCACCAGCAAAGGAAATTCCGGGCTTGCCATCAACTCCCGGTATTAGAGAAGTAGTAAAGTGTAAATCAGCATTTGATTGAGTGATAAGGTCTAATAACCATTCACCAGAAAAACAAAATGCAACTTTACCTTGAACAAATAGTAAATCGATTTGCTTTTGTGTTTCTATAATACCAGTGCGAGATAGTTTGAAATAATAATCAAAAGATTTTATTGTATAATAATTATTTATGACGATATTTCCATTTGAATCCACAATTTCCCCTCCAAAGGTCCAAATCAAAGGAAGTATTTTTTTATATAATCTATGAGGGTCTGTTCCATTTGCACCAAATCCATATCCGAAGCCGTCGTCGTTTATCTTGGATGAAAAAAATAAGAGTTCATCAAGTGTTTTTGGTGGTGTGGGAATACCACTTTTTTCCATAAGTTCCAAGTTACAGAACAAAACCCTTGTTGCAACAATCCATGGAATTGCATAGATTTTGTTTTTGTATTTTCCCGGCTCAAGTGAGTAATTAAAATATTTTCCAGTTTGGAACTCAGTTTCGGAAAGTTCTTCCAGAACTTGTGCAGAAGAAAATTGCGAAACCCAATCCGAACCTAATTCTATTACATCTGGTGCAGTTCTTGAGTTAAAAGCGAGAATAAGTTTAGTTTTTCCATCATTCCAAGATAATTCGGAAATTTCTACCTTGCACTTGTGTATTTTTTCGAACTCTGCTACAATTTCTTTTATTACTTTTGCTTGCTTCGGTTCACTCCAAAAATGCCAGAATCTAATTTTTACTTCTTCTTTGACGCAAGACCAATTAAAAAAAGTTAGCGATATCAAAATCAAAATGTTTTTCGAGAGACTTGTTTTAAGAAAACTATTCATAAATAGTCTTGATTGATTAAATTTACAAATTTAATCATATGGGTTTTGAAACAATGAAAAAAATTGTTAATCTACTTAATATTATTACCTTCTTTTTGTTTGCTGGCAATGTATTTTTGTTTCCTAAAGGTTTCTTTTACGAGGTCACAACTAATAGTTCAAAAGTGTTTTTATTCGGTTCTATTCATCTTGTCAAAAAAGAAACCTTTCCTCTTGACTCTTCTGTGGAAACTACTTTTAAAAACTGCAAGAACATAGTATTCGAAATCGATTTAACAAAAGTAGACCCTTTTGAAATATTAGAATATGGGACATTCAAAGACAATTCTACATTGGAAAATTCGGTTCCAAAGAAATATTTCAAGATTATGGATAGCTTGTTTAAAATTCATTCCATACCGAAATTCTTTTACAATAAGCTTCAACCTTGGATGGCAGTAATGTTTTTAACAAGTTTAGAATTGGTTGCGAATTCGGGTAACGATTTCGAGTTGGGTGTTGAATATTATTTTTCTAAGAGGATGGATACAAGTCAAAAAGTTTTAGAATTGGAGACTTTTGTCGACCAGTTAAATGTTTTCAAAAGCCTTTATGAAATTTCTCCTGAATACTTTTTCGAGTATTTTCTGGTAGAGAAAAAAAACGAGGTAGAAAATGTTGAGGATTTTTTTAATGCGTGGTTAGAAAGTAATGAAGTTGTTATTATGAAATCTATTACAGAAAGGGATACAACTAACTTTTTTGAAAATCAATTTTATGAAGTTATCAACGACAAAAGAAATGTTAAAATGACAGAAAAAATAGTAGAATTTCTCAAAACTGGAGAATGTTATTTTGTTGTTGTTGGCTCGGCCCATTTATTCGGTAAAAGGGGAATTATTAACTTATTGAAAGAGAAAGGTTATTCAATAAGGAGAATTTTGTAAAAAAAATTTACTTAAGCGTCTCATTCTGACGCAATTCTTTGGTTGAACCAATAATTTTTATTATTTT